>JAZDLN010000031.1:0-10805 GCA_043801965.1 Candidatus Falkowiibacteriota bacterium
TTTCAAAACAATAACAAATAATGATATTAGAAAAATTGAATATCTTTTAAACTCTAGGCCCAGAAAAAGACTTGGCTGGAAAACACCTTATGAGGTATTCTATAAAAAGACAGGTGTTGCACTTCAGAGTTGAATGTACCACCTCGCGGCTTGACAAAAGGATAAAAACACGCTACAATCATCTAATCTTTAAACATAATTTTTTAAACAAAAACAAACCGAAAAACACCGAGGAGAACCGATGAACATTGACAATTTAGTGAAATACGCCCTGGAAGCAAACCAGCTCCTGATTACGTACCGCAGCGGCTGGGATTTTATCGGTAAAGACCGGGCGGAAACCGTCGCCCAACACTCTCTTTACGCGTCCGCCGTGGCCTACTGGATAGCCCTTGAGGAAAAACAACAATATCCCCATATTGATATGCTTAGAACGCTTCTTATTCCGCTGTTCCACGACTTGCACGAAGTAAGAACCGGCGATCTCAATCCTGTTTACAAAACATACTTTCCTCGGAATAAGGAGTCGGAAGCAAGAGCCTCTCGGGACCAGATACGACGAACGGAACCCGACACTAAAGTGAAGCTGTTGCGATACCACTTTGATTTTGAAAGCCACTCGACTCTGGCGGGAAAAATCGCCAAGGACGCGGACTGGCTGCAAATGATATTCATGGCCAAAAAATTCCTAGATGAAGGCTTTGTTCTGGCTAAACAAAACTGGATTGATAATACGGCGAAAAAACTGCGGACAAAAACCGCCCAGGACATAGCCGTTAAAATTATTAATACCAAAAGCACTGATTTTGAAATGATTTGGCCGCGTTTATGCGCTCATGAATGTTTTTTGACCGGCGTTCTGGCCTTTGTTTTAACTGACCCGAAAATCTACGACCCGGAAGAAGCGGCCTTTTGCGCCCTGATTCCGTTCATCAGACGCGCGATTAAAGTCGCTGCTCTGAATATCGGACTGAAGCCGCCAATTGATCCTGAATACTCTTTTACGGAAGCGGCGCTCGTAATGGCCGCGGATGCCCATAATCTGCAATTTATCGTCCGGGCGGCTAAAAAAGATAAAGATGTTACGCCCAATCAACGACGTCTGGAATATCTGGCATCACAGATAAAAACCGAACTGGCTCGGGAGCTGGCCGCCCGGTTTATGTCTCCGGACATCCAAAGCGTAGCCTGGTGGGAATAAGCAAATTTTAAAACAAAACCATATCGCCCGTGTCTGAACACGGGTTTTTTATTATCTATAAATATATATTCTTCGTTAAATTTTTTGAATATTCGTTACTTTCGTGTTTTGATTTTTAAATACCCAGACACTAAACGAACGAAAAAACACGAAACAAACGAAATCATGGTAGACCTATCTTGTTTTGACAAACGGACATTTTTAGCTTACTATAAAGTTAGTATTTAGAATCTTGCATTAAAAAATAATCAATATTTTGTCATTTCGACGACCAGCGGGAGGAGAAATCTTTGATACACCGCATTTTCAGCTAAACATTAAGGCCGCGAATATCGGCGCATTAAAGATCTCTCCTTTCGCTTCGCTCCATTCGAGATGACAAGAAAACAGAAAAATGAATTATACTAACCTAAAACAAAACGATGAAGAGGTTTATAAATTAATATTGAAGGAGCAGAGCAGGCAGGCCAGAGAATTAGAGATGATCGCTTCGGAAAATTACGTTTCTCCGGCCGTGATGGAAGCTATGGCTTCTGTCCTAACTAATAAATATAGCGAAGGCTATCCGGGAAAAAGATATTACGGCGGAAACCAGATCATTGATGACGTAGAGAGTCTGGCTATAGAGAGGGCGAAAAAACTTTTCGGCGCCGATCACGTGAACGCCCAGCCGCTTTCCGGCTCTCCGGCTAACGCCGCCGTCTACATGGCCTTTTTAAAGCCGGGCGACAAAGTGCTTGGCTTAAAACTTGATCACGGCGGACATCTCTCGCACGGACATCCGGTAAATTTCTCCGGCATGCTTTATAATTTCGTCCAATACGGGGTCAATCCGAAAACCGGCCGAATTGATATGGAAGAGGTGGAAGAAATTGCCGTAAAAGAAAAACCGAAGATGATCGTGGCGGGTTATAGCGCTTATTCGCGGGAAATAGAATGGGAAAAATTCAAAGCGATCGCCGATAAGGTCGGCGCCTATACTTTCGCCGATATCGCCCATACGGCCGGCTTGATCGCCGCCGGGGCGATGGACAGCCCGGTCGGGATTTTCGACGTTATCACAACGACAACGCACAAAACGCTTCGGGGCCCGAGGGGAGCGATCATCATGTGCAAAGAGGAATACGCGGCCCAGGTCAACAAGGCGGTTTTTCCGGGTATGCAGGGCGGGCCGCACGACCATATCACGGCCGCCAAAGCGGTCGCTTTCGGTGAGGCCCTGAAGCCGGAATTTAAGGTTTACGCGGCTCAGGTGGTCAAAAACGCCAAAGCTTTGGCGGCAGAATTCGCTGAAAAAGGCTATCGGGTTATATCCGGCGGTACGGACAATCATCTGATGGTGGTCGATATGACGAATAAAGGATTATCAGGCAAAGAAGCGGAGGCCGTTCTCGACCGCATCGGCATATCGGTTTCCCGCTCTACGATCCCGAATGACCCTAACCCGCCGATGAATCCGTCCGGCGTCCGATTCGGTACGCCGGCTCTGACCACCCGGGGCATGAAAGAAGACGAGGTAAAGCGTATTGCCGGCTGGATCGAAGCCGCGATCGAGAACAGGGAGAATATCGAGGTTTTAGATTCTATAAAAAATGAGGTGGAGGAATTGTGCGAAGCTTTTCCCGTACCCGGAATCCATAATTCGTAACTTTTATTGAGATGACAAAAAAAAATATTTTAAAAAACATCATAGACGGAAAATTATTAGCCGATAAGATCAAGGACGCAATTGTTAAAGAAATAGTGGACATAAATTACGGCTTGGCGGAAGCGGCCTGGAATAGGCCCAATCTGGCGATCATCCTGGTCGGAGACCGGGAAGATTCGCGCCTTTACGTGGAAATGAAAGAACGGGAAGCCAAGCGGGTGGGGATTGATACCAATATTTACCGGTGTGAAGCCGATACTCCCGAAGAAGAGATATTTTCCATGATCGATTTTTTGAATAAAGATAAAACGATAGACGCAATATTGATCCAGCTTCCCCTGCCGGACGGCTTTGATACCGACGGCTTGATATTCGCGATAGACCCGGCCAAAGACGTTGACCGTTTTCATCCGGAAAATCTTAAAATATTGTTTGGCACCTGCGGTCATGATCGTGTCATGCCGCCGGTACTGGCCTCAGTCCTCGAAATGCTAAAAAGCATCAAATGCGATTTAGCGAATAAACAAGCCTGCGTTATCGCCAACTCCGATATCTTCGGCCGGTCTTTGTCTAAAGTCCTCGAATGCCGCGGCGCAAAGACAACTATAACCAAAGCCGATGATAATGATTTAAATAATAAAACCAAAATGGCCGATATTCTAATCTCGGCAGTCGGCCAAAAAAACCTGATAACCGCGGACATGGTAAAGCCGGACGCGGTCGTGATCGATATCGGCATCACTAAAGAAGGCAAAAAGATCTCGGGCGACGTTGATTTTGAAAACGTAAAAAAAATCGCCGGCCATATAACTCCGGTGCCGGGCGGAGTCGGACCGATGACGATCGCGATGTTATTCAAGAATACTTTGGAATTATATAAACAGAGGAGGAACAATTAAAAATAATTTGAAAATTTATAAAGCATAATAATTTTTAATTTTATAATTTTTAGTTTTTAAATAATTTTTAAATTCAAATTTTTAAACAAAAACCTCTAAGCCTGGTTTTTTAAATTAAAAATTAGAATTTATTTAAAAATTATAGAATTAAAAATTTTTTATTTTAACCACAAAATGTCTGATATAAATCATAAAAAACAGCAGGTCAAAGAGCTTTTAAAAATACACTGGGGATACGACTCTTTTCGTCCGGGGCAGGAGCGGGTTATAGATAATATTCTCGCCGGAAAATCCACCGTGGTCATAATGCCGACCGGCGGCGGAAAATCTTTGTGCTTCCAGCTGCCGGCCCTCGTACTTCCCGGGGTCACTCTCGTGATCTCGCCTCTGATCGCGCTCATGAAAGACCAGGTGGACGGTCTTCATAGGTTGGGCATACCGGCGACTTTTATTAATTCGTCAATCAGCGCCGATGAAACCGCCGAGCGTCTGGCGGCCGTTAAAAACGGGAACTTCAAACTTCTTTATATCGCTCCGGAAAGATTTTACAGCCCGGAATTTTTAGCCGCCCTTAAAGACATAGAGGTAAGCCTTTTCGCCGTGGATGAGGCTCATTGTATCAGTCAGTGGGGCCACGACTTCCGCCCGAGTTATGTAAAATTACGGCAGGCGATCGAAACGGTCGGCAACCCGACGGTGGCGGCCCTGACCGCTACGGCCACGCCGGAAGTGCGGGAAGATATTATCAAACAGCTAAAGATCGAATCGCCTGAACTGGTAGTTACCGGTTTTTCGCGCCCCAATCTTCAATTCGGCGTAATCCACGCCCGGGAATCGGAAAAACCGCGTTTCGTTTTAGACGCGATCGCGAGCGCCCCGGATGAGCACGGCATTATTTACACAAGCACCCGGGCGCGGGTGGACAATCTTACCCAGGTGCTTTTAGAAAATAATATTGAGGCGGTCGGTTACCACGCCGGCCTTGACGCCGACGACCGGAGATGGGTCCAGGGAAATTTTATGTCCGGTCAAGCCAAGGTAATAGTCGCGACCAACGCTTTCGGGCTGGGAATAGATAAGGCCAATATCCGGTATGTTATCCATTACGATATGCCGGGCACGATCGAGGCTTATTACCAGGAGGCGGGACGCGCCGGCCGCGACGGCAAGCCCAGTTTTTGTCTCCTCCTTTTTAATTCCCGTGACCGCTATCTGCATGAATTCTTCATAAAAGGCGACAATCCGCCTCCGGAATTGATCGCGGAAATCTATGAAACTTTGAAATCTTATGAATCAGATACGGTTCTTATCACTTATGCCGAACTCGGCAAGCTTCTCACGGAAAACGTGCCAGAAATGGCGATCGGCACCTCTTTAAAGCTCCTGGAAAAAGAAGGTTATATCGCCCGGACGCGGGAAAAAAGCGGTAATGCCTATTTAGCCCTTCTTAAAAGCGTCGATACGATCAGGGAGGCTTTCGGCGCGCGCGCGAAAAAACAAAAAGAAATATTTAACGCGCTTTACGATAAATACGGCCGGGAGATGGAGGGCGGCTGGGACATAAACCTTGAGGAGGTGGCGGCGGTAATCGGCGCCGGCCGGGAGTCTCTAGCTCGTTTTATCCGCAAGCTTTCCGATCAGGGTCTGGCTGAATACAAGCCTCCTTTTCGGGGCACGGAAATTAAGATACTTAAACGGGTGGAAGCGGACGAATTAAAGATCGATCGCGAGGCCCTGGCCCGCAAGATCAGGCATGCCCACCAAAAACTTGACCGCATGGAAGATTATGTTTACGACTTCAGCTGCCGCCAAAAGTATATTCTGAATTATTTTGGCGACAGCGCGGCCGCTGTTTGCAAAAAATGCGATACCTGCTTGACCGGCGGCGGTTATGTCCGCAAAACCGAAGCGCCGCAACGCAAAACGGAAAGAGGGAGTGAAGAAAAGAGAAGCCGAGGCTATAAGACCGGTTTTAAGCGGCGCGAGCAGAGCGAAGAAGAATTTGTGGCTGACGCGCCCGAAAAGAAAACCGGTCTCAGCACTAAATTAACCCAACTTGAGACGCTTGAACTTTTCAATAGAGGGGCATCGATCGAGGAAATGGCAGAAGAGCGCGGCCTTACCAGTCGGACGATAATCGACCATCTTTCTTATCTTATCAAAATCGGCCTGATAAAAAACATAGACAAGCTGGTGGATAAAAATATCCAGGATAAAATTATAAAGGCCGCGGCCAAAACCGGAACCGATAAGCTAAAACCTATTTTCGAGGAATTGGGAGAAGCGGTAGATTATAACATGATTAATCTGGTAGTAGCTGAAATGAAGAGAAGAAAAAAATAGATTTTGTTTTATCGTTAAAAAATTTCTATTTTCATTTCCTGACTAAAAATGAAAAGTTTCATTAGTAAGGCAAAAAAATTTCTTCCGGCCATAATTCTATTGATAATTCTATTGTTTTCTTCTTTTTTGTTTTTTTTCCGGTTGGGAGACGCCCCTTTATGGGACTTCGATGAAGTCACCTATGTCCAGGTGGCGCGGCACACACTTGATTCCGATAATCGTTTATCCCTGATCGGTCCGGATAATAAAAGTTATTGGTTCGATAAACCGCCTTTATGCTTTTGGGCAATGATGGCCAGCATTAAATTATTCGGCGTGTCTGAATTTGCCCTGCGCCTGCCGTACGCGCTCTTTGGGCTAATGGGAATTATCCTGGTTTGGTTGTTGGCGTATCAGCTAAGCGATAATTACTGGACCGCTCACCTGTCTTCGATCATATTGCTTTTAAGCGGCGATTTTGTTTTTGCCGCCAGGCAAGTAAGGATGGATGCGGCGGTCACGACTGCGATAATATTCGCAATCTATGGTTTTGTCAAAGGTTGGAAAAATCCAAAATGGTACCTCGGATTCGGCGCCGGCACAGCAATCGGCGTTATGATCAAAAGCGTAATCGGAATATTGGCAATTCCGATAGCGTTAATATTCAGCCTGGTTTATAACCGGTGGGACTGGATAAAAGATAAATTTTTCTGGCTAAGCGCTTTATTCGGAGTATTAATCGCCGCTCCTTGGCATATTTACGAGACAATTAAATTCGGCGCGGATTTTTGGAATAGTTATTTTATGTTTCATGTGGCCAAACGCGTGTATGAACCGATAGCCGGGGGCGATGGTCGGGCTATTGTTTATTATATAAAAAATTTATTTATTTATATTGAGCCCTGGTTTCCTTTATTACTGGTGTTTGCCGGCTACCTGATTTATAAGCACAAATTAAAATTCAGGCAGTATCCAAAACTTCAGCTGGCGTCGCTATTGTCCGCCGCATTCATACTGTTTTTATTTTCCATTCCCGTAACGAAACTCTGGTTTTATTTAGAGCCGATGTATCCTTTTTTGGCGATTTTCGTAGCTTCTGTTTTTGCGGAAATTCTACTGAAGCGCGGGAAAGAGGGCGAAATCCAGATTCGGTTGATTATAGCTGTTCTTATCCTGGTTGGGTTTATAAATACTTATTCCCAAATCGTGAATATGCGCAGTGAGCATACATACGAAAATAATTTAGCCGAAGAGGAGAAAAAAATCGGGCTGTATTTGAGCGAGAACGTCCAGCAGGAAAATATTTACGCGATTGATCATGTATATTTAAATACGTTATGGTATTATAGTAATCATGATATAATACCGATCTACGAAAATATTAGTTTATCCGGACGATTTTATTTTATTTTATCAAAAGAATATCACGAACAATATAGCCGGCATAAAGGATTCAGGGAAAAATCCGAATTGATTATTGAGGGTAATAAAATAGTTTTGGTAGCTATGGACGCTGGCGAAGAAACGGTAAAATTAAATGTTCAATAAACCTGTGTTTGAAGAGCTAAAAGGAGAAGTAGATTGCGAAAAAATATATCTGGTGGTCGCGAAGATGAAAAGCGAAATCAGTAAATAAAAATAAGCTGAGCCGTTTGTGCCCCGCCGTCAAGGCTTGACAAATCTTAATAATAATGCTAAGTTTAAATATTAATTCAAGATCATTAAAATAAAATATCCGGGGGTGATTATGAACTTTCCGAGATTACAGGAACGGGAACAGTTAAGGTCGCAAGGCGGCCGCTGTATTGATTGCGCTTACCCCATTAAGGGAAACGGACAGAGAAAGATCAAACACGAAAAATCAGGCAAAGCTATAAAATTGCATACGGTTATCGTTTGTTCCGATTGCTGCCACTCCGATATCGCAATGGTTTCCGATGACGCATTTCAATTTTCTGACGCAAAAAAAGCTCAGGGCTGTTTTTTAAATTAACGGGTAACTAATTTTTATACTATTCAGAGGAGGAAGAATTGAGAGAAAAAAAAGTAATCCTGTTAAGATTAGTGTTTTTGCCGTTGGCATTGCTACTGAGTCCTCTGGCCTGGTGGGCGCGAAGACCGTTTAGGATTCATGAAAAAGGCGAAACTCTTCTTGCGCTTGTGCATTATCATCGATGGATCAAGTCAAAATACATACCCGAAAAAAATAAAGGGTTGTACTATTTTAACGCCGGTCTCGCCTGCAAGGATGTCTTTGGGGGGAGATCAGGGGAACATTTTTTTGAGAAGGCAAGGTCGCTTGGTGTTACCGAAAACCCCGATAATCACAAGGGGGAAAAACCGTTCATTCCGAAGCATAAGTGAGGACCAAAAGAATCTTGCCCGGTCGGGTAAGTAAAGCATGTGCAAGGGCGCTAAAAGTAAGCGCTCTTTTCTTTTTGCCTGAAAAATGCGATAATAAACGAAGAATATGGACAAACAAACCCAAAAAAACCTATTGGAAATGGTTAAAAAAAATTACGACGAGGTGGCGGAGGAATTTTCCGAAACGCGGCGCAAAGAGATCTGGCCGGAACTAGTTCGGCTGGCCGAACCGGTCAAAGAGGGCGATCGGGTGCTTGACGTGGGCTGCGGCAATGGCCGGCTTTTGGACGCCTTGCGTAAAAAGCAGATAATTTATTTAGGCCTGGATTCCTCGAAGAAATTAGTCCATAACGCCCAAGCCTTGCACATAGGTTATAATTTTCGCGAAGGCGATATCCTTAACCTTAATCAAATCCCGGAATTCGATTTCGATTACGTTTTTTGCGTGGCTACGCTCCAGCACATTCCCGGTCGAAATCTCCAGATTGACGCTCTTAAGCAATTAAAAAACAAGGTCAAAAATTCCGGCCGGATCGTTATCACTGTCTGGAACCTCTGGGGAGGAGAGCAGAACAAGAAAAAATCATATAAAAAATTGATCTGGAAATTCTGGCTTTTGAAAATCATAAAGAAAAATCGCATGGATTTCGGGGACATAATATTCGACTGGAAAAACAGCCAGGGTGAGCGCGTGAGCCAGCGCTATTATCACGCTTTCCGCCGCTGTGAATTGAAAAAAATATTCAAAAAATCAGGACTGAAGATAGAGAAATTATACAAGGACCAGTATAATTATTACGCAGTGTTGAAGAAAAAAAAATAATATTACAAATTCACAAATCCTATCACAAATGCACAAATAAGGCTGTAAAAATTTGTGAATTTGTGTTTTGATTTGTGTATTTGTAATTATAAAAATAAGCAAGAAATGCAAATTACCCACGAACAGTTCGAAAAAATAGTGGCGGAAGCCGTTGATGGCCTACCGGAAAAATTTTTGGAACGGATGCACAATGTCGCTATTTTGGTCGAGGACTTCCCGACGCCGGAGCAGAGAAAGAGCCTTAAGATCCGGGATAAATACGGGCTTTTAGGGCTATTCGAAGGTTATCATCAGTCCAGCCGCCAGAATTTCGGTCCAGTCCTTCCCGACCGGATCACGCTTTTTCGCGTCCCGATCATGCAGAGTTGTTCTACTCCCGACGAGTGCCGCCAGCAAATAAAGGAAACACTTAAACACGAAATTGCCCACCATTTCGGCTCAGACGAAAAAGGCGCGCGGAAGGCGGGGAGAAGATAAAATTTAATTAAAATAAAAAAAACGGCGTTTTCGCCGTTTTGACGTTTTAAAGAAATGATCAGTGATTCACGTTAGGATGTTTATTCTCTGTTCAGCGGCATTTGAATTTCCCTGGGCCAATGGTCTGGATGGCAGTTGATCGTAACCGCCACCACGATATTGCGCATCGCTTCGTTTACTTCGTACCACTGAATATAGTTATGCGGATTTTTCCACTCGAATTGAACATTCGGTATCTCGATCTTCTCGTTAAGATTAACAAAAACCTTCGCTAAAAGAACTTCGCTAAGGGCGAATTTGCCGTTGTTCATCTGCCAGCTGAAAATAATTTTCGTTTCCGAATATGAACCTCCGCCCCCATAAATACCGCCAGTGAAACCGAAAAAAACTCCGCCAAGAGACCAGCTATTTTTTTCTCCCCGCAATTCCGTAAGTTTACGCAAAGGATGTTCGCCCGACAAAAGAGCGGCCGCCTGATTTTTATCTATGGCGTGCTCTTTTGTTAAGTTTTGATTGCATTTTACCAACCCAAAAACAACAAGCGATATGACCGCCAGAATGATGGCCCATTTGGCGACCGGCCACACCCACCCCCATTTATCCGGCTCAAGTGCTCCGTAGTTGTAGTCACCGTGCATTTTGTCCTCCTTGTCTTATCGTGTTTATCCAATCGGCCATCGGATCGATAAAGGTAACCCCGATCAATCCGATCATCAAAAATAATATAGGAGAATATCGCCGTCCAGCCCCAAAATCTTATTCGGGCCGGAGATGATCTTATAATGCATCATGGTGGCGGTGGCTATCATGTCGATAAACAAATACCAATCAGTATTTTTGAGTATTTACATATTGTCCAGCCTCCTTTTTAAGGAGCGTTTATTCAACATTAAAACATAGCATTAATCGAAGACTGTGTCAAGACGTTGACTGGTACATTCAACTCTGAAGTGCAACACCTGTCTTTTTATAGAATACCTCATAAGGTGTTTTCCAGCCAAGTCTTTTTCTGGGCCTAGAGTTTAAAAGATATTCAATTTTTCTAATATCATTATTTGTTATTGTTTTGAA
>JAZDLN010000032.1:0-65703 GCA_043801965.1 Candidatus Falkowiibacteriota bacterium
TTCAAAACAATAACAAATAATGATATTAGAAAAATTGAATATCTTTTAAACTCTAGGCCCAGAAAAAGACTTGGCTGGAAAACACCTTATGAGGTATTCTATAAAAAGACAGGTGTTGCACTTCAGAGTTGAATGTACCAGCGTAAGGGTTGACATTATAATATTTTTGTGCTAAAAAATAGATAGGTTTTAAATATTAAATAGCTCTTTTGAATGAAAAGGGGGAATAATGGCCCAAAAAGAAACAAAGACGGTTTGGAAGTGCCAATGCAACACCGAGCATGACAGCGAAGAAGCCGCGGATAATTGCATAAAGTGTTTAAAAAGAGAAACACAAAGAAAAAACGCTGAGCTTTTTCAAAAACTTTTGCCGGAATTTCTGGAATTGAAGGAAAAAATAAAAAAGGTATGCCCGCATTGGGGTTATCTGAAATTTATCTTTTGGGCTAGTCGTAACGGTCAACACAACTACCGCCAATACCAATGCACGGTTTGCGGAACAGTCTTTGATGATGTTGACGAAAAAATCTATAATCAAGTTGATAAATAGGACCCACCAAAAAAATATACCGCCAATACGCTTAATGCCGAGGCGGTTTTTTATTTTATTAAGTTCCGTTGGTACATAAAAAGCCATCAACTTTTAGTTAATGGCTGGTTTTTTATTTTAGATATTTTTGGAGGTCCAGTTTGAACCAGGTCTGGAAGCAGGCCCGGCCCTTGTCTCCGCTTTTCATGGAAGCGTTGGAAATCCAGGCCTCAAGCGTAGAGGGACGGAAGACGACGTTTTGCATATTGCTGTCCATGGAAATTTCTTTGGTCATCTCCATAAGCACGTTTTCGTCTATGCGGCCGTGTTCCTGGGTTAAAGCCTTATACATAATTTCGCCGTAGCGGCCGCCGTAAACCACGTCAGCAATCGGCAGATATTTATCGCGGTGGCCGTCGGTTTCGTCTATAAGTAGGGTATTTTCCCTGAAGGCTATAACCCTGTCCCGGTCGGCGATAAAGAGAAGCGCCCTCGGCCCGTTCACGGCTTTTGGGTCGCTTATCATATAAGCGTACGAGCAGGTTCTAGTAGATTCCCTGATCATCCGCTCAGCTTCAGCCAGATTGCTCGTTTCCCGCATAAGTTTCCGGAAGAGGAAGATAAACGGAATGCCGCGCAGATCTTCGTTGGGCGGATCACGATAGCCCATCTCGCCGAAAGCCATCTGCTTGTCGTTTAAGCCGGTAATGGCGCCGATAAAGCCGGCGTAGGAAAAAGTGGCGGAAGCATTGCCGCGATCAGGGTGGTGGATTATGACCAAGGGGCATTTTTGCGCGCCCAGGGGCCGGATCCAGTCAAGCACCCGCAATTGGTAGAGGTCGCCGTCTTTGGTGGCCTGGCCGAAGGCGGCTAGATTACTGCAGCTCGTCTGCTTAAGCTCTTTGTTTTTCTCGCCAAATCTTTTTTTGCCGCCGTATTCGGCCACCTCGGGGATGGCGTGGGCCCAATGCACGAACTTAAGGGAAATACCGGCGCCGTGGGCCAGTCCGCGCATTTCTTCCTTTTCCTCAAAGGGAATATATGGGTCAATCAAGTCGTATATTTCGTCCCGCGTGTCTTCTTTGGTCATCATGTTTACGACCCTAAACAGCCGGGAATAGAGAGTCTTGATCTGTTCCGCCATGAGCTTGCCGTGCTGATAGCCCATCTCGTATGGAGTACCGCGCAGGTTAAGGACATAGAGCTTCTCGCCGTTTTGCTCGATGACTTCCAGGGAGGCTTTGGCCATTATGGCCGCTTCGTCCGCCTGGCTGTTTATTGCCACCGAGCGCTGGCACAAGGGGAGACTGCTTTTAAGCGACGGCGCGCATCCAAAAAGGGAAAAAAGCGCGAGTAGCGCCAAAGAAAGAACCAGAGCCCGTTTTTTCATAAATCCTCCTGTTCGTTTTAGAGATGCTTATCGAAAAAATCAAAAGCGCGGGAGCGGATATAAAAGATGAACACAAGCGACGTATAGTGGCTGGCCGGCAGTTTATATAATTCGGGACGTCCGATTTTCTCCCAAAGTTCTATGCCTTTTTCATACGGTACCGTCTTGTCGAAAAGGGCCAGGACCATCAGTACCCGTTTGGCATCAATGTATTCCGCGTAGTTTATCGGATCGCATTGGATCTTTTTTTGGAGGGTATCGTAGAATTCCGTTTCGCTAAGGCCCTTGTCGGCCATGATTTGCTTGCGCCTTTTAATTATCCCCGGCTCGTTGGAATGCGCAAGGATATAAGGCAGATCGCCGCCGACCAGGCAATATACGCCGGCGCTTACCCGAGGATCAAGCGCCTGGAGCAAAGAGGCCTTGATACTGCCCATGCTGATGCCGAATACGCCGATCCGGCGGCCATCAAGCTCCGGCCGCATTTCTACCCAGTCAATGGCCTGCTTATGGTCAAAGACCATCTGGCGCAGGATACCGTCAAGTTTATCAAGGTTTTTTTCGTTCTTATAGCCCTTTTGCCGGTGTACGACGATCGCGGCCAGACCCCGGCTGGCGTAATAGCGGGCGAAAAATTCCGTTTCCAGGTTGCTGCCGCCCAAAATAGGCAGGCACAAAACCACCGGTCCCGGCTTATTATAGCCGACGTCATAATAGTCAAGCACCAGATTGTGACTGATACCCGAAACGTCCTGCGCCGGAGAGAATTCAATGCGCCTGATCGTATAAGCTTCTTTTTTTTCAAGGACGCTTTCAAGATAATCGCCACGGAATTTTTCACTGGCGAATTCTTTTTTGATCTTGTCGGGTAATATTTTCGGCCCGGCGTAATCCGGGTTTGGCGGAATATGGCTGCACCCTGATAATACACAGGCAATTAAGATAATCGCGCCAGAAAAAACCCTAAACTTAGTGAGCATAGCGCCTTTTCCTCCCTAAAGATACGGATAATTTTTCAAAGTGCTTTGTATAGAAAATAACAAAATTACCATGTTCAGTCAAGCCAGGATAGCAATCCGATCATGCTCCGAGCCGCGAAAAAAACCAGCACAAAACGACGCGGATTGACGCCGTTTTTTATTTGCCTTATAATATCAATATAGATTGATATTTATCCACGCGCATGAAATTAAATTGTTGCAATAACAAGCAGAACGAAAAAGAGCTCAAAGAAACAGTGGCTTTTCTTCGGGCCATATCCGAGGAAAACCGCTTAAAGATTCTTTGCGTCCTTAAAAAACAGGAGCTTTGTGTTTGCGATATCTGGAAATTCCTTGATCTGCCGCAGAATCTCGTGTCGCACCACCTGAAGGTTTTAAAGGACTTCAGACTGCTCGGTTCGAGAAAAGAGGGGACTAAGGTCGTTTATTTTCTAAATCCCGGCAACACCGCCAAGCATATCGCCCGACTGTCGCGTTTTATCTTATAATTAATTTCAATCAAATTTATGAGCATCCAATCTATCCAGGTTTTGGGTTCGGGTTGCCCGACCTGCAAACAATTATATGAAGCAACTAAAAAAGTTGCCGAAGAATTAAAAATCGATGTAATAGTCGAATACATCACCGATGTCACGAAAATGATTGAAATGGGAGTTATGCAGAGTCCGGTCTTGGCCGTTAACGGCAAGCCGGTCCTGACTGGTGGCGGACACGGCGAAGAGGAAATAAAAAATGCTATAGGGAAAAATTTGTCGAGCAATAATCAGCCGAGCGGCGGCTGTTGCTCTTGTGGGGGTAATTGTTAATATATGGATGTTTTTAAGCCAATCGAAATATTTGCAAACGCCGCCACGTATAAATGGTTAGGTATAACCGATAAGTATTGGGGTGACGCGGTTAATTTTTTTATCTATGACGCGATCAAGATCGGCCTGCTATTGATATTGATCAACTATATCATGGCCATTGCCCGCTACTATTTACCGGTTGAGAAAGTTCGGAATGTTTTAAGCGGCCGCAAATGGTACGGCTTTGATTATGTACTGGCCGCCGCGCTCGGGGTAATTACGCCGTTTTGCTCCTGCTCGTCCATACCGCTCTTTATCGGTTTTGTGGGCGCCGGTATTCCTTTGGGCGTGACCTTTGCTTTTTTGATAGCCTCGCCCCTGGTCAACGAAGCCTCTCTTTTTATTTTTCCGTCAATTTTCGGATTAAAGATGACTTTGGTCTACAATGCTTTAGGAATAACGATCAGCGTGCTGGCCGGCATGATCATCCAAAGGCTTAATATGGACAGGCATGTCAATCCGGCCTTTTTAAAATTTAAAACCCAAAAAGAAGCGATTTCTGAAAACGGCGGAATTTCTGTGCCGTTAAAAAAACGTTTGCTTATCTGGTGGCAGGACGGACTCAACATCTCTAAAAGCATTTTTCCTTATGTTTTGATCGGCGTTGGTTTGGGCGCCTTGATCCATGGCTTCGTGCCCGAAAGCTTCGTTGAAACCTATTTAGCCCGCGGAACCTGGTGGACCGTGCCCTTGGCAGTTATCATGGGCGCGCCTCTTTACGCTAATTCCGTGAGCGTGATCCCGGTGGTGGAGGCGATGACCGGCAAAGGCGTGGCGCTGGGGACGGCCCTGGCCTTCATGACCGCCACCGTTACCCTGTCCATCCCGGGACTTCTTATCCTAAAAAAAGCCATGAACTGGAAGTTGTTGTCGGCCTTTATAGTGGTCACGGCGGTCGGCATTATGATCATCGGTTATTTTTTCAATATTTTTATATTTTAACGTTATCGCCTTCGGCGAGCCGTACTACGACGTAAAGTCGCGTGGCGACCACGTCGCTTTACGCGAATGCGGCACATGCGAATTTTATGCGTATAAGAAAACTATTTATCCTGGTACTCTTCGGTTTAGCGGCGTCTTTAACCGGATGCGTTGAGACCGGGGCGAATGTCGATTCAACGAACGATAAAACCGCAAAAATCGTCAAGACCGCGGACGTAGAAACACCGCCCATATCCAGGGCCGACGCTCCGGCGGACAGGCTCGAAGTTTTTTATTTTCATAAAACCGCGCGCTGCCATTCCTGCACGACCGTCGAAAATTACGTAAGCGATGTCGTTAAAGAAAGATTCGCCGAAGAGGTCAAGAGCGGCCTGATCGATTTCCGGACGATCAATGTCGATCTGCCGGAAAACGAAGCGCTCGCGCGCAAATTCAAGGCCACCGGTTCTTCCTTGTACTTAAACAGAATAACCGGCGGACAGGATAATATCGAATTTTACTCCGATGTCTGGCGGCTTTTCGGCAATGAAGAGTCCCTCAAGAACCAGCTCGAGATTAAGATAAAAAGTCTTTTGGTGTTTTAATATCTATATTTTGATAAAGGGTAATAGCTTGATTTATGGATTTAATAAACGCGCTGATCGACAACTATAATATTCCGATGCTGACCGCCTTTTTGCTTGGCATCCTGACCTCGATAAGTCCCTGTCCCTTGGCGACCAATATCACGGCTATTGCTTATATTTCCAGAGAAATAAAAACAGTAAAAAACACCTTGTTAAATGGCCTGTTTTATACTTTGGGCCGGGGACTAAGCTATACGCTTTTGGCCGCGCTGATCTTTTTCGGTATATCGTCTTTTTCCGTAGCGAGTATTTTTGAGGGCTGGGGCGATAAGGTTCTGGGTCCAGTTATGATCATCATCGGCTTGGTCATGTTCGATGTCATAAAAATAAACGTTAAGACCAGAAGCGAAAGAATGGAAATATTTAAAGAATGGCTGGCGCGGAAAGGGTATATCGGCTCGGTCCTGCTCGGCATGGTCTTCGCGCTGGCCTTCTGCCCCTATAGCGGAGTATTATTCTTCGGCCTGCTTGTCCCCCTGGTTTTAAGTTCTTCCGAAGGCCTTCTCTTGCCCCCGGTATTCGCTCTGGGTACGGGTTTACCGGTCATTATCTTTTCTTTCCTGCTAGCTTTCAGCCTGAGCAAAGTCGGCAAGATTTTCAATATCATGCAAAAAATAGAAAAAATAATGAGATACGGGATAGCTTCGCTATTTATCGCCACTGGGGTTTATTACCTGCGGTATTTGGCGGAATATATTGTTAATCTTTAAGTAATGCCCAATAAATAAAAACATCCCGAAATTTCGGGATGTTTTTATTTATCGTGAAAAAAGTCTTAAGCCTTTTTGACGTGGACCGCGGCGCTGCCTTTAGGGGTCTGTTCGACCTCGAAAGTAACCGCATCGCCTTCCCGAAGCTCGCTGAACTCAACGCCTTCCAGGCCATTGGCGTGGAAAAACAGATCGTCGGCGCCGTCGCGGGAGATAAAACCGAAGTTTTTGTCGGTCAATTTTTTGATGGTTCCTTGCATACGAATGTAATGTAAAGATAAAGTTAATTAATCAAATACTAAGAAGTAGAAATTCGACTTTATCTCTACGCTCTCATATTCGTCACCCTTATGTTAAGGGCGGCTAGTAATTAAACTAACTATTTAATGTTACCATAAATAAATTTTTTTGTCCAGTGTTGTGGCAAAGAGTGTTAGATTTACCCTTGACATTTACTTAAAAACGGTTTATTATAATATTTCAAAGTATTTATGCATATCGATCTTTTACAATCAATATATATTCGCTGACCGGAGAAAAAGGAGAGAAAATGAAAGAATTTTTTGAAAAGATTAAAAAAGCGATCGAAGAAAAAAACGCGTCTGATTTCAAAAAGGCGCATTATCATCTCAGGACCGGGTTAACGAATCTGATCGTCAATTTTTCCATCACCTTTTCTATGTCCCAAGAGATTCGCGATGAATTAGGCCAAATCATAGCATATTTTTTCCGGGGAAACGGCCCGATATGGCCGGAAGCCGTGAGAGAAATGGCTCAGTTGGAAGGTCTTTTGGGTGTGATCGAACCGTTGGTCGATTTCAGGACGCCAGCGCAACTGAAGGCGGTTATTCGCGATAATGAAATTATGTGGTTGATCATTACTTTGATAAATAATAATCAAGCGGATAACAAATACCTTAAATACGTAGACATAGCGATAAAAAACGGAATAAATTCGCTCGAAACCGGCCAATGCCTGCGTTATCTTGAGAAATACGGAATAATCAGGCTTTTACCGCCGTTTTATGAGCCTTATGTTGAACTGACGGGCTTCGGCCAAAGCCTTCTTTAACAAGGAGGCAGAATTAATACTTCGTCCTTAAAAGCCCAGCCAAACCGAGGAGAATTTATGCCGCAGGAAATCGAAAGAAAATTTTTGGTAGAGACATTGCCGGATGGTTTTGATCAGCGCGGTCACGAGTGTATTCCCGATACGAGCCAGAGAAAAACCGTTTGTCAGCTCTGCGGGTCCGATATGATAATGTGCCGGATGCTCATGAAAAGCGTTCCGGCCAAAACATCCGACGGAAGGGAATGGATGCGCTGTCCACGGTGTCAGGGCGAAAATAAGCGTTAATAAGACGTAAAAAAGGAGAGAGACAAATGGATATTATGCTTGAGATAGAACTTCTTAAAAGCCCGGTTGAGCTGGGAGCGTTCCTTAAAAAAGCCATTCCCGACGTCGCGGCCTACAAAAAAATGACTGACGAAGAATATTTAGACGCGTTCATGGCCGTCTTCCGAAAATTCGGACAAGACGGCGGCGAAATATGGCAAGCTCATGTGCATAGCATACATCATGCCCCGGCCTGCAGAATTTAAATTATCGACCCGCTTTAAAACAGCGGGTTTTTATTTATTTCGGTAGATCCGGAGACTGTTGCCTATGACGGTAACGTCGGATAACCCCATGGCCAGGGCGGCGATCATTGGGGAAATAAAGCCGGCCATAGCCAGGGGAATGGCCAAAATGTTATAGAAAAATGCCCAAAAAAGATTCCCCCGGATGGTTTTGAAGGTTTTTTGCGACAGGCGGATCGCCTCCATTATTTTGCGCGGATCATTCTGCATTATTATGATGTCGCCGGATTCTTTCGCGATATCCGTGCCGGAAGCCATGGCGATGCCGAGATCCGCTTCGATCATGGCGGGGGCGTCGTTTATGCCGTCACCCGCGAAAATGACTTTTTTGCCGTTTTTCCTAAACTCTCTTACTTTCGCCATCTTGTCCCCGGGCAGAACTTCCGCGAAATATCTTTCGACCCCCAAAGTTTCGGCTACGGCCCCCACGCTCGCCCGGCTATCGCCGGAAATTATGACCGGTTCGATCCCGGCCGCCTTAGTCTCTTTTATGGCTTCCGCGGAACCGGGTTTAAGCTTGTCCGCCAAAAGGATCGCGCCTATAACCTGCGGCCCCCGGGCGACAAAAAGCATAGTGCCGCCCTGATCTTTGTTGTGCTCCGCCATGTCGTCGGCCCAGGCGGTGTCCAACTTGAATTCAGAAAGCAGGCGGCGGTTCCCCAAAAGAATGACATGGGAAAGTTTTTCCGCCGTCGTTTCGCAGTGGGCGTATATCCCGCGGCCGGGCACTTCTTTCGAATCGGCTACCCGGTCCGGTTTTATCCTGAGTGTTTTAGCGTGAGCATGTACGGCGCGGGACAGGGGATGGTTCGAATTTTCCGCCAATCCGCCCGCGACCTTAAGGATTATTTCTTCCGTAAAATAATATTTTTTGTTTTTGAGTATTTTTTCCACGGTCGGTTTTCCTTCGGTTAAAGTGCCGGTTTTATCGAACACGACGATATCCGCGTTTTTAGCTTTTTCGAAACTCTCCCCGTTCTTTATGAGGATCCCGTTTTTCGCGCCGACGCTCGAACCGACCATGATCGCGATCGGCGTGGCAACGCCTAAGGCGCAAGGGCAGGAAATGACCAATACCGCGACGGCGTTAATAATGGCTTGGCCGATATCTCCGGTAGCCAGAAACCAGCCGATAAAGGTCAGAAAGGCGATCCCGACCACAACCGGCACGAAAACAGCCGATATCTTATCCGCTAAACGCTGGGCCGGAGCCTTGAATCTTTGCGCTTCTTCGACTGTCCGGACTATTTGCGCCAATACGGTATTCTCTCCGTTTTTAGTAACTTTTATTTTTATGGCTCCGTCAAGATTCATGGTGGCGCCGAAAACGTCAGCGCCTTTTTCCTTATAGACCGGCAAGCTTTCGCCCGTCAGCATCGATTCATCTGCGCTTGATCGGCCGTCTATGATCTTTCCGTCCAAAGGGATTTTTTCTCCCGCCTTAACAAAAAGAATATCGCCGATCTTTATTTCGTTTATGTCCTTAAGGACGAATCCGCCGCGCGCCAGGACCCGCGCTCTTTTAACGCCCAGTTCCAGGAGTTTTTTCATGGCCAGGGAGGCCCGATCCCTGGTTTTAAATTCGAGCCATCGTCCCAGGAGGATCAAGGCCGTGATCGTGGCTGCCCCCTCAAAATAAAGATCGCCGCCGGAGAACATGGCGTAAACGCTGTAACCATAAGAAGCTAGGGTGCCGAGCGATATAAGAGTGTCCATATCCGCCTGACGGCGGAAGAGCGCTTTAACCGCGTTTCGATGGAATTGCCAACCCAGAAAAAAAACGACTGAAAACGCGAGACCGGCCTGCACCCAGTTAGTCGCGCTTACCCCCAGATAGGCGCCTGGTATTTCCCACATCCAGATCATGCGCAGTAAAAGGGGAGCGGATAGCAGGATACTGATCGCAGTTTTTATCTTGAGCGATTTTTCCTCCCTTGTGCCATGGCTATGCTCATGCTCATGGCCCGCGCCGGAACCGTCCGCTACCTCGTAGCCCGTATCTTTAATGACTTTTTTTATATTATTCTCGTCGGTTTTGCTTTCATCGAATTCAATCAGAGCTTTGCTTGCGGCGAAATTAACATCCGCGGCTTTGACGCCCGCGGCCTTTTTAAGGTTAATGGCGATATTGGCGGCACACGAAGCGCAGTGCATGCCGTTTATGTTTAAAGAGATTTTAGACATAAGCTTAAATTATCAATTATCAATTTACAATTTTCAATCAATGATTTAATTTTCAATTTCCATTTTTTGTTTCCGTAAGCAGTAACCGGCAATGAAAATTAAAAAATTGAAAATTCATTGAAAATTGATTATTGAGAATTGAAAATTAAACGTTAGAGTATTTTATTTATTTGTTTTGAAAATTATTCACTGCATCCTTCCAGGCTGCAGGTTCCGGTCGGCGGCGTCTGAGCTTTGGCTGGCTGGATATTCTGATCCGAACCGATCCCTTCGTCCGTTACTATGAATTTGCCCCAGACCATGCGCATCCAGCAGGAGAATTTAATCTCTTTAACCCCGGTCGGCGGCGTGAATTCAATGATATTTTCGCCATAAACAAGATCCTTTTTTATCGCTAAAGACTCGATCATGATCGCGTCTGTACAGCCGGTCATCTGTTTGACGTTGATTACCCAGCGCACCGGCAGTCCCGGTTTTATGTAAAGCACATTCGGGGAATAGCCGCTATATGTCAGGTCCATGTTGATAGTTTGATAATCGGCGACGTCCCGAGGATTTTGTTCGGCCGCGCTCTCCGCATTTGACGGTAATAACCCTCTAAAGCCATAACCGAAATTAGTTAAGCCGCGGTTAAGCATGACGAGGCCTAAAACGGCCACGACCACGGCGGATATTTTCATGACCCTTCCGACATACCTGGCGGAGAGGGAGGAAACGAAGGCGCCGAAGCCGAACATGAGCGGTATTGTCCCCAGGGCATAAAGACCCATACTCAAAGCGCCGCGCGCGATATCGCCGGTTCCCAGGGCGTATAATTGCATGGCCTGCAGAGGGCCGCAGGGCATAAATCCGGTCATTAGCCCGATAATAAGTGGGCTCTTGGGATTGTCCGCATGCTTCTGGCCGTAAAGCCAGCGGGCGATAAAAGACGGCAGGCGAAAATTTACTTTTTTAAGCCAGCGGAATTTTGTAAAAAGAGAGAGGGCCATAAGGATCATGAATAATCCGGCCAGGAGCATGACCGCGCCGCTAAAGACGGGATTCACGCCGAAAAAAGAACCGACTCCGCCCAAGACGCCGCCGATAATCGCGTAAGAAACGAGCCGGCCCAGATTATACTGGAGGTGGGACCGGGAAAAGCCGGTTTTTTTGTCCGGATTTTTCGCGGCCATACCGGCCGTGTAAGCCGTTACCAAACCGCCGCACATGCCAACGCAATGGAAGCTGGCCAGAAAACCGATAAGAAGGATCAAGGGATAGCTCACGCTTTCTTCGTTCAGGCGGGATAAGATCTCAAGCCCTCCGGACGCCCTGAAGATCAAATAAATTATTACTGCCGCGGCTAAGGCCAGAGGAAATAAAAGCCCGTGGATGATTTTTTTATTTCTGGTCTCGTCGGCGCTTTTATCGCCCGCGATAGTATAGTTAAGGCCGGTAATGGTTTTTTCTATGTCCGTTCGGGATGTTTTGCCGTCATCGAATTCGACGCGGCATAAGCCGGTTCGATAATCGACCTCGATATTTTTTACCCCCGGCATGGCCGCGACTTCGGTTTCGATCAAAGTTTTGCAGCTGCGGCAATGAAGACCGTTTAAGTTCAGCTCGATTTGTTTAAGCATGGATTTGTCAGTATATGGTATTAAGTATTTAGTATAAAGCAGACGGGCCCGCTTAATACTAAATACTATATACTTAATACTCGTTATTTGTTCGCCAATTTGATCACTCTTAAAATCTCCTCGGTCATCTGTTGTTTGATCTTTTCGTTTTTGGCGGCCATGGCGTTTTTAAAGCAGGTATTAAGGTGGTTTTCCATGAGCATCTGGTGGGCCGATTTTAAGAGCCCGATAACCGCCAGATTCTGCTGCATGATATTGATGCAGTATTCCTTGTCTTCGACCATGGCCAGGATCTTTCCTAAAAGACTTTGCGCCTTTTTGAAATTAATGATAGTTTGTTCTTTTTTGTCCATAGGATTATGATTCATTTTTTTGTCATTTCGACCGGAGCGGAGCGAAGGGAGAAATCTATAATACGTTGTGTTTGTAACAGCAATGTTTAGCAGCTTATCAGCGTATTATAGATCTCTCCTCCCGCGGGTCGTCGAGATGACAAAAAAATGTTTTTATTATATGCGACGTCCGATTTAAAAATCGGTAATTTGTAATTAATTACCATGACCTGGGGTGGGGGTATAAATAACTTATCACGGATTCTAAAAAATAGCAAGAATGTAAAATAAGCCATTTTTGAACGATTAGGAAAACCTCTGTGGATAACCACGGAAAGGAAACGAAGAGTATTGTATAAAAAATTTGCGCAACCGCCGGATTTTAGGTAGTATGAAAGTATGAAAAAAATAATCGTAACAATCATAATATTAGCTAACTTAATCCCTTTTTCCGGCAATGCCGCTAATTTGAGCGATAAGTTATCCGGCCGGATATTATTAGATGTCGAGCGCAACGGCGAGGCCTGGTATATTTATCCGAAAGACAAAAAACGGTATTACCTCGGGCGGCCGGCTGACGCTTTTAGAGTGATGCGTGAATTAGGCCTCGGGATAAGCGAATCCAATTTCCAGCGGATCGCGCAGGCGGGCATGCCGGTCAAAGGGGATACCGCCCTGGCGCGCGCGCTGGCCGGCACGATCGTACTCCAGGTCGAAAAAAACGGCGAAGCCTGGTATATTAATCCGCTTGACCTTAAAAAATATTATTTAGGTCGCCCGGAAGACGCGTTCAGGGTCATGAGAGAACTCGGGCTCGGGATCACGCGCGAAGACCTGGCCCTGATACATAAACCCGGAACCGACGAGTCGATAAATAAGTGGAGCAAGTATGAACATAAAAAAATAAGCGCGGTTGGCAGAGAATTTACGGTTGATATGATCACGATAAATCTCGATAACCCGCGACTTTGGATCACGACCGACGCAACTGCCTTGTCGCCGGCGCCCAATAACGACAAATATGACGGTTTTTTTAGTGCCAAGAGCCTGGGTAAGTTCGTAACCGAGCACGACGGCTTTGCCGGAGTGAACGGCACGTATTTTTGCGCCTATGCCAGCTGCGAGTCCAACAACTATTATTTTTTTCCGGTTTACGATACTTTTCTGGGCAAGATCATTAACGAGGACCAGCTTAAATACTGGACCACCGGTCCGATCATGGCTTTCGATATAGTAAATAATTTCTATTACTTTAAAGACAGCCGCGAGCTTAAAAGCCTTGAAAATTTCGAAACCGTTTACGGCACGAAACTGCAGGCGGCTATCGGCAATAAACCCCGCTTAATCGAAAATGGACAAAATCAGCTTATCGAATGGGAACTGGACGATAAGCAAAAGAACGCCCGGGCCATGCGCAATGCGATCGGTTATAAAAAGGGGGACAACGACGGCAAAGGAACCGTTTATCTGGTCATTATCCAAAACGCCACTGTGCCTGATCTGGCCGAGGTTATGAAAGCCATCGGTGTCGACTATGCTCTGAACCTGGACGGCGGTTATTCATCCGCTCTTTGGTACGGGGATGAATATATGGTCATGCCGGGACGGGATATTCCCAACGCGATTATTTTTAGTGAAAAGTAAATAAAAGAAACAAGAAACAAATTACAAGTTACAAACAAAACTCAAATCCCAAAACTCAACCACCAAACAGTTTGAAATTTATAATTTGTAATTTGAAATTTGTTTGTAACTTGTATCTTGTGTCCTTGTATTTTATTTTTTTATGTTATCTAAATTCAAAAACCAATTGAAAGACAAGGGCGAGGTTTATTTGCGCATTAAAGTAAGGCCGGGGGCAAGCGCCAATAAGATAAAAGAAGTAATGGCCGACGACACCGTCAAGATCGATATCGCGGCGGCTCCTGTCAGGGGACGGGCAAATAGCGAGCTGGTCGGATTTTTATCCGATGAGTTTTCAGTTCCGGCTGGAAATGTTATAATATTAAGCGGAGCGGGAGATAAAATAAAATTAGTGAAAATAAAAAATTAACAAAATTATAATTTTATCGATCTATAATATTATGACCCTTCCCATAAATACCGGCATTAGTTATTTTTCTTTAAATAAGTTCAGCGCCGTGGTGCGCTTTCTGACGCTGGTGGATTTTCTCATAAACAGCGGTTTTGGCCTTATTACTCCGATATTCGCGGTTTTTGTAATGAACAATATCGAAGGCGCTAACGTCGAGATCGCCGGGATCGCCGTAACCGTGTTCCTTTTGACGAAGAGTCTGCTGCAGATCATGGTGGGCAGCGCGATAGACAAGATCAGGGGCGAACGCGATGATTTTGCTTTTTTATTTCTGGGCGGAATCGCTTATTCGGCCATACCGCTTATGTATATCTTTATCAATTCGCCCCTGGAGCTATATCTCGTGCAGTTTGCTTACGGCGTAGCCGCTTCTTTCGCTTATCCCTCCTGGATGGCTATTTTTACGCGCCATATCGACCATGAACACGAAGGCGTGGAATGGAGCGTTTACGCTACCCTGGTCGAATTCGGCATGGCCGTGGCCGCCTCTCTTGGCGGTTTTGTGGCTTATCGTTTCGGTTTCGTTTTTCTTTTCATTACCGCCAGCGCCATTATTTTCGTCAGCAACGTTTTTATATGGATGATCTACAATAAACTTAAATTAAAACAGGAAAAAGCCAAACATGGACACAAACAAAGACAATAAAAAAAATGTTCCCGGACATATGGCCATAATAATGGACGGCAACCGGCGCTGGGCCCGGGAGCGCAATCTCTCCACTCTTGAAGGCCATCTTAAGGGCTACAACAAGATGAAAAGCGTGCCGGAGTGGTTCTTTTCACGCGGCGTGGAAATAATTTCTTTGTTCGCGTTTTCCACCGAAAACTGGAATCGCGGACGCGATGAGGTCAATTATCTCATGAAACTTTTAAGAAGGGCCCTTAAAGATGATTTTGAAGAATATAACCAGCGGGAGTACAGGCTTGTCATAAGCGGTCGGATTAACGAATTGCCGGGGGACTTGCCGGAAATATGCGCTGACGCGATGATAAAAACCAAGGATAATTCGAAGGGCACGCTTAATATTTGCCTGAATTACGGCGGCCGGGCGGAGATCGTCGATGCCATCCGCAAGATGATAAAGAATAAAATAGAGATCGAACAGGTGCACGAAGGCATGCTCCGGAAATACCTTTACCACGGCGATTTACCTGATCCGGATATGATCATCCGCACCTCCGGTGAATACCGTTTGTCCGGCTTTCAGCTCTGGCAGTCGGCTTACAGCGAATTGATGTTTTTGAAAAAGTACTGGCCCGAATTCGAAAAAGCCGACGTTGATATTATTCTGGAGGAATATGCCGGCAGAAAGCGAAGATTCGGAGGAAACGAAAGTAAATGAAACGATAAAAATATTGGATATTATGCCGCGATAAAATAGAATGTCACGGTAAATGTGAGATCGCCTTGTTGGTTTTTGGGCGATTTTTTTTTGGGAATTTTTAATTGAAATTTCAGGGATATTCTGATAATATGTATACATGGCTGAAGATACTAAAAAAACAAAATATGCGCCCTTGGCAGACCGGATGAGGCCTGAAAAACTAGAGGATTTTTTAGGACAGGAAGAAGTGGTGGGTGCCGGAAAGATGCTTAGGCGCGCGATCGAGGCCGATCAGCTGCCCTCTATGATCTTCTGGGGACCGCCGGGAACAGGCAAAACGACCCTGGCGTCGATAATCGCGAAACAAACCAGCGCTGAATTCCTGCGGATCAGCGCCGTTACTAGCGGCATGAAAGAATTAAGGCAGATAATAAGCGAGTCACGGGCCAATCGGATAGAAGACAAGAAAACCGTCTTGTTTATAGATGAGATTCACCGCTGGAATAAATCCCAGCAGGACGCGCTTCTTCCTCACGTAGAATCCGGCTTGCTTACCCTTATCGGAGCTACGACTGAAAATCCGAGCTTTGAAGTGCGCGGCGCTCTTTTATCCCGATGCCGGGTATTCGTGTTGGAGCGTCTTAATGAAACGCATATCGCCGCTATCGTGAAAAAAGCGATAGGGGACAAAGAAAGGGGGCTTGGAAGGTTAAACGTGAAGATGGGCGAAAATGAAATAAAATTGCTGTCCGGAATGGCGAACGGCGACGCCAGGACAGCTTTGAATATTCTGGAATACGCGAGCGGTCTCGGAGAGGAAATCACGGCCGAAGTGATAAAAGAGGCGTTCCAGAAATCGCATCTTTTGTACGACAAAGACGGAGAAGAGCATTATAACATTATATCGGCGTTGCATAAATCCATGCGCGGCTCTGACGCGGACGCGGCGCTTTACTGGCTCGCGCGCATGCTCGAAGCCGGCGAGGATCCGCTTTATGTCGCGCGCCGCTTGGTCCGTTTCGCGTCCGAGGATATCGGCCTAGCTAATTCCCGCGCTCTTGAGCAGGCGGTCTCGGCCTATAACGCCTGCCACTTCATGGGCATGCCTGAATGCAACGTGGTTTTGGCCCAGGCCGTCGTTTATATGGCTAAATGCAGGAAATCCAACGATTTATACATCGCTTACGGCAAAGCGGCCAGGGACGTCAAAGAACACGGCAATCTGCCGGTGCCGATCCACATCCGGAACGCCCCGACCAAGCTCATGAAAGAATTAGGATACGGCAAAGACTATAAATACTCGCCTGATCATGGCTATGGGGAAAAACAGGAATATCTGCCGGAGAAAATCAAGGGGCGGAAATATTTAAGGGCATAAAAAACGATTTAAAAAAATTTAAAACCAATATCTTCTAGAAACAATACTATGTTCGAAAAAAAGCATCATAATTACTCATACGCTTTGGTGATCTCAGAATTAATAAAACTGGCTCATCGCCATAATTTTTCAATAAAAAAAATCGGCGAAGAAAAATTCGAGCATATCGGCATGACCTACCCGCTGTACCGTTTTACGGTTAACCCGCGCGCGCCAAAAAAATTCTGCATTATCGCCGGCGTCCATGGCTATGAAATAGCCGGTCCTTTGACCATACCGCATTTATTCGAATTTCCTAAAAAATATTTTAAAAAAGAAATCGCCTATTATATTTATCCGATATTGAACCCCACCTCTTTTGATCTTGATCGCAGGATGGATGATGATAACCGCGACTTAAACTGCCTTAATCGCCGGACTTTAAAAAGCCGTAATTATAGAGAAATCCAGGCATTTTATAACGACATAAAAAAATTGCGTTTTGACGCCCTGATTTCCATGCACGAGGATTTGGATGAAACTAATTTTTACGCCTATGTATTTGAGAAGGAAAAAAATCCAGTCTATCGGCAGATCGTCCGTTCAGCATCAAGGTTTACCGGAGTGGAAACAAAAAAAATGATCTACCAAAGCCCATCAGACGGGCATGGCCTGGTTATTAACGTGCATGACCAAGCGATAGAAGATCGGTTTTTCTGCATGAAGCAGGCAAAAACATCCCTAACCTCTGAAACTCCGGGAAAATTAGATATTAGCTTGCGGATAAAAATTAATTCAGAGAATATTAAAATTATCAATAGGAGCATTTTATCGCGCCAAAGCGGATTAAAAAAATAATATGAACCACGACAAAAAAGCCATTAAGCTTCATAAAAAACATAAAGGCAAGATCGAGATAAAATTAAAAATTCCCCTGAAAACCAGGGATGATCTGAGCGCGGCCTATACTCCGGGCGTAGGCGCGGTTTGTTTGGCCATAAAAGACAAACCGGATTTAAGCTGGCAGATGACCAACCGGGCCAATCAAGTAGCGATCGTCACCGACGGGACCGCTATTTTGGGTTTAGGCGATATCGGTCCCGAGGCCGGCATGCCGGTTATGGAGGGAAAATCCGCCATATTTAAGGAATTCGCGGGTATCGACGCGGTTCCGCTAGCCATAAACACGACCGACACCGAAGAGATCATAAAATTCTGTAAATGGATAGAGCCGTCGTTTGCCGGCATCAACCTGGAAGATATTTCCGCGCCGCGCTGTTTCGAGATCACGGAACGGCTCGAAAAAGAATTATCTATTCCGGTATTTCATGACGATCAGGACGGAACCGCGATCGTTACTCTCGCGGCCCTGGTAAACGCCTGCCGCGTGACCGGTAAGGTCATGAAGGAGCTTAGGGTAGTCATAAACGGAGCCGGAGCGGCCGGTATCGCCACGGCCAGACTGCTCTTGGCGGCGGGGGCGGGGGATATAATCCTTCTGGACAGCGTCGGCGCGATTTATAAAGGCCGGAGCGGCCTTAATGAATACAAGAAGACAATAGCGGCCAGGACGAACCGAAGGAAAATAAAAGGAGGGCTTAATGAGGCCATGGCCGGAGCCGATGTTTTTATCGGCTTATCCAAAGGAAACCTCGTGGACTACGCAATGGTCAAAAGCATGAACAAGGCACCGATAATTTTCGCCATGGCCAATCCCGCGCCGGAAATACTTCCGGATATTGCCTATCAGGCGGGCGCGGCTATAGTCGGCACCGGGCGTTCGGACTTTTCTAACCAGATAAACAACGCCCTGGTTTTCCCCGGTATCTTCAGAGGACTACTGGATAATCACGTTAAAACAGTAACAACGGAACTGAAACTAAAAGCATCTTTGGCGATTGCCTACTCGGTAAAAAAAATTACTAAAGATAATATTTTACCTAATATTACAGATAAAAAAGTAGTAAAAAATATCGCCCGGATTATCACGAACAAATAACTTGACTTTTTATTTAAAATTAGTATAATATGTTTATAGGTTTTAGCTGTTTCAGCCCGAAGCTGATCCGCCCCGGGAGGAGGCTTATGGCTAGGGCGAACGCTAAAACCAGAAATCTAAAAACCTAACAGCTAAAAGCTATAAGCTAAGAGCTCAACAAATATGTCAGATAAAATTGCGGTTATTAAAACCGGCGGCAAACAATATAAAGTTAAAGAAGGTCAAACCGTAAAAATAGAGAAATTGGATAAAGAGAACGGAGATAAGGTTTCTTTTGATGTACTTCTCATAGCCTCGGCGGACGGGAAAGAAGTTGAGCTGGGCAAACCCTTGCTTGATAAAAAAGTTGGCGGAGAGGTTGTTTCTTCCGGAAAGAGCAAGAAAGTGCTGGTGGTCAAATACAAGAATAAAACCCGCTATACGCGCACCCGCGGCCATCGCCAGCTTTTTACAAAGGTTAAAATCGACCCTATCGTTTAAAACTTTTTCTATTTTAACATATAAAAAATCCGCTTTTAGGGCGGGTTTTTGTTTTGTTCGAATCCTAACGGCTTAAAGGGGGTTCCGATATTTTAAGGCATGGGTCAGGGTTATTTCGTCCGCGTATTCCAGGTCAACTCCCATGGGTAAACCCTTGGCCAATCTGGTTATTTTTACGTTAAGCGGCTTAAGGATTTTCGTCAGGTAGAGAGCGGTGGTTTCACCTTCGAAATTATGGCTTAAACCTAAAATAACCTCTTTAACACCGGTATTTTTTATCCTGTGCAGGAGTTGTTTTATGGTCAGATTTTCCGGACCAATATCGTCTATAGTGTTAATTAATCCCTCCAGGACGTGGTAAAGGCCGCTGTAGTGCCTGGTAGCTTCGATAACCCGCATGTCGCGGGAAGTGGAAATAACGCAAATTACGGCATTGTCCCTTTTTTTGTCGGAGCAGATTGGACAAGGATCGGCCTCCGCGATCGCGAAACAACGGCCGCATGTCTTCGTGCCTTCTTTAAGCTCGGCGATCGCCTGGGCCAGTTTTTGAAGATCTTCGCCGCTTTGTTTCAGTAAATAAAAAACATACCGTTCCGCGGTTTTCGGTCCGACAGTGGGCAGTTTGGTAAAATGATCTATAAGATTTTGGATGGCCTGGGGATACCGCATACAAGAAACAAGGACACAAGACGCAAATTACAAACAAATCTCAAATATCAAAAAATCAATTATCAAAACGTTTGATTTTTGAATATTGTGGTTTGAGATTTGCTTGTGTCCTTGTTTCTTGTATCTTGTAAAACTAGTTTAATCCTGGGAATCCTCCCATCTCCTGCATTTTTTGGGCCATGACACGCTGGGTTTTTTTTATGGCCTCGTTGACGCAATCGGCTAAAACACCCTCCAGGCTTTCTTTGGCCAGGTCTTCGTTGATTATTATTTTTGTTATTTCCATATTGCCGTTCATGGATACCTGGACTCCGCCTCTGTTGATAGTGACGGATTCGTTAGCCAGGGCATTTTGCATCTGCTTGGCCGTGCTTCTAAGATCTTTTAAGTGCTTTAATTTATTGAACATATTTTTATGTTTATTATTGATTAGAATTGACCGGCAACCCATGAATTTACAAATCTTTTTACAAATCTACAAATTCCGGTAAAAACGTTTTGTTTTGCATTTGTAAACTTGTATTTGATTTGTAGATTTGTGGGAATTTTGTAAATAAAAATCGTATATTAAGCGTAGTTTTTAATACTCCGCCATCAGTTCTTCTAATCCCGACTTGTCCCGATTTTTAAAGCTGACGCTGTTTTCATCGAAAAAAAGAGTGACGGCTCCGGTCGGACCGTTCCTGTGTTTGGCCACGTAGATCTCCGCCCGATTCCGATCTTCCTGGGAAAGCTCTTCCCGGTTGTAGTTGCGGTCCGCCGCTTTGCGGTAAACGAATAAAACCACGTCCGCGTCCTGTTCGATCGAACCTGAATCCCTAAGATGAGACAGTTTCGGGATGGCCGGCTTGCTTTGCTCGACGGCGCGCGACAGCTGGGACAGGGCCAGAACCGGAATATTGAGTTCCCGGGCGATGCCTTTAAGGCCGCGGGTGATCTCGGCTACTTCCTGTACGCGGTTATCGCCGTATTTGCCACGGCCCTCCATAAGCTGAAGGTAATCGATTATCAAAAGCCCCAAGCCTTTTTCGATCTGGAGCCGTCTTGCTTTGGCGCGTATTTCCATCACGGAACAATTCGGAGAGTCATCAATGAATATCGGCGCTTCGGATAACCTTCCCATCGCGTCGCCGATGCGCGAAAAATCGTTATCTTCTTCCTGATCGGAGAGCCGCCCGCCGTGCAGACGGAATAAATTAACGTTGGCTTGCGCGCAAAGCATGCGATCGACCAGCTGTTCCTTGCTCATTTCCAGGGAGAATATGCCAACCGGCGTCTTATGCTCGACTCCCGCCTGACGGGCGATATCCATGGCCAAAGAGGTCTTGCCGACGCTCGGGCGGGCGGCGAGGATCACCAGGTCTGATTTTTGGAGACCAGCCAAAAGGCGGTCAAGATCGTAAAAACCGGTCGGAACGCCCCGTAATTTGCCGCTTTGCTTGTGCAGTTCGTCGATGCGCTCGAAAGCTTCGTTTAGCAGCTGATCTACGGGCAGAAAGACGTTTTTCAGGAATTTCTGAGATACCCCGAATAATTTACGTTCGGATTCATCCAGGATCTTTTCGATATCTTCGTCTTCCTTATATCCCAATTCCGATATTTCCGCGGCCGCCCTTAGAAGGCGGCGCAAAGTCGCTTTGCGCTGGATAATATTGGCATAATGCACTATGTGGGCGGGGGTGGCGACAAGGTTTGAAAGCTGGGCCAGATAAGTGCGCCCGCCGATCATTTCCAGGCGATTCTTGCTTTCGAGGATGTTGGTCAGGCTGACGATATCGATCGGCTCATGGCGCGAATAGAGTTCCATGATCGCGCTGAAAAGCACCCGGTTACCATCTTTATAAAAATCATATTCGGTAATTATGTCCGCAACCTTAATGATCGCGTCCTTATCGATCAAGAGCGATCCCAGAAAAGACTGCTCGGCTTCAAGGTTTTGCGGCGGTAATTTTTCGATTGTTTGCTCGTTATCCATATTGTTATAATACCGAAAATCAAAAGCGATTACAAGTGCAAAAAAATCCGTGTTTATCCTGAAATGGTCCACTGTTTGTCAACAGATATTTTTAAAAAAAATAGCCAATAATAAATAAAAAAATTCGGAATAACATAGTATTTCGCTAATCTACGGAAACTATTGCAAAAAATCATATTATGTGCTATATTACTATTAAGTAATTACTGCTTGTCGGCAGTTTTTATTTTCGCTCCGGTAACCTCTATCCCGAATATAAAAATTTAAAAATTTATTTTTTGCGCCCATAGCTCAGTTGGTAGAGCAGCTCCCTTTTAAGGAGAAGGTCACAGGTTCGAATCCTGTTGGGCGCACTTATTTTTTATCAGCCGGAGTAGCTCAATGGTAGAGCAATGGTTTTGTAAACCATTTGTTGGGGGTTCAATTCCTCTCTCCGGCTCACTAAATTCAGTATTTGAATAGATGTTTTTGTTGGGGTTTCGGAGCGAAGCGGAGATCCCGCCGGATGGCGGGACAATTCCTCTCTCCGGCTCATTCTTTTTTTAGCCGCTCTTTGCTGATAGCGGCTTTTTGTAAAAATGCGAAATTACACTTATAAAATTTACACTCTTGGATGTAAAGTAAATCAATATGACTCCGGAAGCCTAAGCGATAAGCTTCAGGCCGCCGGTCTTAAGCCGGTCGAAAGCGGCGCGGATCTGACTGTCGTCAATACCTGTGCCGTTACCGGGACCGCTATCTTAAAGAACCGGCGCATGATCGATAAAGCGAAAAAGGAAAATCCGGGCGCCAGGATCGCCCTACTGGGCTGCTGGCCCAAGGTAAATAAAAAAACCGCGGATGATCTAAAAACTGACTATGTTTACGGTGCCGGACAATACGATGGATTTATCAAAAAAATAAAAACTGACTTCGGATTACAGAAAATAGATACGTTATGCGCTCTCCCCGTTGCCGCGAAGCGGTTTTGCGGGGTTACGCATTCCACATTACGCGACAAGAGCCGTTATTTCATAAAAGTACAGGACGGCTGCGAGCAATTTTGCACGTATTGCGTGATACCCTACGCGCGGGGAAAACTGCTAAGCCGGCCGAAAGAGGAAATTGTTAACGAAATTATCGGAGCGACGGAATCCGGATATAAAGAAGTTATTTTGTCGGGGATCCACCTGGGATTATACGGAAAGGATGCAATGAGCGGCGACAATCTCGCGAAATTGATTAAAGAAATATTGCGGATAAAGAAGCTGGGTCGAGTGCGGTTAAGTTCGATCGAGATTAACGAAGTGACTGATGACTTGATCGATCTTTTTACGCGGCCAAGGAAAGAGGGGGCACCTTATGTCTGTGGTCACCTCCATATTCCCTTGCAATCAGGCTCTGATAAGATCCTTGCCTTAATGAATCGGCCTTATAATACCGCTTACTTTCGCGATAAAATAAGAAAACTTCGAAAAATAATGCCTGATATCGCGATTACCGCCGACGTGATCACGGGCTTTCCCGGAGAAACGAAAGAAGATTTTCGTACCACTTATGATTTTATAAAAGAGATGAATTTCAGCCGTCTGCATGTTTTTCCGTTTTCCGCGCACGAGCGCGCGCCGGCTTCCCGATACCCCGGCCAAATAGGGGAGAAGGTAAAAAATGAGCGGGCCGATAAATTGCGGCGTTTAGGCTACAAACTTTTCCGGGAGTATAAAAATAAATTCGCGGGGCGTGAATTGGAGGTTGTCGTAGGGAATCTGAAAAACGGTCGTCGATTGGGCAAAAGCGAATATTATTTTGACATAGAGCTTGATTTGGACAAAATCAAAGGGAAGAAAATCGGTGATTTAACCGGGAAGATTATTACGGTAAAAGCCGCGTAAACCCCGGATAGAGACGAGGCATGCCTCGTCTCTACCCATGATTGGCGTGAACCAAAATAAAAGAGCCGCATCTATTGATGCGGCCTTGTTTTTTTGTTTTAAACTTCTTTGAATCTTTTTGCCAGATCGTTGTCAATCACGTAAATGGCGATTTCCTGCGCCCCTTGTTCGGTGTATCCGAATTTTTCTATCAGATTCTTGAACAGGTAACACACGTCATCCCGGATCTTGCGATCGTAGGTTTTAAAACCCTCTTTGCCGTAATCCTTGATGGCGTTGCGGAAATTGCTGTTGTCAACGAAGGGGTCGAGCGCTTTGGCTTTGACGTTTTTGGTAAATAATTCGAACAAATCTTTATACTGCTTCGTTTCCTTGATCGTTTTGCCTTCCAGGCGCATTTCCTGGGCCAGGGTCATATTCGAATAGATTTTGGCATTGTCGGAACGAAAAGCATCGATCTCTTTTTCCCAGTCGGAAAGTCTTTTGTTGCCGCGAGGGATGAAGAATTTTTCGATTTCATCGAGAATATCTCTCGTTAACACGTATTTTTCTTTAACGTACGGGCAGGTAATTTCGGTTTTTAATTCGCAGGTAATGGCGTACATCCATTTTTTTACGTAATAGGAAATGCGTTCGTCGTTGTAGTAGAAGAGCGATTCTTTCATTTCCTGCAGAACGGAGAAATCGTACAAGTTCATCAATGAATCCAGAAAGCCGTCCGGAATCGATGTTTTTAGCTCTTTCTTCTTAAAAACGAATTTAGCCAGGTCGGATAAATTGATCAGCCGGTCAGGCTTCGCGTGCTGGGAGTAAAACTCTCCGAAGATCCGGATCGAATCGCGGCCGGAAATGCCGTTTTTCCCCTCGCCATCAGCCTCCGCCAATATCCGGCGCCGCCGCTTGGCGTTCAATCTTTTACGGTCTTCCTGGTTAAGCCAATCGGGTATGTTACCGCAGTAGATGAACATCTTCAGGAGCTGGAGGTTTTTGTCGCAGAATTTTTCGTATTTTTCGGATTTATCGGCACTTTCTTTTTTCTCGATCCATTCGAACATAGCCGGCGACTTCGCGCTCAGACGCGTAGCAATGATTATTTTGGCGAAATTCTGAAATACCCGGGGCAGGAATGCCGCCTCTATGTGCTCGCCGAAAGTATCCTTGTAGATGCCGCTTTCCGTGATGTAATCAAGAACATAGGAAATATTAATGAATTGGATGCGGTCGGAAAGCGACTTCATCTCATCGATTACCTTTTTGTCTTCCGGATTCATGACGCCGATCAGGAGGGAATCCGCGGTTTCTTCGATATCTTCGACCCGATGCACTCTTTCGGAAACGATATTGTGCTGTTCCTTGAGGCGTTCCACGTTGTACGATTTAACGTCCATCAGGGCGCGCAAACCGTTATTGGTTTTGGCGTAGGTCGAAAATACGTATTGTACTTTGGTGCTCTGCAGAAGCCCGTTGATGTTCCTTTGGGCGATCGGGTCGGTTCTGACGTTTTGCTTCGTGGGCGGATCGCCGGGATTGAAGACGGAGATACCCTCTCCCATGCGCCGATTCATGCGGAAAGGACGGCAGTAGAGGAAGTCCAGGACTTTTTTCCGGTCCTTGTATTTCCACATCAGCTCTTCGTATAAGGCGCCGCAGATAGTGCAGGGTTCGTCTTTTAAGAGCCACTCGTATTCCTTATCCGCGAAAAGCCTGAATTTCATTTCACCGTTCGGGAACAGGTCATCGAAGAATTCGCGGCGGTGTTTTTTCGGCACCATAAGTATGGGGTTGTCGTGGCTGGGGCAGGGGATCTCGACATATTGGCTGTCGCCGCCGCATTCGCAATTCTCGTTTTTCTTGTCGGTTCCTTCGTGCCAGGCGCCTATTTCGCCGCGCGGAAATTTCCAGACGACTTCGAAGCGCAAGCCTTCGGGGGTGTTCGAATAGTCCTGCAGGCGGCGCAGAAGGTTATTGAGGAACGTGCTTTTGCCGCAGCCGTGCGGACCGTCGAATATGTAGATCTTATTCTGCTGCGTTCCCCGTTTCATGTCTTCCGTCCACGCGATCAGCCGGTTCGCGAATATCCGATCGGCGAAGAAGCGGTGGTTGGAATCGATGGCGAAGAGCCCGGTGCAGTCATAATCGATATAACCGATATTCTCCGGATCGTTCGGGTCTTCTTCTTCCCCCTTCTCGACGAAGGATTTTACCATATCGTAGAAGTACTGGAAAATATTCCGGGTGGCGATCTCCGGGTTCGACGCGGCCATCAGTAGGAATTCCTCGAAACTGATCGGTCCGTACGAGATATCATTATCCCGCTTTTCCAGCTCCGTCAATCGCCTGACTATCTTTTTGACGCTTTCGGTCGTGATTGTATCCATTTTATCCTCCCCGAGGGCAGTTTTAGTTCAGGGAGCCGGGAAGAGTTCAATCTTCCCGGAATTCCCCTTTTATGACATTGTTTCGCGCTTGAGTTTTTTGCCCATCATAGTGTAGAGCACCCGCTGCCAGGTAATCTTCTTTGTTCCGTCCTTGCGCTGCTCGATATTCGCGACCTCGTTCGTTTCGAGAAAAACCGGTCCGCCCCAAAGGTACTCTATGCCCAGCATGGTATTTAAGATGAATTCCTTTACCAGGGCCTTTCCTTCGAAGTGGTGTTTAAGACAGAGGCCGTTTACTTCGGACGCTTCGTTCACGGTAATGTGCGGCGGATGATAGAGGACGTTGAAAAGCATTTGCCGGTAATCCACGGCTTTTCGGCTTTTTACGTACCAGACCCAGACCCGGCGGCCTTCGTCCAAATACCTGTCGGCCACGAAAAGATCGTTTTTCGTCACGAAACCCTGGTCCACGAAGGTGGACAGGAAACTGAAGTCACAGAGGCTTTCCCGGATCTTAAAGATAAATTCCTGACCCTGTCCGGTCCGTTCATTGAATTTTTCGCGCTCGATCGCGTCCGAAAGGCTTTTGTATTTGAGGGAATACTTGTTGGTATCGCCCAATTCCTCGATCCATTGGAATAAGCGGAGGCCCAGGGCGTAAGGATTAAGACCCACGCGCGGCATAGAGGTAACGCCGGCGTTAACGCGGGCAAAATCAACCTCGTGGCCCCGGATGCGGTCATCGGTCAAGAACAATTTTTCGTGCCAGTAAGATGCCCAGCCTTCGTTCATGATCTTGGTTCGGATCTGCGGCTGGAAAAAAGCCGAAGTTTTCCGCACCACTTCCATTACCGCCTTCATCCAGGCGTTCTTACCCTGGTTCAAAAACTGCGAATTCTTCATGACGTATTGGATCGGATCGAGTTTTTGCGACTGCGGGCTCTCCTTGCAGTAGCTGCTGTATTTGGCCGGCATTTCCGGCCAGACCTGGTTGACGGCGTGGAGAAACGCGTTTTCTCCGTCCGTCCGGTTGTACTCCTCGATCCATTTCATGTAGGTCTGCTGGCGCGAATTATCGTTTTTGAATTCAGCGATGGTTTGCAGGAATATATCGAAGAAATAGTCGATTTTACCGAGTTTTTTCGGGGTTTCGCGGGAATCGGTCCTGGATAGTTCCCCCCAGTAATCCACCAGATTGTCCATGCCGCGCGTAAACTCGATAACGTAATCGACCCACCGTCCGTGCTCTCTTCTTAAATTAGCGATCAGCCGCTTATCGGACAGCGCCTCGCCGCAAAAGTCGTAATCCCAGGTGTTGCGGAAATAATGGTTCTTCCGGAAAAAATCGATATGTCCGAGGACGTGATAGAAGATCATGACGTTAAGCCAGTCCGGATTATTATCGTTATAGAACGAAATGGCCGGACGGGTGTTGATCACGGTCTCGTAGGGGTTAGAGGGATAAAGCTCGTATTTGCCCCTGCCCTGGAGCACTTCGATATCGTGCACCCAGTAATCATAGAGCGTCGGGATCATGATCTTCGGGGATAGCTCTACGAGGTCGCGGTTGGTAACTATGTATTCCAGGGTTTCGTCATTGACGTCAAGCCCGGCGTCCACGGCCCTCTTCTTGCATTCTTCCATTATACCTTTGGTGTGTTGGTCGATTAACTTCGACATTGTCGACCTCCTACTCTGACAGTATTGTTTTAATGCCTTCGATCAAACGCGGTTCTTCGGCGTCTTCGGGCATGGAATCAAGGCGGATCAGCTTCGGATATTCTTTGAGCAAGTTGGATTTTTTGACGTATTTTTCAACTTCCGTCGATCCGTCGCCGTTTCTGTTCACCACGGTAATGCCGACCCGGTTGACGTAGCTCATCATTTTTTTGAGTTCCGGCACCGCTTCCTTGCCCTCAGCATCCCAGTCGTCGCCGTCCGTACCGTGGAAAACATAGATATTGTATTCCTGGGCCAGATTCTCTTTTTCGGCGATCTCGTTAACCAGCTTATAGCCCGAGGACACTTGCGTTCCGCCGGCAACCTTCGAGTTGTAGTAGGTAAAAAAATCCGGAACTTCCTTGGCGGAGGTATCGTGCAGAATGAACCGGCATTCAGCCAGGTGTTCGTACTGGTAAAGCAGAAAGGCGTAGATCATGACATGCTGGCTCACCACTATCTGGGTGCGTTTTCCCGTCATCGAGCCGGAATAATCGCGGACAAAGAAGATCATGGCCGGAGATTCGAAAACCTTTTCGCGGGAAAGTATCCGATAGATCATGTCTTTCGGCGACACGATCAGCTGTTCCGTATCGACGTTCTCGGGGTCGATATTATCCAGCGCTATGTTGGTTTCTATGATCTTCCGCAGCGAAGCCTTCTTATCGAGAAATTGCCCGAAACCCCGGTTGCGGTCGGTCAGGTCGTATTTGATGCGGGTACTCGGTCTTTTTTTCGACTTTTCCTGCAGATGCGGCAGGGAGAATTTTTCCGTCAGCACCCGGCCGAGCTCATAGGCTGACTGCTCGATGCCGTGGTTGGTTTCCTCTCCCTGGCCCGGACCGGCGCCGCTGCCCTGTTCGCTTTGGTCTATCGGCTGTTCGCCGATAACCTCTCCTTCTTCGCCCTTGCCTTGCCCGCCGGCCCCTTCTTCCTGCTCCGAGGCTTCCGGATCGTGGATGAACTTTTCCTCGGTCGTGGTCGGCACGACTATGACTCTCTGACCGCTTCTTCCTGGTTTTACCAGGCGTCCGATCCGTATTTTTTCGGGAAAGCCGTCCTTTGTCCGCTGTTTGTCGTGACCCAGAAGATCGTCAATGGACTTGATATCAAGAGACCGATTTTGTTCGGCATGCATATTAAGAAGACGGCTTTGATCGCTATTCGCCGGACCGTATAACCCGGGGACCGGTTTAGGAGCCGCCGGCGGCAGACTATGGTCGCCGCCTACTTCTATTTCGGAGAGCATTCTTTTTCTTTTATCTTCCGAGCTTCTATCGGCAAAGCGCCGATAGACGCGTTTAAGCTGCTTCTTGTCCATAAACCCTCCTTAATAGATAAACGGCCGGGAAACCTAAAAGCGGCATTCCCGGCCTTGTTGACGTCCTATTTTTCGTCGTCCTGGGTGCAGAAGTACTCGATCGTCTTCTGCGCGCAGGTCTTGCAGTATCCAAGCCCCTTTTGTTCAGCGGGCCGCATCATGGTCGTTATCATCCGGTCGTACAATTTCTGGTTCTCCTCGTTGGTACGGTTGGCCAAAGCTCCGATAAGGCTGCCGGCGCCGGCGATGTCCGATTTCAGGCGCACGTCCGTGACGGCCTTGACCAATTCAAGATTGTCCATGAAATCGTAGTTCGGATCGACCGAAATTTTTTGGCCGTAGATCTTGCGGATCGAGGTCCGGAAAGTTTCCCGCTGCTCCTCGGTTTTTAAGCCCAGCCGTTCTTCGACCGACTTTATGAACCGTTCGTCGATCTTCATGGCCTTAAGCTCGCCGGTTTGCGGATCCTTGTATTTCCACATCTTGTCCGGACCGAGGTTTTCCGCGTCGATGCCGATGATCATATTGACGTAGTTCATGACGTCTTTGCGGATGGCCAGAGGTTCGTCCATATAGGCGTTAAACATCTCCGTCATGATCCGTTCCCGGTAAAGCCCCTTGGCCGTCTTGATGTCATCCAGGAATTTTATCCGGTCGTTGTTGTCGGATACGTAATCCAGGACAACGCGTTCGAGCGCCGTAAATACGTCGTGAGCGAAGAGGCATTTTCCCTTGTTGGTCGCCGAGCTTTCGTTTAAGATCTGCATCGCCCGGCCCAGGTTGCGCTGGCCGAAACCTTTCTGGCCGAAATGATCCATCGGGTTGGCTTTCTGGTTCAAGGTGTCAATCACCTCGGCCAAAGCCTTGACGGATTTTTCGCCGGCAACTTCGCCGGCCGCCAGTTTCATCATCTCGATCGGATCGAGCTTTTCGGCTTGCGGCAGGCGCATAAGGACCGCGGCCACGGAAGCGGCATAGATAAGATTCGGGTCTTCGTGCAGAGGTTCGCTTTTGAGCGTCTTTCTGTCCCGGTCGCCGATCGAATAGCGCGTGAGATCGTACTGGAGCTTGTAGTTGGTATTATGGGAAACGTAGCAGACGCGGCAGCGGTCGATGATCGGGGATTGCGCCTTGTCGGCCAGGAAGTTCGCGAATTCGGAATTGTTCGAAGTGGCGATAATAAGGGTATCGATCGGCCATTTATAGCCGTCGATCTCGATGCAGCGGTTCTGGATGACGCCCAGGTATACCTGGACAAGGTCAAGCTTGTTCTTGTAGATTTCGTCAGCGAAATGGATTCCGCCGCCGGCTACGCGGGCTAAAGCGCCGCGCCGCAGGTCGAAGCGGTAAGGGTTGTTCGTGTCGGTAATGTGGAGCAGACGCTGGATCGATTCCTCGCCTAAGAGGTCGACGGCCGACGAAGTGATCTTGTCCTTGGCCGGATATTTTCCGGTAACTGTCCCCAGGCTTTCGCTTAAGGGTACCGGAAAAGTACGGATATAACCGAGCATCTTATTGATGTCGCCTTTGGCGTGCTCGCGGATACTTTCCCAGATATAGCTCGTGCAGGCGCCCAAAGGTCGGTAATTCTCGTAAAGTTTATCGATCTGTTTTTCGTTAAATCCGCACTGGCACAGGAACTCCCGGTTCTCGGATCTGTTTTCAAAAAGGTTCATGGCCAGGATCATCGGATCCTCGTAAGTCTGCGATTCGATCGTCTTGATCCGGCCGTATGATCCGAGCTCCCCGACGTTCGTGAATTTAAAGGAATAACGGCGATTGCCCGGCTCTGCCAGGAATTTCCGGTATTTGCCGCACAGGAACTCAACGAAAAAGGTCTTGCCGTTTCCCGGTTCGCCGATCAGCACGAAGGCCATCTCTTTGGAAGATCCGTTCTCGGCCGCGTCCTTTATGAAAGACACGAGGCTGTTGACCTCGTCGTAGAGGCCGATGATGTGCTTTTTGTCCTTGCGGAAAATATTATAATCGAAAGTGTCCATGCCGTTTACCTGGACATCTTCAAGTCCAGCTCCCAAAATCATGCGGGATATCCCCTGGAAAGCGTTTTCGAAAATTCGCTCCCCGGAGATAATGGCGGCAATGTGATCATACAAGGTGTTGCCTTCAAGCGACTTTGCGGTCATGATTTTTCTCCTTTTTACGGTTATACCGAAATACTTTTTCGCGAAACCGATTTGTTATTGGCGTATCCTCCTTTAATTGTCAAAGTTCAATTTAATGGATAAATTTATTATTCATGCCATTTGCCCGTCTTCGTTAAAATGCCGGGTAGCGGACACGGGCGGATGGCGCGAGAGTAAAAAAGCCCAACTGTTCGAGAGTCGGGCTTTTCCTTATTTTATCCTGATATTTGATTGGTTAGCCCAACGAAAAACATTTCCTGATAAATAAACAGGTATAAATGACCAAAGATGATTTTTTAATCTGTTGGGTTGGGGTCATTTCAATAAGAATTAGAGTTTCATTAAGTCTTAATATTATATCTCATTGTAACAATTTAAGCTTTTTTGTCAAGTTAAAAAGCAAGTATACGCTTTTCCCTGAAAAATATATTTTAAAGCCAACATTAAACAGAAACATGCCTATTGACATTTTTGTAAAAATCTGATAAACTAAATCAACGTTAACAAATAGTTTTAATAAGCTTTATATACCAAGATGTTGGCATTGACCCTCAGGAAAATTTTATTAGTAAGCGCGGGTATCTTAACCGTTGTTTTCGGCATAATTAGCCTGGTATTGCCTATATTACCCGGGTTTGTTTTGATAATCGTCGGCCTGATGCTTTTCGCGAAAGCGGCCGGAGGACATTGGGAAAAAAGCACGGAACATAAAATCCAGCATATCGTTAAAATGATCAAGGCTAAACTTATCGGTTTAAGGTTGGCGGCCAGAAAGATCACCGCAATCTTTTTTTAATTCAATGGTTATGATATCATGAAACTGCCGGATATTAGGGGGCAGTTTTTATTATTTATATCATTACAAATTCACAAATCAAAGCACAAATAACACAAATAATACCGGGGGATCTAAATTTGTGAATTTGTGATAAAATTTGTGAATTTGTAATCATGAAGCAATGACAAACAATAGCAATCAGGAAAAAAACGGTTTTTACGGCTTAGGCATAGCGCCTAAATTTTTTGAAATTCTTGACGAATTGAATTTTACCGTGCCGACGCCGATCCAGGTAAAATCCATACCGGTGGCGATCGAGGGGAAGGATCTTGTCGGGATCGCCCAAACCGGCACGGGGAAGACCCTGGCCTTCGGCGTGCCGATTCTCCAGCGCCTGGCGCAGAACGGGGGCAGGGGACTCGTTATAATCCCGACGCGCGAACTAGCCCTCCAGGTAAACGAGCACCTGACCATGATCGGCCGGAAGCTCGGACTCAGGACGGCGGTCTTGATCGGCGGAGAAACTATAAATAAGCAATTCGCCGCTCTGCGCCGAAAGCCGCATATAATAGTGGCCACGCCCGGCAGGCTAATCGACCATCTGGGACGCAAAACCGTCGATCTTTCCGCCGTAAAAATACTCGTTTTAGACGAAGCCGACATGATGTTCGACATGGGGTTCGCGCCGCAGATCAGGGAAGTTCTCAGAGCGGTTCCGAAAAAAAGGCAAACTATGCTTTTTTCCGCGACCATGCCGCCGGAAATCATGAATATCGCCGCCCGCGAGATGGCCCTGCCGGTCAGGATCGAAGTGGCTCCCGCCGGCACCGCGGCCGCCGGTGTCACCCAGGAGATGATAATAGTGAACGTCGAGGATAAGTTCGCCCAGGTGGAAAAAATATTAATTAAGCATACGGGACCGGTCCTGGTTTTTACGCGCACCAAGCACGGGGCCAAGAATTTATGCCGCAAACTCCGGCAGATCGGGCATAAATCAGCGGAAATCCATTCCAACCGCTCCCTGGCCCAGCGCCGGGAAGCTTTAGACGGTTTTAAGATCGGGAAATTCCGGATTCTGGTCGCGACCGATATCGCCGCCCGCGGCATTGACGTCTCCGGCATTGAACTCGTCTTAAACTATGACCTCCCCGAACAGGCCGAGGATTACGTCCACCGCATCGGCCGCACGGCCCGCGCCGGCCGGACCGGCGTCGCGATCTCTTTGGCCATGCCCGCTCAGCTCGCCGCCATCAAAAAGATCGAAAAAACCATCAATAAGACCATACCCCAGACCCGCTTAGCCGCCTTTCCCGATACCGGCATCAGCTCAATATTCAACAGGAACCGCCTGAAATTCAGCCATCACCGCCAAACCAGGGAAGCCGGACAGAGCCGGGGGAGTCAGCCGAAATTCAACCAAAACAGAAGAAGACGGTCATTCAGTACCGCGAGCGCCCGCCCCAAGCGTTAAGTTTTAATATTAGGATAGTATAGAAAATCGGTGTAAAACCGATTTTTTGTTGCTCTTGACAAAAACGTGTTGTCGTACTATAATGCATTATCAAGGTATTTTTTATTTGGATCATTACAAATTAACCCAGGAGGAAAAAAAGAATGGAAAATGAATCCACAACAACCTGTGATCGTGAATGGGTGCTAGGGAAAGCGCTCGCCGCGCAAGTCGAACTCGCGAAGGCGAGAGAGCAACTGCTGCCGAGTTGCATAAAAAAAATAAAATCATGGTCTTTTTGGGAAAGGTTAGCTTGGTTCTGCTTTCCTTGCACGGAAAAAATGGTGAAAAACTTCGGCTTTTACATGTGGCCGGAATATGCGTTGTGGCTGCGTGAGTCCCGTATGGCCGCATTGATATGTCTGGCCGAAAATGCTTGTGACGGCACGGTGGCCGTTACCGGAGCGGACATGAATGTCTTGATGTTCAACGCGGATTCGTTCATTAAAAAGAGGGTTTTAGAATAATCCATCTTTTGGGTTATGTTTCTTTTGTGGTTCTTTGTTTGGCGCATACGCAACCGGCCGACAAATAGAGTAATATCAGAAACATAAAAACAACCAAAAAGCCGACAAAACGTCGGCTTTTACCAATGACCTGAATATTATTTATCTGTGCATGATGCCAGAGTTGACAGCATTATTCATCTGGCCGATAAATCTTGTGACGGCACAGTAGTTGTTAGCAGGTCTGACATGAGCACCTTGATGTTTAACGCGAACGCGTTCATTAAACAAAATTTTTGAAACCACAAAAAGGAGGGTTTTATGTTTCATGGAATAATCCATCTTTTGGGTTATGTTTCTTTTGCGGTTTTCTGTTTAATAATTTTATTTCTGCTTGGCGCATATATTTATGGCGGTAGATATTGTCGTCAATGCGGCAAATTCCTTATTCAAGAATGGCGCATTGGAGCCAGAGCGACTTATTGCCAGCGATGCCGCGCGGAAATTGAGTTCTGCGGTAAATATTCATTGATTCCGTTCCGGTTCTGGGATCCGAGACGTTTTGCCGCGTCTGCCGCTTATTGGGCCAAACGCGCAACCAGCCGCCAAAAACAAGAATTATAAAAACATAAAAACAACCAAAAAGCCGACAAAACGTCGGCTTTTTTATTAATTAATTCTTGTAGTGATTCGGGTGGTGGACAGATTTTTATTATTATGCTATCATAAGATAAGTAAAATGGCCCGTTCGTCTAATGGTCAGGACGTAAGGTTCTCATCCTTAAAACAGGGGTTCGATTCCCCTACGGGCTACAAAAACAATAGACCCTGCGCAAGCGGGGTCTATTGTTTTTTGCAGTTTTATGTTAATTTTATTTAGTAAGTAAATCTCTGTACCCATTAATAAATTCCTCTCCGCTCATGATTTTTTTTCCTTCCGGCTGGATTTTGTTTATTATCAAAGCATCGGTTCCGCATTGCACGGCTAATTTATTTTCAAAAACAAAAAACTTTCCCGGCTTATGTTTATTTATTTTAATCGTTTTACGCTCTGTTTCTATGATTTTTATTGTCTTATTCGTAATTAAAAAAGCTCCCGGCCACGGCGACATCGCCCGGACAAATCTTTCAATTTCTTCCGCGGATTTTTTAAAGTCTATTCTTCCATCTTCTTTTTTTAGCTGTCTGGCGTATGAAGCCCTCGAATCATCCTGCGGCTCAGGTTCGATTTTGCCGGCAATATAATTTTTAATAGTCGGCAGTAAAAGCTCGGCGCCCAGAAGCGAAAGCTTGTCAAAAATCGTTCCGGCGGTGTCGGTAATTTCTATGGGGACGGATTTTTGCGCCAGGATCGGACCGGTATCAAGACCCTTGTCCATTTTCATGATCGTTATTCCGGTTTCTTTATCACCATTCATGATCGCGTGCTGTATGCAGGCCGCGCCGCGATATTTAGGGAGCAGAGAGCCGTGGATATTTATACAACCGTATTTGGGCGCGCTCAATATGCTTTCGGGTAATATCTGGGCATAGGCCGCTACCACAATCAGATCTATATTAGCAATCGGGTGTCGGGATATTTTTTCCGGCTGATAAACCGGTATTTTATATTTTTGAGCTTCAAGTTTGATCGGCGGGGGAGTCAATACCTGCTTCCGGCCGGTTTTTTTATCCGGCTGGGTTATAACCGCGACCACGTCAAATATATCGTCTTTAATTAAGGCGCATAGAGCCGGAACCCCGAAATCCGGCGTGCCGATAAAAATAGTTGTTATTTTTTTCACGGGCATGCTATATTAGTATTAAGCCGAGTGGCTTAATACTTAATACTAAATACTATATACTGAAAAAATGCACGAATTAATAGCCTTACTTTTAGCCTTGAGCGCCAAAATGGGATACGGTGGAATAGTATTATTAATGGCGGTCGAAAGTTCGTTCATTCCTTTTCCGTCTGAGATCGTGGTGCCGCCAGCCGCCTATCTTGCGTCCCAGGGAGAGATGAATATTTTCCTGGTCATTATCTCCGGCATCGCCGGCAGTCTCATCGGCGCTACTTTCAATTATTTCCTCTCCATGTGGCTGGGGCGCAGGGTGGTTTATTCCCTGTCTAACACCAGGATTGCCAAAGTGCTTTTAATCAGCGAATCGCAAATAATAAAATCCGAGGACCTGTTTTTAAGATTCGGCAATCTTTCCACGTTCTGGGGCCGGCTCATACCGGCCGTTCGGCAACTTATTTCCTTGCCGGCCGGATTTTCCAGAATGCCTTATAAAAACTTTATTTTTTTCACGTTTCTCGGTTCCGGCCTCTGGACGGTTATCTTGGCCGTTCTCGGTTATGCTTTCGGCGCTAACCAGGAAGAATTACGACAATACTACAAAGAAATCAGCGTTATTTTCGGAGCGATAGCGATAGGGGTAATTATTTTCATGGTCATTAAGAAAAAAAGAAGCAAGGCGCAAACCCGAACTAGTTAGGCGTAATGTCGCGCGCTTTGTCCGTGAACAAAATCCCGTCCAGGTGATCGATTTCGTGTTGCAATACCCGGGCCAATAAACCCGAGGCCGAAGTTTTTATAACTTTGCCGTTCCCGTCGATATAAGAATAATCCACTTTTTTGTGCCTTCTTACCTGTCCGAAAACGCCGGGAATCGACAAACAGCCTTCCGCGCCCCACTCTTTAAGCCAGGACCGTTTGGTTATTTCCGGGTTTATCATGCAGATGGCGCCATCCTTCATATTGACCGTTATTATCCGGATGTTTTTACCGATCTGCGGAGCCGCCAGGCCTACGCCGTCCTTTTCGAGCATTGTTAAAACCATGTCTTCGCAAAGTTCCTGGATCTGCCGGGTTTTAAGTTTTTTTGGATCCAGTTTCCGGGACTTTTTTCGTAAGATCGGATTCGGGTCCGTAATTATGTTTAATAATTGAGGCATATTGACATTATTTATTATTCATGTTCTTTCTCGTATAATAACTTATTTTTATAAAAATGGCAAGATTTTAGCGTGATTTAAAGCCAGTTCGTATTATTTTCACTAAAGCCGTTCATTAAAAATTAAAGGGGAATGTGGCCATGCGCGGAATAAAAATATCCTGGTTTGTTATCTTTCTTTTTTTACTTTTAAGCGGTTGCGGCACCTTTGTTAAACCGGCCGACACGATCAAAAAAACGAAAGAACTCTTTTTCGGTCAGGCACGGCATAATTTTAAAGTACTGGAAGCTTCCCTGAAAGAAAAAGTTCAGCACCAGCCGGAAATCGTGTTATGGGATTATCGCGTTGACAATGATCCGGAAGTTAAAGCTATGGTCTCTCATTACGTGGCCGGGAAACAAGAGTTAATGGATAATCTCAGGACGCGGCTTAACTCTAATATCATCCGGGTATTTTTCGAAAATAGAGAATTGCTGGTGGCATATACTTTTCAGCCGGAAGAAAGACCGGAATTCATCGCCGCTTACAGCGCCTATTTTAAAGATATCGCCCGGTTTTCCGCCGACCTTGATATAGATCTGCCCGAGATCAAGCCCGTGTTCATTAACGCGCCCTTTCCGGAGGCGCCAACGACGGAACGCACCGCCTACGTCGTTTATGAGATTTTCAAGCAATTCCGTCTGAAATGCTATTTCGAGGGCGAAAACGGCGAACAAACCAATCGCTTCTGGTTCGCCGGGTCGTTTTGTTCCAACCAGCAGGGCGGAGTCGAAATTATCCTGTCTAATCCGGCAAACGGCGTCTTTGAGGTCAGAAGGAATCCGCTGACAATCTGGAAAACCGACACGACCAACATTTTCACGCTTCTGGCCACCCCATTGGAAGAGCGTCTGCATTTTCTGGTCGGAGAATATACCGACAAAAAAATTCTTGAGGAGATCGGACTCGTTAATGATCCGACAAGCGATGATATGCAGGTAATTCTTGACAAATGGACGACCGTGGAAGAATTTATCGTCGGCGGCCTCGTGCACAACATCCTGGACGCGTACCTGGAGGCGAACGGCCTAAAGATCGATCCCGCGGTCCGCGGGGAGGTTGCGGCTAATTTTAAAAACGCGCCCCAATACAAATACCGGGCGGCCGGTATCGAATTCGTCCGTATCATCGGAATTAAAAAGGCGCTGGAAACGTATAAGCGCGATCCGGGTGCTCTGGCCGATCTTCTGAAAAGATTTAGTAAATAAGCAACGGGAATTTAAAAAATTCCCGTTTTATTGTAAGTATTAACATTTCGCGAGCGGGGTGTTATAATAAAAACAACTGTTAAAGTTATGGACAAGAAAAATAGCGATATAACCGGGATTGGAGATATCCTGAAATCAAGGCAGATAAAAAAACCGCCCGCTTACGCCTGGCAGGATCTGGCTTTGCGCGTGGTAAAAGAGCTTAAAATACCGCCATTTAAAAAAGGCGCGGTTTTTAAGGTTTGCAAAGAGTATCCGAATCAATTAGTGCTAAACGCCATGAATGATACCAAGGAATTGTGCAAGACCAAGGGCGGGGGCTGGAAATATTTTTTTAAGATAATCGGAAATCCCAAAGAGGAGGAAACCGACGCGCGCGAGTAATTTGAGTCTTCATGAATATTATATAAAAACCCTGAAAAACAACAAAAGAGGCTCAAAAAGCCTCTTTTGCGATATTCGCTAAATTATAATTCAAAGTCTATCGCCAGGTAACCCACCCCGAAAGGATATTCGTAAGATAACAATTTCGGCTCATGCTTGATCCCGTCTAGGATCCCTAAAAGTATCAGGATCGATTTCAGCCCGCATTCGCCCGCGTCCATGGTCAGATGCCGATCGATCTCGACTATATCGCGGAACCTGTTCTTTAAAAGGCACTCCTGGATCTTTTGGTCGAATTTTTTGCCCTTGGGCGAGTAACCGGCCGGCGCATCCTTGGTCAGGCGGTGCGAAAGATCGCCGGAAGCGATAACCGCCACCCGGTCCCGATTGACCAGGAATTCGCGTTTCAGAAGCTCTCCGAACTGGAAATGAGCTTCGTTGCTGAGACCGGAATAATAGATGGGAATTATTTTTACAGCCGGTAATTTTTCGGTCAGGAGATAGAGCGGCACGGACGCGCCGTGGTCAAGCTCTTCGGCGGATATGAGCTGCAGAGGCGCTTTGGTCTCAAGGCTTTCCCTTATCCGGTGGGTTAAGGCGATATTGCCGTTCCAGGTTTTTTTCGTGGCAAAATCCCCGAAATCCTTGAAATTGCAGGAGAATTGGGGATTAAGATTCATCGTAAATACGTTAGACTGGATTATGCCGTGCGGAGAAATAATGACGATGGTGTCGATATTGTCGTCCGCGAGTTTTTTTGACAGCAAACGGTAAGATTCGGCCGTAGCTGCCAGCCGGGATAGGTTTTCTTTCCCGATCGCGGGAATAAGGAGAGGCGGGTGGGGGACAACGGAAGCGTGAACGAGAGACATAAGCTTTAAAAAAGACGCAAGGATATTTGCGTCTTGTTTCTTATATTTTTATGGGTTTAAAATATTATTTATAGTTTCATTTAACTCATCGTCAGCGGTTGAGGTCGCGGTTGTTTCCGGGGCGTCGGCTGCGTTATCGTCAGTTTCCGTTTCCGCCGCGTAGATCTCGCTTAGAGGTTCGCCGACTTCGTAGAGAGCCATTATTTTTGGGGTGATCGTAATAACGTTTTCCCAGCGGTAGCCCATGTCTTCGAAAATTTGGCCGGAAGCGATCGCCCTTCTTTTGCCGTTGTCTATGACATAAACGGCCGGCGAAGCGCTTGATTTTATGAGTTCGCCATCGCCGAAGATAGCCGGTTCCACGGTTTTATACCCGGCCAGTTTTTCCGGAGTTTCCGGAGTGATCGCCTTGCCCTTGAATTTAGTTTTTAAAAGCACGGCATCCCAAAGCGGCGCCTTAGTCCCGTCGCTTACCCAGTAAATTCCGCCGGTGGTTTTATCCTGGAGCAAGGCGCCGGTCGGATAAGATGTCGTAGCGGTCAGGGGAATACCCTCGCGGTAAGCGTTAATATCTTCCCAGCTCGCGTTCATAACCTCTTCCGGGTTATAGCCGATCTTCCGGAAAGCTTCGGTGCTGTCGAATCCGCGTCTGGTATCATCAACTAAAAGAAAGATCGTGCCCCGGGGGGAGCGAACCAGCGAGTATTGCGGGAATTTTATGGGCGCGCCCTTGGGATAACGGTCTAATTCGCTTTTTCCCACCTGGAGGACTTTTTTAATATCAAAGCGGCTGGTTAAAGCGCCTTTGCTTAAAAACGGACGTTTTTGGCCTTTTTGTATCAGCCAGACACCGGCTTCGCCTTTAACCTGGAGCAAACTGCCGTTCGGGTAAGTGAACGTAAAATAACGCATCCAAAGCTTGTGGAAATTAAAGTTGCCGTTATAAACGTGCGGAGTGTAATTATAAAGGGCCGCGGTGGCGTTATTGGCCGGGGTAACGGACTGGGACGGCCGCCCGGTATTCGTGATCGTATAAGTATTGCCGGCTTTATAGGAGTAGAGATGCGGGTTGGTGACGTAATCAAAAAACTGCAAAGCCGCGGAATTTACCTGTTTCCCGAAGCCCTGCCAGCGGGAATTGCAGCCGCCGCCGTCCGGACAGCCGTAGCCTGTCGCCCAGTCAAGCTGCCTCGGGGTAGGGGAGGTATCATCAATAAGGCTCTGCTCTTTTTGCAATAAAACGAGAAGCAGGCGGGGGTTTATCCGGGCCGGTTTGCATTTTATCTTTCTTTCGGCTTCGGTCGGGTTGGAGCTCATCTCAGCGTCGCCGCAATCGTAGTTATTAACGGCGGCATCATAGATTATCTCCGCGGCGGTTTTGATCTTGCCCTCGAAATTAGCGGTTTTATAGCGGGCTAGATAGCCGCCCTGGTTATCGAGAAACGCCTGGATTTCAGAGAGGGTCATGGTGCCCGAGTCGAGCATTTCCGCGTCGCTTATTATGTTATTGGGATTGAATTCGGCGGCTCCCGCTCCATTAAAAGCGAGACCTAAACCAATCGCAATAATACTCAATAAAAAATACTTTTTAGTCATATAAAAGCAAAAAAAGACACGATTTATAATGTCCGTAAATTAATTTTTTATTATTTTTATTATACTATAGATCGCTTTTTTGTACAAATAAAAAACCCTCAGTATCACTGAGGGTTCGTTTTTAAAAAGAACAATTTATTTCGTTTAGGGCATGGATAAGATGAACATTTTGTTATTCTGCGAACGGGCAAAACTCCAATCTAATACTTTCCCTGCACCTAGACGATTATCAATGTCGCCACGCTCTTCCGGTCCGGCCGGGGAGTCTCCTGGTGTTGGCACCGGGTGCGTATTGTAGTAATAGCCGTCTTGAACATAGGTGATGTCCAATGCGTCCACTTTTATTTCCGAGAATAATGGTGGTATGGGATCATCCACCGTACCTTGCGTATTCCCGGGCAAGTGGCAAGTAATATACGGTGCGCTTTCCAGCCCGTCAACCATATTAGAGACGGAAATGAAAACACCCGTAAAAAGATTAATACCGCCGTACATCGCCACTGCGGCATTTATTTCCACGGCATATTCTGTGGTTCCCGCCGGGAGGAGGGTATCAATAAAAGCCGCTCCGTCCGGACTTTCCAGATCTTCCAGGGTCCGGGCAACGCGGAAAATAACGCCGTCGCTTTCAGCCGGCGGTATCCATCCGAAAATAGCCTTATAACGGTTGCCCACTGTACTTGCTTCCAGTCTCTGGAGATAAGCGTGCATTATGGGTTCAACAATGGGGCTCTGGGCCGCTATGGCTATGTTCGTAAATTCGTAGCTGCCCGCAGCTTGGCCACAGTAAACCTTGAGTTCGGCGGCCATAACCGGATCCCGGAGGACGATTTCGATAGAATGTCGTTTCCATTCAGAATTAACAAATACAGTCCTTTCGGTGGAGTGGGAAACGCCGTCTTCGTCTTCTATTCTCAGCGAAATCAAACTGTCGGCACCGGCCAGATCGGTGAATTTAACATCAAATTCAACCAACAGTACCTGTCCGACATTGGCGTTTATTCCGGTTTTCTTCCAATACACCTCTTTCGGATCAATCGGTTCCGTTTCGACGTTGATATTAATAACCCTTAACGAGTGGTTAATCCCGTCATTGTCCGGATCTGTTCCGGTTAAATAGGATTCATAGGAATCATTCAAGGTGTTTACGGGCGCTGTACCGAGCATTACTTCGTTAGAATCTCCGCTTTGTTCGCTGGTGCCTACAACGTAGGCTCGACAAACGAAAAAGTAGGTATTATTCTCATCTAAATTGGGAATGGTACAGGTAGTGGGCGTGCCTTCCCATCTTGGGTCGGAATAATTGTAGTTTGCTCCAGCCGATCTTATAAATATCCTATAACCGATTTCTCTGCCCTGCGGATCGGGAGAATTTGCGTCCCAGGCGAGGGTTACATCGGCGGCGTTTGCGCCCATTGCGAAGAAACTGCCGAGCGCCAGAAAAAAGATCAGAATTACGGAAATTTTTTTCATGCTTTCCTCCTAAGTTTAGGTTGTAATGAGCCTCTTTATCACTTGACGTTTTTATATTTTTGTTTTTTAATATATTACCTAATATTAGATTTATTTAGCTAAATTACTTGACAGTTATTAAAATATATGCTACAATAAAAAGTTAAATAAAACTACGTTAGAACTAATTACTATATACTAAAAATTAAATTTTGTCAAGTCCTATTTTAATAAATAAAAAAAGCTTGACAAAAACAATAATTTATGAAAAAACTATTCGCAATCATCGCTTTAAGCGCTCTCTTGCCGCTTAACCCGGTCTTAGCCGCTACCGCCAGAATTGTGGTGCCGGACAACGTAGGACTAAACGAAAGTTTTAGTGCTCAGGTCAATATTGAAGATGCTGAGGATTTGCATGCGTCACGGTTCCTTATAGATTTCGACAAAGATCTTCTGGAATTCAATGACGCGACCATAGGTGATCTCATGGATCTCGGTTGCGATAATTTAACTCCCGGGTTTCAAACAACTGACACTGGTTTACATTTTTACGTGGACAGGGGTAGTTGTGAGGGGGCTTATGGTAACGGTACGGCCGTGAACTTAAATTTTACAGCTAAGGGAGAATCGGGGACCTCTGGATTCAATTTTATAACTGAAGGAGAAGAAAAAAGTTACCTTAATGATTCAGAGGGAATGCCCATTTCTACTATTTGGGAAAACAGCCAAACTTTAATCGATGAACAGGTTATTCCGGAAGAACCGGTGGTTGATGTTATGATTACGCCGGCCGATCAAACCGTAAGCGTAGGGGACAACGTTGCTGTAGCCGTAACCGTCGAAGACGCAATCGATCTTAATACAGTCGATTTAGCCTTAACTTTTGACAATACGATTTTGACCTTTGTGGGCGTAACTCCGTCAGAAACTTTAAATGATAATGGCTGGACTCTGTATGATCCATTCGAGTATGAATCCGGATTAATCATGGTTTCAATGGACGGTCTTGAAGGTACCCCGATAAATAACAATCAAACTCTCGTTATATTCAATTTTACTGCCATCAATTCGGGAACATCTTATCTTAATTTCGAACCTGATTTTAATTTTTTAAACTTTGGCGATTTAGCAGCTTTATGGAATAATGGAAACGTCACGGTTAACCAAGTAGTTGCGCCGCCAGTTGAGGATACAATGGAGGTGCGTTTCTCGGAACTTTACGAACTTGATTACGGCTCCAGCTCCCCCTATTGGATAAAATTGTACAGACCGGTAGACGTATCTTACTTTTTTGCAGAATTTACTTATAACACAGATGTACTAAGCTATAAAAATTTTGAATCAGGTATTACAATGGCTCCTGAATATGAAGATTGGATGCTCGACGTATTCGAATCCACACCCGGAACCGTAACAGTAATGATGGACGGAACAGGTGCGCTGCCGTTATCCAATCCTACCGAGGATATACTTATGGTGGCGTTGGATTTTGAAGCAGTCGGATACGGCATGAGTACCTTCGACTTTACCGAAAATCCCGACACCTGCCTAGTGACTAACGAAGCGTTTGAACCTTACGTTGTCGAATGGGAAAACAGAGAAGTGACAGTTACTGATAACCAGGCACCGATCATCAATATAATTTTACCGACAAACGAAGACGTGTATTATTACGAAAACGCTGATCCGACCATCACCGTATCCGGAACAGCCACTGATAACGTCGGTTTCGTGAGTTTCGGCAGTACTATAAGCAATGACGCACCAGGCGGCGTTGGCGGAGGTGGGCACGGATTGCCGACACCCGACCCAGAGATTAACTTCATCTACGATTTCACGCTATACGAAGGCGAAAACATCATAACAATAAGCGGCACTGACGAAGCTGGTAATTCCGCGAACGATATTATCACTATCTATTATTCTTTACCCGATACGACCGCTCCGGTCATAACCTTAGTCGGCGAAAACCCTGTTAATATCTATGTCGGCGATACTTATAACGATGCCGGCGCGACCGCCACGGACGATACAGACGGTAATATCACCGCTAATATCATTGCCGTTAATCCGGTAGATACAGATACTGTCGGGACTTATACGATAACCTATAACGTCAGCGATGCGGCCGGGAACCATGCTACCGAGGCGAGTAGAACCATTAATGTCCAGGATCCCCCCCCGCCTCCGCCTCCATTACCCGAGGACACAACCGCTCCGGTTCGAACCAACGGAGCGCCTACGGGTACTTTAAGCGCTGGTACGGCGAACGCTAACCTGACCTTGACTACCGATGAACCGGCTACTTGCCGATATTCGACAACTGTTAGCACTCCTTATGAAGATATGACCGGTACCATATCAGCGGCTATGACCACCGCGCATACGCTCGCGCTTAGCGGATTAGCCAATGATACCAATTATAAATATTACGTCCGTTGCGCCGACGAAAGCGGCAACTTCAATACCGATGATTATGAGATTTCTTTCTACGTCGATAAACCGGCCGCGCCCGCAGGTAGCGGCGGAGGCTCTTCCTCCGGAGGCGGCGGCGGAGGAGGGGGTGGAGGCGGCAGTAGCGCTTCATCCGTAAGTAACCCTGACTCCGGCAACGGAGTGGGAGGCGGCTCCATTGATCAGACGGACGAAGAGCTTCTCGCAACTCCCGAAAATACTTCGATTCAAGCCGATAACGAAGAAAGAGCGGAGAATAACGTCGATGAACATCAAGGCAACACCAGTTTAATCGGTGCTGATGGTCCGACGGTGGAAAAGGTTACGGCACATGAAGCCGGGCAAATTCACGCCAATGCGGATTTTGTTGAATTAAACGACACCACCAGGAAAATTTACGAAAAAATTATCACGGGAGCGCCCGAACTTTCTGACAATACAAAATACGCGATCGCTTATTTTATCCATCAGGGCACGGCCACTACTCAAAGATTGGGAGCGGGGGAGAGGGCGGGAGCTCTCAACTCATATATAGCCGCTTTCGGCAAATATCCGGTATTCGCGAATGAATGGCAGGATGTTGTGAAGATCGCGAACGGCCGCTGGCCCACCGAACGCAGTGAAAGCGCCGAAAAAAGAGCCAAGACCTCCTTTGAATTGATATATAAAAGACCGGCTGATATGAACCAGCAAAATGATAACGCCGCGGTCACGGTCATGGCCTACGGTCTCCGTCCCGCTCAGAGGAATACGGAAAGCGAAAAAGCGGCCATAAAAACCTTTGAACATATCTTTAACGGGTCTCCGAAGACCGCCATTGACTGGGATATAGTCCGGGCCATAGCTTATTCGGGAGCCATAAGATAAAATTAAATAATAAGATAAATTAATAACAAAAAACCGGGGTCCTGTTAAGGAACCCGGTTTTAATATCTTATATCTAATATCAAAAATATTATTTAACCGTTACCGACACCCTGTCTTTTACGCCCATGTCTATCGCCACCTTGTCTCCATCTTTGATCTTGCCCTCGATAATATCGAGCGCGAGCTCATCTAATATCATGTTCTGGATTATGCGTTTAAGAGGACGGGCGCCGAAAGTGACGTCATAGCCTTTATCCGCAAGCATCTTCTTTACCTTGGGCGCGATCTTAAGCCTTATATTCTGGTCTTTGAGGCGGTTTTCAAGCTTAATGAGTTCAAGATCGACGATCTTCGTGAGCGTATGCTTGTCCAGGCTCTTGAATATGACGATTTCATCGATCCGGTTTAGGAATTCAAGTTTGAAATGGTTCTTAAGGATCGTGTCGATCTTTTACTTCATCTCGTCGGAACGCATTTTAGCCGCTTCGACCGCGTCGCCACCGTCGGAGAAACCGATCGAGTACTGCTTAATGACCTCGTTCCCCAGATTAGAGGTCATGATCACGATCGTATTCTTAAAGTTGACCATCCGTCCTTTCGAATCGGTGACCCGGCCGTCATCCAGTACCTGCAGGAGTATATTGAATACTTCCGGATGGGCTTTCTCTATCTCGTCAAAGAGAACGACGCTATAGGGCCGGCGCCTGATCTTTTCGGTCAATTGCCCCCCTTCGTCGTGGCCGACGTAACCGGGAGGCGAGCCGATGATCTTGGCCACTGAATGCTTTTCCATGAATTCGCTCATGTCTATCCGGATCAGGGCCGCGTCATCGTTAAACATGAATTTAGCCAGCGCTTTCGCGAGTTCGGTTTTGCCCACTCCGGTCGGGCCGACAAAGAGGAAAGAACCGATCGGCCTCTGCTCTTCGCTTATCCCGGCTCTTGAACGCCGGATGGCGTTAGCCACGGATTTGATCGCGTCCGCTTGCCCCTTTACCCGGGAAGATAATTCTTCTTCGGCGCGGGCCAGTTTTTTTATTTCGGATTCGAGCATTTTCGAAACCGGAATCCCGGTCCAGCGGGAAACAACTTTCGCGATATCTTCTTCGTCGATCTCTTCTTTCAGTATCCTTTGGCCGCTTTTCTGTATCTTAAAAAGTTCGTCTTCGTTCTTTTTAACCTCTTTTTCCAGTTGAGGGATCTTCGAGTATCTGATCTCGGCCACTTCGGTAAGATCGTCGCCTTTTCTTTCTATTATTTCCGCCCGGGCCTTAAGTTCGTCTATATCCTTTTTCGAGGCGCGTATCCGCGAGATGATCTCCTTTTCGTTGTTCCAATGCAATTCGATCTGACCGGCCTTTTCCTTTATTTGAGCCAGCTTCTCGTTAACATGCGCCAATTTGGCCGAGTTTCTTTTTTCTTTGATCAATCCGGCTTTTTCGATCTCGAGGCGTTTTATCTCCCTTTTTAATTCATCCAGTTCCTCGGGCATGGAATCGATTTCCATCCGGAGAGCGGAGGTCGCCTCGTCAACGAGGTCAACGGCCTTATCCGGCAGGAAACGGTCCGTAATATAGCGGGAAGAAAGTTTTACCGCCGCTATGATCGCGTCATCCGTGATTCTGACGCCATGATGAACCTCGTATTTTTCCTTTATGCCCCTAAGTATCGCGACCGCGTCTTCCTGGTTCGGTTCGGCCACGTAGATCGGCTGGAAGCGTCTTTCCAGCGCTGAATCGCGTTCGATATATTTCTGGTATTCCTTGGTCGTGGTCGCTCCGACGGCTTTAAGCTCGCCGCGAGCCAAAGCTGGTTTAAGCATGTTGGAAGCGTCCATCGATCCTTCGGACGCTCCCGCGCCCACTAAAGTATGGAGCTCGTCGATGAACAATATTATTTTGCCGCCGTTGGCTTTTACCTCTTTCATGACCGCTTTCAGGCGATCTTCGAATTCGCCGCGGAATTTAGCGCCCGCCACCAAAGCGCCCAGGTCCAGGCTGATCAATTCCTTGTTTTTCAGGGTTTCGGGCACGTCGCCGGAAACGATCCTTTGGGCCAGGCCCTCGACGATAGCGGTTTTGCCGGTTCCCGCCTCGCCGATCAAAACCGGGTTATTCTTGGTACGGCGGGACAGGACCTGCATGATGCGCCTGATCTCGTTATCCCGGCCGATCACCGGGTCAAGCTTTTTCTTGCGCGCCAGGTCGGTCAGGTTAATGGCGTATTTCTCCATGACCTTATATTTAGTCTCGGGGTCGGGATTATCGACTTTCTGCGTACCGCGCAGCTTCGACAATATTTCCAATACGCTTTCATATTCAAGACCCAATCCGATCAATATACCCTGGGCTTCGGTTTTAATTCCAATAAGCGCCAAGAGCAAATGCTCGGTCGAAATATATTCATCTCCCATCTGTTCAGCCTCTTTTTTCGATCGTTCCAGAATCATGGCGACTTCCGCCGTGCCCTGGACGGTGCCCGCGGCCGAAACGGAAGACGATTTGGGAAGTTTTTCTATCCGGTCATAAACTTTTTGTTCGACCGCTTCGGGAGCGACTTTCAGTTTTTCCAGGATCGGCTTGACCAGGCTTTCGCTTTGGGTCAAAAGCGAAGCCAGAATATGCAAAGCCTCGATCTGCATCTGTCCGTGATCCTGGGCGATTATCTGGGCGTTTATGATCGCTTCCTGTGATTTATTCGTAAATTTATTGAACATATTTTTATACCATTAAATTATTATTATAAAATAAATAAGTTAACCCGCAGTTAGAATCTAGTGTTAGCACTCAAAGCTCATGAGTGCTAATTATAATTTACAACAAAAGAATTTACGTGTCAAGTGCTTAACGATTTTTAAAAATTTTATTATATTATTAGCTAAAATAAAATGCCGGTTTAAGGCATTAAAAATTGCTTTACTATATTATTCTACGATATTAAGGTCCCGGTCGCAATAAGCGCAACGCCCGCCGGCGTCCAGCCGCTCTATGCTATAACCCATTCGCCGGATAGCGATCTCGCCGCATTTGGGGCAGTAAGTATTTTCTTTCTGGTCTCCGGGGACGTTGCCGGCGTAAACATATTTAAGCCCCGCCTCCCGTCCGATCTCGCAAGCCTCGTATATAAGGTCATCGGCGGTCGACGCCAGGCTTTTAAGCTTCCAGGACAAAGAAGGTGAAAACCGGCTAACGTGCCAGGGTACGTCAACGTCAAGTTCCCCGGCAATGAACTCCGCCACCCGGTTAAGCATGTCCGCGTTAGCGGATAAAGAAGGGATTATGAGCGTCGTTATTTCCAGGTGAACCTGTTCCTGTTTTAATATTTTAAGGTTTGTAAGTACCGGATCCAGGCGCGCCTCGCAATTAGCTTTATAGAAATCGTTATCGATCGATTTCAGGTCAACATTGATCGCGTCCAGATAGGGGATTATGGCCCTAAGACAATCCTCGCTCATATAGCCGTTAGAAACCCAGACATTCTTAAGGCCGCTCTCCCGGGCCAGCTTCATTATATCCAGGGCGTATTCGGTAAATACGGTCGGCTCGTTATAGGTATAGGAAATCGAATCGCAATCATTGGCTAACGCCTCCTCGATCATTCTTTCCGGCGTAACGAAATTCAAATCCTTTATTTTTTTTTCAAGCGTTCTGGCCTGGCTGATGTTCCAGTTTTGGCAATTGGCGCAAGCGAAGTTACAGCCCAGGGTGCCGAAAGAATAGGTACTGGATCCCGGAAAAAAATGAAACAGAGGTTTTTTTTCGACCGGATCCACGTTAGCGTCCAAGGGGTACCCGTAAACCAGCGAATTTAAAACGCCGTTATCGTTTTTCCGGGCGCGGCAAATACCGGTCTGGCCGTTTTTGATTACGCAAAAATGATTACATAAACGGCATTCCACGGATTTACCGTCAAGTTTTTTGTAAAATAGGGCTTCACGCATATAGATTTCCAAATACATTGCTTAACCTCGCTATTTACAGTATAATAATTATATGAAAAATGTCAAAAATAAAAGATTATTCATAGCCCTGAATCTCCCCGCGGAGACAAAACAAGGCGTGAAAATTTTTCTTGACGGAATAAAGGAAGATATTACTGGGGTAGACTGGGCAAATCCCTTAACCCTCCACCTTACCCTCCATTTTTTAGGGGATATCGGACCGGAGCAGGCGGAGAAAATAAAAATGGAAATGCAAAATCTTTCCGGCAAGTTCCACCCGATGGAATTCGCTTTAAACGGCAGGCTAAACGCTTTTCCGGCCTTGAATGATCCTAAGATCCTCTATCTGGAGATAAAACAGTCCAACGGCAATTCCGCTCTTTCGCTCCAGAAAATACTCGGTAAAAACCTGTCCCAATGGGTAAAGATCGATAAACGGCCATGGCGCCCCCACCTGACGATCGGCCGCGTAAAGGATCCGAAGGCGCTGCGTTTACCCGATAATATAATTTACCCGAAAGCCGAATTCAGGATAGGCGAATTTTCTTTGATGGAATCGAAACCGCGCTCAGACTATAGTTTAGTAGAGAGGTATAGATTGTCAATGTAAATATTTAAGTTAAATAAACTACAAATCAATGAGTTCGGCAATCGGCATCGGTTTTGCTTTATCAGCCCTGATCTTCTGGGCAATGGGTGATTTTCTGATACAGAAATCAACGCGCCTGATAGGGAGCTGGAAATCATTGTTTGTAAACTGTGCCGTCGCCGTTCTGGCGCTGACCCCTTTCGTAATTGGCCGCCTGTCAGGATTGTCAGCGGGAAACTGGCTCGTGCTCGGTGCACTCTGCGTGATAATAACGGCGGCCGCGATACTGGATTATGAGGCTCTTCGAAAGGGAAAATTCGCGGTGATCGAACCGATATTCGGGGTTGAGCTTCCCTTGACCGTGGTCTTGAGCGTTCTGATCGGAGGAGAACAATTATCTTTGATACAGGTCTTTTTGATACTTTTGATTTTTTTCGGCCTCCTGGCTACGGCGATCCAGAGCAAGAAAATACTTCGTTTCATTTCTGATTTTAAATGGGAAGCAGGGGTCAAATACGCAATCTTTGCCGCGATCGGTATGGCCGCCGCAAATTTTCTAACCGGAATCGCCAGTCGGGGAAGCTCGCCCTTGGTCGCGGTTTGGGCCATGAACTTTTTTATCTTAACCGTGAGTTTTGTAATAATCGCGGCGCAAGGTAAATTAAGGGCTATTCCGCGCGATATTATTAATAAGCCCAAAGTGATCCTTGGTCAGGCAATATTCGATAATCTGGCCTGGGTATCATTCGCGTTCTCAACAACCTACATAGCCATCTCGATCACTACCGCGATCAGCGAAAGCTATATCGCGCTCGCCGCAGCCATGGGTCTTTTGATCAATCAAGAAAAATTGCAAACCCACCAATTCTGGGGAGTGGCTATAGTCGTTACCGGCATTATAGCGTTGTCAATCGTGTCGTAAATTAAATAATATGGAAAATATCAATATACTGGGAATAAACATAAGTTCGATCGACAAAGATTCGCTTTGGAAAAAGATCGGAGGGTTTTTGTCCGACGGCGGCCAGCATTATATCGTTACCCCCAATCCGGAAATAATTCTTGCGGCGCAAAAGGACGAAGAATTCTGGCATATCCTTAACCACGCTGATCTCGCCCTACCGGACGGCATCGGACTTAAATTCGCCGCGTGGGCGTTAGGTTTTAATTTAAAACGCGTGACCGGAGCTGATCTCACCGCAGAGATACTTAAAATGGCCGAAGACCAACATCGCAAAATAGCCGTATTAAACTGGCGCAAAAGCCTTTCCCGAAAGGAGGATATCGAAGCTATTTTGCGGAGCAAATATCCGAAACTGGATTTCGCGATCGAAGAGATCGATCGGGAATGGAGCATGCCCTTTTATCAGAACATCAATGTTTTCCAACCGGAAATAATATTCGTGGCTTTGGGCGCTCCCTGGCAGGAAAAGTTCATTTACGGCAACCTGCCGAAAATGCCTTTCGTAAAATTAGCCGTCGGCGTGGGCGGCGCTTTCGATTTTTTAACCGGTAGGATAAAGCGGGCCCCCGGGATCGTGCGCGCGGCTGGTTTCGAATGGTTATGGCGCGTTTTTAGAGAAGTCGGGGGGCGGCGGCTTTGGCGCCTGCGCAGAATATACGACGCGGCAGTCATATTTCCGCTTAAATTCATCAAATGGCGCTTTATCCAGCCGTTTTTGTACCGGCCAAGCGTCGCCTGCCTGCTCTTTAAAAATGAAAACGGTAAATATAGAATTTTACTGACTGAACGGAAGGATGAACCCGGCCATTGGCAACTGCCGCAAGGCGGAACCGACGGGGAAGGCGTAGAAACCGCCGGCACGCGGGAATTATCGGAAGAACTTAATACTAATAAATTCAAGCCCCTGGTAACTTTCAAAAATTTATGGAAATATAAATTCAACGACAAAACCGGTAAATATAAAACAAACAGACACATCGGTTACCGGGGCCAGAAACAGAGCCTGTTTATCGCGGAATTCATAGGCAAGGACGGGGATATTAAACCAAATTACTGGGATCACGCCGGGTGGAAGTGGGTCGACAGCGAAAAACTGGTCGAAGAAGCGCATGAGGTAAGGCGGAAGGCGGCGAAAATATATTTGGAAAAATTTAATAAAACGATAAACAAGCAATAAAAAAATATGAAAATGCGTTTAAAAAAATATATTTATCTTATAAACGACATAACCAACATTATCTTAAAAAAAGACAGAGAGGAAGAGGCGGCGCAAGCGGCGGATAACGTCAAAAAACTTCGGACCGCGCTTATCGCGGCCGGTTTTCTTCTTTTGGTATCGCTTATATTCAATGTTTATTTTCTAATCGGTTAAATACTGTACAAAAAATTTGTACAGCTATTAATTAGCTTAATTATAAAAATATGACCCAAATAAGAACACGCTTCGCGCCCAGCCCGACCGGATTCCTGCATATCGGCGGCCTGCGGACAGCTTTATTTACGTATCTTTTAGCTAAAAGCGCCGGTGGAAAATTTATTTTGCGGATAGAAGACACGGACCAGAAAAGAAAAGTTGAAAACGCCCAGGAAAAATTATTGGAAATACTGGAGTGGTCCGGCCTTAAATTCGATGAGGGGCCGCATGTCGGCGGCGGATACGGGCCGTATATCCAGAGCGAGCGCCAGGCGATTTATGATAAATACCGGGATGAACTTTTAGCCAAAGACGGGGCTTACCATTGTTTCTGCGCGCCGGAAAGATTAGAAAAAATGCGCGCGGACCAACAGGCGGCCAAGCAGGCGCCGCGTTATGATCGCCATTGCCGCGATTTAAGTCCGATTGAGGTGGAAAATAAAATCAAAGCCGGGGAAAAATACGTTATCAGGCAAAAAATGCCGCTAACAGGCGAAGTGATAGCCGTTGACGAACTGCGCGGACCCATAAAATTCCGGGCTGAAGAATTAGAAGACCATGTGCTTATAAAATCAAACGGCATCCCGACTTACCAATTCGCGGTCGTAGTGGATGACCATTTGATGGAAATAACGCATGTTACCAGAACTGAAGAATGGCTGCCGTCATTTCCGAAAAATATCTTATTGTACAAGGCTTTTGGCTGGGAACCGCCGGTTTTCGCGCATTTTCCCTTTGTCGCCAACAAAGGCGGAGGAAAATTAAGCAAACGGCAAGGGGATGTGGCGGTCGAAGATTTTCGCGACAAGGGCTATTTGCCGGAAGCGCTTTTAAATTTTAATGTTTTACTCGGTTGGCACCCCGAAGGCGATAATGAAATACTTTCTTTAAATGAAATGGAAAAGCTTTTTGACTTTAAGAATGTGGGCACCAGTTCGGCGGTTTTTGACATCGATAAGCTCGATTATTTCAATGGTTATTATATCAGGCAAAAGCCGCTGGATGAATTAGTCGAATTATGCCGGCCGTTTTTGGAGAAAAATCTGGCTTTAACCGATAACCCCCGTAAAAAATCCAAAGAGTTTATTAGCGGCGTAGTCAGACTGGAACAGGAAAGACTAAAAAAACTCTCTGAAATCGAGGGATTAACAAAATTATTTTTTGTTGACAAGCTGGACACGGCCATGGTTCTTCTGCTTTTGCCCTGGAAAAAACTGACCGCCCCACAGGCGCGTGAAAACCTTAAGCTTATTGTCGGGCTTTTGGAAAAAATTCCGGAAGAAAACTGGACCAATGATTCCCTTGAAGAGGGGATAATGGGCTATCTTAAATCTAAAGAATTGAAGATAGGGGAATATCTTTGGCCGATGCGGGTGGCTTTGACCGGCGAAAAAGCCAGTCCCGGTCCTTTTGACGTGGCTGAGGTTTTGGGTAAAAAGGAAAGCCTGGAAAGAATAAAATCGATTACAGTTTAAACGGGGAAAAATACAAAGACAAGACTGTAGAGACGAGGCAATGCCTCGTCTCTCTTGCGAGGCAACCCGTTTTCGCATTTTGGTTTTTCCTTAACTTCGTGTTATAATAAAAGAACTTGATATATGAAAAAAAACATAAAGATAATTTTTTTGTTATTAGCCGTTTTAACGGTTTTTAATTCGTCCGGGATCGTTTCGGGTGCGATTTTAGATTACGGCGACGCGGAAATGATCAATAAGGAGATAAAAGACATAAATAACGATATCCAGGATAATAAGGGCCAGATCAACAAGATCCAGGAGCTGCAAAAAAAATACTCGGACGAGATAAAGAAAAAACAATCGGAAAAAGCGAGTCTTAACAATCAGCTCTCTATCATGGATAACCGTTTAGCAAAGGCCGAGCTCGATATCGAGCTTGTGGAAACCGAGATCGAGCGCACCAAGCTCGAGATCAAAAAAACCGATATCGAGATCGAAAGCAAGAACGAGGAGATCGAAACGGAAAAAACCCATATCGCCAATATAATCCGGCTCATGCATAAAAGCGACCGGGTGTCCACGCTTGAAATACTGCTTTTAAACGATTCTTTATCCGATTTTTTGACCCAGGTAAAATACCTGGAAGACATGAATGAAAGCGTAAGCGACGGCCTTGACGTCCTCGAGAAGCTCAAACGCCAGCTCGAAAGCGAGAAAAGGGGATTGGACAGCCAGAATAAAGAACTGGCAAAGCTAAGGGATGACCTTGTAAACAAGAAAAAGCTGCTTGAGGGCGAGAAAGAAAGCAAAGCTCTCGTGCTTTCCCAGGTTAAATCATCGGAACAGGAATACCAGAGACTCCTGGCCCAGGCCAAGAAAGAGCAGGAAGAGGTTGCCGCCGAGATTGCCAGCATGGAAAAGCTGGTCCGGGCCAAGATCGCGAAACTCCAGGGAAACGATAAACTTGAATTTAACGATAACGGCTTTATCTGGCCGGTGCCGAAAAACGTCGTAACCGCCTATTTCCATGACCCCGATTATCCTTTCCGCAATATCTTCGAGCATCCGGCGATAGATATCCGCGCCGGCCAGGGTACGGCCCTAAAGGCCGCCGCTTCCGGCTATGTCGCCCGGATTAAAACCGGCGGAGCGACCGGTTACGGCTATATAATGCTTATCCACGGCGACGGCCTCTCGACGGTTTACGGGCACGTTTCGAAAATTTACGTGGGCGAAGACGAATACGTCGTCCAGGGGCAGGCAATAGGGCTCTCCGGCGGCCTTCCCGGCACTCCCGGAGCCGGCCCCTTAACTACCGGTCCGCATCTGCATTTTGAAGTGCGTTTAAACGGTATACCGGTCGATCCTTTAAGCTATTTGCCGTAATAAAGATAATGGAATACGAAGAATCAGTCCAATCGGTATGCGACCGCGCCTTGGCAGTCCTGGGTGTCGGGAGGCTTAAATTCCGGCCCATGAGAAGAACCGCCCGCGTTGACCCGAAACGCGGTTATGTTATCGGGCGAACTAACCTTAAAACCGGCTTGATCACGATCGATATACTTACCGCGGTTAAACGCGAACCTAAAAAAATAGCCAGTATTCTGCGCACCCTTTGCCACGAGGTCGCGCATCATCAGAAACCGCCCTACCGGCAGTTATTCCGCTTTCGCTGGATCATACGGCAGCATTATCCTAAATTCTATAAGCAGATACTAAAAAACATCGAAAAACTTAAAAAAGACGAAATATTAAAAAATTATTTTATTTAATTTTTGCTAACATTAAATATTTTTTATTTAAAATTAAAAATAAGTTAAAAGGCTCTTGACAGAGTCTTGTTTTTATGCTAGAATGGTAACAAGTTTCTATAAACCTGGGGTCGTTAATTAGACCCCATACAACAATCATTCTTTCAAAACGAGGAGGATCAAACATGATCAACAACGGACAAAACGGCAACGGCGGCCCCACCTACACCACCCCCAAGGGGATCCAGAATGGGTCCCTCCGCACCGGCCCCAAGAACATTTTCCAGCATCTGGCCGGGACAAAGGCGGTACTCGGACTCGCCGAAGCCGAACGGATCTTCGATGACCTCGCCGGCTCCGGCGTCTCCGGCCAGGCCGCCATTCCGGCCGCCATTACCGCCACCGCCCGCCTCTTCGGCGCCGACGTCGTCGTCGAAACCGAAGCCGCCGCGAAGGTATCCGAGATGGAAGCGGCCGCCTATGCCGCCGAAGACGCCCGCGCCGACTACGAGAGCGCCATGGCGGAAGAAATCCAGCGCATCGAGGAAGGCATCAAGGCCTCCAACGGAGTGGCCGCCTCGGTCAAAAACGCCGCCGCCAGCATCAAGGCCAAAGCCATGGCCGTCGCCGGGTTCTTCAACTACAAACAGGCGGTCGCCAACTAGACCACCCACATCCTCCATCGCAAAACTCAAGGGCGGTTCCATAACGGAACCGCCTCTTCTTTTACCGAAAAACGGTTCTTAACGGAACCGTTTGTTTTTTTATAATTTAGTATAGAGGGTCAGAAAGGGGATTATTCCTTAAGCCTGCCGCCGTTATGGATTTTTTTATGGATATCCTTAAGCTGCTTATTGGTCACGTGCGTATATATTTGCGTTGTGGCGATATTCCTGTGCCCCAGAAATTCCTGTACCAGACGCAAATCCACCCCTTGGGCCAAAAGATCAGTAGCGAAAGAATGCCGGATCGTATGCGGCGTGGCCATGACCGGCAAACCGGCGATAACCACGTATTTTTTAACAATTCGCTCTATACTTTTTGTCGTAAGCCTTCTGGTGTTGCCGTCGCCGACCTTGGTGCTATGGTTTAAAAATAACGCCGCCTCGGCATCCGTTCTTTTGTCTAAATAAGCCCTTATCCATTTTACTGCCCGTGACGAAAAATAAACAGAGCGCACCCGGCCGCCTTTTCCCACGACAGCCACCTCAAGCTCTTCCGTAGAATTTTTTATTTTAAGCTGGTCGCAATTAAGTGAGGCTAATTCGGCCACGCGCAGACCGGTGGAAAACAAGGACTCCAGCAAAGCCCGGTCGCGAAGCCCTTGTTTTGTTTTAAGGTCCGGGGCCAAAAGCAGCCTTTCCACCTGTTCCAATGTCAGAAATTTTATGTCTTTATCATCCTTATCCCGGGCTAATTTTACGATAGTGGGCGAAAGTGAAGTAATTTTCTTTTCCGCAAAAAATTCCAAAAGGCTTCTTAGGGCGATCATATAATAATTTTGCGTGGTTTTTTTTAGCGTTTTCCCGGTCTTAGGGTCGGTGTGGCGCGACAAAAACACCCGGTATTTCCAGATATGGTCATCATTTAACCTGTCGGGCTTAAGAGAGGAGAGGTTAGCGGCCTCCAGCCAGGAAAAAAATTTATGCAAAAACCGGCTGTAGTTTTCCTGTGTTTTTGCGGACAAGCCTTTTTCTATTTCCAGATAATCAAGATAATCGGTTTTATACTCTATGATAGACTTATTGTTTGCCATAGTATCATTATAACATAAATCACATAGGGGATAAATACTAAAAAACCCCAACAAACAAGGGGTTTCTAGTTAATACGCTGTCGCATAATGTAGATTAAGCGACACTGCATATTATATAAATAATATCCTAGTCTATATTAGCTAGTACTGCCTGGTCATGGTAATACCCAAGATATTTAGTTCGGGATATGCCAACAGTAACATTTTTATGATCAGCAAAAACAAACCGATTATAAAAAGACAAAAAATAAAAATTGCGAAAGCGAAGACGATTTTAAAAGCTGCTTCCATATGTTATTAATAAATGCGTAATTCATGACAAGCGCAACGATATGCGCTCAATGAATTTACGATGATTATTTTGGTTAAATATATCCAAGAATTGATTTGTTTTTTACTCTCTTCCTTCCCCGTGGTTATTTGCCTGATGCTAACCGCAATTATACCGTATACTTATTAAAATTATTTAAATTTTTCTCTTATATTAGCGTAATAAATTGCCTAATATTAGTAAAAGTAACTAATATCAGCTAAAAAACATTCATACAAAATGCATTAACGGTAATACACGCTGTCGCCTATCCTTAAATCAATGTAGGTCTTTTTATGGAAATCCTCTTTGATCTTTTCGTTCTTTATGATTATCAATTTATTTATCTGCCGGCCGGCGTCTTCCTGGATGTTAAAATATACCATCGGGCCTTCGGTAAGAGATAATTTCACAGTATTAGCTTCGTTGTCGATCACGAATTTTTGGATCTTGAATATTTCGTCAAGCGACACCTCTTTTTTCTCTTTGCTGACGGGATCTTCTTGCGTGGTTTTATATTCCCGAAACCGTCTGAAAAGGTCCGCGATGTAATTGAGGTAAGGCTTATCTATGGCTATCGCGGAGCCGGTTATCTTGCCGTCGCTTTGGTTGTTTATCAAAGGATAATCCTTCCCCTGGACCTCGAGCGGATCAACTTCGGATATGACCGCCCCGCCTTCGTCTATGTAATAGAACTTATCGTCTTCGCTCCAGATAAACGAATGTTTTTTTTCTTCATAGTTTATGGTGAGCGTATGCGGCAATTTTTTGTCTATATAAAGATTATCGAACGAGTATTTGTCCCTCAAAACCTTTTCCAGGTCGCCCTTGTCGAAAAAAAACAGGTTTTTTTGCGGAAAGATCACGAGAACGTTCTTGTCGATCCGCTCACGGGCGATCTTCTCCACGGCGGTGACAGGCACCCTGCCCTGGCCGCTTACTTCCACGGCGGTAATGCGGAAATAGGGAGAATAGAACAATACCCAGATCCCGACAGCCGCGGCCGCCAGCACGGATAATGACGTTAATTTTACGTAAAGCGGCAGCTGCTGGGTGTTTATTTTGAAACTCCGGTTTTTTCTTTCGGCGAAAAAAGGATTGGAGTACTCCCGGCTGCTGTAACGCAACGCGCCCTTGTTCCTGATTTTTCTTCTATTATGTAAATCGCCCGGCAGCATATTTTTTTTCTTAGTGGCTCTTAATGCTATTGATTTATGGCCCCGGCGATCAATCTATCTAAAAAAGCGGTAAAATCGAGGCCGGCGGACCGGGCGGCCTCAGGGGCCAGGCTCGTAGCGGTCATTCCGGGAATGGTGTTTAATTCGATAAAATAGATCGCGTCATCCTTGCCGCTCCAGATAAAATCCGCGCGCGCCAGATCGCGGCAGCCAATAGCCTTAAAGCACGCGACCGCGTAAGCCTGCATTTTCGCGCGGATATTATCGGGAATATCGGCCGGGCAGACGTGTTCACTGCCGCCATCCTCGTATTTAGCCTTATAGTCGTAAAAATCCGATATTTTCGGTATGATCTCGATGACCGGCAAGGCTTCGGGCGTATCCGCGCCCATGACCGCCACCGTGAATTCGCGTCCGACAATATATTTCTCAAGCATAACGGTTCGGCCGTATCGAAAAGCATCCGCTATCCCCTTCTCTAAAGATTTTTTATCTTTGGCGATCGTAATGCCCACGGATGAGCCGAGCTCGGCCGGCTTTATGACCAAGGGTAAAGAAAATTCAGCGATTATTTTTTCCGCGTCATAGTCTTCGCCGGCGAGGAGCAATAGTTCGGCCGCGACCGGCACTCCGGCATTTTTCACGATGATCTTGGCTTTCGGCTTGTTCATGGCCAGGGCATGGGCAAGAACGCCGGAAAACACGTAAGGGATGCCGAGCATATCGAGCATACCCTGAACCCGGCCGTCTTCGCCGTAAGAACCGTGGAGTATCGGCAGGACCAGATCGATCTTCCGGGAAATATCGCTTTCCGCGAAGTTGTTCAGGTTAGTTTCTTCGTTTTTTAACGTAACTAAACTTTGCGATGACTCCAGGCTGACGGCATTTTCCTTTCCGGCCGCGGACGCGTGCAGGTCTAAATAAGCCGCGCCTTTCGTGCCTACTAGCCAATTGCCTTTTTTCGTGATAGCGATCGGAATAATATTGTACTTTTCCGGATCAAGGGCCTTAAGCACGCTTTTTACTGAAGCGAGCGACACCTCATGCTCGCTGGATCGGCCGCCGAAGATCACGGCTAAATTTATTTTTGATTGGCTGTTTTTTATCATAACGTACCCTAAAGACGCGCTGAAGATCGATTATGAAAAAGTTACGAGTTCAGGTGGGATTTACCGGAAATGCGTTCTATATTCCCCGGCATGAATTTGCGCAAAACCTCGGGAATGACCACGGAGCCGTCCGCTTGCTGGAAGTTTTCCAGGATAGCGATCATCGGGCGTATGCTCGGCAAGGCCGTATTATTCAGCATGTGGACGACTTTTTTCTGCCCATCCGCGGTTTTATATTTAACGTTTAAGCGCCGCGCCTGCCAATCGCCGAAGTTGGAAGCCGAACCGGTTTCACCCCAGCCGTTTCTTGACGGCATCCAGGCCTCCAGGTCGAACATTTTATATTTTCCGGCGCTCATATCTCCGGTGCAGATCTGCAGGACGCGGAAGGGCAGACCTAGTTCCCGGTGCAGTTCCTTCGAAATTTCGACCATTTCGAGGTGCAGTTTGTTAGACTCTTCGAAGTCAGCCTTGGAGACGCAGACCTGCTCCACCTTCATGAATTCATGAACGCGATATAGTCCCTTAGTGTCTTTGCCGTAGGAGCCGATTTCACTGCGGTAACATTGCGAGAAGCCGCAAACCTTGATCGGCAGATTTTTTTCTTCTAGCGTCTCGTTGGCGAAATACGCCAAAAGCGAAGGCTCGGCCGTTCCCACCAGGAATTTATCCTCTTTATTCTTTTTACCGTCAGACTCGACCTCTTCGTTGGCTATTTTATAAATTTCATCCACTTCCGGATTGAATTTCCGGCCGGAAAAATAACCGGAGCCGAATAAAGCGAACTCTTTGACCAGCGTAGGCGGGATCATCGGCGTAAAGCCCTTGCCGATAAGCTTCTCGAGGGCAAATAGCATCAAGGCCATCTGCAGGCTGACCGCCTCGTTCTTTACGTAATAACCGCGGTAACCGGCGACTTTCGCTCCTCGTTCCAGGTCGAAGAGATCGAGGTCGCGGGCCAATTCCATATGGCTTTTCGGCTCAAAATCGAATTTTGTCGGCTCTCCCTCGCGGTAAATCTCCACGTTTTCCGAATCATCTTTTCCGACAGGAACGTCCTTTGACGGTATGGTCGGTACTTTTACCATTATATCCTCGTATTGCTCCTCGACGGCCTTGAGTTCGGTTTCGGTTTGGGCCACCCCCTCCTTAAGCTCCTTACCCTTATTTATCTGTTCCTCCGAAGGCTTTCCCTGCTTCGCTGTTTTGGCTAATTCGTTCCTCTCGGCTCTTAAACTGTCGATTTTCGTCAGAAGCTCCCGGCGGCGATCGTCGAGCTTAAGTAATCCGTCTATATCGATCTTAATATTCTTGTTTTTAGCCGCTTGCTTTATTTCGTCCGCGTGTTCGCGGATATATTTGATGTCGAGCATATTTCTAGAATTAAGTATTTAGTATTAAGTATTTAGTATTAAGCAGTGGCGCCGATAATGCTCAAATCACCGTTCAGCAAGATCGGCTGCATGGCGAGAATTTCATCGGTGTAGGGCATATCCGGTATGCCGTTTAAAATAAAAGTTTTTTTATTGAGGGCGTGTCCGTAACCTAACTCCAGAAAGGCGTTGCCGCCGATATAATTTTTTATTCCCTTCTTGGTCTCGTTCACTATCAAAACCGCGTCCGCGGCTTTTATTTTTTCGTAATAATCCCGTATAAGATCGCCCGCGATTTTGTTTTGCGTGGATTCATGGCTTGATTCCGGCGCGAGATCGCCGTTCGCGTATTCACGCGCGTTTTTGGGCAGGATAACCTCATGTCCGGATTTTTTCAGTTCCGTTTCGATCTCGGTCATTCTTTTGGCTGACGACATGCTGCCGCATAGGACTATTTTCATAGAGTTAGCCTTATCGGTGTTTGGGTTTAAGCAAGGGAAATATCTGGCATTCGCGCGCCGTCCTGTCCATAAGGAAGCTGAAGACGCGCTCGCTCATGCCGAAACCGCAGGTGGGCGGCATACCGTGTTCAAGGGCTTCCACGAATTCCGGATCCGCCATTTGCGCTTCGTCATCTCCCGCTTCCCGCAATTTCTGCTGCTCGGCGAATCTCGTCGCCTGATCCACCGGGTCGTTAAGCTCGCTATAGCCGTTGCCCAGTTCGGAACCGGCGATAATAGGCTGAAAACGCTCCGTTAATTCCGGCCTGTCCGTCATTTTTTTAGCCAAAGGACTGACGGCCAGCGGTACGCCGACCAGAAAACCCGGACCGGCTATGCTTTTGCGGCAATATTTCCAAAGATTGTCTATCGCCCGGGTAATATTAAACCCTTTTTTATCGTAGTCGATCTTTAATTCTTTAAGCTTCGCTTCGATGGCTTTAATGTCCGTATTTAATATATCGATGCCGGTTTTTTCCCTGACCGTGTCCCGGTAGTCATAGATCGCCCATTTTTTATCCAGATCTATGTCAAAACCGCGAATTTTAAATTTAAGCGTGCCGAAAGTTTCCCGCGCCACGTGTTTATATAATTCCTCGACCAGATCCATGCCCATCTTATAATCGGCGTAAGACCAGTAAAACTCCATCTGGGTATAATCCTGCAGATGCTCGGCGTCCATGCCTTCGTTGCGGAACTGGCGCCCGATCTCGAACGTTTTTTCGAGTCCGGCCACCATCAGCCGTTTTTGCCAAAGTTCGCCCGTTGATATGCGTAAGTATACGTCCATGTCGAGGGCGTTGTGATGGGTAACGAAAGGCCGGGCATCGGCGCCGCCGGTAGTAACTTCAAGAACGGGGGTTTCCACCTCAAGAAAACCTTTATTAAGCAGAAAATTTCTGATCGAGTTCCAGAATTTAGAACGTTTTTCTATCATATCCCTGGTTTCGCCGTTAAGCATTATATCCAGGTATCTTTTTCTTAATTTTTCCTCTTCATCTTTAAGCCCGTGCCATTTTTCCGGCAAGGGCCTTATTGCCTTAGAAAGCAATTTCCAGCTTTTGACCATGAGGCTTTTTTCACCCTTGTGAGTAACGAAACAAACGCCCGTTACTTCGACAAAATCACCCATGTCTATTAATTTATCGAATATTTTATAGCTTTCCGCGGAATCCAGTTCTTTTTTGGAAACCGCTATCTGGATCGGGCCGCTTACATCCAATAAATTCGCGAAATTCAGGTTGCCGTGCGATCGTTTGGTCATAAGCCGTCCGGCCAATACGACTTCGCCGTTATTTTCCTGGATTTTTTCGAAATTTTTTAAAACCTCTGACGCTAAATGCGTCCGGCCTGATCTTGACGGATACGGGTTTAAATCGTTTTTCCTTAATTCCTGAAGTTTAGAAAGACGCTCATCGCGTTCGTTTATTTTTTCTTGTGTCATATTCGTAAAAATATAAAAATCTCCTGCTTTAAGCGAGAGTGGTAATTTCTTAAATCATTGTATTTATTTTAATATAAATAGCGAAAAAAAGCAAATAAAAATCCCGTAATCCACACCCTTGACCATAACTGTCACGCGACAATTCTTAATCATAGGTTTCGAATTACGGGAATAATATTATTCGATCTTTAAAATCTCATATTCCATTTCCCCCCGCGGAGTTATTACCCTGACCCTGTCCCCCTTTTTCCGATCGATCAGTTCTTTCCCCAAAGGCGATTCGTTCGATATTTTGCCTTCGAGCGGGTCGGCTTCATTAAAACTTACTATAGTATAATTAATTTCTTTGTTGCCCTGCCGGAGCGTTACTCTGGAGCCCATACCGATATTTTCTTTATTGTGGTCGTTTTCGACTATGGTCAGATTTTTGATCACTTGGCTTAGTTCGGCTATACGGCCTTCGTTAAAGGCTTGGGCGTCTTTCGCTTCGCTATATTCCGCGTTTTCCGAGAGATCGCCCATGTCTTTCGCTTTTTGTATTCGTTCCGCTATTTCCCGTCTTTTAACATTGATCAGATTATCAAGCTCCTGCCTTAGTTTATCGTATCCCTCCTGGGATATAATTTGATCGGACATAATTTAATAGCTTATAGTTAGCTTTTAGCTTTTTGGCGGTGCCGATAAAGTCTTTTCGGCAAGACTAAAACTATAAGCTAATATACAGTAAATTTTAATTTTTATCAAGGGATAGTTGTCCACACCGGAAACCCGCCAATCTGCTTTCGAAAATAACGGCGGTAAGCATTAAATAGCCGATTCCCAGGGGGTGGTTGTAATAAGGACTGAAAAAATTTACGGCCGCCACGACGATGAGACCGATAGCTAATCCGGCATACAGGCCGGCCTTCTTTGTTTTTGAAAGTTTAACGGCGATTAACGTAATATTAAATAAAATAAAAAGATAAGTCAATAGACCAAATATACCTAATTTCAGCCAAATATCCAACCAGCCCCACTCAAAGGCGTAGGTCGTATATTCGCCGGTGGCGTTCGTTTCCCTGACCCTCGGGTCGTTCGATTCATAAGTAACCGTAGCCCCGAAACCCTGTCCGAAAACGGCTTCCCGGCTGATCTTTTTCCATAATTCCGGCAAGAGATTCCAGCGGGAAGACACGGCGGCTTCGCCCGTTAAACTGCCGGCTCTTTCGGTCAGAAGGCCGACGGCGTTATATCCGCCCAGGGGTTTCGGATAAGGGAATTTTACCGTGATAAGTATAAGACATAAGCTCGCGACCGCGACGGCCGTTATAAAGCCGGCGAATCCGATCGATCTTTTCAGGCCGTATCTCCAGAGCGAGAAGACCGCGAAAAGCAAAAGCCCGACCGCCAGGCCTACCCAAAAACTTCTTGAAAAACTAATGACGATCGTGGCTAAAAGTAAAACCGCGAATAGGGCCGATAAGTAAGAGTTTATATTTTTCCAGCCGTTTTTATATACCCGTTCGGTCCAAAGGCATAATATTATAAAAAATCCCGCTAAAGAAAATATCTGCGACTGGAGGAAGATACGGTAAAATCCTCCCTGCATCCGGGTTAATTCCCCTACTCCGGTCAGGCGCACCCAACGATAAAGTTCGGCGGTCATGCCGATCATGTCATGCGAAAAGATAAAAAGCAGAAAGAAGGTTTTAAAACCGAGCCAGACGACGGCGGCCGCGAAAACGGCCGATACTTCTTCCTGCGCTTCGCTCTCGCTCCGGAAGATCCTTCTTTTATTCACGAAAATATCGTAAAGCGGAAAGATCAAAGTAAAATACAGCCAGCCGTTAAAATCAAAAAAGATATTGCCGAAATCATTATTATGCAAAAAACCGTTTACGATCCCCCAAAGCATAAAGAGGAAGAGAAAAAGGAAATATGGCAATATATGCCCCCTCTTGAGGCTGAATCTCCGGTGGAGGAAGCTTAATTTCTTTTCGGAAAAGATCCTGGTGATATTTTTACCGGCCCAAACCGACATCAGGACGAGCCAAAAAGCGATGCGGATGGAAAGGGTAAAATCATCGATTTCCAGGAAAAACAGATAACCCTTGGAACCGATAAATAGTTCGGCTAAAGCGATATAAATTCCGTACTCAAGCTTATGGAGGGTTATTACCAGGAAGAGGGCGATAACTACGCCGAAAACTATCGTCATGAAAGACGGCACGAGAAAT
>JAZDLN010000035.1:0-18180 GCA_043801965.1 Candidatus Falkowiibacteriota bacterium
ATCAAAAACGAAAACAAAAAACATTACAACACAGCCATGGTGGCGACTGCTAGAAAATTTCTTAGATTTATGTATGCCAACTATTTTCAAGGAACAGGGTTAGTATAATAAACTTGACAGATTGCTATAATAGGACTCTCCGATTCCGGAGAGGGGGAACCACTCGAACCGTCCCCTCTCCGGAATCGGAGAGGGGTGGTCCCGACGCCTCGGGACCGGGGTGAGGAAAGGATCAGAGGAAGAGACGTTACTAAATATATGTATCGCGAAAAAACTAACGTATTTGAAATAGCTAAAATTTTGCGGCGCAATATGACTCCGGCGGAAGAGCTGTACCCCCTGATTTCAGCCGTAGGCTGAAATCAGTCCCCCTTAGTAAGGGGGACAATACCCGGATATGGCAAGAACGTGAATTATCTGAGTATTTCTCCCCTTACTAAGGGGAGGTGGCCGAAGGCCGGAGGGGTGTAGATGGGAGATGCCCCGACGCTTCGGGACAGAGGGGGTTAAGATAGAAATATGACAATAATTTATAACAAACACAAACAACTGGCAACCAGGCGTTATCTGCGAAAAAATAGTACTATTACGGAGAGAATGTTGTGGGAGAAGTTACGCAATAAATTATTAGGCGCTAAATTTAGAAGGCAATACGGCATCGGTAATTATATAGTGGATTTTTGTTTACCGCGACTAAAATTAGTTATTGAGATCGAGGGCGGTATTCATGATGATGAAGATGAAAAAGATTATGACGAGGAAAGAAAGATAAATATAAAAGAATTAGGATTCAGGATGTTGGTTTTTACCAACGAAGAAGTAGAACGCTATCTTGAAGAAGTTCTGGAAAAAATAAGAAAGAAATTAAATTAGTCGTTTTATATAAAAAATTATTTAACATGAAATATATCTCTGAAAAATATTTTAAAAAAATCTTAACCGTGGCCGCGGCCATTATTATGGTAAGCGCCGGTCTTTTGTACTGGACCATAAAAAATCCGAACTCCGCTACGGCTTCCTGGTGGCCTCTGGCCCGTTGGGCCAACGGCCCAGAGGGAACGACCACTGGTTATAGAATTTAATATGAAAATATTAAAGAATAGAAAATTAAAATTTATTATCGGAGGATTGTTTTTAATGGTTTTGCTTCTGTTCTTTTGGTTTTTCTGGAATAATCAGCAGACTGCTTCCGCAGGTTGGTGGAACGATGCCTGGCTCTACCGCCAGGCGTTGACCGTCAATCAGGCCAAGGTCGCCGCTACTCTCACAAACTTTCCGATGCTTGTGTCCTTGACCGACTCCGATTTCATCGGCAAGGCGCAGGATGACGGCGGGGATTTTGTTTTTACCCTGCAGGACGGGACAGTGCTTTCGCACGAAATAGAAAGCTTCGCTTCTTCTACCGGAACGCTCGTGGCTTGGGTCAGGATGCCGCAATTGACAAATGCTTATAGCCAGGCAGTTTATATGTATTATGGCAATGCGTCAATTGTGAATCAGGAAAGCCCAGCGGCGGTTTGGGATGATGGCTTCAAGGGGGTTTGGCATATGGACAACAGTGCTACCGCCTCGACCACGGATTCGACCCAATACGCGAACAACGGCACGATGGTCGGGCCGGTCGCCTCGACCACGAGCAAGATCGGCAACGGCCTTTATTTTGACGGGGGCGGCGACCGCGTTAATTACGGCGATTTTCAATTGGCTAATACCGGACATACTTTGTGCGCCTGGATAAAAATGGATGCCAGCCAAGTCCATGTTTATTCCACTTTATTCTCGAAACTTACATCCGGCGTAGTTTTTTGGGATTTGTATACGGACAATGATAACCATCGATTGGGCATGAGCGTGTCGGATAATTCTGGGGTAGTTGCCTGGAAAGAACAGGGAACGATTACGGCTGGCAGCTTCACTCATGTCTGCGGCGTCTATGCCGGCGGTCTGGGCGCGTCAAGTCTCAGTCTCTATGTTAACGGAAACCTGCAGACCGGCGGAGCCAGCGGCGGAACCAACACCACTGTCAATTGGGGCTCAGCCACTTTCTTGAACGGCAGCGATTTATATGGTAGTTTTGCCTTCGGTGGCGTGATGGACGAGGCAAGAGTGTCCAACGTCGCCCGTACCGCCGCCTGGATCCAGACCGAATTCAACAACCAAAACGACCCGGCTTCATTCTTTGCCGTCCAAGCGGAAGAAGTCGGACCGGGGCCAGCAGGGTATTGGAGTTTTGATGAGGGGTATGGGGCGACGGCGCATGACGCAAGCGGGCAGGGGAATGACGGGACTTTGAATGGCGGGGTAATCTGGAAGGCTGAAGAAGAATGTATTAGTGGGAAATGCTTGTGGTTTGATGGACTTGATCAGACAGAAGTAACGGTGGATGTTCAGGATAATATGGAGGAATTTACCGCTTGCGCTTGGTTCAAGGCCAATGCTTTAACCAATCTTGATAGTGACACTGAGATGATTATTATTAATAAGTTGTGGTATTTACAATTATTAGATACGGGGGCTATTGAATTCGAAATTCCGACCTCTGCCGCCTATCCAGTCGTTGAATCTTCAGCGGCAATATTACCAAACCAATGGTATTATGTTTGTGGAGTTTATAGGGGAGTCGATGAAATCCCGCAGGTTTTTATAAACGGACAAGATGATAGTCAAGCGGGAGATACTGGTAGCGGGACCCAGGTGGATGATAGTTCGTATTTATTGAGAGTCGGGGCGACTTACCCTAATGAATATGCCAATAATTTTTTCGGTTATATCGACGAAGTAAAAATCTACCCCTACGCCCGTACAGCCGATCAGATTAAGCAGGACTACAATGCCGGTTTAGCAGGTCAAAGCGCCTCGCAAGGCGCGGCTGCGTCTTTTGGTGGGTCGTCGGACAAGTGGCTGACGGATGGGTTGGTTGGGTATTGGAAGATGGATGAGGCGGCGGGGGCGTGGGATTCGGACGGGGTTAGTGATGACACAGTAGACTCCAGCGGCTTTGAGAATACCGGCTCGGCCTATGGCAATGCGTCTACGACTGCCGCGAAATTCGGGAACGGAGGAAACTTTGATGGGACCGGAGATTATTTGAATTTAGGCGATCGCCCCTCTTTAGTCGTCACAACTGACTTTACTTTTTCAGCATGGGTATTCTGGAACGGAAGCGGAAATAGCATGATTTATGTTTCAGGCAATACAAATTTCCAATATTACTCAATCGGAATTAATAGCAATTCAGGATGCTCGGCAAATTATTTTGAATTTGTTGAAGATGGAGGACCTTGTTATCCGTCAGATACAACCTTTCCAGCTTCCTCGTGGCACCATGTAACCATTGTAAAAAATGGCGATAGCGGGGAAAATTTGACTTTTTATATTGATGGAAATCAAGATGGCTCTGCTTCGGTAGGTGATGTTTTCGCCGATGGTACGAAGCGTATTGGAGCGCGGGTGGAAATAGCTGATAGATTTTTTAACGGCATGCTTGATGAAATCCGCATTTATAACCGCGCTCTCTCGCCCGTCGAGGTTCGCAAACTCTACGAATGGGCGCCGGGGCCGTTGGCGTATTGGAAGTTTGATGAGCTTTCGGGTACTACCGCTTTTGACAGCGTGGCGAGTTCGAGTACGGCTGGGGGAAATGATGGCGTTCTCTATTACGCGGACTGGGTTAATGGGAAATATGGTGGCGCTCTGGATTTTGATGATGAAAATTATGGGCATGTAAATATGGGCAATCCGGCGCATCTGCAGACAACCGGGAGTTTAAGCGTTTCGGCTTGGGTGTACTTTCGATCGTTCCAGACAGGGGGAGCAGACGATACGATAGCAGCTAAAAGTTTAATATCTTCCGATATTGCCTGGACTTTAAAAGGTACGGAAGATACCGGCAATGAAACAATCGGTTTCACTATTAGTGGCAATGGAACGTCAGAGGCTTTTAGATACGGCGCAACCGAGCTACAGTTGAATAAATGGTATCACATTGCCGGCGTTTATGACGCGTCCGCCCAGGTTATGGATGTGTATTTGAACGGAATTTTGGACAATGGAACTCAGTCAGGAAGTATACCATCATTAATATTTAATTCGACGGCAGATTTTTGGATTGGATCCATGGCATCAGAAGGTTGGCCGTTGGACGGCCTCATCGACGACGTCCGCATTTACAACTACGCCCGTACTCAAAAGCAGATTTTGGAAGATATGCTTGGCACGCCGAAGCCCGGAGGCGGCGTCGCTTTGAAGGCGCCTGTCCTGCATCTGGATTTTGACAAAGGCTACGGCGCGGTCGCGAATGACGCGAGCGGACACGGCAAGAATCTGACCATCTCTTCGGCCACCCGTTGGCGGAACGCGGGAAAATTCGGACGGACTTATTATGGCGGTGACAACCAAAGAGCCTATGACGACGCGGATGATAATGATCTCGATTTCGGCACCAGTACGGATTTCAGCCTGTCCGCCTGGGTACGCATCGCGGCCAACCCGGCCGCGACCCAGTATATACTAGACAAGCATGACGACGCCGGTTATGAAGGCTACGCCCTTTACATGAACACTTCCGGCCAGGTCGGTTTCGGCATCGGCGACACGAGCTCGGCCTCTTTCCCGGAAGACGAGGCCTTATCTTCGGCTGACCTGGCTGACAATACCTGGCACCATATTCTCGGGCGGAAAACCGGCAATTCCAAGATCGAGCTTTTCGTGGACAGGGTCCTGGCGGCGACCGATGCGTCTTTGGCCGCCGACGCCACGCTGGAAAATTCCGCTACGCTTTACATCGGCGACAATAACGCCACCAACGGCACGGACGAGTTCCTGGGCTATATCGATGAAGTGCGGATCTATAATTTCGCCGTAAACGAAGATGAGATCAATACCCTCTATAACGGCTCTGTGTCCGCCCAACTGGCCGTTGACGACAGCCGCGACGATGACGGTACGGCTGTCACCGGACAGAGCAAGGAATATTGCGTCCCGGGAGACACGAGCGAATGTAGCGCGCCGGTCATCAATCTTGATTTTAATGAAAAATCCGGTACCACCGCCTATGACACCAGCGCTTATGGGCGCAACGGTACCCTGAACTGGATGTCGACTTCGACCAACGGCGGCTGGACGCGGGGCAAGAACGGATCGGGCCTGGAGTTCGACGGCTTGGATGATTACGTATCCTTGGCGTCGATCGGCAACTTGACCGATTATTCGATCGAGCTCTGGTATAAGCCGACCGAGCGGATCTATTCCGGCAATACCGGAAAAAATTCTTTGTATACTCTGGAGGACGCGGTAGATACTGATCTGTATTTATACCATTCTTCGGCAGATGACGGCGAATTGCGCTTCCGCTGTTTTGAGCCGACCAACAATCTTTTAACCACCACCGCTGATTGGGAAAAAGACCGTTGGTACCATATCGCGGCCACTTACACGAATACCGGCACGCGGAAACGGATCTACGTGAACGGCGTCCTGGAAAACAGCGAGGTTGCCAGCTGTCCTTTCGAGGCCACCGGCGATCACTGGATCGGCGCCGGCACTTACTACACGAACGCCGTGCTGGACGGCTTTAAGCTTTTTAATTATGAACGGACCCCGGCCCAGGTCGCCTGGGACTATAATCGCGGCGCGCCGGTGGCTCATTGGAGTTTTGACGAGTGCGAAAGCAGTGCGATCCACGATGAAAGCGTTAACATGAATCACGGGCAATTATATTTAGGCACGACCGGCGTGACCGCGACCGGCACCTGCGCTTCGTCCTCCGATTCTTTCTGGTATAACGGACGGAGCGGAAAATACAAGTCTGGCGGAAGCTTTGACGGGACGAACGATTACGTGAATGCCGACGACAGCTCCTCTCTTGACCTGGTTACCGAAGGGACGATTTCCGCCTGGATAAAACGGGATACTGTCGCCGCTAACGTCGGAATCGTCGCCAAGGGGACCACTACTTCCATAGGGACCCATAACTATCGACTGTCCATTGACAGCTCTAACCTGGTTAGTTTCCAGGTCGGCGCTCCGGGCACGAGCGATATAATAAGCGCGGATACGCTTTATACCTATACGGGGGAGTGGCACCACATAGCAGCCTCGTGGTCTACGATAGAAAATTCCATGCGCATATATATTGACGGAATCCTTGACGGGTCGGATAATTGCGGCATAACTCCGTACACGAACGACGCTCCCGTATCGATCGGTCAGATCGGAGGCGATACCTGGCGTTTTGACGGCCAGATAGACGAGGTAAAGATCTGGAATTACGCCCTGACCCCGAACCAAATCAGTCAGGAATACAATGGTGGTGCCGTTAGATTTGGGGAATAATAAAAATTAAAAATGCAAATATCAAAATGCAAAATGACAATGTAAAATTCAAAATGGAATTCAAAAAACGACTTTATGCATGGGTTTTGCGCTTGATCAAATATATTGATTCTCGCGCTAAATCATCGGTTAATGACGTAATGGGCAAACAACTGTTAAGAAGCGGAACCAGCATTCTAGCCAACTACGTAGAAGCGAATTCAGCCAGCTCAAAAAAAGATTTTATCAATTTTTTCACTCATTCATTGAAATCAGCCAATGAATCAAAAGTCTGGTTAAGTTTATTCAAAGATCTGAGCAAAGGCGACAAGAAAGAAGTAGATAAATTATTAGCTGAATTAATAGAAATAGCCAATATAATCGCTTCCAGTATCTTAACCCTAAAAGGAAAAAAATAATTTTACATTTTAAACTGTCATTTTGCATTTTGATATTTTCATTTTGAACAAAAACTACTATGCATTTCTATGAGTATCGCATACCACGCCTGCCGGCAGGCAGGCTTGGGGAGGGAGCGATCCCGACGCTTCGGGAGAGCGGGAGGGGGAAACAGGTAGGTGTTCCTGACGCCTCGGCCCCCCGGAATAACAAAAGACATTAATATAAATTGTAAGTTTAAAAATTAATGCGAGATTTCTCTCCGGAACGAAGCGTCTTCGCCTGATCCCTACGCAAAACAGGAGAAAAAACGGCCGTCTATCGGGCATGGGGATGCCTGGATAGGGAGCCTTTTTCTTCTATGTCTAAAAAACAACGCTTACAGGCGCTTCGTTCCGGGGAGGGATTGTTCAAAAAAAAAACCGGGCTATAGCCCGGCCGTATAAAGCAATAATCCGCTGAAATCAAATTTTTCCCCTTTTTAAAACAGGATGTTTTATCCTGATGCCGGTATGCTCCCTGACCTCGTTAATATCTTCCTGCAGGCGCTCATGCGCGGCGATATAGGCCGCGTTTTCCTCCCGATCGTCTTTGACTAATTTAGCCAGGCCATCGATGGCTGACATGATTTCGTTTTTATCGTCTTTGGTCATCATTTTTTCTTCTAAATCATCCTTTAATTTATCCAGATCTGTTTTTAAGGCGATTTTATTGAATTGTTCGGCGGTTAAAGTCATATTCCGTATAGCAAATTGATTATAATGATATTATAAATTAATTTTTTAAATCGGTCAAAAAATCAGTTAAAAATTAAGTTTAATAAAAAAGCCATAAGGAGGTTTAATAATCCATACGTTTTTTTATTCTTGAAAAATATTTCAAATTTTAGTATAATATAGCTGTAAACAATAGATATCCCCATGTCTAAAAAAATCATTGATTTTCTTAAGTATAATAACGCTACTATACTGATATTAGCGTTTATTGTGTTATCCGGAGGAGGTGTTTTTGCCGCCAGTGATCCGGGGCAGGCTATGATCGGAGAAAAAGAGATAAAAACCTTGGGTGTAGATAATACTTTACTACTGGAAGCCGATCTTGATAATCTGGACATGGATTTTAAGATTGAACGGATAACAGAAGACGAACTTTATTATTACGTTACCTATACTTATCTCGATATCGCGCTCGTAAACAGCGCCTGGCAGTACCAGATTCAGGAAAATGTCCGTAAAATATCGAAAAAAGCGAAAAAGGATATAGGCTCGTATATGGCGGAGGAGTTGAAAGAGCAATACGAATCCCGGTTAAAAGACCTAGGGGAGGCCAAAGAACGCGCGCTTCGGGCCGGAGGCGAAGAAACCAGGACGGAAGTAATTTCCTACGGCGGCCTTATCGGCAAGACGCTCGATCTGGCCGGAGAGGTGTTTCCGGGTTATGAACCGGTAAAGACGCGGACAATCCCGTCGCCCGCTATTCCCCCTTCCGTCCTGGCCGCGAGGGAAAAAAGCGTATCGGAAGACGGCGCGGCCGACAGTTTAACCGAAGTTTACGAGGATTATATCGCCAGGATGGATCCGGACCGGGACGATATTTTCGGGGTCATGGATAATTGCCCGGACGTCGCTAACCCCGGCCAGGAAGACGGCGACGGCGACGGAACAGGGGACGCGTGCGAGACGGACGGGGAGAGCGGATCGGAAACAGACTCGCAAGATCCGGACTTAGGGACATCGACCGAGGAAAGCGCGATCGGCTCGGAAGATACGGCCACGAATACGGTTGAAGAATTGATCGAAGAGATAATTATCAACAATACCGGCGTCGAAAACGCCGTTCCGGACGAGACCGATATTCCGGAACCGATCGAACCGGAGGCCGAAACGGAAGAGGAACCGGACGTGGAGATAGTGGAATTATAGTATTAAAATATTTGATTTACAAATTGGTTTTGTGCGGAAAAAAATTTTTTAAGAAAAAGCAGTAAAATATTCATTAAAGCGAGAGGAGGCTAAAAAATATGGATAATTTTTCAAAAACCGTTAATTTAAAGGATTCTCTGGAGCAAAAGAGAAGGGTATTAAGGGAAGGGGCCGCTGCGGCGCGGGCAAAGCACGAAACAGCGCCGAAAGCGAAAGCGCAGAGCCGCGCCGAAGGCATCGACCGGGTATATAAGAGCGGGTCCGACGAGGACATAAAATCGGACCTGCAGAAGATCAGCCAGCCCGCGGTCCGGTCGGGGAACGGCGATATTTACAGGAGTATAACCTTGGTACTGGCGGCGGTTATTGTTATCATGGGCGTTGTTTTTTTTCTGACTAAAGACGATGACAACGGTAACGGCAACGTGGCCGGCGTTAACGAAAGCGCCGGTTCCGGCTGGTACTCGACCAAACTCATGAACGGCGAGGTTTATTACGGCCAGATCGATAATCTAAGTTCCGATCCGGTGATTATCAGGAACGTTTATTATAATTACGACCAGCTCAATCAGGATGGCGAGGAGCAAAAAGGCGATACGGCCAACCTGCGCCTGGTGAAACGAGGCAAGGAAACCCATGGCCCGGACGGCAGCATGAGCCTCGTGAGAACCCAGATCGTTTACATGGAGCCCCTTAAGGACGATTCAAAAGTTCTTAAGGCGATACTGGACTATGAGAAATAAAAACCGCTGATGGCCGGATATTGTTTAAAGAATGAACAATTTATTGGAAAATTTAAACCCCGAGCAATTAAAAGCCGTCATGCATAAAAACGGCCCCCTGCTTATCGTCGCCGGCGCCGGAACAGGCAAGACCATGGCCATCTCGCAGCGCATCGCTTATCTCATGGAACAGGGCAAGGCGCGTCCGGAGGAGATCCTCGCTTTGACCTTTACGGAAAAAGCCGCCGGCGAAATGGAAGAACGGGTCGACCGTTTGTTGCCCATGGGCTATCTTGATCTTTGGATCTCAACCTTCCACGGTTTCGGCGAAAAGATCCTCTCCGAGCACGGCCTCGACATCGGCCTGCCCGGAGGCGGGAAGCTTTTGAACGAATTCGAGCAATGGGCGCTCATGAAAAAGAACCTGGATAAATTCAACCTCGATTATTACCGGCCGATGGGCAATCCGACGAAATTCATCCACGCGCTCATAAAGCATTTTTCAAGATGCAAAGACGAGAATATTTCGCCCGCGGAATACCTTGAGTATGCGGTTGAGCTCAGACAGAATCTGGATAGCATGCTCGGCGGCGGTAAAGGAAAAAAACGCGGTAATTTCCAAACGGACAATAAGGACATAGCCGAACAGGAGACAAAAAGGATCAATGAAATCGCCAACGCCTACCATATTTACAACCAGCTGCTGCTCGACAACAACGCCCTCGACTTCGGGGATCTTATCAATTATTCCTTAAAGCTCTTCCGCGAGCGGCCGGCGATTCTCGAAAAATACCGGACGCAGTTCAAATACATATTAGTGGACGAATTCCAGGATACGAATCTCGCCCAGTACGAGCTCATCAAATTATTGGCCGCGCCGAAGAACAATCTCGTGGTGGTGGGCGACGATGATCAGGCTATCTACCGGTTCAGGGGGGCTTCCATGAGCAATATCCTGCAATTTAAAAGGGATTTTCCTGACGCGACGCAGGTTTTCCTGAAAAGGAATTACCGCAATTGCCAGTCGATACTCGACCTGTCTTACGGTTTTATAAAGTTAAACGACCCAAACCGCCTCGAATATGAACTTAACCGGGACATAAAAGGGCCTTCCGTGTTGACGAAAAAGCTCGAGGCCCAGAATCCCGGCGCGGGAACGATCGAGGTTATCACCGGAGAGGATATAGGAGACGAGATAAACAGGATCATCGCCAAGATAATCGAATTGAAAAACAGCGATCCAGACGGCTCCTGGAACGATTTCGCCGTTCTGGTCCGCGCCAACGAGGGAGCCAGAGAAATTAGCGCGGCCCTGGAAGCCGCGAGTCTGCCTTATCAATTAGTGTCATCGCGCGGCCTTTACACCAAAGACGCGGTCATGGACGTGATCGCCTACTTAAGGCTCCTGGACAATTATCACGAAAGTCCGGCCGTTTATCGCGTCATTAACATGCCGATATTCGGTTTTAGCTATCAGGAGATCGTCAATTTTAATTATTTCGCCAGAAAGAAAGCCCGGTCACTTTATGAGGTCATTAAAAGTTTTCCCGGCGTCAATGCGGCGCTTAAAGCCAAGATCGACCGCTTACTCGAACTTATAAGCGCCCACACGAAGATCGCCCGTTATAAAAGCGTCAGCGATGTCATTATTTCCTTTATCAACGACAGCGGCTACCTAAAGGAGCTTACCGAGAAGGACGGCGAGCGGATCCGGGAGGTCGTTGGTTATCTGAACCAATTCCTGAAGCGGGCTAAGGCCTTTGAGGCCGGTTCCGACGATAAGCGGGTCAAGGCCTTTTTAAGCGAATTGGAGCTGGAAATGGAAGCGGGGGAGTCCGGTTCGATCCCTTTCGACCCCGACGCCGGACCGGAGGCGATCAGGGTCATGACCGTGCACGCGGCCAAAGGACTTGAATTCAAGTACGTGTTCCTGGCTAATATGGTCGATCAGCGCTTCCCGACCGTAGAGCGCAAAGAACCGATCCCGATACCGGACGCCCTGGTCAGGGAGAAAACGCCGGCGGGCGATATTCACACGGAAGAGGAGAGGCGGCTTTTTTACGTCGCCGTGACCCGCGCGAGGAACAATATTTATTTTACCTGGGCGCCCGATTACGGCGGAGCGCGGAAGAAGAAACCATCGAAATTTTTAATAGAAGCCGGTCTAATAACCGCTCCGGAAAAAGAGGAAAAAAGATCATCGGCCGCGGATATCCCCACAATCGGCGGACAAGACCTGAACGTAAAAACCGATAATACCGGCAAGTCGAAAACCGAAATCAAACTGCCCGGATATTTTTCCCACACTCAATTGACGGCGTTTAAAAACTGCCCCTATCAGTATTATCTGGCGCATATCGTCAAGGTTCCGACCCGCGGCAAATACGTTTTTAGCTTCGGCCAGGCCATGCACCTGACCCTGCAGAGATTATTCGAACTGATCCGGGAAAAGCGCGGCTTGGGACAAGGCGACCTTTTCGGCGCCAAAGCCGGCGCGAAGAGCGAAGAGATGATCGGTTTGGAAGAAATATACGATATATATGACAAGGCTTGGATCGACGATTGGTACGAGTCTAAGGAAGAAAAAGAAAAATACCGGCAGAAAGGGCGGGATATCCTCAAAGAATTCTTTTTTAAGCATAAAGATAAGTGGCCGAAGATCGTGTCCCTGGAACAGGGCGTAAACCTTAAGATCGGTGGTTTTAGGATTTTCGGCAAGATCGACCGTATCGACGATTGCGGCGACGGTTCGATCCAGATCGTCGATTATAAGACCGGCAGGCCCAAAGAGGAAGAAGCTATCGGTCCGGAAGAGAAAGAACAGCTCCTGATCTATCAGCTGGCCGCCAGGCAGGCCATAGAGGCCAAGGTTAAAAATCTCCAGTTCTATTATCTGGACGATAATAGCGAGGTTAATTTTATCGGCACGGAGAAGGAGATGGCCAAGATGGAAGAGAAGATACTGGATCGCATAAACGGCATAAAAGAAGCGGCCGCGACCGGTATTTTTCCGCCTAATCCGACCGTGATGTGTAAATTTTGCGATTTTTACGGCATTTGCGAGTTCAGAAAATAACTATCTGATCTATCATAATTTTTAAATATAGTTTTTAAAATTAATTTTTTATATGAAAAAAAATCTTTTTAAACTATCGATCTTTTTTTTCCTGGCGGCGGCCGGTTTTTACGGCTTTACGGCCGTAAACGGACCGGCCAGGGCTCAGACGGCGGGAGACGCTATCGCCCTGCGGGTAATTCCGAATCCCGAGCACTATAGCGCCGCGCGCTGGTATCGGGAGAAGAAATTCACGGGATCGCCTCAATCCCTTTTGGTCGACGGCTACGAAGCCGTGCGTGACGGACGCACTGTTTACGTCAACGCGGCCAACGTCAATGTTCCCGCCAACCAGTTTTTTACGAATATCTACCTTATTTCCTATAACCAGCAGGCGGAAGACTCAACGGTCGATATTTTCGGGCGGATACTTGAAAGCTGGAAGTTCAACACTAACCTCGTAACGCCGGGGGTCTGTTCGCTGTCGGCCTCCGTTTCCTGCCTTGACGACAAGGAGTGTCCGTCCGGCGAATACTGCCTGAGCCAGAAATCACGGGTAACGCGCGATACCAGGCGGCTTTCGGACTTAACCGAATTAGGGGAAGCGCTGGAGCAATACCGGAGGGATAATAGGCATTATCCTCTCCTTACTTCCGGCACCTATCTGCCTTATAAAAGTCTGTCCGTCTGGCCGAGCTGGAAAACCGTTTTGGGCCAGGTTTTAAAATTCAATATTCCGACCGATCCGGTCAACAAGATGGGAAATTGCGGCGGTCCCGATTTCCACCCGGTTACCTGCTGGAACGAGGATAATAAAACATTTCCCACCGACCTTAACGCGCCGGTTTTTCCCGATCCGGGAAGAAGCCGGACTTATTTTTATTCCACGAACGACAACGGGGACACGGTCCGTTATTGCGCTCTTCTCGAAACGAATTATCCGAATTTAGGTTCTTATAACTGTTTGGCCGCTACCGGCCCTAACCATTCGCCGCAATTCGTCGGCGCGGGTTTGCCCGCCGGAATCGTCGGACAGCCTTATTACGGCTATATCGAAGCTATCGACCCTGACGGCGACCCGTTGGCCTGGTCGATAAGCGGCGGCCCGATCCTCGAGACTTCGGAAGCGCCTAACCAGAGAAGGGTTTACGTGCCTTCGTTGGGCGGCAGCATGAATTTTTCCATGACCGTAAATGACGGCCGCGGAGGAACGGCTACCCAGAATTTTACGATCGCCGCGGGAAGCGTCAGCGCGCCGACGGCAGGCGCGATCGGCAACTATGATATTATTATCGGAGACGATATTTCCTTTACCGTATCGGCGAGCGATCCCGGCGGCCGTTACCCCTTAAGATTCGATTTTTCTTCGGTGCCGAGCGGTTTTAACGGCCAGGGAACGCTTGACGCCAACAGGCACGACTGGCACGCGGCGGGCGAAGTCGTCGATTATACGCGCGGCTACGGAGCCGCTTTGACCGTTTATAACGCGGACGGCAACCCCGCTCCGCCGGTAGGTTTCAGGATAAATGTCGGCAATAATCCTCCGGCCATATACACGGCCGCCCTGCCGGCGGCTACCGCCTGCCTGCCTTACAGTTTTACGGTTAGCGCGGCCGATCCGGACGGACATGACATCTCCTTTTCCTTGACCGGTCCGGCCGGTCTTACCATAAACAGCGACACGGGCGAGATTACCGGCCGGATAGAGGCCGGGGCGGGCGATTATCCGGTCCGGGTAACCGTTCGGGATGAATATTATGATTTTACCGTTTCTCCATATTCAGCCGAAACTTTCCGGGATTATAATTTGCGCGTGAACAACGAAGACTATGCAATCACCATGCCCGATACTTATGATTTTTATGTCGCTCCGGCCGGCGTCAATCCGGAAAACCTGTATCATTCGCCGTTCTCTTATTTCGGCTTGGCGGAAAAATCAACGCCGAACCGGGTTGTCTGGAGCCTTACTACCAATCCCGCCGATCTTATGGAGGGATTAAGCGTCGGGATGAATTCAGATAACGGCGAAATCACGGCTCAGAGCGTAAATAACGATATTAACAGCGGAGGTTATCATTTTTCGGCCCAGGTAACGGCCACTACTTACGGATGCAACATTACCCGGTCCGGGAACGTTAATCTGTCGGTTTATCCCAATGAATGGTGCGGAGACGGCGCTCTGCAGACGCTCGAGCAATGCGAGCTTCCGGGTAACGGCACCAGCGCCAATAACCAGTGGCAATGCCTTAATTGCAGCTGGTCCGGCGGTTGGTGCGGTAACGGCCATTGCGAGATCCAATACGAAACCTATAATTCCTGCCCGAACGATTGCCTGGGAGCTACTTCCGAATATTCGGTCTGCACCGACGTCGTCAGCCAGCCGACCTGCTACGCGGCTCCGGTGCCGAATCCGATACTTTACTGGCAGTATAATTCCACGTCCAACGAGTATTGCGATTGTAATAACACGCCTCCGGGAGATTGTCCGTACGGCACGCCGTGTCTCGCCGAAACGCAAACCGCTTTCGCGATCGAGATTGACGATAATTCCGATTATTCCTCTCCGGAAGTTTCCATCGGACCGATACTTAATCCTAACCATTTTTTCCAGGTAAATTCCACCGGGCTCGCTTTTGACAGGTGGTATTATTGGCGTTTGCGGGTTCTTACCAGCATGGGAAACGCCAGCGACTGGGTGCAGTGCACCGGTCCGTTCCAGGTAAATCCGCGTTGCGGCCTGGGCATTGCGTCCGATCCGACCCCGCCGGTAGTAACGAGTTTTTCCGTAACTCCCGGATCCGCGCGTGTCGCCTGGAGAGTAGAGGATAGCGGCGGCTCGTTTCTCGATCGCGTCGAAGTCTGGCGGGCTCCCGATAAACCGGGATCCTGCGACCGCTTTAATAAAACCGGCTGCGCCTGGATCGAACTCGGCTATCTGCGCCAGCTCCTATTCAGCCTGCGCACGAATATCCATAACGGTTTAGCCGTCGACCATCCTCCGATCGGCCGCTGGTGGTACGGTATCCATGTTTTTGATCAGGGCGGCAACTATACGCACGAAAGCGACCCGCCTGGTCCGAACGATATTGACATCACTTCTTTAAGCGCTTGTTCCGACGGCACTCTTAATAATACCTGTTCAGACACGGCTCCCTGGCGTTGCGATAATAACAGCCAGTTAGCGGAAAATTGCTCGGAATGCGGGTGCAGCAACGGCTGGGTATGCGGACAAACCGGCACTTTTTGCTGCGATAATGTATGCAACGGCATCTGTTCTCCGTCTGATTGCGGCGTCTCGTTTGATCCTGATCGCGGTTGCGCGAGCGGAAATGGCTGCTGCGGTATTACGAGCTGCGGTATTACCGATGACAGTGATTGCCTGCTGCAGGATAAAGTCCGGCCTCTGGTTTCTTCTTTTTTCATTAATCCCACCAATATCTATCAGGGGGGCATTATAACCGCCAATTATACGGTTACAGATAATTTATTATTGGCCAGGGCCGAACTTTGGCGTACGGTAGATAGCAACGGTCAGCCGGATTCGGGTTCCTGGGTCCAGGTAAGTTCCAATAACAATATAACCGGTAACAGCCAATCCGGTAGCTTTACGAATATGCCTCCTGTCGGCACTTTCTGGTACGGTATGCATGTCGTGGACGCGGCGGGAAATATCGGGCATGAAGCGAGTCAGGTAAGGGTAACGGTTGACTCCGCCCCTCAAACCCCGCCCCCGCCCCCGATTCTCCCCGGTGATCCGTCCGGCCAAACCCCGCCCCCTCCGCCACCGCCTCCTCCATCGATGGGCTGCGGCAACGGTAGCTGCGAAACCGGGGAAACCTGTTCGACCTGCGCCTCCGACTGCGGCGCCTGCCAGGATACCGCGCTTCCGGTCGTGTCCGCTTTCTCGGTTAATCCGACCACTCTTAATGTCGGCTCTACTCTTACCGCTAACTATACCGTCACCGATAACGTCGCCCTCCAAAGGGCCGAGCTCTGGAGAGCTTTAGAGGGTACCAATTGCACCGACACGACGAAGACCGGCTGCGTCTGGAGCCAGGTGACTTCCGCCAATATCACGGGCACAACACGCACCGGCACTTTCACCTCCGCTCCGGCAGTAGCGGGAACCTTCTATTACGGCCTCCACGCGGTGGACGCGGCCGGGAACGTCGGGTATGAATCCGCCGCCGTCAGAGTAACGGTCAATGCCGTCAATTCCGTCGGTACCTATACCGCCAAGAGAGCGTCAGCCGCTCCCACGATCGACGGCCAGTTGACGGAATATGCCGAAGCCAACACTATCGTCATAACGAATAGCCGGGGAACAACCGGTACTTACCGTTTGCTCTGGGATTCGACCGCTCTCTATGTCGCCGCCCAGGTGACTGATACAGGGTTAGCGGCGATCGGTACGACCCGGGACAGCTCTCTCTGGAATGACGACGCGATAGAAATGATATTCGATACGTTAAATAACCGCGGTACTACCATGAATTCGGACGACTATAAATTCTTCGTGAACGCGCTAAACATCCAGAGTGATTCCCAAGCGTTGAATATGAGCTGGAACGCGAGTTTCACTTCCCGGGTAAGCGCCCAGGGGACGGTAAACCAGTCTGGCAATACCGATACGGGATACGCGATCGAGATCGCGATCCCCTGGTCCGCCTGGAGAATAAGCGTTCCGGCCGCCGGTGCCACCTGGGGATTTGATTTAGCATTAGACGACCGTAACGATCAGGGCCAGATCGTCCAAACCGCCTGGACGAATACCGACGGCGGAGATTTCAACAATCCGGCCGGATGGGGACGGATGACGCTAAGTTCAGTAGTGGCCAACACCGGCGCCATCGATACGGTTTTGCCGGTCGTGTCCGCTTTCTCGGTTACTCCGTCTACCTTAGATGTCGGCTCTGATCTTACCGCTAACTATACCGTCACCGATAACGTCGCCCTCCAAAGGGCCGAGCTCTGGAGAGCTTTAGAGGGAACTAATTGCACCGACACGACGAAGACCGGCTGCGTCTGGACTCAGGTGACTTCCGCCAATATCACGGGCACAACACGTACCGGGATGTTCACGAGCGCTCCTACGGCGGCCGGGACCTTCTATTACGGTATCCACGCGGTGGACGCGTCCGGAAACGTCGGGTATGAATCCGCCGCCGTCAGAGTAACGGTCAACAATACCCAAACCCCGCCCCCGCCCCCGATCCTCCCCGGTGATCCGTCCGGCCAAACCCCGCCCCCTCCGCCGCCGCCTCCTCCGATGGGCTGCGGCAACGGTAGTTGCGAAACCGGGGAGACCTGCTCCTCTTGCGCCTCCGACTGCGGCGCCTGCCAGGATACCGCGCTTCCGGTCGTGTCCGCTTTCTCGATCACTCCGTCTACTTTGAATGTCGGGTCTACTCTTACCGCCAACTATACCGTTACCGATAACGTCGCCCTGCAAAGGGCCGAGCTCTGGAGAGCTCCCCAGGGGACCAATTGCACCGACACGACGAAGACCGGCTGCGTCTGGAGCCAGATAATCTCCGCCAATATCACGGGTACTACCCGCACCGGGACGCTCACGAGCGTTCCGGCAGTAGCGGGAACCTTCTATTATGGTCTCCACGCGGTGGACGCGGCCGGGAACGTCGGATATGAATCCGCTTCGGTCAGGATAACGGTCAACGATACCCAAACCCCGCCCCCGCCCCCGATCCTCCCCGGTGATCCGTCCGGCCAAATCCCGCCCCCGCCCCCCCCGCCGCCTCCGACGACCAGC
>JAZDLN010000036.1:0-12389 GCA_043801965.1 Candidatus Falkowiibacteriota bacterium
ATCAAAAACGAAAACAAAAAACATTACAACACAGCCATGGTGGCGACTGCTAGAAAATTTCTTAGATTTATGTATGCCAACTATTTTCAAGGAACAGGGTTAGTATAATAAACTTGACAGATTGCTATAATAGGACTCTCCCCCGGCTGGCGGCGCCGCGGGAGAGGTGGGACCGTAAGCCCCTCCCCAGAATTGGGGAGGGGTTGGGGTGGGGGAAATTCGGAGGTGAAAATTTTTTTAAAAAGAAAAACCCCGTACAGTTTGTACGGGGTTATGAGATGTTAAATGTAATTTACAATAAAAGAACCAAGAAAAAATCTAATTCCGAGAACTAACTTGCGAGCAAAGCCGCGGGATCGCTGAGGTTCCAACCTTCTTCGAGTGAGCAGTGGTTCCGGTTCCACCCACCATTGAAAGAAAAGTAACGGACGTAGCGGCTGCCAAAGTCGCTGCGAAAGACAACAGCCCAGAAAAAAATATAGAGAATATTCCCCTTCTCATCTTTTTTCCAGTCCTCGGGGATGAGGTACGGGTTTTCAAAAAGAGCATCCATAATGTTTGGGTGAAGCGTGGGCTTCCCCTCAAGCTCTTTCTGAAGCTCATAGCCCGGAAGATCTTTTTTTCCTTTTTGTCTTTCAGACAGGTGGAGTGTGACCCTACGGTCATCCACATACAGTCCGTCCGAACGTTTTTCGACTTTTACCCAGCTGCTACCTATTTGAAACTCGATCTTCGCACCATTGAGTAGTGGGTTGGAAGGCGCGTCAAGGTTGACCATAATGGTCGTTTCGTTGATGACGCGAATCCGCTCTATAGGTTTCGGTTGGTTTCTGATAACCTCAACAAACAAAGCAATCGCCAATTTCGGGTTTCGAATAACCCATTGACCTTCCGGCGAAGTTAATCCGGAAAACTCGCTCTGGTGCTCGACCAGAATTCCCATCATCTTGTTGCTCTGTTTTTCGTTCATCGCTTTTTCTCCTTTTTTGTGAACGTTTTTACAGAAACGCGCTGTTTAGCTTAGTCCCAACGACTTAGCCACAGCGGAAAATGGTTTATTTTTAATCCACTCTCCGCTGCGGCTAACGCTCATTTTAAAACTAATTTAAATATAAAAGAACTGTTTTGAGTTGATTTTATACCATATGCTAAAATATGCTTTTTGTCAAGTTGCCCTCAGAATACCCGGTAGAGACGTGGCAATTCCACGTCTCTACGCGCGAAACAAGGGTAATAATCCCCTCCCCAGATTTGGGGTGGGGTTGGGGTGGGGTAAGGGCGGGGCTACAAAAACAAAGACGCCCCGACGGGGCGTCTCTACGTTCTGGTTTTTATGTATCGTATAATTTTATTGTCCTATTTAACTACGATATTCACGAGCTTTCCTTTTATGTAAATCGCTTTAACTATCTCTTTGTTCTCGGTCCACTTTTGGACATTGGCGCTTTTAAGCGCGGTTTCTTTGGCTTCGGCTTCGGAAATATCGGCCGGCACCATTACCTTGTCGCGCATCTTGCTGTTTACCTGGATCACTAATTCTATGGTTTCCTCGCGAGCCAGGGCCGGATCGTATTTCGGCCAAACGCCGAGGGCAAAAACAGATTTTTTATGCCCGGCTTCCGCCCAGAGTTCTTCGGCCAGAGCCGGCAAAAACGGAGCGAAAAGAACGATGAATTTTTCCCAGGTGTCCCGGCCTACTTGCTTAGCCGCGGTCAAAACGTTGGTCATTTCCATTAAGCGGGCAACGGCCGTATTGTACTTTTGCTCCTCAAAATCCGCCTCTACCGCCCTGATCGTCTGATGAAGCTTTTTTACGACCCCGTCGTCGTCCTTAGCTTCCGCGCTTACCTTAAGGGATAGCCGCGCGACCTTATCGGCCCATCTTTTCGCCCCTAAAACGCCCGCGTCCGTAAAAGACCGGTCCTCGCTTAAGGGCCCTAAAAATAAAAGATAGGTTTTAAGCGCGTCATAGCCGACTTTTTCCCCGTATTCTTCCGGGTTAATGACATTCCCTTTGGATTTCGACATCTTCTTGCCGTCTTTTAAGATCATGCCGTTCGCCCGGAAACGCTTAAAAGGATTGTCAAAATTAATAAGTCCCAGATCATGCAAAGCCATGGTAATAAAACGCGTGTACATTAGATGAAGCACGGCGTGCTCGTTCCCGCCCACATAAATATCGACCGGCAGCCATTTTTTCCCGAGTTCCGGGTCAAAAATATGCTTGTCGTTATCCGGCGACAGATAGCGAAAAAAATACCAGGCCGAGTCCAGAAAATTATCCATGACATCCGCTTCCCGTTCGGCGGGTCCGCCGCATTTGGGGCAAGAGGTTTTCATGAAACTTTCCACCTTGGCCAAGGGTCCGCGTCCGTCCCCGGCCGGCTCCCAGCCTTTTTCCATCTCGGGGAGCGCTACCGGCAGATCGCTATCAGGCACGGCGACGGTGCCGCAGACCGGACAATAAACGACCGGCACTGGTGGCCCCCAATATCTTTGCCGCGAGATGCACCAATCGCGCAAGCGGTAATTGATCGTGCGCTCACCCAATCCCTTTTCCGTAAGCCAGGCGATCATTTTATTTTTGGCATCTGCCATATTTAAGTCGTTCAAAAATCCGGAATTTATTAATATGCCATCTCCAGTATATCTTTTGCCACCATTTAAAATATCTTTTTTAAATCTTTCAAAACCACTCTCAACACTTTCAGCGTCTGGCCAGTAAACTAACGCTTCTCCGGTTAATTTTTTCTGTATAGATCTGCTTAGAGCGGCGTTATCTGAGCTTCTATCAATTTTAATTACTAAATCATTAATACTAGCTGGTACTATAACGGGTTTAATTTCTAAATCATATTTCTTCGCGAATTCAAAATCTCTCTCATCATGAGCCGGAACAGCCATAATCGCCCCGGTCCCGTAACCCATTAAAACATAATCCGCAATCCAAATCGGCAATTTTTCGCCGTTAACGGGGTTAACGGCATATGCTCCGGTAAATACTCCTGTCTTTTCTTTTGATTCGGTTCGCTCCAGGTCTGATTTCGCTCCGGCCTTTTTAACGTATTCATCCACTTCCCCCTTTTGTTTGTCAATGGTAATTTTATTCACTAGCTCATGTTCCGGCGCAAGTACCATATAAGTCGCGCCGAAAAGCGTATCCGGCCTGGTCGTGAATACCGCCACCTCTTCTGTTTGGATATTTGGAATTTCTGATTTGGGATTTGTTTGGGATTTAGAATTTGGAATTTGGAATTTGACAATTGCCCCCTCCGACCTTCCGATCCAGTTTCTTTGCGCGTGCTTCGTGATATCCGACCAGTCCATTTTATCCAAACCGTCCAATAAGCGTTCGGCGTACGCTGTAATCCTGAAAAACCACTGCTTCATGGTCTTTTTCTCCGGCGCGGTCTTGCAGCGTTCGCAGACGCCGCCCTCGATCTGCTCGTCCGCCAGCACGGTTTTGCATCCCGGGCACCAGTTTAAAAGCGCTTCTTTTTGATAAGCCAGGCCGCGTTCGAATAATTTCGCGAAGATCCACTGCGTCCATTTATAATATTCCGGCGCAGTGGTATCAACGACGCGCGTCCAGTCGCAGCCCAACCCGGCCGAGCTTAGCTGCCGGCTGAAATTAACGATCGTGCGCGCGAGCATGGCCGCGGGCGTTTCACCGATCTTTAAAGCGTAATTCTCGGAATGAATCCCGAAAGCGTCGAAACCGATCGGCTCGAATACGTCATAGCCTTTAAGTTTTTTATATTTAGCCATCACGTCCACGGACGTAAAAGCGTAGAAATTTCCGATATGGAGCCCTTCGGCGCTCGTATAGGGAAACATAAAAAGCGCGTAAAAAGGGTTTTTCGCGCTCTTAAGATCCGGGGTGAATATTTTTTCCTTAACCCATCTATCCGCCCATTTTTTTTCGATTTGCCCGAAATTATAATTTTCCATAGGTTTATTGCAATTATTTTTTATCAATAAAATCGCTTTCTTTTAATCCTGATAATAATAGAATTGAACGGAAAGTGCCGAAAGGAATTTCCTTCTTGCCCATTTTAACGATTACTACCCGGACAGGTTTTCCGTCTTTCTTGAATTTAGCGTGCGAACCCCTTTGTGAAACAAAAAAGAAGCCCTTTTCTTGAAGGACCCGGATAACGATCTGTGATTTTATCGGTTTAGGCATGCTTAAAAATGAGCGGCACCAAATCGGGCTTCTCTATCTTACTGATCCTGGAGACAGGGACGTCTTCAAAATATAATTCCAAAGCCTCCTTTAGGCATTCTAATGACTCCTTTCTGGTACTGCCGAAACTGGCAACTCCGGTGTTTATGTTCCAGGAAACATAGTTTCGCCCCTCTTTCCAGACTACATTTTTTAAGTCAATTTTGCGCATATCAGTATTTTAATATGCTTGTATTATAACAATATTAAATAAAATAAGTCAACCAAAACGCGACCCGCGCCCTAAACAACGTGCGCTCCCTTGGCCTTAAAATTATTTTTCGCCACTTCCTGCAGATTCACGTGCCGGTCGAACTCGTCCACGATCTCTTCGCCGATGATCTCCTCCATGACGTCTTCGATGGTAACGAGCCCTTGGACATCGCCGTATTTATTGATCACCACGAAAAGATGATGCCGCGTTTTCTTGAAATCGTTCAGAAGTTCGTCCAGTTTCTTGTCTTGGCTCACGAATATTAAGTCCGTCCTGGCTATTTCCCCGACGGTTTTTCCCGACCAGTCGCTGCGGATAAGATCTTTGACGTAGAGCAATCCGACCATATCGTCCCTGGTCTTCCTGTAAACAGGGATCCGGGAATGTCCCCGGCTGCTTATTTCGATTATAGCGCCTTTATCGAGGATCCGGTTGGAAGGAAGCGCGTACATGCCGCTTCGCGGCGTCATGATATCATCGACCTTCTTATCGGAAAAACTTAAAGCGCCCTTGATTATTCTTTCCTCGTCCGCGTCGATCTCGCTATCCATATTATCTTCATGGTCTTCGATCAGTTTTATTAGTTCGCGCTTGGAATAAACCGTCGGGATCTCGCTCCCCAAAAATTTATCGAGTATCCTGCTTAAGGGGTAGCAGATGGGATAGAAAATAAATATAAAAAAATCGGCCAGCCAGGCGAATCTTGATCCTCCAATGAGGGCATAACGGGAGAAAACCGCTTGCGGCAGAATTTCGCCGAAAATAACGATCAAAAACGTAGAGGCCAAGGCGGCTAAAACGCCGGTCGTTACCGAACCTAAAAAAACGGATAAAACCGAATTGGTCGCCACGTTGCCGATGAGCAGGGTGCACAAGAGTAAATTGCCCTTTTTGCGGATGCGATAAGCTTTTTGAGCGTTTTTATCGCCTAATTTAGCCTTCCTGCCCAAATCATCCTTATTAAGACTGAAATATCCCAGGGTCAATCCTGAAAATAAAGCCGAAACGGTCACTAAAATCAATATAATAAAATATTCCATAGTAACAACTAAGCAAAAACAAAAAGTATTAATATTAAATATATGCTTAGTTGCGTCTTTATTCTAACTCAAACCTTAGCTAAAGTCAAACACGTAACAATTATAAAATTATAAATTCACTAATATTAAATAAATAAAAAGCCGGCTTCTTTTGGCCGGCTGGTCTCTTTAATTTTTAGGCATGTCCAGTATGACATTCGTGATCCCAGTCAGCTTCTTCGGATTTCCAAGAATTTTGACACTTAACGTGGACTTTGCCGCATTTTTGGCATTGAAATCGATCGAAATGGGACAACATAACCTTAAGCGCCATACAGGTGGCACAATCCGTCTTTTCCATTTTTTCTTCCCTCCTTTTGGGTTGCCGATAAAAAGAACAAAAAATCGGCCCTTTTGTCGGGGCCGGCTTTGATTTTACTCCTATCCTATATTGATAATCAAAAACGCCAGTCCCCGGGGCCGGATGATGAACAAGATGATAAGGATTTTCGTAATAAATTCAATTTCATACTGTATCTTCTTAAATTATAGCGGATATAAAAATTATGTCAACCGGTATTCAGGCGATTTCGATTCCGACCGGGCAATGATCCGAACCCATGATTTTATCCATTATAAAGGCCCGCTTGACTCTCTTTATTGCCTTTCCGGAAACGCAGAAATAATCTATGCGCCAGCCGATGTTTTTGGCCCGGGAATCCGTGTTGAAGCGCTGGCTCCACCAGGTGTACGCGATTTTATCCGGGAAAAAATAACGGAAAGTATCGACATAACCTTTATTCAGGAATTTAGTCATCCAGTCGCGTTCTTCCCGGGTAAATCCGGGATTGCCGACGTTGCTTTTTGGCCGGGCCAGATCTATCTCCGCGTGAGCGACGTTAAAATCGCCGCAGACGACCACCGGTTTGCTCTTCTCTAATTTTTTAAGGTAAGAGAGCAGGCTGTCGTTAAATCCTAATTTAAATTCCAAGCGCGAAAGTTCGTGATTGGCGTTAGGAAAATAAATATTGGCCAGATAGAAATTTCCCGAATCGATGACCTGTATCCGGCCTTCCCGGTCAGACCTTAGCTTGGGGAGGATAATCCCCCCTTTGCCCGACACGCGGCGGGCTTTGGGGGGAAGTCGCAATAATACGGCCGTGCCGCTATAGCCTTTGCGCTCGGCCGGGTTCCAGAATACCGCGTAGCCGGGAAAATTAAATTCCGCTTTTTTAATCGCCAACTCATCGATCTTGATTTCCTGCAGACATAATATATCCGGTCTCTCTTTTTTCAAAAAATCCGCGAAACCTTTTTTTATGACAGCCCGGAGGCCGTTGACGTTCCAGGATAATATTTTCATAACATGAATGATTTAGTTAACGCGAAACTAGTTAAGGCAAAACAGCCCTATCGCCTTTTTCTTGCTGTATACCGCGACATTGAATTCCTGGGTGATCAGATTGGTTTTATTCGCGATCAATTCGATATTCTTTTTTTTGAGCTCCTCTGCCATCCCCTCGTTTATCCTGACCGTTCCGTCGTAACCAGTGCCCAGATAAATAACCTCCGGCGACTGCCCCAGGGCCGGTTCAAGATCGGACAAAGAGATGGAGTGCGAGTCTTTTCTTTTCCATTTTAAAACATCGCCGCTCCAACGCGCTTCCACGTCATTATTGAAAGTATCCCCATTAATGGAGATCGTGCCGAATACATAACCGTCGATCATAAATTTTAACTCCCGCTGATTTTTAGTTTAGCGGATTATTCCAATGATTTAAAATGATAAACTTACGCTGAAAATATAATATTCAATCGATGATTACCACGATCGCCCGCCGCCGCCGCCGAATCCGCCTCCGGAAAAACCGCCCGAAAAACCGCTGCCTCCGCCGGACGCCGAAGACGGCCGCGATGTCAGATCCGCGTTGACCCGATCTTTAAAGCTCCGAAGGCTTGATACCAGGGCTAAAGAAGAAAAATCAGATCCGGCCGGTTCGTTATACCAATCCGGCTGACGATCATAAATACCCTTAAATTGCGCGGCCCATTCTTTTTCGACCCCCAAGACCATAGCGAAAGGCAGTAATTTTTCGAAATGCCCGGGGTTTTTTTCGGGAGCGTTATGGAATTTCAGACGGTCCTTTTCCGCTACCGTCAAATATTCCTTAAATCCCAAAATATGGTCCTTAGCCAGGGCTCCGTCGGGCGTTTTAACGGGCATATAATATCCGAAGAGCGTGATGATCAGGCCGGAAACACCGAAACCGGCCAGAGCGAGGATTCCTGACCAAAAGGCGGCTATAAGGCCCAGGACAAAAAAAACGATCCCGATCGCCGTGTAAATTTTCCTTATTCCGCCCGGATCAGCGACAAAGTAATTCTTTCGCGCCAAATCTTTATACAGAATATTCTTAATCTCTTCCCAGTCGTCATAAAAATCATTTTTAAGAACGGATAACGCCACCTGGCCGCGCTTGCCCGGAAAAAGAGCGGAAAATAATTTTTGTTCGTGCGGATTGCCGAGGTCATAGCCGTCTTTAAGTTTTTCCAGGTCATAATCGACCTTTTTGAAAATATCCGTCCTCTCTACCCGTTCGATCCTTAAATATCCACGGACCGCCAGATTTATTATATCGGCCGAAATATCCGCGCGATCGACCGAATCGTCGATTATCGTCCCGACTTCGGCCGGAGTCAGGGAATCGGGAGGCGCGTATAGGGCGATGATCGTTCGGCGTCCCTTGGGGTCGCGGCCGCGCTTATACCAGATATAATAAAGCGAGATAAAGGCTAAAAACGGCAGAAATAAAACCGGGTTATCCTTAAAAATTTCCCATACGCGGGAAAACCAGGACGGTTTTTCGACTATTCCCCGGGCGAAACCGGCAACTATCGTCAAGCCTTCTCCGGGTTCAAGATAATCATCGGTAAAAACAAGACTCTCGACCGACTTATCTCCCCCGTATTTATACCGGTAAGAAACGCACTTATTGGCGCTGCCGAAAGGTCCGGCGAAGCATTCGGCTCGGGTCAAGTCCTCCGCCGATTCTCCGGGAAAGACGACCGTTACCCTCGACTGGCGGATCGGCACCTCCCATAAATTCCCGGTGGCGTTCCAATAAAGCTCGTCATGATCGGAAAAATAATTTATCGCCCTTTTGACCCGGTAAGTTATGACATAGGTTATTTGTCCGGTCACGTAACCCTGGGCGTCGCCGATCTTTATATTTTTATACCCGCCTTGGTCTTCGACGGAGATGATAAACGGATCTCCGGCGCCGTCGGTTACCGCCAGATCTGATATCTTTATGTTGTAATTTCCTCCGCGCGCCTTGTACATAAAGGGAAGTTCGCGATAAATGCCGTGCTTCCGCTCCGTTCCGTAATTATAGGTTATGCGTTCGGTAACATCAATGCTTGTGTCTTTATTGATATTTAGAGTTATGTCGAAATCATCGATCGCTTCCTGGGCATTAACCGCGGCGCCCAGGGACAAGCCCAGGCCTATGAACAATGAACAAAAGTAAAAATATTTTTTCATATTATAGCTTGCTCGTTACGAATTACGAATGATGATTTTCTGCAGGTCTTTTACCCGGCTGCCGCTTACTTTCATTTTTGGCTTTTTCTTTTTATCTTTCTTTTTGTATTTTTTATGGACCTCTTTTTCTATCGGCTCCAAATTTTGTTTATTCATAAAATAATGTTATAATCTTATCATGGCTGGCGTTATTTTTAAGCCCACATGTTTATTATAATTTAATTCTAATATTTACTCAATGGATAGGTGGTATAAAAAATGGTGGGGAATAGGGTTGTTAATTTTAGCCACGATTTTTTTGGCCTTGGTGTTTACGGCCCTTTTTTATGTATCGGATATCGTTAAAGCCTCTTTAAAAGACAATCGCCAGGAGAACCTCGAAAAAATAAATCGGCTAATATCGGGCGAAGAAGACGCCAACTATTGGATGGGCTCAGCCGACCCTAAAGTAACTATAGTGGAATTCAGTGATTATTCATGTCCTTACTGCCGGGATTTTTTCCCTAAAATCAGGGAAATAGGCCTTAAATACAAAAAGGACGTAAAAATAATATTCCGGGACTACCCGGTTGTTAATGTTTATGCCGCTAATTTGGCTCTGGGAGCGCGTTGCGCCGGCGAACAGGGACTGTTCTGGCTTATGCATGATAAATTATTCCTTAATCAAGGAATAACCGGAAAAGAGGAAATATTGGAATTAGCCAAGCAGGCGGGAGTAAATGAGGGTAAATTCGCTCATTGTTTCGATAATAAAACCTATTTGCGGGAAATCGAAAGGGATCTCTCCGACGGCAATGCTCTGGATATCTCGGGAACACCCACTATATTCGTAAATGGCGAAAGATTTTCAGGGAACATACCTTATGATTATTTAATTCAGATCATTAACCAAAAAATATCCGAATGACGTTAAAAAATCATTAATTCATTAATTAATTCACCTAAATAAATATGCATCAAATACGCATTCATGGCCGGGGCGGACAAGGGGTCGTAACCGCGGCCGAACTTATCGCCATAGCCGCTTTTAATGACGGGCGCAAATCCCAGGCATTTCCCTCTTTCGGCGTCGAACGGACGGGAGCGCCGATCGAGGCTTTTGCCCGCATCGACGACAAGCCGATCCGCCGGCGGGAGCATATTTATGAGCCGGACGTGCTTATAATCCAGGATTCTTCCCTGCTCTCTTCCGTGCCGGTTGCTAAAGGATGCAATAAAAAAACCATGGTAATAATAAATACGTCCAAACAAAAAACAGAAATAAAAATCGACCTGCCGCCAAAAAATATTTACGTCATCGATGCCACTAAAATTGCCCTGGAAGAGATCGGTAGGAATATCGTCAACACGGTGATTCTGGGGGCTTTCGCCCGCGTTACCGGATTGATAAGCCTGGAATCCCTTAAAAAGGCTGTTCTTCAGAAATTCGCGGACAAACCGGATCTGGCCGATAAGAACATAAAAGCCGTTGAAAAAGCTTATAATCTATAATTATTTAACTGAAACCACCCATATGAAAATAAAAATAACCGCCGCTCCCGGCTCAACCATAAAAAACAAAACCGGCGGCTGGCGGACATTCATCCCTAAAACCGACTATAATACCTGCATCGGCTGCGGGACTTGCGCCCGGGTATGCCCCGAAACGGCGGTAACGATGGATAAGATGATGGCCAAGCCGAAACCGGTGACTGATTACGACTTTTGCAAGGGTTGCGGTATTTGCGCCGCCGAATGCCCGGTCAAAGCGATCAAGATGGAGTTGGAGGAAAAATAATTAAAACATAACCCGAATACTACAAATTATATCCGAATACTACAAAATGACCGGAATTCGCATGTTCGTAGGTTCGCATAAGAATTCGTAGATTCGCATCATTATATATGAAACAAATACTCGAAGGCTCCCAAGCTATATCCCAGACGATAAACAACATAAAACCGGCCGTCATATCCGCTTACCCGATCACTCCCCAGACCCATATCGTCGAAGATCTGGCCCGCCTCAAATCCGACGGAGAAGCCGATTATGAATACGTGCGCGCGGAAAGCGAATTCGCGGCGGCGTCGATAGTTTTGGGCGCGAGCGCGGCCGGAGCGCGCGTTTATACGGCTACGAGTTCCCAAGGACTCCTTTTAATGACGGAGGTGATCTTTAATATTTCCGGCATGCGGTTGCCGGTAGTCCTGACTTGCGCCAACCGGGGAGTATCAGCGCCGATCACGATCTGGAACGATCACCAGGACGTAATGACCGTTCGGGACGCCGGCTGGGTTCTCCTGTTCGCCGAAGACCATCAGGAGGCCGTGGCGCAGCATATTTTAGCGTACAAGATCGCGGAACAGGCGAAATTACCCGTTATGGTCAACGTGGACGGTTTCGTCCTTACGCACACTTACGAGGAAGTGGCCATACCGACGGCCGCGGAAATAAAGAAATATCTTCCCGATATATCTCCGGCGAAAGGCGAATTCCTGGACGTGAATAATCCCGCCTCTTTCGGCACTTTTGCCGCTCCCGCTTATTACATGGAGATCCGCCAGGAGTTGCACAATGATTTGTCCGATTCAAAAAAACTTATCAAATCCGAATACGAAAAACTTAAAAAGACCATCCCCGAAGCCGTAAAAAAGAACGAGGCGAATACGAAGATAAATAATGGCCTCATCGAGTATTACGGGCCAAAGAATCCTAAAACTGTCCTGGTGGCCCTAGGATCATTAGTCGGCACGATCAAGGACACGGTAGACGAAACCGGAGATACCGGGGTCATCAAGATAAAATGCCTGCGGCCTTTTCCGGATAAGGATATCCTGTCTATCCTCAAAAAAGCCAAATACGCGGCCGTAATAGAAAAGGCGGTTTCTTTGGGGGCCTCAGTCGGACCGATAGCCATGGAGATCAAGGCGGCCGCTCAGGGAAATATAAAAACCCAAATCCGGTCTTTCGCGGTCGGTTTAGGCGGCCGGGATATTACCCGGTCAATGATCAAGGGAATAATTGCCGACGCCAAAAAAAGCGGCGATAAAATAAAATTTGTCGGCAAGTTAAAATAACGGATCGCGAACGATATGAAAAAATCCTTTATTTCCGCCATAATACTGGCCGCCGCGGCCGCCTTTATCTTTATGGGCGCGCCGATGGTCCTGGCGATAACTTTCACGCCCGAAGTTCCGATCCCCGGATCGGGAGAAACGGTTGAAATCCAGGACAATCTAAGGCCGATCGGAGGCTACGTAGCGAATATCTATCGTTACGCCATCGGCGGCGTCGGCATACTGGCGGCGGTCGTCATGATGTTCGGGGGCGTTATCTGGATCACGGCTGGCGGCAACGCTTCCCGCGTCGGCGAAGCCAAAGCCTGGATCGGCGCGGCTTTAAGCGGT
>JAZDLN010000038.1:0-21098 GCA_043801965.1 Candidatus Falkowiibacteriota bacterium
AATTCAAAACTATGAAAAAGATTTTCCTATTCCTTTTTATGGCGGCGCTTTTGGGTCAGCCTCCGCTTGCCGGACACGCCGAGACCGTAATAGGTCTTCCCGAGCGCCTGTCCGGGCGGATACTCCTGCAGGTAGAGGCGCACGGCGAAGCCTGGTACGTCTATCCGGTCAACCGGCTGCGCTATTACCTTGGCCGGCCCGCTGACGCCTTCCGGATCATGCGCGAACTCGGGCTGGGGGTGAGCGAATCCGATTATGACCGTTTCAAGGATAACGCCCCATCCCGGCTTCTCGGACGGATCCTTTTGCGGGTCCAGGCGCACGGGGAAGCTTATTACGTCGATCCGGTAAGCCACGATCTCATCTATCTTGGGCGTCCCGACGACGCTTTCCGGATCATGCGGGAAGAAGGCCTCGGGATCACGAACGCGAACCTGTCCCGGATGCCCATTTCCGGCGATTCGGTCGTTCCTCCGAATACCGTCATGAACATAATCGTCAACGAGCCCGACTGGGATGACGAGATCACGAACCCCGTGGCGGTAAGCGGGCAGGCGCGGGTATTCGAGAATACCGTCAATATAAGATTAAGAAGCTCCAGCAACCGGATTCTGGCGAGCGCCTTTACCACGGCCTCGAGCACGGAGGTCGGTGAGTACGGAGATTTTTCGAAAAGCGTCCCTTATTCCGATCCGGGCACCGCGACCGGCTTCCTGGAGGTGTTCACGATTTCTGCCCAGGACGGCTCGGAGATCGATAAGGTCATAACTCTGGTAAGGTTTTAGGGCGTAAACAAAAAATGAAGGTATTTTTGAAGTGGCAGGATATTTTCTGGCATGGGCTTGGGTCTTATGATTAAAGGGGAAATAAAACAGGAAATCGATAAAATAAAACCAAATAAACAAGCAATAAAAAACCGTCGAAAAAATCGACGGCTTTTTATTTCCAAAAATTCATTATGTTTGCTAAAATGAATGCATAACGATTAATTTTGAAATATGAACATAATTAACGCCAAACAAGACGATTTGGAAGACATATTAAAATACAGCACGATACTTAACGAACCGGAAGAGGCGAAAAAGAATATTATAGAACGATGTGTGGCGGATAACCTTGTCTGGCTGGCGAAAGATCCTGATCGGATCGTCGCTTACGTTCTGGTCGAGCTGTTCGGCAGTGAACAAAAGTATTTTTCCGGTTCAGTATTTATATCGGAACTATACGTAGACGAACGAAGCCGAGGCCGGGGTATCGGTTCGTCGCTTATCAGGACGGCGCTTAAGGCTGAATATCCTTCTGGGTACGATTATTTTTCCCTGACCCACGATCCCGATGAGGCATGGCTGACCGGATTCTACGAACGGTTCGGTTTCAAGAAGATCGGAGTGACCGACGTCGGGAATGTTATGATGATAAAGAATTAAAATTTTATTGTTTTTCGGCTTCGCCTCGGGATGACAAAAAAACTGATTATGAAAAAAGAATTTGAGTTTTATGTTTATATAATAAGTAATCACCAGCGAACATCGTTTTATATTGGTTTTTCAAATGATATCATTAGGAGGATAATTGAACATAAAAATGGTCTCGGTTGCGTTTTTACGAAAAAATATAAGTTAATAGATTTAATGTATTTCGAGTTATTCCAATACGCGTATAATGCTATTAATCGGGAAAAGGAATTGAAAAAATGGCGGCGGGAAAAGAAGCTGGATTTAATCAAGACTGTCAATCCAGAATTCAAGGATTTAAGCCTGGAATTATTTAGTAGCTGCGGGATAACCAAAGAGGGGATAGAAAAAACTGTGGAGAAATTAAGAGGCAAATACAACCAAATAAAACAATGAATTTTTGTCATTTCGACCAAAGGGAGAAATCTATAATATAAATTATTTGGCACCACGATCTTATATTATAGATCTCTCACTTCGCTCCGCTCCGTTCGAGATGACAAAATGATGAAATATGAAATCAGATCTGATAGAATTATCGCAACAAGTAAAAAAAATAGATTTTGAGAAAAACATCGGCCGGATTGGATGATCCTACTGGAAGAAATATTCGATACTGGATTCGATCCGGATCTGTTTATTAAAGAAACCCTTGAAGGCAAAAAATATCCGGCTTATTGAAAAATAAAATGAAAAAAACCAAGATAGCCTATCTTACCATAGATGACGCGCCCTCGCCTGACTTTCGGCGCAAGGTCGATTTTCTTTATGCCGGGAAAATTCCCGTGATCTGGTTTTGTGAAGGAAAGAAGCTTGAGAATAATATTGAAAATGCAATATACGCTATCCGCAAAAGCCAGATAATCGGCAATCATGCCTGGGATCATAAACCTTTTTCCGAATTATCTTTAGCGGAATGCCGGAAGCAGATCAAACGAACCGATGACGTCATAGATAAAGTTTATGTCCGTGCCGGAATCGGACGGCCGGATAAATTCTTCCGTTTTCCCTATGGAGACAAAGGAGGAAATTTGAGCCGGGCCGATTACGAGAATGCGGTTCCGTACGGCAAGGCCGGGCAAGCGAAAAAAGAAGGGATTCAGGCTTATTTGCGCGAACTCGGGTATAGTCTGCCGCCGTTCAAGGATATAAGCTATGGGTATGTACGCGCGGCCGGTTGGTCCGAAGACGTCGATTGGCAATGGACTTATGATTGTTTCGAGTATTCGATCACGCATAAGCGCAAGCATTTCGGAATAGACAGCATCGCCAAGGTCCTGGCCCGGATAGAGGAAGATGTGCCGGAGGGTCGCCGGGGCCTTAATTATAAGGGTTCGGAGGATATCATACTGACCCATGACCACGAAGACACGGCCGTGTATTTCGAAATGATAATGTGCCGCCTGCTGGAAAAGGGGATTAAATTCAGGTCGGTATTGTAAAATATTTAATATTCGATTTCGGTGCGGAGGTATCATGCCGGGAATCATATTAAACCTCTTGGCATAAAGTACCCAGCTTATTAAAATTTAAATCAGATAATTTATGCTTGAAGTAAAAAACGACCCGTCTTTAGTTGCTTTTTGCGGGCTCTATTGCGGCGCCTGCAAAAAACATCTAACGGAGAAATGCCCCGGCTGCGTTAAAAATGAAAAGGCCTCCTGGTGCCAGGTGCGCGCCTGCTGTCTTGAGCATGGTTACAAAAGCTGTGCCGAGTGCAAGGAATTTAGCAATGTTTTCGATTGCGCGAAATTCAATAATTTTTTCTCGAAACTTTTCGGTTTTATTTTCCGTTCCGATCGCGGCGCCTGTATCGCCCGCATAAAAGAGGTCGGTTTAGAGGCCTTTGCCCGCGAGATGGCCGAAAAAAATATGCAAACGATAAAAAGATAGCGTTCATCGGAGAAGGGAAAAATGCCGATACGGCACGAATGCTCGCGCGCCGAATATCGGTTTTTTTATTTTTAAAGACTGGTTTGAATATACATTTTGACGCCACTCGTTGACAAAATCTGATTTTTTCGGTTATAGTTAAGCTACTTTAAGTATAAAAACGTTCTTTGACAACTTTATTTTTGGAGGAAAAAATGGAAAAATATCTGGATTTCGCCGATTTCGTGTCCTTATGCCGCGAGCAACAGGAAATAAGCCTTAACGACGAAGAAATCGGGGCGGTTATAGCCTCCCGTCAGGTACTCGATGATATTCTCAGGAAAAATCCCCGCAAAGCCTATTATGCCGTCAATACCGGCATCGGCGCCCTGCTTAATAAGCGGATTCCGCTTGGCAAAATTGGCGAGTTTCAGGATAACCTGATCATGAGCCACGCCTGCGGAGTCGGTCCGCCGCTCCCGCCCGAGATCGTCCGGGGCATGATGCTCCATATGATACTCAATCTTAAAAAGGGCGTTTCCGGGATCAGGCTCTCTACTCTGGAGCTGTTGATTAAAATGTTCAACCAGGATATAATTCCGGCGGTGCCGGCGCAAGGTTCATTAGGAGCCTCCGGCGATCTTATTCCGCAGGCTCATGTATCCTTGGCGCTTATCGGCCGGGGAAAAATTATCAGGGACGGCAGGATTATCGATACCGCGTCTGTTTTTAAAGATGAGGGGATTGAACCGGCCAGACTTGGAGCCGGAGAGGCGATCGCTCTTTTGAACGGCACGAGCTATATGGTCAGTTTCATGGCTTTTTGTTCCGCCCATGCCCGCGCCTTAGTGTGGTTAGCCCATATCGCCGCCGCCTTGTCCCTGGCCGCTTTAAACGGCAACGCCCGGGCTTTCGCGTCGGAAGCGCAGGCCGGCAGCTATCACGCGGGGCGTGAACTTTCCGCCGCTTATTTATCCGAATTGCTCGCGGCCGATCTTTGGCCGAACGGCCGCCGGAAGCTGCAGGATGCTTACTCGCTTCGTTGCGCGCCGCGCGTTTTCGGCAGTTTTCTGGAAACTCTTTATGGCCAGGTTTTTCCGGTAGTATTTGAAGAAATAAATAATTTTTCCGGCAACCCTGAGATATTTGCCGCGGAGGAAAGAATCGAGCAGGGCCGGGATAATTTCCACGGCCAGTCTTTAGCTCAAACCGCTGATTCGCTCGCGATCGCTCTGGCCGCGCTTGCCGGCATTTCGGAAAGAAGGATCGAAAAACTCCTAAACGGCAGTTCTCCCGGTTTGCCGCCATTTTTAACAAGGTCTGGCGGTTTAAATTCCGGTTTGATGATCGCCCAGTATGCGGCTGCCGCTTTGGTCGCGGAAAATCGGCATCTGGCCTCGCCCGCTTCGGTTCATTCCATATCGGTCGCGGCTGGCCAGGAGGATTTCGTCAGTATGGGCGCGATCGGCGCCCGGAGAACCTGGCAGGCGCTTAAAAACGCCGAATATGTCGTGGCAATCGAGTTTCTTTGCGCCGTACAGGCGCTCCAATTCCGCCGCCTCGCCCGCAACCCGGCCGCGCGCAAGATCGCGCTTATTGCCGATTTGATCAGACGTCGCCTTTCTTGTCTTAATAAAGATCGGATTTTGGCGGACGACATAGAGAAACTTTTTTCCCTGGTACATGATCACGGAAACGATTTTTTAACCGCCGTATCCGAAGCTACCGGCGTAAAAATCCCGGAGGAAAAAGAGGAGGAGAAAGAGTGAAAAAAATAGTTGAATGCGTTCCGAATATAAGCGAAGGGCGCGACCAGAAAAAGATAAGAGCGATCGCAGCTGTCGTGCCGCGTCCCGGCGTTAAGCTGCTTGACGTCAGTTCCGATCCGGACCATAACCGCAGCGTGATAACTTTCGCCGGCCGGCCCGGAGCGGTTATGCTGGCCGCTTTTAGGCTTATAAAGAAAACGGCCGCCCTGATCGATATGGCCGGCCACAGCGGAAAGCATCCTCGTCTGGGCGCGGTTGATGTTTGTCCTTTTGTTCCGGTGACCGGAACGACGCTTGATTATTGCGCGCAACTCTCTTACGAGCTCGGGGATATGGTCGGACGCGAATTAAATCTTTCCGGTTATTATTACGGCGCGGCCGCTCTTTGCCCGGAGAGGAAGAAATTGTCGGATATCCGCCAGGGAGAATATGAAGTCTTGCCGGAAAAATTAAAGGACGAAAAATGGAAGCCGGATTTCGGTCCGGCGGTATTTAATCCAAGGTTCGGCTCTACCGTTATCGGCGCCAGGAATTTTTTGATCGCCTATAATATAAATCTTGATAGCCGCGACATGGCCTTGGCTAACGGTATCGCCCGCCTGCTCCGCGGTTCCGGCGGAATAAGCGTCATCGGGACCGAAAAAAGGCGTATCTCCGGTATTTTCCCCTCCGTTCAGGCCATCGGCGTCGAACTCGCCGCCCGGCAGCAAGTCCAGGTTTCCATGAACCTGATGGATTATTCCGCCGCGCCCGTTTATATCGTTTTCGAAACCGTCAAAAGGTTGGCCCTATTGGCCGGAGTCAGAGTGGTCGGCAGTGAAATCGTCGGATTGGTTCCTATTCGCGCGCTGAAAGACGTTCCGCTCGATTATCTGCAGCTCGAGAATTTTAACCCGAAAAAACAGATCATAGAGGAGGCGCTCGGCTTATGAAAAAGATCAAGGACATGACGGTGGAAGAATTTTTGCGCGATCTCGCTTCAGACAACCCGGCTCCGGGTGGCGGCAGCGCGTCCGCGGTCGCCGGCGCCATGGCCGCGGCCCTGGTCGCCTTCGTCTGCCGGAAAACCATCGGCAAGAAAAGATACGCCGCGGTTGAAGCGCAGATGAAGGGCATGTTGGATCAGGCGGAAGGTTTAGCGGCCAGACTTCTGGTTTTAGCAGAAGAGGATAAGGCGGCTTTTCAACGGGTGATCGCGGAAAAATATTCAGCTGAAAGCCTTAAGGGGGCCGCGAGCATACCTGCCGAAACAGAAAAACTGTCCAGACAGGTTTTTGCCCTCGCGATTGCCGCGCTTCAGTACGGATACGTTAAGACCCAAACCGACGCGCAGGTCGCCAGTCTTTTGGCGGAAGTGGCCGCGACAGGGGCGCGATTGAACGTGAATATCAACGAACAAAATTAAACGATTACCCGAAGACTTAAACTTCGGGTTTTTTATTGCCTGGGAATTTTTATTTTTTACAGAAATATCAGCGCCATTTATGGCGCTTTCGTTTTTAGCCCTGGGGATTTATCCCCGGGGCTATAAAACCGATTAATCCCGATACTAATCCCGCCCCGGGGGTAAACCCCCAGGGCTATTGATTTTGAAAGCCAGCTGAAGCTGGCTTATTTTATTGCCTGGGAATTTCTATTGTTGGCATTTTTAGTTTGACTATTAACTTGACAAAAACGGTATTAAGTTATTAAATATAATGATATTAAATTAAAAATATTGATTTTTATCAGGTTCATTACAATTTAGAAAACCAGAGAAAGGGAGAAGGAAATGTCTGAAAATAAAGCGAGCGAGAACGAGAGAATAAACAGAGAGGAAGAAATTAAAAAATACGGCCGGCCGATGTATATGGACGAGAAGCCGAAAAATCCGCTTAAAAAACAAGGCGGAAACAAAATCAAAGATTGCCGGAACTGGGACGCGGAAGCGGCTCTTCGGATGCTCCGTAATAATCTTCATCCGCAAGTGGCCTTTGATTGGGAAAAATTGATCATTTACGGCGGTTCCGGCCGGGCGGCCCGCAATTGGCGTGAATACCACCGGATCGTGGCGGCGCTAAAATCGCTTAGGAATGACGAAACCCTCTGCGTCCAGTCCGGCAAGCCGGTTTATGTCGCCCGGACGCATGAAAACGCGCCGCGGGTAATTATCGCTAATTCCAATCTCGTGCCGGCCTGGGCTAATGACGAACACTTCGAGCATCTTGATCGATTGGGTCTTATGATGTACGGCCAGATGACTGCCGGAAGCTGGATCTATATCGGCACCCAGGGAATACTCCAGGGTACTTACGAAACTTTCCGCGCCTGCGCCGAAGCGCATTTTAACGGTAGCCTGGCCGGAAAATTCGTTTTGTCGTCCGGCTTAGGAGGCATGTCCGGCGCTCAGCCCTTGGCCGCGACCATGAACGGCGCCGCTGTCCTTATCGTCGAAGTGAGGCGGGATAAGATCGACCAAAAGGTCAAAGAAGGTTATTGCGACGCATCGGCCGAAAATTTCGATGAGGCTTTAAAGCTGATAGCTTCAGCCGTCAAAGAGAGAAAACCCCTGTCCGTAGGATTGGCGGGGAACGCGGCCGATATTTATCCCGAAATGACACGAAGGGGGATCATCCCCGACATCGTTACCGACCAGACACCGGCCCACAATCTTTTGTATTATGTTCCGGCTGGAGACCTTGGCGAACTGGAAGATCTGCGCTTTAAAGATCCGGACGCTTATAAAAAGAAAGCTTTGACGTCTATAGTAAGCCATGTCGAAGCTATCATGGAGATGCAAAAGAGAGGAGCGGTCGCGTTTGATTACGGCAACGCTCTTAGGGACCAGGCATATAAAGGAGGGCTTAATATTGTCAGGGGAGAAGACGGGCAATTCGTTTACCCGGGCTTCGTACCGGCTTATATCCGGCCCCTTTTCTGCCAGGGCAAAGGTCCTTTCCGCTGGGCGGCGTTATCCGGCAACCCCAAGGACATCCTGACGATTGACCGCGCCTTGCTGGATGCCTTTCCGCGCGATAACGGCCTTAAGAATTGGATCAAAAAAGCGCAGGTTCAGGTGCCGTTTATCGGATTACCGACGCGGATCTGCTGGCTCGGATACGGCGATCGGGCGAAATTCGGCATGATAATAAACGATCTGGTCAGAAAAGGAAAAGTTAAAGCGCCGATCGTCATCGGCCGTGATCATCTTGATTGCGGCAGTGTCGCTTCGCCCTCGCGGGAAACCGAAGGCATGCTTGACGGGAGCGACGCCGTGGCCGACTGGCCGCTACTTAACTTCGCCTTGAATGCCGTTAACGGCGCCTCCTGGGTATCCTTCCATCACGGCGGCGGCACCGGCATGGGGCGGGCGCTCCACGCCGGAGTGGTTATGGTTTGCGACGGCACGAAAGAACGCGACCGGAGGATAGAAAGGGTTTTAACCGTTGATCCCGGAATCGGGGTCGCCCGGCACGTCGATGCCGGATACGAGCTGGCCATGAAAACCGCCAAAGATAAAGGGATCATTATTCCGCGGTAGGGATTCAGGAAGAGAGGTTTTTATGCGAGTCCATGAAAATTTTGACGGTACTTGCGATCTTGTCATAAGCGGCGGACAGGTAGTGACACCCACGGCCGGTAATGATCCGAAGCGTAAAGCCGCCATGAATTATCTTGATGTTATCGCCGACGGGGCGGTGGCCGTAAAGAACGGCCTGATCGTAGCCGTCGGCGGCCGCGAAGAATTGGAAAAAGAGATAAGCTTTAAACGCCGGGTAATTGATGCCCGCGGCAAAGTAGTTCTACCCGGACTGGTTGACCCGCATACGCACCTGGTTTATGGCGGATCGCGCGCGCATGAATACGAAGCGAAGATCAAAGGGGAAACCTATAAGGATCAGCACGGCCGGGGCAAAGGCATAATGTATACTGTCGCCGAGACCAGGCGGGCAAGCGAAGACGAACTTTTTTTCCGGGGAGCAAAAATTCTGGAACAAGTCTGGCGGCACGGTACCACGACCATTGAGATTAAAAGCGGTTACGGCCTTGATTACGGCACGGAGATGAAAATACTCCGGGTCATTGACCGCTTGCGTCTTAATTTCCGGGATAAAATAACGATCGTGGCGACCTTTCTGGGCGCGCACACTGTCCCGTCCGAATTCAAGGATAACCGTGAAAATTATATTATCGTACTGGAATTCATGCTGAGAGCGATCCAGGAAAGGGGCATAGCTGAGTTCGCGGATGTATTTTGCGACCAGCTGGGATTCAGCCTTGATGAATCCAAAAGGATTTTAAGCGCGGCCCAAGCTTGCGGATTTAAGCTTAAAGCCCATATTGGCCAGACCGGAGAAGCGGGCGGACGCGAACTTTTAGATGAATTTCCTCTGGTGTCGGCTGATCACCTGGATTACCTTGACGCGAATATAAAATTTCCGCCCGATACGGTCGGCGTGCTCCTGCCCGGAGTCACCTACCACCTGATGGAAACGCAAAGCAAAAGTTTCTGGACTTATAAAGCCAAGGAATTTATCAGAGCCGGACTGCCGGTCGCTTTGGCCACGGATTATAATCCCGGATCTTGCCCCTGCTTTTCCATGCAGACGATCATGGAACTGGCGGCGCGGCTTTACCGCCTGACCCCGGCTCAGATAATCAATGCCGCCACGATCAACGCGGCCTGCGCTCTGGGGCGCGGGCACGAGATCGGCAGCCTTCACTCAGGCAAGCAGGCGGATATCATAATCTGCGACGTGCCGGATTGGCCGGAGATGATCAATAGTTTCGGTACCAATAAGGTGGAAACGGTTATTAAGGCGGGGCGAACAGTCGCCCGCAATTAAAAATTTTAAATTAACAGGCTCAAAAATGATCCTGTTTTTTTTAAACGCAAATTAAGGTCGGCCAGAGGGAATATTAATCTTCGCGAATTGTCGAACCGCTGAAATTTTTCTATTTGTTAAAATTATGTTATAATTAAATATATATTCATTAATAAAAAAATTATGACTAAAAAAACATCCTTCTTCTTTTTGCTCGCGATTTTGGCATTATCATTCTGTTTTTTCGGAACCCGGGCGCGAGCCGCCGGCAACCATAGCGGCCAGATCGTAAAAATGAGAGGCCTGACCTCTCTTTACTACGTGGCGGCGGACGGAAAACGCTACGTGTTCCCTAATGAAAATATTTACAGATCCTGGTTTACGGATTATGACGACGTCGTGACCCTATCTGAAGAAGAACTCGTCGGCCTGCCTTTGGGGGGAAACGTTCTTTATCGCCCGGGCGTATTGCTGGTCAAGATAACGACCGATCCTAAGGTTTACGCCGTTACCAAAAGCGGGGTCCTGCGCTGGATAAAGACCGAAACGATCGCCCGGACTCTTTACGGGGATAGCTGGAACAAGCTCGTTGACGACGTGCCGGATTCTTTTTTCACCAATTACCGGGTGGGCGACGAGATCGACGACGTGGCGGAGTTCGATCCCGAAAACGAGATCGAGGACATAGACAATATAGACGCCAACTACGGACTCTCTTCGGCTAATTCTTTGCGGGCCCACACCAGGAAGTGCCAGGTGGTCGGTAATGCCCGCCAGTGCCGGATAAACGATGATGATGATTCCGGCAACACGAGCGACCTCGCCATCACGGGTATTACGGTAAACGATAAGGGCGATAAGGGATATATCGATTATGCGGACGAGATAATCATTAACTTCAGTGAAGCGGTCGACCCGGCGTCCATAAATTTCGGACTGACCGCCGGAGGTTATTACACCAGTTTCGATTATAATATCATCGGGGCGATAACCGTTTCCGAAGACGGGGTTCTGACGATAAAGGGCGTTGCTTCTTTCGATCTGGGGTCCGTAGACGATTCCGGGCAGTTCGCCGTTAAATTAAGCCTGAGCGACAGCGCCAAAAATCTGACCGTAACCGTCATCGCCGGTAGCGACATAAAAATAGAGGATGAGGACTTTGAAGACGCCAGACAGATCGGCGGCACCGTTAAGGATAAAGCCGGCAATATCATGAAAGAGGATTACGACATCGATGCGCCAAACGGGACTTTCGGAGGCGAGCACGTGAATGACGGTATTGAGCCTTTTATATCATCGATCGAGGTTTTTAATAACGGCAAGGACGGCTATATGGATCTGAACGACGAAATACGCGTTACCTATAGCGAGCGGATCGATCCCGAATCCGTAAACAACGATTTGAAAAAAGGCGCTTCCGTAGATAGTGTCGCTTATAATAAAACGGGCGGGGTAGACGTTGATAAAAACGGCATTTTGACAGTGGCCGATATCGCTTCATTTTACGTCGGCGACGTCAGCGTTGCCGGCCGGTTCGGCGTTACTCTATCCCTGGATTCCGAGGGCGAAGTCCTGACCATAATACTTAAAAGCGGAAGCGACATCAAGATCGATAACGAGGACCTTGATGACGCCAGACAGATCGGCGGCACGATCGAGGACAGGGACGGCAACGAGATGGAGAACGACCCCAATATCGACGACCCGTCCGGATCGTTCGTGGAGGACAGCCAGGGAAGCGATCCTTATATCACCCACGTAAAGGTATATAATGAAGGTTACGCGGGATATGTCGACGTTGACGACCGGCTTGTTATTACCTTCAGCGAAGAGCTTGACCCTCAAACCATAAACAAGAATCTGACCGCCGGAGGGTCCGTTTCGGATATTGACCTGGATAAAACGGGCGGAGTATATGTTAACAGCGACGGCATATTCACGGTCACCGATATCCTGTCTTTCGATATCGGCGAAGTCGCCGGGGGCAGCAATGACTTTACCGTTGGGCTTTCCTTAAGTTCGAACGGTAAAATATTGACCGTAACGATAACGGACGGAGATTCGGTCGGAATCAGCAGTGAGAATTTCAGCCAAACGACGCAAATCGGCGGAACGATCGAGGATCAAAGACATAACGTGATGAACGCCGTTAACAACATCGATGACCCGAACGGGACTTTCGGAGGGGATAGCGCCGATACCCCCCCTTATATAACGGAGATTGAAGTCAATAATGGCGGCGATTCCGGAAATATCGATGTCGGCGACCGTATTGCCATTACCTTTAACGAGGCTATAGATCCTAAGTCGGTCAATAAGAATCTTAAGGCCGGCAGTTACGTCCAAAACGTCGATGACGACGATACCGGCGGAGTGATCGTGGAGGATAACGGTACGTTAACGATAAGCGATATCGCTAAATTCTATGTCGGCGACGCCGACGATGAGGGGGAATTCAAGGTAAAATTATCCCTGAATTCGATCGGCAATATTCTGACCGTTACTTTGTCGAGCGGAGACGATATTGAATTAAATTATGAGGACATGGACGACGCGGAACAGACAGGAGGCACGATTGAAGATAGAGATGGATATAAAATGGATGATGACCCCAGAATTACCGATCCGACTGGAAATTTTTAATGCTGATTTAATTTATGTTAAAAACCGCGGTAATTTGCCGCGGTTTTCGCTTTGATTGACATTTGGATTGACTCTTTCCGTTAAAAATGCTACTATAATATCGAACCAGTAAAACGTGTCTATTGCGGAACGGTAGGGGCGTTTTTGTTTTGGTTCACGTTAAAGGTCGAACTTTAAAAATTCGTTAATATCAGTAAAAATTATGTTTTTATTCCTAATCGGTATCATTGAAATGCTGATTGTTACCTCCTGGACTAAGATGGTTACCAAGACCAGGGTCCTGGCTTCGGGCGGCATCACCATGATCAATGTGCTTATTTGGTATTATGTCCTACAAAAAATCGTCGACGACATCAGTAATTGGCATGTAGCCTTGATGTACGCCGCCGGTTGCTCCGTCGGCACCGTCATCAGCACTTATTATTTTCATTTGCGTGAAAGTAAAGAAGCTATGACAGCCGGAGAGCCGGGCATAATGACGCCAAAACCACAACAATGATTAAAGACGAACCTTTTCCGCGTGAAAAGTGCGAGTATTAAAAACCACCTGTTAATGTAAATTTCCAGGTGGTTTTTTTGTGTCTCAAAACTCAGTCTTTATTTTTTGAAAGAATAATGATAGGATTACGTAATAATATATTGATACCAGAATTATATTCACATGATAAACCCGGAACAAATGCAGGACAAAACCGACCAGGAGTTGGTGGCGCTTACTTTGGAAAACCAGGGTAATTTTTTATACCTGCTTAAGCGTTATGAGGACAAGCTTAAGCGGTATATATTGCGGATCTCTAACGTGAGCGGAGAAGAGGCTGAAGATATCCTGCAGGACACTTTCATTAAGGTTTATCAGAATCTTAACGACTTCGATCCGAGTTTGAAATTTTCCTCCTGGATCTATCGTATTACACATAACGAGGTCATAAGCCATCATCGTCGCCGCCAGGCCCGGCCCGAGGGCTACCGGATGGAAATCTCAGAAGAATTGGCCAATAAGCTGGCGGCTGATCTTGATACAGAGCGAGAAATCGACCTGGGATTGTTGCGCGATAATCTTGAAGCGGCGCTTTTAAACATTGACGAAAAATACCGCGAAGTGATAATTTTAAAGTTCTTTGAAGGGTTGGACTATCGGGAAATTTCGGATGTGCTGAAAAAGCCGGTCGGGACGATCGGAACCCTCATTAACCGGGCGAAAAATAAATTAAGGGAAGAGATCGGGGAAAAGATCAGTGTCGCCTGAATGGCGCACGATTATTTTTTTAATTATCGATCATAATATGTCAAACCATGATATAAGCCGCGATGCGCTTAAAACAATCGAAGAGAAACATATCAAACCCAAGCCTCGCTGGACTTTTTTGCTTAAGGATTACGCCGTCTGGATTTTGGGCGCTTTTTCGCTTGCTGTCGGCAGCCTCGCTTTTTCGGTCATAATTTACATGCTCAAGAATAATGATTGGGAAGTATATCGGCATCTCTCCGGCAGCCTGCCCGGTTTCGTGGTGATTACGATGCCTTATTTCTGGCTGATTTTTCTGGCAATTTTTATTTTAGCGGTCCATTATAATTTCAAACATACGAAAACCGGCTATCGCTACCGTTTGCCGGCGGTCATAGCCGCAAGCATGGTTCTAAGCGTCGTTTTGGGAGGAGCTCTTTATGGCGCCGGAGTCGGCCGCGCTATCGACGACGTCTTAAGCGAAAAGGCGCCGGGATTTTACCGGATAATCGTCAATCCGCGGATGGGGATGTGGGCGCGTCCGGACCAGGGATTTCTTTTAGGGCTAATTATCGACGCGGAAGGCCGGGAAGACTTCAAGCTTCTGGATTTCGACCGCCGCCTTTGGGATGTATCGGCTCGTGACGCGAAAATACCGCCCTTCCTGAAAATAGAAGCCGGCAGCCGGATAAAGATGATCGGCGATAAAACCGGGGAAAACGGTTTTCGCGCCCTGATAATCATGCCGATCGGCCCCGGCCGGGGCATGCTGCACCATCCAGGTTTTATGCCTGGACCAGGATGTCCGATAGATAAGATGTCTCCCGGAGATTGCGTAAGACCAGGTTTTATAAAATAGAGAGTTTGGCTAATTGCGAACTAAGTTCTTGAAAGTGTATTTTTATTTTGAAAGAAAAATATTTACGGTACGTAATATCCAGGTAGAGGGCCTTGGATGCCTTAAAAGGCATTCTTTAATTAATCTTTAATCTTCTTCGCCGGGTCGCGCGCGTTTGACGCGCCAGAGACGTCCCGGCGGCGCGTTTCTACTTTTATGGAAAAAAACAACAAAACCAATAATAAAGCGATGCGCCTGGGCGCGGCCGCGCTGTCGGTGGTCGCCACTACGGCCATAGTCGCCGGTGGCGCCTATGCCTTTCAGGGCGATTTTACAAAAAGAGGGCCGAATTCGGAACAGCGTGAAGCCATGGAAGAAGCGGTTGAAAACGGCGACTACAATGCCTGGAAGGAGTTAGCCCCGGGAAAAGGAAAAATGGCCGATATGGTCACTGAGGAGAATTTTAAAAAATTCTCGGATATGCACAAACTCGCGGAAGCGGGCAAAACCGATGAAGCGAAAGCTATGGCCCAGGAGCTAGGCCTCAAGGGCGCGGGCGGATGCGGAATGATGGCGGGCGGCCAGGCTTGCGGCGGTTTAATGCGCGGCGTAACGCCGGAAAATATGGAAGCGGCTCGGACAGCTCTTGAGAAAAATGACTATAACGCCTGGAAAGCCGCGGTTGGCGATAATCCGATATCTGAAAAGATAACAGCCGATAATTTCGCTAAATTGGCTGAAGCGCACAGGCTCATGCAGGAAGGTAAATACGAAGAAGCTAAAGCATTAAGGGAAGAATTGGGTTTAGGCGGGCCGGGAAAGATGATGGGCGGGATGATGAAAGGCGGTATGCAGGGAATGAAGCATGGCGGAGGCGGATGCGGCCAGAAATAAAGAAATACTTTTTATCGTTAAAAGCAGTAGGGACGCCCCAACGGGGCGTCCCTACGCGTTTTTACGGATTGGATATTTTTTGCAAGAAATAAATATTATTTGCGTATTATTAGTTAATGAGGATATTAAATTTTTTATTTTTTAAAAGTCGTAGTTATGTTATAATAATTATGGCTTAAATTGGCTTATAAATTTTATCAATATTATGAAAAGCAAAAAATTGTTATTAGCACTTTTATTAATATCAGCGCTCTTTTTGACGACAGCCTGTGGTCGGGGAGTATCCGACGGAGCGGCCGGTAATCCTGGCGGTCCGGGACCGGACGGTTTCCGGCGGCCGGATTTCGGTCAACCGGACCGGGAGCCGGATATCCGGGGACTTGTTAAATCCATTACCGGCAACGAAGTAACAATACTCAAGATCGAACGCCCCAATCTCGGTAACGCGGAGGGTAATAACGAATCTGATGAAACCGGCGGCGCTGCTAATGCCGATCGGCCTAACGGCGATCGCGCTTTTGTCGTGTCGGGCGGCGCTGGTGGCGGAGAGAGGCGTAGCGGCGGCTTCGTGATGATGGGCGGTCCAGGAGGCGCGGGAGGCGCGGGGACTACCGATCGGGCCGAGATGTTAAAGCAGCTTGAAGCGATGAGCTCCGGTTCGGAAACAGTAACGATCCCGGTCGGCATCCAGATGCTAAAACCCGAAACGGCCGCTACTGCTGATACGGCTAACGCCGGGCGAACCAGAAACATGAATATGATCGAAGCCTCTTTAAGCGATATCCAGGCCGAGAAGATGGTTAGTATCTGGCTCGACGAAAACGTGACTGATCGGAAAGTGGCGAGTTTTGTGCTGGTAATGAGATAATTTTTTTAGTATTTAGTATATAGTATTATGTATTTAGCAAACTGATTTATAGACCGTCAGTTAAATACAAAATACTATATACTAAATACTTCTTTGATAATCAATGAGCGATGAAAAATATTCAACACTTAATAATTAAAACAATATGGTTTCAATTTTAGAAGAAAGTAAAAAAGCCAAGAAGAAGGGGATTTTAGGGATTTTTAAGAATAAAAAAATTCTGATGGCGGCGGCTGTTTTAATTTTAGGCGGCGGCGGCTGGTATTATTATGGCGGCCGGGGCCAGGCGGAAACCACCGCTACCACCATAAAGAACGCGGCCGTAAAGAAAGGCGATATCGAGATCGCGATCGACACTGACGGCAAAGTCGTGGCCGAGGACGGAGTCGATTTGTCTTTTTCCGTTTCCGGCGATAATCTAGAGGTGGAAGAGGTTTACGTGAAAGAGGGTCAAATCATCAAAAAGGGCGATAAGATCGCTTCGGTTTCGACCGACACCCTTGAATTCAGCGTCCGGAGCGCTTACGCGGGTTATCAGTCGACTTTGGCGAGCTTTAACGAGAAGATGGCCGGCGCGACCGAAGAGGAAAAAACTAAAGCCAAAGACTCAATTAATCAGGCCGAGCTGTCGCTGGACCAGACTAAAATTAGCTTAGAGAAAACCAGGGCGAGCGACCAGGCGAAGATCAAAGCGGCGGAAGACGCGCTAGAAACGGCATTGGAAAATCTAAATAAGAACCGGGACGAGTTTTTAAGCGAAGACGTGAACGACGCCTATAAGACCTTGGTCAATACGATCAAATCCGCCGATATCGCCCTGGCGTCTATCTTGCCGGATTCAGACGAGATCCTGGGCGTTGATAAAACATATTTAAACGACGATTTTGAGCATAACCTCGGCGTGAAAGACATAAGTACCTTGAGTCGGGCGCAGGATAGTTATGTTCAGGCGCGGAACGCCAAGGACGATTTAGCCGCGATGGCCGCCGGTTTGGCCGTTTCAAGCGCGCATACCGATATTGACGCCGCCGCGGATAAAGTCGAGGCGGTTTTGGAGACCTTGGAAAAACACCTATATGACATGAGTCTGATGCTTAGATCCACGATCACATCCACCGACCTGACCCAGTCGGAATTGGACGCGTTTTTAGCCACGATAAACGCGAATCGCTCTTCCGTGAATACCAAGATCTCGTCTTTCGATACGAGCCGGCAGACGATTACGGACGCGAAAGAGGGACTTGAGGATTACGAGGAAGCTTATGATGACGCGGTCGAGGCTTTGGCCGACGCCAAAGACGATGCCGTACAGAATATAAAAAACGGCGAAGCCAGTGTTGCCGCCAAAGAGCTTTCTTTGAGACAGGCCAAAGACAATTACGAAGAGCTTTTAGCCCCCTTGACCGATGCCGAGCTGGCTTCCGCCCGGTCTCAGTTGACCTCGGCTTCGATCAGCCTCGAAAAAGCCCAGTTGGATCTTAAGAAAGCGACGATTCTTTCGCCGATCGACGGGCAGATCGCGGCCCTGAATTATAAAGCGGGCGATATTATCACGGATACCGCGAAATCGGTGGCTACGGTCATTAATAACGATACGTTATTCATAGAAGTTAATATCGAGGAGGCGGAAATTTCTAAGATAAAGGTGGGCGATCGCGCGATCGCCTCGTTTGATGCATTAAACGGCGACGAGATCCCGGGAGAGATAAGTTTTATTTCTTTGACTTCCGGCTCGAGCAACAACGGCATCGTGACTTACTTAGTCCGGGTTTTGCTGGACAACAGCGCCAAGAAAGATATCCGGGAGGGCATGACCGCCGCGGTCAAATTCGTGACGGCCGGCGTCGAGGATGTTTTATCCATACCGGTCGAAGCGGTGCGCAATGTCGGCGGCAAGCCGTCAGTCCAGACGGCGACGGGTGAGTGGAAAGCGGTCACGACCGGATTTACGGACGGGAAGTACGTTGAAGTGATTTCAGGGTTGAATGAAGGAGATAGAATAATATATTAATAGTTCAGAGGGAAATGGCGAGATTGAATTTTCAATGATCAATTTTCAATGATCAATGAATTTTTCAATGACATAATTTTCAATGGTGGTATTATCATGATTTAATCTTGTCGAAATTGAAAATTTTTAAATTGATCATTGATTGATAATTGGGTTATTGAAAATTGAAAATTAAAAGTAATGTTATCAAAATTGATTTTATGAGTAGCGTAACCGTTGAAATAAAACTAAAAAATGTCCACAAATCCTACTACCTCGCCAACGGCGAGGAGATTCCGGTACTCAAAGGCATTGATTTAGAGATAAAAAAAGGAGAATTCGTGGCGATCATGGGGGAATCGGGCGGCGGCAAAACCACGCTTTTAAATATTATCGGTTGCCTGCATCCGCTATCGGAAGGAAAATATTTTTTAGAAGGCGAGAATATCGGCGAGGTGCGGGACGACTTCACCTTGGCTTTTATCCGAAATAAAAAGATGGGCTTTATTTTCCAGCAATTCAATCTTTTTTCCCGCCTGACCGCTTTAAAGAATATCGCCCTGCCGGCGGTTTACGCCGGGATGGAGCGGGAAGAACGGGAAGAGAAAGCGCTGGCGTTACTCAAAAGCGTGGGCATGGAAGACCGGGCGCACCACAAGCCGACGGAGCTTTCCGGCGGGCAGCAGCAGCGGGTGGCGATCGCCCGGGCGCTCATAAACGACCCGGAAATAATCTTAGCCGATGAACCGACCGGAGCCTTAGATTCGAAATCGGGTTTAGCGATTATGGATATATTTGCCAATTTCAAAAAAGAGAATAAAACCGTCGCCATGGTCACGCACACGGCCGAAGTTGCGAAATACGCGGATCGGATAATTTATCTTAAAGACGGCAGGGTTACGGACCATAACTACAGATTAATATCAGCTTATTAGTGGGGTAAAAGATATTATTAATTATCAATTTTCAATGATCAATTTTCAATTAATTATCAATTTTTTAATTTTCAATCATTTATAGCTATTTAGCCGATACTGTCATTGTATAATTAGGCAATTGAAAATTTATTGAAAATTGAAAATTGGCAATTGATCATTTTGGCGAGCTGTATAGTTATCCTGCTTTATATGATTAAATGTTTTTATCTGAAGTATGAATATTGAGATTATAAAAATGGCCTTCGAAGCGCTTCTGGGGAACAAACTCCGGGCGGCTTTATCCATGCTCGGGATAATTATCGGCGTAACCACGGTTATTGCCGTGTTCGCCGTCGGGCAGGGAGCGCAGAACGCGGTCAACGACCAGTTTCAAAACCTATCCGCCAATTCGATAATAGTCATGGGTATGTTCGGGCGCGGCGCGACGCAGAGTTCGAAGCTTACTACGGCTGATGCCCGAGCGATCATGGAAAAATCCGAGCACGTCAAATCGGCGGCCGGTTCGATCATGGGCAATTTAAGCGCGTCATACGGTTCGGAGTCCGGTTCTTACAGTATTATCGGCGCCGACGCCAATTATTTTTCCATTTCCAACCTTAAGCTCGGAAGCGGCCGTTTTTTCGAAGAAGCGGACGTTCAATCCAAAGCTATGGCCGCGGTTATCGGGAGCGATGTCGTTACCGCGCTTTGGCCGGACGGAGAAAATCCGGTCGGGACTACGATCACGGTCGGCGGCAAGCGCCTCGAGGTGATCGGAACCATAGAGGAAGTAGGCTCCAATATCGGACGGATGTCGCCGGACGAGGCGATCGTCGTTCCGGACACGACGGCGCAGAAAAGCTTATTGGGGGACCGCGGCCAGGTCATGATAAACGCCCAGTCCGACACGGTCGATAATATCAAGATCGCCACCGAAGAGATCACGGCTATTTTGCGGAGCGAACACAATCTCAAGGTCGGGGCGGAAGACGATTTCCGGATAATGGACGCGGGCTCGATGATCGGCGCGGCCCAAAGCGCGGCCACGCTCATGACCGTGCTCTTAACCGCGATCGCGGCCATAACCCTCCTCGTTTCCGGGATCGGCATCATGAACGTCATGTTCGTGACCGTGGCCGAGCGGACGAAGGAGATCGGTATCGCCAAAGCGATCGGCGGCAAGCGGGCCGATATTCTCGGTCAGTTCCTTTTCGAGTCGGTGGCGATGTCGATGATCGGCGGCCTTATCGGCATTATCCTCGGGCACGGCATAATTTATCTGGTTAATCAGGTCGAGTCCTTAAGTTCGATCATTACCCTGGCCCCGTCCGTCTTAGGGGTTTCGATCGGTTTCGGCTTTTCCGTCCTGGTCGGAGTCACGTTCGGTTTTTATCCGGCGCTCAAGGCTTCGCGGCTGGACCCGGTGGACGCGCTCCGGAGCGAGTGACCGTAACATGAAACATGAAACATGAAACATGAAGCATGAAACATGAAACATGAAGCATGAAACAACATGAAACAGATTGGTAAAATCGCCGGTGGGCGGTTTTTAGTTGTCCGTCTCGTCTTTCCTTTATTTTCCTCACCCCCTAACCCCCTCTCCGATTCCGGAGAGGGGTGCCGAGCGGAGCGAGGCGGGGTGGGGGAAATTTCGGAAGAGGGGGGGGCGGAAGCAGTAGATAACCATAAGTTCAACAAGTAAGTGCAACACTCTGCTAAAATAGTAGAGTATGAGCAAATATAAACATTTAACAATTGAAGAAAGGGAAACTATCCAATTAATGCTTTGGCAAAAACAGCCAGTTAGGGCTATAGCTAAAAAA
>JAZDLN010000040.1:0-11681 GCA_043801965.1 Candidatus Falkowiibacteriota bacterium
TTATTAAAGAATTAAAATATCTTTAAAAGTAAAAGGTAGCAGGCATTGATGAGTTTTGCCAAATAAGTCGTCGGATAGTGAAATTTTATAAAACACCATACCACAAAGACGTGCCTGCTGCCTTTTGCCTGGAATAAAAAAACCACGATGTTAAAAAAAACATTAAAATTCATCGCCGAAACCCTTAAGGTGGTTATTATTTCCTTAGTGGTGATCCTGCCGGTAAGATATTTTCTCTTTCAGCCGTTCTACGTCATGGGCGCTTCGATGGAGCCCAGTTTTTTTGATCGCGAATATCTGATCATAGACGAAATATCCTATCGTTTCAACGCGCCGGAGAGGGGAGACGTCGTGATTTTCCGCTACCCTGAAAATCAGCGGGAATTTTTCATCAAACGCATAGTCGGTCTGCCGGAAGAAGGCATAGAGATCAGGAACGGTTCTATTTATGTGTATAATAGTGATCATCAAAATGGCTTTATGCTCCCTGAGCCGTATTTAGGCGCCGATATCCGCACCTCCGGCGATACGGACGGGATCATCCGCCTTAAAGCCGATGAATATTACGTTCTGGGCGATAACCGGGACTTCTCGCTGGATTCGCGGGAATTCGGGCCGGTAAAATCCGACCTGATAAAGGGGCGGGCGTTTTTCCGGGGATGGCCCTTAGAACGGGTAGATGTTTTACGGACCCCGGATTACGGTATTAATTAAAACCCGGCCGTCGCTTATTCCCGGTTATCGGCAGCGGCGTGAAAATCATCTATTTTGGATTTTAAAATTTTAGTTCCCTGGTAAATGATCACGCTTACGTGATTAGGCGATTTGCCGGTCAAGGCGCAGATTTCGTTTATGCTCATATGATTAAGATAGCGGTATGATATTATTTTCCGGTAATTACTTTCAAGTTTTGAGAGGAGCTTGCGGAAAATAGCGAGCTTGATCTTCATGTCGGTTTCATGTTCCTGGGTGGGGCGGATCGTAATTTCTTTCTCGCTTACTTCCTCGAGCCAAAGCGGAAGTTTGTTTTTCTGGCGGTAATGGTCTATTATCAGATTATTGGCGACCATGTAAAGAAAATTTTTATGATCCTTGACGTGATTGCCCTCCAGGGCCATATAATTCCAGGTTTTAAGGAAAACATCCTGCGTAAGATCCCTGGCCAGATCGTAGTTGCTTACCCGAAAATAGATATGCCGCAAAATGGCCGGAGCATGATCTTTATAAACTTGCGAAAATTTTTCTTTGATGTTATTATCCATGGCGGCGGCTTTAGTTTATTAATCGACCGATAGTTCTTATCGGATAACCATCGCGAGGCGCGATCGACAAATCCATGAGATTCACAACTTTCATAATTTTAATACTCGTTTTTATCGCCGGTTTCTCGGGCGGATTTTACGCTTTATCCGTGATCGCCGAAAAACCTGAGCCGTCGGTTTCCGACAAAAATCCAAACGCCGATGATCATGCCGCGGAGAGCCGGACAGTCGCCGGAACGGAGGCGGGTACGGCTGATCAGGCGGAGGTAATTCCCCCAAACGATCGCGCGGATGCTGTCGGTGAAGGAACGACAACACAGAGGGAAGGGGAGGGAACATTATTGGAAATCCCTTTCGTGTCCCAGGCGCCACTGGGCGATTGGAGCGATCCGCGCCAGCAGGACGGTTGCGAGGAGGCTTCCGCGTTTATGGCCGTTCTTTGGGCCCGTAACGAAGCCGCGCCGGCCCCATCCCAGGCTCTTAAAGAGATTATCGCCATATCCGAGCATGAAAAGGAAAAGTACGGCAGTTTTCACGACACTTCGGCGAAAGATACGGGTGAGCGGATCCTTAACGATTATTTCGGCCACGGGCAATTCGAGGTAAAATACGATTTTAACGCCGATGACATAAAAAACGAACTCGCTCTAGGCCACCCGGTTATCGTACCGGCTGATGGGCGCAAACTGGGAAATCCATTCTATACTCCTCCCGGACCGGAACGGCACATGCTTATCATTAAGGGTTATGACCCGGTCGAAAAGGAGTTTATCACGAACGATCCCGGCACGAGACAGGGGAAAGATTACCGTTATGGGGAGGAATTATTATTTGAGGCTATCAAGGACTACCCCACCGGAAACCATGAAGCTCAAAACGGAGCCGGTAAAGCTATGATCGTAATTTTCAAATAAACCAATATTTAGCTTTACCTAAGAACATTACCACGGCTTGATTAATTTATAGTGAAAAAAAAGTTAGACGGACGATTTTTTTTAAAAATCGGAAAAAAATAAAAACAGCGGACGGTGAATTATCCGCTATATAGTTACTTGACCGTATTGCCGCCATTCTCCAGGGCGGTTTTTAGTTTTTTATCGGCGTGATCGGCCCGGATAAATTCCACTTCCGGAAAAACAGGCGTCAAAACGGGAATCGCTCCGTAATAAACGTCGTTTATTAATACGAATCGAACGCCCTCGCTTATCGGAAGACCGGGTCCGCCAAGGACGATGAAGCTACCGCCTTTATAAACGGTGCCGTCGCCGGTACCGATGCCGGTTTTAAAAGCGAGACCGCTTTGAGGATCGGCGGAAAGCGGGGCGGGTCGGGGCATGTCCGAAAACGGTTCCTTTATAACCGCGAGCAGAAGATCAAGGTCGGCGGCCGGATCGTCGGTAGCTATCCCGAAGCCTTCGAATTTCGAACCCACGCTCCAGTCGACCGGATTAAGATCGAAAGAGAAATTAGCCTGCGGATATCCGGCGCGGACAGCAGCCTCGTTTTTTAGACCCTCGGTCTTTTCCGGGGATAGATATATATTTTTCTCCGCTGCCGGTGGATTTTTTTCCGGAGCCCGGCCCCCGGTATTTTCGCCGGCCATTTCAAGTTCCTCGTTCATCCGTTTATTGTCCTCGTCGTTTTTTCCGGATATTATCGCGTCCGACGAAATTTTTTCTTGGGGGTCGGCGTTTATCAGATCCTCGACGGTATTGCCGGGAATTTCCGATTCCGGATAGTAAGGAGATTCGGCTTTAATCTTTTTCAATCGGTCAATATTGTCTTCCAGCCGTTCCGCGTCGCGGGCTTTGTCCAATTCATTTTCCGACTTTATTTTTAGCCGTTCCGTTTTTGATTTTCGCCTTTCTATTTCGCCGAGATCCTCCCATATCCGGTTCATCTCCCGGACCGTTCTTAAGGCGTCTTTTACCCCGCGCCTTAGTTTTTCTATGCCGCTTTCGTTGTTTCGGTTTTGCCGGAGGCTCTTATCGAGAAGAAGTTCTAAATCCATCCCGGCCGCTTCCCCGGTTCCCCCGGCGACCAGCGCCGCCGTCAGGAACAGGAGATATAGAGATTTTTTTAAGTTAAGCCTTCTCATTCGCGTAAGACTAATTGAATTTTTTAATATCCGTATAATTTACCATATTATAATTACGGATGAATTAAAGGTTAATTTAAGGCCTATTTTTTTTTAATCATAAATCTTTTTCCAAACGATCAAAGTTATCCACAAGCCGTAAAAATATATAAAAATTAAAAAAAATCCGCGACCGCAAAATCCGGATTTTTATTTTTTCGATCGGACCGGAGTTTAAATTTAAGATTAATAATTAATTAAAATTTAATCCGCGGATGGCGCTAACTTAAAATAATATTAAAATCTGTATTTTTCTGCTTCAAAAGCCGCCAAAACGCGGCATTAAATTCAGATTAAAAAAAATTTGACAAGCCAAAACGCTTAGTATATCATACCCCCGCGTCCGGATATCGGGCTATCCGCCCCGGAGAGCATTAAAGATCGATTGCTAATTCATTAAGAAATAAATCAAAGCCTTATGAAAAAAAATATTCTTCTGGCGCTCGGCGCTTTTGTCGTTATCGGCCTCTTATTCGCTCCGCTCCTGGATTTTTTTTATGACCTGGGCGGCTTCGCGAAAGCCGATCCGCGGCCGTTCACCGTCGAGGGATTATTCGCCGGACGGAACGGGGGGGAGAAAGAAATTTTTCCGGTAACCGTGGCTACTTCAGCGGAAGCTTACGGCGATTTGCCGGTCGGAGAGGTTTCCGTTCACGAGATCGCCGACCCGAAAGGGACCGTCGTCCTTATTCCGCAGAATCACCAGTATCCCGGTTCGGCCGCTTCTGACCCCAAAAACGATTCGGCGGAGAAAACCCAGGCGCAGATATACGATATCCTGAAGCGCCTGCACGAAGAAAATGGCATCGATTTTATAATGACCGAAGGCGATCTTAACGGCGACGTGCCGGCGGAAAAGCTCGCCGCGCTGGCCGAGAAGATCGACCTGCGCGACGAATTCGCCGCTCGGATCGAAAAATTGCGCGCTGAAGCCGCCGGAAAATTAGATCCGGGCGCGGAAAAGGATCTATTGGCGAAAGCGGAGAAATTGATCGCCTCCCTGGATCGGGAGATAATACTTAAGGGCGCTCCCTATAAGCTTAAAGCCGAAGGCGTGGACTTAAAGCTTGTCGGATCGGAAAACGAGGAGACGCGCGAAGAGTGCGCTGATATTGTCCGGAATTATATTTACCAGCAAGACCAGTTAAAAACCTGCAACGGTTTGGCGACGGGGAATGATCCGTCTCCGGCCTTGACGGGAAACGGTACGTCTGCCGCAGCGCGGGAGAAATTGCAGGCTCTGAAAAATAAATTAAAAACGCTTAATGACCTGCCCTTGGCGGAAAGGCTTAAGGCCCTGCAAGCGGAATTCAAATCAAAGGACCTTTCTTTCATGATCGCGTCGGAAGACCTGAATGGTTTAACGGGCGGTAATTCGCTCCTGGAAAAGATCCGGCAGATCAAGACGTTAAGCGCGGGCCAGGTGTCCCTTGATAAAGAGTTTGGCGAGCTTTTGACCGCTGCCAAGGCCCGCGGCGAAAAGGCTCTGGCCGATAAATTAACGGCGGCGAAAGAAGCGTATCAGAAGATAGAAAATTTAAAAAGTGAGAAACAGGTCGCCCTGACGTCGTCTTCTCCTTCCAGAAGCGATAATCCCTATAAAACGATCACGGACCCGGTCAAGCTGCAAACGATGATAAAAGAATCGGAGAGCAAGATCCAGACGGTGGTTATCGACCAAAGGAACCGGGAAACGGCGGTCAATTTCGTTTCGGCGCTGGAGGCGGCCGGAGAAAAAATCGGCATACTGCAATTCGGCGCCGGCCACGAAGATGGTCTGATCAAGGAATTGAACAGCCAGGGTTTAAACGTTATCGTGATAAAAGCGGACGAGGTTTTAAGAAGAGAGAGGACGGGGGAATAATTTAGACGATAAAAACAAACAGCAAAGCGGCCCGACTGATATTTTCAGCCGGGCCGTTTATTTATTGTTTAGGAATTTCTATTTTTTCGTTAAATTTCGTGGACATTCGTTATTTTCGTGTTTTCGGTTTAAGGACGCCAAACACGAAAATAACGAAAAAATACGAAATAAACGAAAAAGCTGAAAGCTTAATTTACAAATCATCAATTGAACAGCTGGTCTAAAATAAAAATATCGCCTAAGGTGCCGCCGTCCGCGTTAAGGATCTTATCGTCTTTCCGGAAGAGCCGGTCCAATACGAACAGATCGCCCAAACCGAGAGAGCCGCTATCTTCGAATAGTCGGCCGTTATTCATGATCTGGTCAAGGATAATAAGATCGCCTAAGGATGTCCGGCCGGGTTCAAGAAGAGAATGGCCGTCGAATAGTTTATCCAAAACGAACAGATCGCCCAGATTCATGTTTCCGGCTCGTTTCATAAGCGCGTATTCTTCCGAGGCCGGGTCATAGCCGTTTATATCGGGACCGAATAAACGCTCGACAGCGTCCTCTGTCATTTTTTCGACCGGCTCGATTTTTTCGCCATCGAAATCGTCTGCTTCTATCTCCGCGGCGACAGTATCGGCTAATGCATGCATGCGCGCCGAAACGGCCAGATATCCGAAATTAGACGCGGTCACGATCATTATAGTAAGTATGATTATCCGTCTTTTCATATGATTTGCTTGTCTTTATACCTTAATAAATATTCCTTAAAATCAAATGAATAATCCCTTACTTCTTCACGTTAAAATAAAAAAAGACGGCTATTTCGCCGTCTTCTTTGCGCCCTTTTAATCCCATTGCGCTCCTTAGGTTATTTGGTTGCGCTGTCGTTGCCGCCGAACAGGCTGCCACCACCGTCATTGAATAATCGATCAAGGATAAAGAGCTCGCCCAGATTACTGTTGCCGCCACCGATCCTTCCGCCGTTACCACCGAAGAGCTGATCAAGCACGAAGAGGTTGCCCAGATCGCTGCCGCCGCCAATCCCTCCGCCATCATTACCGAAGAGCCGATCAAGCACAAAGAGATCGCCCAGATTATTGTCCGAGCCGAAAATATCTCCGCCACCTCCGCCGAAAAGCTGATCCAGGATCAGGAGATCCCCTAAATTACTGTTGCCGCTGTCTAAAACATTGGCGGATGCCGTTACCGGTATCAATGTTACGGCTAAAATCGATAGACTTAGTAGTATTTTTTTTACCATATGATTTTGGCTTAAAGCCTAAATTAATAATTAATCCCGGGAGTAATCTTATCGAGAATGATTCCCGTATATATAAAAAGACGGTTGGAAAAATTTTTATGAGAGGATTATAATTTATTTACGATAGAATAAGAATAAAATAAGAGACGAGGTATCTCGTCTCTTATTTTATTCTTATCTCAAGATAAATATCTAATTGACCGCCAGTGAACCGGGCGCTACCGGAATTTGTTCGATATTGGCGTTGGTAATCCCTAGGCCCCTATCCTCGATGAGGTTGAACGCGCCGGCCGCGCCGATTACCGGTACTATATTCCTGTCCGTCGGATTGACGTAATAAAGCTTGCCGCTATCCTCGACTTTAAGGAGGAATTTGCCGGCTAACCGGGACGGTGCAGTACCGCCGAAGGCGTCAAAATTCGCGTTCGTGATACCTGTGGCCTGCTCTCCCATAATGGTCAGAGCCGCCTGCGGACCGTTCAGGTAATAGCGCTGCGTGTCCGCCGGATTCACGTACCACGCCCGTCCGGCGGCTTCGGTCTGAATAAGGATACGGCCGGCCAGCTGCTGCCTTAAGGGAATCGGCGCCACCGCTACCGCCGTTTGCTGGGGAAATAGCTGGTCCAGGATGAACAGGTCGCCTAAATTAGTTTGCGCGTCATCGCCCACGTTGAACAGCCGATCCAGCGCGAACAGATCGCCGATATTACCCGCGCCGTTTAAACCGTTAAGAATACCGGCGGCGGCCGCCGGAGCCATCGGCGACACGACGCCTATTACGATCGCCGCGACCGCGAAAACGGAAATTATTCTCTTCATATGTTTGTTCCTTGATACGAGGCCGAAAGTAAATTCCGAAAAAGACGTTTGGAATTGTTTTTCGATACCTCGATATCCGATTGTTTAACGCTTCCCTCGACCTTTCTGTGTACCCTTGAAACCTTAAATAAAGATTTCAGGGAAGCGGATTTATTCTTTTAAAGATATAATTCTAATTCTTTTATTATGACCCCATAATATATATGACGCTTGATTTTAATATTATGATTGAATTAAATAGAGACCGGGGTACACCCCGGTCTCTATAAGTATTCTTTATCCGTGACTTGTACGAATTTAGAAGATATCGCCGCCAAAGAGCCCGTTGCCGTCGAAAAGCTGATCCAGAATAAAGATATCGCCCAGATCGGCGTTGTTGTCGTTACCGAATAATCTGCTCAGGATGAAAAGTTCTCCCAAGTCGCTGCCGCCGCCGCCGATTATCCCGCCACTCCCGCCGGTAATGCCGTCGTCGTTAAAGAGCTGATCCAGAATAAAGATATCGCCCAGATTCGCGTCGGTATCACCGCCGAAAAGCCTGTCTAACACGAATAATTCTCCCAAACCGCCGCTGCTATCGTCTAGTATGGCCGCGTTAGCCGTTACCGGCGCGGTCACGACAGCGCCGATAGCCAGAACGAATACCGCGAGACCGGCAATTATTTTTTTTCCTACCATATATTTAGTCGATTAGGTTAATTAATTTTGATTACGATCTTCTTCAGCGACCTTTGGTCGAGGGCAAGGTCATAGGTAGGGTCCGGCCTTTTTGACCTTCTTTTTTATGAAGAAGAAAAATCGAATTATATCTTAAGAGAATTGATTATTTTTTTTATTTATCTTTTATCGCCCCCTAAATATTATGACGGATAATTTTCATATTATGATTACGTTAAATTCATGCGTTTTTATTTTTATGTAAGGATGTGGGCCAAATAAAAATCTTCCCCCGACCTTTAAAGCGGTTCCGCTTCCCTGGATTATGTCAATATCTTTAAAGAGGCTTATGGCGCGGGAAGCGCAACCGGGGGAAGATTTAACGCCCTGTCTTCAGATCCCGAGAAAGGCAGGGTTTTGTTTATAAGCCTCCTTAAATCTAAGACGCTTGCCGCAATTATTATGATATGGTTAAAAACAAAAAAGCCGCCCGTTAAAGCCGGGCGGCAATATAATTATGGAGTTGGTCGGATCGTAAAAAATTTTGTATCCGGATCCGGTTCAGTCGACAAGATCCAGATATCATTGGGACCGGTAACCCAGATAATGTCTTCTGGGTGCTCTTTGCGATATTTTTTCCGCAAGTGTCCTCCGGGCCGGAAAGAGGAGCTTACTTTCCCCTTTAGTACGAGGCGGTAGACGATGTCGCCCTTGCCATTGTGCAGGGCGGTGTTTTTTAATATATTAGGGATGCCGTCTATTTCCTCGACTGTCTTATCGGGATGCGAAAACACCCAAACGGGTTGCGCCCCACTCATCTCCTTTTTGATTTCATGGGTAATAACCGCCACTGATCCAATTATCACTCCAACGATTATCGCCGTTTTTACAAAAAAATACAATCCATTGGTAATTTTAAAAGAGCGCATCTTCGTTCCTTTCAATAATTAAAGGTAAAATGGGTAAACGCAGAAACGGGTTGATTTTTATCATAACATATAAATTAAATTTTGTCAAGTTGATACTTTTTTGTTAAGAATTCGTTATAAATATTGATAGCCAAACAAATAAATATATATTATAATATATATCAGAGCATTGGCTTTAACTCTAAAATTAACTTAAATTTTATGAATATCGGCGCGGATGAAGAATCGGCGATAAAACAATGCCAAACCGGTAACCCGGAAAAATTCGGCGTTTTATACGATAAATATATAAAAAAGATCTACGATTTCGTTTATTATAAGACCCACCACCGGGAAACGGCCGAAGATCTTACTTCCAGAACTTTCATGAAAGCCCTCGAGAGTATCGGCGGCTTCGATCTTGGCAAGGGCACCTTTCAGGCCTGGATCTATAGGATCGCCCGGAATACGGTCATTGACCACTACCGGACGTCAAGAACGCACGCGAATATCGAGGACGTTTGGGATTTGTCCGGGAATGATGATTTGGAACGGGATATTGACGCGAAAACCAAACTGGAAAAAGTCAGGAAGTATTTGGCGAAACTAAAACCGATCGAGCGGGACATAGTGATCATGCGCGTTTGGCAGGGGATGAACCACAAAGAGATCGCGGCCGTAATCGGCAAAACAGAGGCGGGAGTAAAAATGGCTTTTTCGCGGACGATAACCAGGCTCCGGGAGGAGATGCCGTTTGCGATCTTTGTTTCTTTTTTGTTGCAGTGATCTTCGTTACCTTCGGATGATCATTATCGTATAATTTAACATAGGGATTAATAATTAAGCGATTAATTTTATGAATGACACAATCAAACAAATTCTCGATGATATCTATAAGCTCGATCCTGAACTCAAGAAACATGAGCCCGAGCTTATAAAGATCGTGGACAACCTCTTAAAGACGCGGCCGGAGACGGAATTTAATGATGATTTCGTTAAAGCTCTTCGCGCCGATATCATGGCCAAGGCCTCATCCTTAAAGGAGCGGCCGGTAACGCTCAGGTTTTGGCAATTCCCGAAACTGTCTTATTTTTTCGGGGGAGCGATCCTGGGCGTCGCCTTGGTCATAGCGGCCGTCAGTTATTTCGATCGGCCCGGCAGTATCGCTTTAAGAAGCGTATCGGACGACGTTCGGCCGCGGATCGATCGTTTGGCGAGCGGCGCTTTCGGTTCTTTGGCCGGACTTGAATCGGACGGCGCTAAATCAGCCTCCGTTCCGGGCGAAAGCGGTACTCTTTCCAGCCGGCAGAATTTAGCGGCTCCGACCGCCGAGCAAGAAATGGCGACGGAAGATTCCGCTTCTTTTTACGGCACGGACGCGGATATGGGAGCGGCAAAAATAGCCCCGGAAATGGCGCCCCTGGGCATGGGCGGAGGAGGCGGCCTGGACGCGCGATCGATGATCGTTCCGCCTTACGAATGGACGAATTATAAATATGAATATACCGGAGAAGCTTTAACGGCTCCGGCGGCGGAATTGCCGGTTTACAAGCGGAGGATAGATCCGAAGGCGATAGGTGATCTGACGGGTCTCTTAAGCGGCGGAGGGACGCCTTATCTGGACTTGAATAAATTCCGGAATTTAAGAATGACGAGTTTAAGCGCGAGCGAAGACCGGGATTACGGTTATACGCTTTATTTCGATTTTTTGAACGGAATGGCCAATGTCGACATGCAATGGGAAAAATGGCCTCAGCCCGGACGCGATTGCCGGGATCAGGCCTGCTTTGACGGTCTGCGCCTCAAAGCGGAAGACGTGCCGGCCGATCAGGAACTTATCCGGATAGCCGATTCTTTTTTAGGGGAATACGGCATCGATAAGTCGGATTTCGGGCCGGGCGAAGCGCGGAACGAATGGCGGACGATGTACGGCGCGGCGGAGATCAAGAGCGATATCTGGATCCCGGATACCGTTACGGTCGTTTATCCGCTTAAGATCAAGGGACAAACCGTATATGAAGAATCCGGTTATACCACCGGCCTTAACGTGAGCGTCAACATACGGGAAAAAAGAGTGTCGAATATGTACGGCCTTAAGACCCTTAATTTCGAAAGTTCCGATTACGCGATGGAAACCGACACCGATCTGATCAGGCGGCTGGCCGAACGCGGCGGTAATTGGTGGGGGCCCGGTATCATGGATTCAGGCAAAACCGTAACCGTTAAATTAGGCGCGCCGAAGGTCGAACTTATATCTTACTGGCGATATGACCAGAAGAGCGGCCGCGGCGAAGAACTTTATATCCCCGCTTATATTTTTCCGATACTCAACAAAGAGGACGCCCCGAACTTATATCGCGACAATATCGTTGTCCCTTTAGTAAGGGAAATAATCGATGAACAGGAAAAGAGATGGCAGGAGAATCCGCCCATGCCGCTTATAGAGCCCATGCTTAAAGAGGGGGCGGTTGACGGTTCCGGCGGCGGCGAGACCGCGGAGAGCACGATTAGCGAACCCCTAATGATGGGTATACCAGAAATAGACGCGCCGGAAGCGGCGACCCGAGAGAAAGCGGAATAATAGATTATCAATAATACCATAGTAGAGACGCCCCGCCGGGGCGTCTCTACTGTTTTGGCGCTGACCATAAGTTCAACAAGTAAGTGCAACACTCTGCTAAAATAGTAGAGTATGAGCAAATATAAACATTTAACAATTGAAGAAAGGGAAACTATCCAATTAATGCTTTGGCAAAAACAGCCAGTTAGGGCTATAGCTAAAAAA
>JAZDLN010000041.1:0-15285 GCA_043801965.1 Candidatus Falkowiibacteriota bacterium
GGTAATGTGTACACACATTTGGCGGTTTTCCAAAACTATGGGAAAATCAGCAAATATGTGTACAAAATTGCCAGAATCTCCTTTAGAGGAGCGTTTAAGATGGGTTTTGCCCATTATCAATAAAGAGGTTAGATTAATTGATGCTGCCAAGCTATTTACGGGAGGTAAAAGAACATTGGAGAGATGGGTTTCTGATTACCGGAAAAATGGCGAGGAGGGTCTAATGCCTAAGTCTACCAGGCCGGGATCGCAGCCGAATGAAACACCGATCAGAATCAAAGAAAGAATAATCGAGCTCCGGAAAAAAACCAAGCTGTGTGCCGAAAAGCTGAACTACAGGATAAAAAAGGAAGGTATCGATATTCACGAGCGGACAATCGGTAAAATCATCAAGGCGGAAGGACTGACCAGAAAATATCGGGTCAGAAAATTGAAATACAAATATATCAAAGTGCCGTTAGCTAAGGGTGATTTAATGGAAATAGATGTTAAGTTTGTACCTGATTTAATTGGTCGAAAGCGGTATTTTCAGTTTACCGCCATTGACTGCGCCACGCGTTGGAGATGTCTGGCGATCTATGACGATATGGGCAATGGCCATGCCATTGCGTTCGTTAAAGAATTGCTCAGCATAGCACCATTCAGAATACGGGCAGTCAAAACCGATAACGGCGGTTGTTTTACTAACCGATATACCGGCTACCAGAAATCATCTGACCCCTTGAATGCGCGTCTGCATCCGTTCGATCTGTTCCTGATGGAAAACAATATTATTCATTATCTGATCGATCCCGGCAAACCGGCACAAAACGGCAAAGTAGAAAGAAGCCATCGAACTGACCAGGAGATGTTTTACGATAGACGGAAATTTAAAACCGTATTAGGATTAAAAAGAGCGGTTAAGCAGTGGAATGAGCAATATAATAATCTGGAGCATTGTGCCTTAAACGGACTTACGCCCAACGAAGCTTTATTAAATAATTAAACCGCCATAAGTGTGTACCTAAAACATTTTTGAGTATAATAAAACAAGGGTCAATGTTTGCTTTAAAATTTTTATGTTTTTTAAAGTTTCGGTTGGTTTTATTATTCTATTTTTCTAAATGAAGGCAATCAACCCAGCCCCTCTCTGTAAGTTTATCTGCCCCGGAAGTAATACCCAAAAGATTATCACAATGGCTTGATCCTACCCATTTTTCGCCTGTTTTTGGATTGCACATTTCCCTCATATCAGCAGTACACAGGTTGATGGAGCCTATAATGCTCGCTATTCCAATTATAATTAACAATAATATAATTAAAATTATTAAAAGAATAAAACGTTTTTTTGAATGTGAAAAACTATTGTTTTTATATGCTAAAAAAGCTTTTAGAATAAGTAAAACCTCATTTACAATCATGCCGAGTAAAATCAAATCAAACACTTTGGAGGCTGTCTTACAGGGAGGGGTATCACATAATTTAGTAAATCCCTCTTGCGCACATTCGGCACTGTCGTGTTGACATTTTTGTTGGCTACTTACGCCTACTAACACGATAGTTAATAAAAAAAGAATGTTTGCGATTAAAAAAGTTTTTTTCATAAGAACATGCTGATTACAAATAATACTTTAATAATAACATAAAAAACAATAAGGCTAAAGTAATGGTCTGCCTCGATCCCCCATGCTAAAAATGCCGCCGTAATCGGCCGCCGATTCCTCGATGAGAAAAATAGAATTATCTCCATCGAACCGTATGAGCGTTTCGTATTCTCCCTGATTACTGCCCAGATTGGTAACCGCCAAATTCGATTTCACGTCCACCCAATAGAGGCCGTCCGGGTTGAATGCGGCTAAGGCGAATGACGTTTAAAATAAATTATTTTATAAAAAGACGATTTAGATTATCGTCTTTTTTGTTTTATAACTATCATTGTGTTTAATAACAGGATCATCCATGGAATGGGATGTTTATAAATTTAAAAACCCAATCCCGATCGTGGGACTGGATTTTTATGTATGATTTAATTTTTTTTATTTTCCGATCAGATAGTTGCAGATATCTCCGTCTCGGATCACATACTCTTTCCCCTCGGTCCTAAGCCAGCCTTGGTCGCGGGCGGAAGACTCGCTCCCGGCGGCGATGAATTTTTCGGAGCCGATCACCTCGGCGCGGATAAAGCCTTTTTCGAAATCAGTATGGATCACGCCGGCCGCCTGCGGCGCCTTGCTTCCGGTCTTGACGGTCCAGGCCCGGGTTTCGTCCGGCCCGGTCGTAAAAAAAGTAATGAGCCCCAAAAGAGAGTATGACGCCTGCACTAATTTATCCAGGCCGCTTTTTTGAAGCCCCAGCTCTTTTATATATTCGGCCTGCTCTTCCGGCGGAAGCCCGGCAATCTCTTCTTCCTGCTTGATGTTCATGGCCAGGGTCGCGCCATCCCAATTCCGCTTGCTCTCCGCTGACGCGTCGTTCGTATTTAAAATATAGATCACAGGTTTCAGGCTCAGCAAGCTCAGGCTCTTTAGTGTCTTTTTTTCTTCGTCGTCGTATTCGAGCGCGCGGGCCGGCTCGCCCTTATCCAAAACAGTTTTCAGCTTATCCAGCAATTTCTGCAGTTTGACGGCGTCTTTGGCGCCGCTCTTGGCCTCCTTTACCGTTTTCGCCAGTCTTTTTTCCACCGTTTGCATGTCCGCGAATATGAGCTCCAGGCTTATCGTATCATGGTCTCGTTCCGGGTCGATCCCGCCGTCGACGTGGATAATATTATTATCCGTGAAATCGCGCACGACTTCGCAGATAGCGTCGCATTCCCGGATATTGGCCAGAAATTGATTGCCCAGTCCCTCGCCTTTATGGGCGCCCTTGACCAGGCCGGCGATATCCACGAATTCGATCGCGGCCGGAATTATCTTTTTTGGTTTCGAGACCGTGGCGATCTTCGCTAGCCGCTCATCCGGCACGGCCACGACCCCGACATTGGGATCGATCGTGCAGAATGGATAATTCGAAGCTTCCACGCCTTTCTTCGTAAGCGCGTTAAACAGGGTTGATTTGCCGACGTTAGGTAAGCCGACGATACCGATTGAGAGAGACATATTTTTATGCTAATCTTATTAATGGGATCATTTAGAGGCCTTTAAATCTTACCAAACAAATATTTGTTTGGCAAATATTTAATATTAGCCTAAAATAAAATACTATTGATTTTTAATCAATTTTTAATTTTTTTATAATACAATATGATCAAATCAAGCGGAGAATCGCTATTATCCGCGGTAATTAAATAATAATTTAACAGCAAAAATTATGACAATCTTAGTGGTTGAAGACGAAGTAAAAATAACGCGTTTTATCAAAAAAGGACTGGAAATGGAGCATTATACTGTCGACGTGGCCTACGACGGCAAAGAGGGCCTGGAAAAAGCGGAGATAAACAGCTATGACCTGATCATACTGGACATCATGCTGCCTAAACTAGACGGCATTGAGGTGTGCAAAAAGCTTAGGGAAAATAAAGTTGAAACTCCAATAATAATGCTTACCGCCCGCGACACGGTCGATGACCGCGTGCGTGGCCTTGACGCCGGAGCCGACGATTATCTGGTAAAGCCTTTTGCTTTCGGCGAGCTGGTCGCGAGGATAAGAGCCCTGCTGCGGCGCGAGAAGACCATCAAGACCACGAAACTCCAGGTCGGCGACCTTAGCCTCGATCCTGCTACGCATGAAGTTTTTCGCGGCGGCAAGGAGATCCAGCTGTCAAGCAAAGAATATCGTTTGCTCGACTATATGATGAGGCGTCCGGGCCTTGTCTGTACCCGCACGATGATCGGAGAGCATATTTGGGGATATAACTTTACCGATGACTCCAACGTGATCGATGTTTATATCAGCTATCTCAGGCGCAAGGTCGATAGCGGCTTCAAGAGCCGTCTGATCCATACCGTACGCGACGTCGGTTATAAGATCCAGGACAAAAGCCAAAAAATAAATAGCATAAAAAATGGAACAGACAAGCAATAATAAAACGCTTGACCCCTTAGATGGGGCGTTGTATTTAATTTTGTCTAAGATCGGAAGTAGCGCCGGATATCCGGATGAAGAACTGGCGGCAATGGGGAATATGCTGGAAAAAGCAGGATTGAGTTTTGTTTTACACGTTATCAGCGGCGACAAGACTTTCATCAAGCAGCAAAGGATCCATCCCGATCACGTATCTTTTTTTTCCAACAAAGCCTTTTCTTTTTCGCGCGAAGAATTATCGCGCTATAAAATCGTTAAAGAGCCTGTTTTTGCTTCTGCCGGCGATCGGCCGATCAATTCCGTAGTCGCCCCGGTAATTTTTAATGACAGTTTGATCGCTTTTTTTGAATTCTTTTCTTTCGACCTTAAAGAAAAACACGCGGGATTTTTTAAAAAAATAACGCATAGGCTGGCTCCGCGCATTGTGAGTCTTTTTTTATTGGGCGGATTAAACAATGATAAATATGAGGATCTTTTCCGTAATGCCGTCGACGCCATCGCTATCATAGATAAAAACGGCTATATCACGCTCGCGAATCCGGCCGCTCTTAAGTTATTCGGTTACGAGGAAGAAGCTTTGGAAGAATGTCATTTTTCGCGATTTATCCATCCCGATGATTGCGCCCAGATATTGCGGATATTTCACGATCTTGTGCTGGGAAAGGAGAATATCCGTTTTACCGGCGAAACAAGAATTGTGGATAATTTCAATAACTTAAAATATTTCAATTACGCGGTTACCGGGATTAGGCGAGACGGAAAAATAACCGGTTTCGAGGTTATCGGACGCGACGTTACCGAAAACAAGAAGCTTACAGAGGACATAAGGCTTGCTAAAGATCATTACGAAAGCATTATCAATACTATCAAGGAGGGTATTGTGGTAATAGATAAAAATCAGACTATTACCAGTTGTAACAAGGCCTTTATCTCCAGGGTCGGATTGCCGCTCGATAAAATCAGGGGGCAAAGATGCGATAAAATGCTCATTCGCTATGACGGCGGCGTTTTGGAAAACCGCTGCGGCCGGAAGGGGTGCTTTCGGGGATGTGGGATAAAAAAGGTTTTTTCGGAGAAAAAAGCTTATATATACACGGAAACTAACCATGATAAAACCGGACATATCCGCCATCACCAGATAAGCGTTTTTCCCACCGAGAACAGGCAAGGAGAAATCTATCAGGTGGTCATGTCCATACGGGACGTTACGAATAGAAAGGAGAACGAGAGAAATCTCATCAAGTTAAACGAATTCAATCGCCGGATCCTCGACAACGCGCCGGTCAGCATTATAGTTTTAGACAAGAAAGGATTCATAGTGACCATTAATAATTTGGCCGCCGTGATCATAAACGAGCCGGTCAAAAAGATTATCGGCAGTAAACTTATTGAAGATTCCAGTATAAAAAAATTCGACGATCTGGTGTGGAGCTATAAGGAGTTATTGCGAAAAGGAAAGTCCTTTTATTATAATAATATGCCCTACCGGCATGCTTCCGGGCGGCAGAGATATTTAAATATTGTAGCCGTTCCGCTGTTGGATAAAAACAAGAAAGTTGACGGCGCTATTTCCATGGCTCTAGACAACACCGAAACGGTTTTAGCCAAGAAGAAGCTTGAGAACATGAACAAAGACCTGGAGGAAAAGGTCAAGTCGCGCACTCAGGAGCTTAATATCGCCAACCATACGCTCAAGGCCGCTCTTGAGTCCAAATCAAAATTCATGGCTGATGCCTCGCACGAGATCAGGACTCCCCTGACGATCATCAAGGGCAATCTTGATCTGGCTATTTGGGGGGCGAAAACGGAGAGCGGGGAAATTCCGGAGATATTCCTGCTGATCGACAAGGAAATAAAGTTCATCACAAATATATTATCCGATCTGACCATGCTTACCAATATAGATTCCAACACCGAGAGGCTTAATTTGGGAAGGGTGAATTTAGGGGAGTTGATCGAAGGAGTGGGGGCTTCTTTGCGGGCGGTCGCGCGGGAGAAAGAGGTTACGCTCAAATATCCTACTAAATACAGCCGGAGAAATGGCGCAAATTGGTCTGATTCTGCACGATGGGAAAAACTGGAAATAACCGGTGATCGGGAAAAACTGGAAAAATTGCTTTTAAACCTCATGCGCAACGCCATTAAGTATTCGAAAAAGCAGGGTTATGTCAAAGTTTGGGCCGAAAACGACAAAAAGGGGGTCCGAATAATAGTAGAAGACAACGGGATCGGCATACCGAAGAGCGATCTTCCGCATATCTTTGAACGTTTTTTCCGCGTAAATCGAGTCAAATCAAGAAGCGAAGGCGGCACCGGTCTCGGACTCGCGATATGCAAATGGATAACCGAAACGCACGGCGGAACCATCTGTGCGGAAAGCGTACTTCACCAAGGTTCGAAATTTACGGTCTTTTTGCCGTTTCGGGCGGCCGGACAGGCGAACAAAGAGGTTCTGAACCAACCCTGGTTTTTGCGCGAAAAACCACCCATAACAGTATGATTTTTACAAAAAAAGAAAGGTTTTTTACCCGCCCAGAGGCGGTTTTTTGTGGCTTGATTTTTTTTTGATATTAAGGTAATATTAGAATTAATAATACATTAAATTTAATATATCTTTATGCTGGAAAGATTATTCAGGCGGAACAATAAGGAGCAGTCGCCGCGCTTTTTCGAAAAAAACGGCGAATCGGCCGAAGTCGCCAAAAGGGAAAAATTGCCGGCCGTTTTTTTATCGCCGGCAGTGAAAGAAGAATTGGAAAAAAACAGCTTTTTGCAGAAAGCCGTCGGCGATATTTATGAATTAGACGATGATCTGACCGCGCGGACCAGCGGCGCTTATGATTTCGATACTTACAAGCATTCGCTCAATATCGCCAATCTGATCGCCGAGAAAGCGGAAAAACTGGCGATCGATCCGGCCACGGCTAAACTCATGATCCGGGCGGCCATCATGCACGATGTCGGAAAAACGAAGATGCCGGCCGAGGTTTTGACCCGTCCGACCAGTTTAACCCCCGAGGAAAAGGCGGTGCATGTCAGAGGGAGCATAGAATATTTAAAAGATATTATCGCGCAAAAAGATCTTTCTTCCGAAGAAGCGGAAGATTTCGAAAAATTACTGTATGTCGTGGGCGGCCACCACAATGAGGACGGTTATCCCAGAAAGGGCCAGGACAGAAGGGGGGAGGGCGAATCGATACGGTTAGAATCCGAGCGTCGCTCCCGCTGTCGGCGGCGCGATTTCGGTCCGGAAACGGAAGACGCGCGCCGTTTTTTCGCGGAATTCGATAAATACGAAAGCCTGCGAAGCCCCAGGGTCTATAAAGGATCACGGACCGCCGAAGAGATAGAAAGTTTATTGTCCCGCGTATTCACGCGCTCCGAAGACGGCAAAAGGATAGAGGCGCTTCTGGAAAAAAGACCGTATTGAGGACGAGTTTTTAAGAATAATAAAAGAGGACCACATGGCGCAGTCCTCGTTTTTTATTTTCGTTGTTTATTTGAAAAATTCCACTACCGCCCCGTCCGGTATGGCCCCGCAGTTAAAATCGAACGACCGGTAAGTTATGCCGTTTACGGTCGCTCTTTCATAACAGGCGCGGTCTTTGATCAGCCGCAGCAGGCCGGATAAACTTAGGCCCGGGTCCCATTTTGCTTTTATTTCTGATTTATCTCTGATTACGGTTATCATGGCCGATTCCTCCGCGACGTTCAGCCTCCGGCTATGGACATAAGTTTTATAATGGCTCCGTCAGGTATGATATTATTTTCGAAATCTTTCCTGGTTATTCCTTGGCCGTTTAAGTAAACTAATCCGACGGATGCCACAATTTTAAGATCGGCTAGCAATCGGCTTATCGTCCAGCCGGATTTCCAGGGATATTTTACCCCTTCGACGGTAATCATGATTTTTTTTCTTTCCGGCGCGCTTTTTGATAAGCTTGCCAGACATCTTTTACGCCGGGGAGGTTGTAAAGCCCGAGAAACTTCAAGGTTTTCAGGGTCGGCACGCCGTCCGGGTTATAGCCGCGTTTTTTATACACGACATCTTTCAGGTCTTCGTAGGCGGAAACCCGATAATGCCGCAGTATTTCGACTTTTAACCTGGTGTCGGTGTTTTTCATACCCTGAACCATAAACTCTATAAAAGCCGCGTCCACAACTTCGGTTGAAGACAGATCCAGCTTATCGAAGTTTCTGATAAAGCGGGACGCGTTTTTCAATGATTCGGCTTTGTCGCTGGGCCATTCAGCTGAAACCGCTTTTGCCAGATCATTATCATAATTCTCTTCGTCGTGCAAATATTCTTCTTCCGTTACCGGACCCATCGCCCGATAAGGGATGGCGTCATGCTGTCTCCGACCGTAGCCCATACGCAGATTGAATAGGCGGTGAAAAGTATAGCCTTGCCGGCTATTCGTGAGAATTTCATCAATGGTCATATTCTTGCCGGTGACCGCGTTCCAAAGGTCGCGGTATCTCTCGACGTGTCCCATGACCTTGGCCGGTTCCGCGCTTTGTTTATTATCGGCCGGCTCAATATCGTTCCAGGGCAATTTACATAGGCCCACCTTCTGGAACCAGTCGCGCCATTCGGCGAACCATCTAAGGTAATCGGCTTTCTGCCGGAAGGACGGCATGCGGTTATGGATCATGTCCGAAAAGATATGCCAGCCTTCGTGGTGCTGATTCTTGTTGGCGAGGCCGTAGCCGCCTTGCTGAGCAAGCGAGCGTTTGGTTATGTACATGGAAAATTCCATGCCCTTGCTCGCCATCGCGATATCATTGATCATTTTGATCTGATTTTCATTCAGATCGCGGTCGGCGATTATCCGCTGTTTCAGGCGCTCCACGCCTAAGCCCGCCAAGAGTCCGAAACCCTGTCCGGCGGCTATCTGGTGCAGTAGCGCCAGAGCGGCCCGTTCATTGCCGAAGCGCAGATCCAGCCCCTGGACGTAGGCCACGTCTATAAAACCGCGCTCGTAGCAATCCATGGCAAAACCGATGGTCACGCCGGCGGAGATCGTGTCCAGACCGTAAGCGTCACAATAAAGATTAAACTCAATGATCGCGTCCGGAGAAAAAATTCCCTGAGTAGTGCAGGCGCCGATAGTCTCGTATTCAGGTCCGTCCACGAAAAACTCTTCCCCGTGGAACGGTCCGGTTTTCGGAACAAAACCCTTGATGCCGTGCGCGCAGGCCAGTTTGCACCCCTTCCAGCAGCCGTCAAAACCCTTATCAAAGCGTTTTTCAAAAACCTCCTCGTAAAGACCGGCCGCATCCGGGTGACTACCCAGGGCGAAATTATTGACCGGCAGACACTTGGCGTCGTTCATGTATTTGACGATGTGCGTCGTGCCGACCACTGACATCCGGTTCATCTTCGGGTCGCGTTCGTCGATTTCGCGGTTATACCATTGAATGGTTTTTAGCAGAGCTTCGCGGTCGAACGGATTGTTATCGTTTATTTTCAGGCTGTTCCAGCGGCCGACGATGGCTTTGATGTTTTTTCGCGCCATGACGGTGCCGTTGCCGTTCCGCCCCGCCTGCTTTAAACGATGCCGGCCGCGCTTAGCGTCGTACCAGCTGATGTTAACGCAGCCGAAGTTGGAATTTTTCGCGCCCAAGCCGGTTGATACCACGGAAATATATTCCGGGTGATCGGGGTCAAAGAATTCCGCGAGCCCGGCGGTTAATCCGTAAGAATCATCAGGTAATCCCGAGCCGTCGTAAAATTCCAGGCGGCCGTCAATACCATCGATAAAAATTACGGTATCGCGGTCCGCGATTCCGGAAACGGCCATCGCGTCAAAGCCGGAAAATTTCATGAAAGCCCCGAAATAGCCGCCGACATTAGAGTCTCCGGCCAGTCCGGACAAAGGAGAAATCGAGGTCACTATGCTTTTGCCGGCGCCGGGAAAACCGGGCGTGCCGCATAAGGGGCCGGAGGCGATACAAAGTGCGTTCTCCGGATCATTCCATTTCGTCGGACCGTCCGGGTGCTCAATGCCGCGTACCGTTTCCCAAAGAAGCCAGAGATTAAAGCCGCTACCGCCTATAAAGATATCCTTTATCCGTTCCGGATAGTTTTCGCAAACGGTCGACAGATCCTCGAGTCTTATTTTGAGAAATCGATCGGTATACCCGTCCTTAACCGGCTGTCGGACATAAGGTTCGCTTTTCATCAATTTAAGTTCCATCGTTTTCCTCCTTGCTTTAAAAATCAGCCCCGGCTGTTAGCGGTCCGGGGCTTTTGGGTTTTTAGTTAAAGGGATTTCCTGATGATCCGGATCGCTTCGTCCACATTCTCTTTTGTGAACGTGAGCGGGGGCCGGAAGCGGACTGAATGGGTGCCGCAGGATAAAGTAGCCAAACCGGCATCCCAGGCTTTGCGCCGGAATTCGTTCCGCGCCGCCGGATCTTTCAGGTCAAAAGCGATCATAAGGCCGCGGCCGCGGATATTTTGCGCGCGTCTAGGTTCGTAAATCTCGGCGCGAAGCTTATCCAGAAAATATTTACCGACAGTAGCCGCGTTGGCGACGAGATTGTCTTCGCGGATGATCTCGAGGTAGCGGGCGCCACGCAGGAAATCCGCAAGGTTTGCGCCCCAGGTTGAATTGATCCGTCCGGATTTATGGAAAACGTTATCAGGAACTTCGTCCACACGCTCTGTCGCCATAAGGCCGCAAACCTGGGTTTTTTTTCCGAAAACCAGAATGTCCGGCGTCACGTCGAAATGCTCGTAAGCCCACATCTTGCCGGTCAAGCCGACTCCGGTCTGCACTTCGTCGAAAATCAGCATGATATCGTTGGCATCGCATTTTTTCCGAAGCTCCCGGAAGAAGCAGGCGCGGAAATGGTTGTCCCCGCCCTCTCCTTGGATCGGTTCCAGGATGAGTGCCGCGATCTCCTGCTGCCGCATGGCTCGGTCAATCTGGGTCAATGCTTCACGCTCGGCGTGGCGCACGTTCTTTGCGTTGCTTATCCGGCCGTCTTTGCCGAAACGAATTTTCGGATTAGCGATCCTCGGCCAGTCAAATTTCGGGAAATATTCGGTTTTGACCGGGTCGGTGTTGGTAAGGGACAAGGTGTATCCCAGGCGGCCATGAAAAGCCTCCTTGAGGTGCAACACCCCGTATCCGTTTTTAGGCGGCAAAAAATTTTCACTGATATCCTTGCGCGTCCGCCAGTCAAAGGCGACTTTGAGGGCATTGCCGATAGCGGGCGCGCCACCAGCCACAAAAAACATATATTTAAATTCTGCCGGTTTCGCGATCTCAGCGAATGTTTTGACGGCCCAGGCATATTCCGGACAATAGATATCAGAGTTAGACGGGTTGGCGATAGCGGCTCGAAACAAAGCTTTAAGAAAATCATCGTAAAACAGCTTGGGGTGGTTGTGTCCGATCGGCAAAGACGCGAAATAGCTATAACAATCCAGAATCTCCTGACCGGTGACAGCGTCCACGATATAATTGTCATGGCTTTTGACAAGATCAATGACAGTGTGAAAACCATCAACCAGTATATATTTTCCTAAGGTGTCCAAAACGTCCGCGGGCGATATTTGATATTTCATGTTTTCCATTTTCCTATCCTCTCTTTCCTTGCGTTCAAAAATACCGAATTAATTTTCAAAGACCTTTTTAAAATTATTTTTTATCTTAAATTTGCCCTTATTTTATAATAATTACCCAGTCCCGTCAAGATAAAAGTCAAACAAAAAACCCCGGTTATTAGGGTTTTGGCAAAAAGAAAAGATTGAGAGTTTTTTGTTGTTGATTGAAGTTTGTTGGTTTGTTGTTTGGGGCTAGGGTGGTTTGGGGTTGTTTGTGATTTTGGATAATGGCGGTGTTTTTTTGGGTTTTTGAGGGTTGGTTTTTTTGTTGGGGAAATAAGTTAAAGTACGTAGGTACGGTTCCAGGCTCATAAAAGCACAGAACCGTACCCGCGGACTTATTGTCTATTTCCTTTTCAAACTTCAATCTACTCTCAATCTTATTATTAATATACTCCTGTCAGCCGTATTGTCAAGAGACTAATATTAAATAAAAAATTACGAATAAAATAAAATAAATAAAATAAAAAAAAGTTATACACAGGCCTGAAATTAATTGCGTTCTTTTATGTATTCTTCTGCCTGTCCGCTAATCTGGCCGCCCAACTTATTAAGATTAACCCCATTTTTTTGCAAAATATGCAGCTTTTCCTTTAAAGCCTGCCTTATTAATTCCCCTTGTTCCATAATATCTCCGATAGACTGGCTTTTTTCTATGGCGATTGCGGCTATTTCTTCAGCTAAATAGCCAATATAATCCTCTAAAAGATTATCGGCTGGAAATTCGCCCTTTTTGCTGATATAATTTTCAATTGCTCGTTTTTTGGCTAATTTAAATACCCGCCATCTTAATTCTTCCTGATCTTTTACTGTTTCTTCGTCTAGGCCCTCAAAAGCGTTTTCCATTTTTATGAATATATCCTTTATTCCCTGATGCAGGTGATCATCATCAAGATCCATGAATCTGTCTAAGAGGTTATTATGAAAAAATTGTTTTTTTAATATAAGATTAGCCAATTCGTCAGTTGCGCCAGCAATCGCCGCGTTCATTTTTTCTTTGTCGTTTATTTCGAATTTTCTTTCTTCGAATTTATTTTTAACCATAAAATTTTTATTATTCTTTCTCTTTTATAGTATAGCAATTCTTTGCTATAATACAAATGTGTTAGGATGTTAAAATGGGAAAAGTCATGAAAATAGTATATATTTTTGGCAATCCTCTTTTGCCTTTTGATAGCTTGCCCCTTAAGCTTGTGCCAGTTCTCGCTAAAAAATTTCCGGGTATAAGATTTTTATCAATTGATCCGAACGAGAATATAAAATTTATCGACAAGAAACCGGTGATCATAGACACGATAGCCGGCATAAAGAAAGTGACTGTCCTAAACGATATCGATAAGATCATTTTTGATAAAATCTATTCCGCCCACGATCTTGACCTGGGTTTTAACCTTAAGCTTCTTGCAAAACTGGGCTATATTGAAAAAGTTACGATTTTTGGGGTGCCGCCGGGAATAAGAAGGGAAGAAGCGTTAAAGCAACTTTATCCTTTGATCGAAAGATCTTTTTCCGATATAGATTAAGATAGAATTTTTTATGAAGACTAAACAAACCAAATTAATAGAATTTAAAAACCGTCAGGGCGAAATCCTGCGCGGCATATTGACCTTCAGCCGTTACAGTAACCCGCAAATGGTAGTAATGATGGCTGGTTTTGAAAGAACGGCTACCGGCGAAAAAAAATTTAAAGCTCTGGCCGATGCTTTGGTGGCGGAAGATATTCCGTCGTTTCGCTTTGATCACACCGGTATCGGGTTATCGGACGGTGACTTTTCTAAAATAAATACAGCCGGGTTGGGAGACGAACTTGTCCGCGCCGTCCGGGCCGCAAAAAAGAAACTGAGTTTTGAAAGCGTCGCTTACTTTGCCCACAGCCTTCCGCCCTGTATTATGGCGGATGAAAAAAAACGAAATCTGTTTAAAAAAATAATATTCATGTCCCCGGCCCTGAATCAGAAGGAGCTTTTGCGCTACTGGTTCACGCAAAAAGAAGCGAAAAAAATCCGTCCGCAGACAAAAATTACCTGGAAAAATTACAAAAAATATCTTAATGAAAATGATTTTTTGGAGTATTGCCGCCAGGCGCAAAAAATGACTAAGGCGCATTACGTCGGCAGTGAATATTTTTTGGAAAACAGCCGACAGGATTATTCTTCCCGGATTTCCGACTCGGAAAATATCCTCCATATTCACGGGGAAAAAGACGAGGTGGTGCCCCTAGACAGTCTGAACGTAAAATTCAAGAACAGAATAATCGTTTCCGACGGCGATCACGACATGGAACGGCCGGATATTATTTCCTTGTGGCTCGCGCCGGCCGTAAACTTCCTTAAAGGTGATAAGAATTTATTCGTTTAACGCGGTTCTTTAAAATCATAAAATAAGGGACGATATCGGGTCGTTTTATATTTAAACGCGCGCGAAGGGGGTGCTATATGGATCTTGCGGAATTAACGAAAAAGTACGAAGAACTTAAAATGAATATTGACGAGCTTGGAAATCGCCGAGGGGCCATTAACGGCTATTCGATTTTTCTTGGGAATTCGAACAAATCCCTAGGGAAAAAAATCTGTGCCTATTTAGGTAGGCGCGTCGGCAACGCCAAAGTCACGGTTTTCAGCGATAAGGAGGTGCAGATCGAGATAAAAGAAAACGTCCGCCAGCAGGATGTTTACGTGGTCCAGTCGATCTGTACGACCGAAGAAAGGTCGGTTAATGATTGTCTTATGGAGCTCCTCCTAATGATCTCTACCTTCAAACGGTCGTCCGCCAGCCGGATCACGGCTGTTATTCCGTATTTCGGGTACGCGCGCCAGGACAAAAAAGTCGCGCCGCGCGTGCCGATCAGCGCCAAGGATGTGGCCGACATGATCCAGGCGGCCGGTGCCGACAAAGTTATCACTATGGATTTGCACGCGCCCCAGATACAGGGGTTTTTCAATATTCCAGTGGATCATCTTTGGGCCCGCCCGGTTCTGGTCAATCATCTCATTCGGAAATTTTCCGCTGAGATCGAACGGGGCGAGTTAACTATAGTCGCGCCGGATGTCGGTCGGGCCGCCGTAGACGAAGCTTATGCCGAACGCTTGCGGGCCGGACTCGCTATCATATACAAACGGCGCGAACAGCCGAATGAAATTAAAACCATGAGGCTCTTAGGAAACGTACGGGATAAGATCGTCGTTATTCTTGATGACATGGTGGATACCGCCGGCACCATAACCAGTGCAGGCGAGCTCGTCATGAGCGAAGGAGCGAGAGAGGTGCATGCCTGCGGCATACATCCGGTATTGTCCGGTCCGGCCGTGGAAAGGATAAAAAAATCGGTTTTTAAAAGCATGATCGTTACGGATACGATCGATCTTAACGGTGCGGCCAAAGTCTGCGGCAAAATCGAAGTGGTTTCGATCGCCGAAACATTCGGCGAAGCGATTATCCGCTGCCACCGCGGGGATTCGGTTACTTCGCTTTTTTTATAAAAAATACAAACAAAAAGCGCCTTTGAAAAAGGCGCTTTTAAATTACCCCTAAGTTCAACAAGTAAGTGCAACACTCTGCTAAAATAGTAGAGTATGAGCAAATATAAACATTTAACAATTGAAGAAAGGGAAACTATCCAATTAATGCTTTGGCAAAAACAGCCAGTTAGGGCTATAGCTAAAAAA
>JAZDLN010000042.1:0-5161 GCA_043801965.1 Candidatus Falkowiibacteriota bacterium
TTTCAAAACAATAACAAATAATGATATTAGAAAAATTGAATATCTTTTAAACTCTAGGCCCAGAAAAAGACTTGGCTGGAAAACACCTTATGAGGTATTCTATAAAAAGACAGGTGTTGCACTTCAGAGTTGAATGTACCAACCGTTGTCTTGACATTTGTTTCGTTTTATGCTAAATTATTACTTCGTTCGTTAAAATTACCTATATTTTTCATCCGATAAGGAGGGATATGAATAAAAAAACCAGCATAGTAATTATCGGCGCCGGCAGCCGCGGATTGGGTTATGCCGAGCATATAAAGAATTACGGAAAAAACGAAGAAGTGGTCGGCGTTGTTGATCCTGATCAAGAGAGGGTCGTTCGGGTCAGAATCTTATTTCCCGAAATAAAAGACGGAATGATTTTTGACGACTGGGAAAAGTTTGTTTCTAAAGGCAAGTTGTCCGACGCTGTCGTGATCGCCACGCAGGACCGGATGCACAAGGACCCGGCCATTGCCTGCGCCGCGCTCGGTTACCATATACTGCTCGAAAAACCGATGGCGCCGACTGCCGAAGACTGCCAGGAAATAGTTTTCGCCGCCAAAGAGAATGACGTTATGTTTACCGTCTGCCACGTGCTTCGTTATACGAAGTTTTTCCAGAAATTACGCGAGATTATCTCGTCTAAAATTATCGGGGACATAGTAACTGTCCAGCATTTCGAGCATGTCGGCTATTGGCATATTGCCCATTCGTATGTCCGCGGCAATTGGCGCAACGAGCAGGAATCATCCTTTATGCTCTTGGCTAAGTCCTGCCACGATATCGATATCTTGCGGTTCCTGATCGGCAAGCCATGTCGGAGAGTCCAATCATTCGGCAGCCTGTTTCATTTCCGTCGGGAAAATAAACCGAGAGAAGCCGGTTCGGCTATGCGATGTCTGGATTGTCCACGCGAAAGCGAATGCCCTTATTCAGCGGTTAAGATTTATCTCAGGGAGTGTTTCAATAAAGGCAATAAGCGCTGGCCGGTGTCCGTACTTGTTAATAAAGTGACCCGGGAGAACCTGCTTGAAGCTCTCCGCGTCGGACCTTACGGCCGCTGCGTTTACGAATGCGACAACGACGTAGTCGATCATCAGGTGGTTAACCTTGAATACGAGGGCGGAATTACCGCCGCTTTTACCATGAGCGGTTTTAACCGGGGTGGACGCGAAACCATGATCCAGGGTACCCACGGTTCGATCTATGGGAATATGGCGGACAACAAGATAATAATTACGGATTTTTTGACAGAAAAAACTCGATCAGTGAAAACCAAGCCGTTGGCACCAGGTTTTCACGGCGGCGGGGACGAAGGTCTGATAAAAGACTGGCTCATGGCGCTCAAAACCGGCGACAGATCGAAAATAATCACCGGGCCGGACGAGTCGCTTGAAACCCATCTGACCACCTTTCTGGCCGAAAGATCCAGGATTAACGGCACGGTAGAGAGTATAAAATAAAAAACGACAAAGACGGAAAATTAACCGTCTTTTTGATTTTAGAGGTGTCGAGAGGAGCGAGGCGGGACAAGGGAAGTGAAGGCGAAATAATGTAAGTATATAAAAAACCACCGTTTTTTGCGGCGGCATTATGGTTTAGGTGAAAAGATCAATATTGGCGCCGATTAGCGGCGAAATCAGATTGTTGATGAGCGTGATTTTTTGTTGTTTTTTTTCTTGCTCTAAAAGTCTTTTTTTTCTTAAGACTATATCTTTATTTATTAACATTTGCAAATTATTAAGAATATACCGGCAAGTATCGCGCGGATATTTAAATATGCAAGAAAGATCATTTTCATTTATAAAAATGAATTCAACTTTTACTATTTTTTTCCATCTTGTTGTGTTGTAGTGATGAGAAAAATTACACAACAACCATTCTGCTTTCTGGGTTATAAATAGAAGTGATGAAATTTTCTCCTTCTGTCCATGTTTTATGCTTTTGCTAATAAATTCGGTTTTGCTAAGTCCGTCTAATTCCGCCAGGAACAAAATCCGTGTTTTAGCAGTGATGCCATCCGGAAAATTCATATTTTTTTGATTTGGCGGGATATCATGATCTGGAAAATATAAATGTAGAGCCGTATCGAGCGGTTCCATGGGCAGATACTTGAGCGGTTTCATGATATCTATGACACGCTTCAGGACCTCCACCCACTCTTCGGCCGTCAGTTCTCCTGCAGGCAGTTCCCCGCAAATGAGTTGCGCGATGCTGGACTTGTCCATTGTCATCTTTCCTTTCGTTTTGTCCGCCGGGCGTACCCGTAGAGGACAGGTTATAGTGGCGCTCTTTTGTTAACGAGCTGGCTTGAGATTAGCACGTTAAAGCGATTGTGTCAAGCAGTCTCGCAAAGATCAGCCGTTTCTGGTATAATATTTATGTGTTTTTGTTTATTCGCCTAACGCCTAATGCCTAACCCATGAACATCTTTTCTTACTCTAATAAAAACCCGAAAGATATCGCGGCCGAATTTAAGGTGGATTTAAATTACGGCCTGGACCCGGAAGAGGCCGCCAGCCGTTTAAAACAGTACGGATCAAACGAGATCGCGGGATATAAAGCGGCCTGGTATCATATTTTTTTCCGGCAATTCAAGTCTTCTTTTATCTATCTACTGCTCGGGGCCGCGCTCCTGGCTTTTATACTCCGTGAACGCACGGACGGTATCATGATCGTCATGTTCGTTCTTATTAATGTTCTTCTCGGTTTTTTCCAGGAATACCGCTCCGAACAGACGCTTAAATTATTGAAGCAATATACGGTATCGCGGGCGGCGGTCCGCCGGGCGGGCAAGGAAATAAGCGTTAAATCCGAGGAACTCGTGCCGGGAGATATCGTCCGGCTGTCTCCCGGAGACCGGATACCGGCCGATGTCCGTTTTATCGAGGCCGTTAACCTCAAGGTGAACGAAACGGTCCTGTCCGGCGAATCCGAGGCCATAAACAAGGAAAGCCGGACCGTCAAAAGAAGGATTAAAGACATGTACGGGGCGGTAAACCTGGGATTCTCCGGCACTACGGTCGTATCGGGCCGGGCAGAGGGCATCGTGCTCCTGACCGGCAATAAGACGGCCATGGGAGATATCGCCCATCTAGCCAGGGAGACTAAGCACGTGAGCGGTTTTGAAAAGGGCATAGCCCGGTTCAGCCAGTTTATCATCAAGCTGGTCGTTATTACTCTGGCCCTGGTATTTTTAGCCAATATTTTAATTAAAGGCGACCGGGTTGATTTCGTGAGCCTGATCATTTTTTCTATCGCTTTGGCGGTTTCCGTCATACCGGAGGCTCTTCCCCTGGTTATGACTTTTTCCTTGTCCCGCGGAGCTTTGCGCCTGGCCGGAAAAAAAGTCGTAGTCAAGAGATTGTCGGCTATCGAGGATCTGGGCGGGATAGAAGTGCTCGCGACGGATAAGACCGGAACACTTACGGAAAACAAACTTACAGTCAAAGACGTTTATGCCGCCGATAAAAAACAAGCGCTTTTTTGCGCGAATATGATATCGGCGGGGATCGATTCCCGTCAGGCGCAACTGGAGCCTTTCGATGTCGCCCTTTGGTCGGCGCTTTCCGCCGATGAGCAGAAAGCGATCCGGGAATATATCAAAGTCGGTGAAATTCCGTTCGATCCGGCGCGCCGACGGAACGGTATTCTGGCGGAAAAAGGGCGTGAACTCGAACTTATCGTGCGCGGCGCCCCGGAAGAAATCATGGCTTTGTCGCGAAATTTATCGACCTTGGAAAAAAACCGCATCAAGCGCTGGATGTCGGATCAGGGAGAGGGCGGTTCGCGCGTTTTAGCGGTCGCTTCCAGAACGGTAACGGATTATAACCCCGACGATCTTGTCCCCTTAGAAGATGATCTTGAATTCCTCGGCGTAATATCGTTTGCCGATCCGATCAAACCCACCACTTTTGCCGCCGTCAAAAAGGCTCGCGAGCTCGGAGTGGCGATAAAGATAATAACCGGCGACAGTCCGGAGGTGGCTGGCGCGGTCGCCCACAAAGTGGGCCTTATAGAGGACAGGCGGAAGGTCATTACCGGGGAGGAATTCATGGAACTGGGCGAAGAAGAAAAAAGCCGGGCGGTTTCCGAATACGCGGTCTTCGCGAGGATATTGCCGGAACAGAAGCACAGGATCATCGAACTCCTGGAGCGCGAATACGAGGTCGGATTTTTGGGCGAGGGGATCAACGATACCCCGGCTCTTAAAGCGGCCAACGTTTCTATCGTGGTGGAAAGCGCGGCCGACGCGGCCCGCGAAGCGGCGGACATAGTGCTTCTTAAAAAGAACCTCGAGGTGATAATCGACGGCATCAGGGACGGGAGGGAAGTGTTCGCCAATACCACAAAATACATAAAGATCACCCTGGCTTCGAATTTCGGGAATTTTTACGCCGTCGCCATCGCTTCCATGCTTATTGATTTTCTGCCGATGCTCCCGATCCAGATCCTGCTGGTAAATCTTTTGTCCGACTTTCCCATGATCGCGATCGCGGCCGACGCGGTTGACCCCGGAGAGATCGCCTCCCCCAAGCGGTACAGCGTCAAGGACATAATGGTCATAGCCACGATCCTGGGGCTCGTGAGCTCGGTTTTCGATTTTCTATTTTTCAGCCTCTTCGTGCGTTTCGGCGCGACTACGCTCCAGACCTATTGGTTTATCGGCAGTATTTTAACCGAACTGGCCCTGATTTATTCCCTGCGCACGAAATTCTTTTTTCTTAAGGCCAAGGCTCCGTCCGGTTCTCTTTTTGCTTTATCCATAGTCGCGGCCGCCGCTACCGTTATTATTCCCCTGACCGGCAGCGGGCGCGAAATTTTCCGTTTCATCCGGCCGGATTTTTACCATCTGGCGCTTATTTTCGGACTGGTGGCGGTCTATTTCGCGGTCACGGAAACGGTCAAACTTTTTTATTACCGTCCGGTAAATAACGAGGGGTCGGGCGTAAGGACATCGGGTTCTTAGACGTTGCGGGCTTTTAATCATACTTAGCCCCTAAGTTCAACAAGTAAGTGCAACACTCTGCTAAAATAGTAGAGTATGAGCAAATATAAACATTTAACAATTGAAGAAAGGGAAACTATCCAATTAATGCTTTGGCAAAAACAGCCAGTTAGGGCTATAGCTAAAAAA
>JAZDLN010000003.1:0-23089 GCA_043801965.1 Candidatus Falkowiibacteriota bacterium
AGCCTAAAACCCTAACGTCCTAAAGCCTAAAACCCTAACGTCCTAAAGCCTAAAACCCTAACGTCCTAAAGCCTAAAACCCTAACGTCCTAAAGCCTAAAACCCTAACGTCCTAAAGCCTAAAACCCTAAAGCCTAACGCCCTAAAATATGACCATTGACCAAATAATACATAAAGTCCAGGAAAATAACCCTAAGGCCGATATCGCGTTACTCCAAAAGGCTTATGAATTCGCGGCTCGCGCCCATGGAAGCCAGAAACGGAGAACCGGGGCTCCTTATATTCAGCACAGCCTGCACACAGCTTTTGTTTTGGCGCAAATCAAGGCGGATCTGTCAACGATCATGGCGGGAATACTCCACGATGTTCCGGAAGATACCGAATACACGCTCGATGACATCAGTAAAAACTTCGGCGGCGAAGTGGCCGCTCTGGTCGAGGGTATTACGAAATTAAGTAAAATAAAATACCGGGGAGTGGAAAGATATCGGGAGAATCTGCGCAAGATGTTCCTGGCCATGGCCCAGGATATACGCGTAATCCTCATAAAATTCTGCGATCGACTCCACAACCTAAGGACCTTAGATGTTCTCCCCGAGGAAAAACGCCGACGAATCGCCCAGGAAACCATGGAAATATACGCGCCAATCGCCGGTTTACTCGGTATCTGGCGCCTTAAGTGGCAGATGGAAGATATTTGTTTTAAATATCTTTATCCGGAAGAATATAAAAAGCTGGAATATAAATATGAAGTTGAAAAAAAGACAGAACGGAACCAATACACGCAAAGAGTAAAGAATATCCTCAGCCAAAAGCTTAGTGAAGAGGGTATCGCGTATAGCATCGAGGACCGCTTGAAGCCGCTTTACTCGATTTACAAGAAAATGCAGAAAAAAGACCGTAAATTCGATGAAATTTACGACGTATTCGCGGTCCGGATCATCGTGCCGACAGTTTCCGACTGCTATAAGACAATGGGGATCGTCCATTCGCTCTGGAAGCCGAAATCCGATCGCATTAAGGATTACATAGCCGTTCCCAAACCGAATGGCTATAGGAGCCTCCATACGACCGTTTACGGTCCGGAGAACAAACCCACGGAATTCCAGATCCGAACCAGGGAAATGCACGAAGAATCCCTTTATGGCATCGCCGCTCACTGGTATTATAAGCATAAGGGCGGATCGGACTACAAGAACCAGCCGAAATGGATCCAGGAGATCCTGAATATCCAGCGCCAGACGGAAAATACCAATGATTTCATAAATAAAGTCAAACTTGACGTATTTCAGGACCGAATCTTCGTCTTCTCTCCCAAGGGGGACGTTTTCGATCTTCCCGAAGACGCCACGCCGATCGATTTCGCCTATCTCGTCCATACGGAAGTCGGTAATAAAGCAACCGGCGCTCTGGTAAACGACCGCATGGCCTCGCTTGACCGGCCCCTTAAAAACGGCGACCTGGTCGAGATCGTTACGGAAAAGAACCGCAAAGGGCCGAATACGGACTGGTTGGGATTCGCCAAGACTAACCGGGCAAAGGAAAAGATCCGCCAAGCCACTAAGTCCTCCCGTTTTGAACAATTCAAAAGGATCATCCCGGGCATGAAAAAATAACCGCACGGATAAACTAATTAAAAAACGAATACATTTCTTAATTAACGGACGCCGGTAAATCATTAAATACCTGACGCCAATAAAACATTAACGATATGAAAAAAATATTTCTTATAATGATCGCCATGAGCCTGATAACAACCGGCTGCGCGCAAAAACCGGTCAATATCGAAAATTACGATAAACCAGCGGCAAAAGAAGAGGGACCGGGTGATATTATCGATTTAAGCGGCCAGCGGTTGGAAAAAATCCCTGAATACGTGTTTAGCGAGAGTAACCTTCACGAATTGGATGTTTCCCGGAACAGGCTTACCGGAGCGATCCAGGCCGAGATCGGGCATCTTAAAAACCTCAGGGTGCTAAGAGCGAGCGACAATCAAATGACCGGGGTTCCGGCAGAAATCGGAAGACTGGATAAACTTGAGGTGCTCGACCTTTCGAACAACCGCCTGACCGGGCTACCGCATGAATTGGGTAATCTCAAAAATCTGAAAATACTGGATATCTCCGGCAATGACTATTCGGAAGCTGATTTAAATATCATAGAGCAAGGCCTGACGGGAGTTGATATCGTAAAATAAAACAGGGAGGGTCGATGAAAAAAAAGCGATACAGGATACTTAAAAACGGAAAATTCATCCTGAGCGCTAAACCCGGAAAATATGCCGGCTGGAAACCGGGAAAAATATTCGGCCGGCTTGATTGCGCGTCGGGAAAAAGAATGAACAAAAAAAACCGGGTATTTTTTCATTCCCTGGAAGACGCCGTCCGCGAGGGCTATCGTCCCTGCAAGAATTGTCGTCCGATCAACGCGGAAGACTTTAAAAAAATTAAAAATCTCATACCCGAATACCGGACATTGGAAGAATTCTATAACCGTGATGTCAAAAACCAACCAAAAAATAAACGCCGCTTAAACGGCGTTTTTTAGCGGTAAAAAATAGGGAGGTTACTGCGGGCCAAGAAAAGCCCACTTGGGCTTTTCGTAGTCGTGAACCCTTGTGGTTCATTGAATTCGCCATGCACCGCACTGCAACGCGTGCAGCTCTATGATCATAAAAATACAAAAAAATTGAAATTCCTTTACGATAAACAAAATACTCCCGATTTCTCGGGAGTATTTTAAACACTCAATAAAAAATAGGACCTATCCGGCTAACACTCTCTTAACCACATCTTTGACCAATCCGCCGTCCGCCTTGCCCTTTACTTTAGCCATGACCGCTCCCATGATTTTCCCGAAATCTTCCGGCCTGGTTTCGCTCATGGAAGCAACCACGTCTTTCGTTATCTTCTCAATCTCAGCCTCATCCATCATGGCCGGCATATATTTTTCGAGGATCATTATCTCCGCTTTTTCCTTTTCAGCCAGATCATCGCGGTCGCCCGCTTCGTAAACGGAAGCCGAATCCCGGCGTTTTTTTACCTCGGTCTGGAAAACACTCACCGCTTCTTCGTCGGTCAATTCGTTCTTATTGCCCAATTCGATCTTTTTATTCTTAAGCGCGGCTATAATCATCCTTAAAGTCGAAAGCTTTAATTCCTCTTTGGACCGCATCGCTTCCTTAAGATCGTTATTGATGTCGTTTAGTATGGACATAGGGTTACGGATAAATAAAAGCCAGTTATGGAAAAAAAATAATTACCATTTTTTTCTGGTTTCTTCTTTGAGCTTTCCGATCTTCTTTAAATATTCGTTTTTAGTGCGCATTTTCCGGCTGATCAGGGCGTATTCTTTTTGCTGGTTCTTATTTTTTTTATTCTGGCGATATTTTTTTCGGCGAACTTCATTTAATTTCCGGCTTTTTATCAGGGATTTATTGAAACGCCTTAAAAAATTCTCGAAGTTCTCTCCTTTATTCCTTTTGAATTCTACCACGGAACACCTTCCTTTCTAGTTTAATGTATAAAATTTTTATTTAATAGCTTGATTTAAGCCTATTATCTATTTAGCAAAATAACGAGAAACTGTCAATTACTCGTCTTTACTCTCGAGTCTCCGGTTCAATTCCGCGCTGATCTTCTTATAATCGATCATTTCCTGGGTGCCGGATTCCATGTCGCGGATAATGATCGTGCCATCTATGAGTTCCTTTTGCCCCAGGATCAGGCTGTATTTCGCGCCTAAACGGTTTGCTTCTTCGAGCTGCACCTTCAGGCTGTCCTTGGTAAAGGCTTGCCTGACCCTATACCCGGCTTTCCGCATTTCCTCGAACAGGATGAACATTTTTCTTTTAGCCTGTTCTCCCAGCTGGGCAAGGAATATAAAATCTTCCTGATCTTTCTTTAAAGGGATGTTCTTTTCCTTTATCTTAAGGATCACCCGCTCAATGCCGATGCCGAAACCGCAGGCTGGGGTCGGGCGTCCGCCCATCGCTTCCACCAACCTGTCATAACGGCCGCCGCCGCCCAAAGAGGCCTGCCTTTTGTCCTTTTCTTCCGAATCCTTTTTCTTTTCCGGAGCGCCTTCTTCACCCTCTTCTTCATCCCCTTCGATAGCCGTGACCTCAAAAACAGTCCGGTTATAATAATCCAAACCGCGGACCAAAAACGGGTTAAGGTTATAAGGAATATCGAGTTCATCCAGGTATTCCAGAACTTTAATCAAATGATCGCGGCAATCATTACACAAAAAGTCCACTATCTGGGGCGCTTCTTCCCGCACTTTGGCGCATTCTTCTTCCTTGCAATCCAGGAGGCGCAAAGGATTGGTGGCGAATCTTTTTTTACAGTCGATACACAGCTTGGCCCTTTTCCCTCTTTCTTTATAAAATTCGATCAGTTTATTGATATAATCAGCCCGGCATTCCTTGCATCCCAGGCTGTTGATCTGGATCTGGACTTTTATCTGCAGTTCTTTAAAAAAATTATAGGCGATCAATATCATCTGGGCGTCCGCCACCGGACTCGCCTCGCCGAACATCTCGAGGTCGAATTGGGTGTGCTGACGATAGCGTCCGGACTGCGGTTTTTCATGACGGAACAAGGGTCCCAACCAGAAGAATTTTACCGGCTGCGGCAGATTGAACATGCCGTGTTCGATATAGGCCCTGACCAGACCCGGGGTCGCTTCCGGGCGGAGAGCCACCCGGTCACCGCTTTTATCGGTAAAGGTATACATTTCTTTCGAGACGACATCGGTATTCTTGCCGCTGGATCTTTCGTACAAATCCGCTTTTTCCAGAGCCGGAGTTTCAATCGGCTGAAAACCGTACAAAAGCGCCAGATCGCGCGCTTTTCTGGTAACCAGATCCCAATATTTATATTCATCGAAGAGGATGTCCCTCATCCCCCGCAGGCGCGAATAACGCCTTTCTCTTCCTCTTTTTTCAGCTTTTTTTTCTTTTTCCTCTTTTGATTTTCTAGACATAAATATAATTTACACAATACGAATCTACGAATTTATATGCGAACCTACGAACATGTAAATCAAAGCGATTTCGCATATTTGTAGAATTCGCATAATTCGTAGATTAGCATTATAATTAAAAATACTCCGGAGCTTCGAACACTTTTATCCGATTAAAGGGCCAGCCTCGGAACAAAACCCGTCCGGTAATAAAGCTTTCGTTTACCGGTCCGAAACTTCGCGAGTCTTTCGAGGAGTTGCGGTTATCGCCTAAAACATAATATTCATTGCCGTTTAACTCTATTTTATTTTCCGTCAAACCGTAAGTTTTCGTTCCTGGCTCAAGGTATTCCTCGGCAATCATCATGCCCTCGGGATTAGCCTCATTATAAATAATCACGCTTCCGTCTTTGATCTGGATCGTTTCCCCGGGAAGACCGATCAATCGTTTTATGAAATATTCCTGAGGATTTCTCGGATAACGGAAAACGACGATATCTCCCCGCTTCGGCTCTTCAAAACGATAAGTGATCTCATCGATTATCAAATATTCATGGTCGAAAAAATTAGGCTCCATCGACGCGCCCTTCACGTAGAACGGCTGGATCAGAAAATATCGGATAGGAATGATTATAACCAGGGATATAACAACGATTTTAATTAGCTCGAAAATGAAACTGAAGAAATTTCTTAGCATGGTGTTGATAGTTAAGTAAAACAAAAAAATAGAATCTTAGCAAACTAAGCCTCTTTCCGACCCCCTTAAACCTCTTGTTTTTATATTTTTTATACCTTTATAAAATATAACATTAAAGTAAAAATATTTCAAGGGAATAAAGGGGGGTAAACTTCATTTTGCTACTAAGAGGGGGGTATTGTCAAATTCCATTGGATTATGTATAATCATTGTAGTTACGCGAATGGCGAATATGGCCATTTTTAATTAGATTTTTAAACAAATCAGGATAAAATTATTTATCACCAATATTAGGTAACATTTTCTTAATTTATGGATATAAACCTGTATAAACCCAAAAAGGATGAAACCTCTCTGCTGGAAATCGGAAAAGTCGGGCAAAAGAAGAGAAAAACCGCAAAAATATTGAAAATATCGATTTTTTCCGCTATTTTCGCGCTTACCTGCCTGGCCGTTTTTTCAAGCCAGGTGCTTGTTTCTAACCAAAGCTCAACCTCCTGGCTCGCCAATCTACCGATCATAAAGCAGATCCGGTCTTTAGCGGAGTCCGCCGATCATCGCCTGAAAGGCGAGAAGGAAGACCGCATAAATATCCTTCTTTTGGGCATGGGCGGAAAAAATCATGAAGGCGGATATCTTACCGACACCATCATGCTTTTGAGCCTCGAGCCGTCCACGAAAAAAGTGGCCATGGTTTCTATCCCCCGCGACCTGGCGGTTTCAGTGGAAGATCTCGGTCTAAAAAAAATTAATGCCGTCAACGCTTTAGCTGAAACCGAACAGGAAGGTTCCGGCAGTCTGGCCGTAAGCCAGGCCATAAGCGATATTTTAAATATACCGATCGATTATTACGTCCGGGTGGATTTTGCCGGTTTTATAAAAATTATCGACGACCTCGGAGGGATCAAGGTTTACGTCGATAACACGGTTAATGACCTTGAATACCCGGTAGCGGGCCGGGAATCAGCCGACGACTACGCGAGCCGCTTCGAGCATCTTTACATAGAAAAAGGTTGGCGGGAAATGGACGGATCTTTGGCCCTGAAATATGCCCGATCCCGCCATTCGGCCGGGATAGAAGGTTCGGACTTCGCCCGCGCGCGCCGCCAGCAAAAAGTGATCGCCGCCGTAAAGGATAAATTATTATCGGCCAGGACTCTCTTAAATCCGATCAAAATAAGCCAGCTATTAGGCGATCTTAATGACCACATAAGCACCAATCTTAAAATATGGGAATTGATCAAACTTTGGGACATGTTCGGCTCCGTCGATCAGAAAAATATCATCAGCAAGGTGTTGGATAACAGCGAAAGCGGCCTTTTATTGAATACCATATCGGACGGCGGCGCCTATATACTTCTCCCGAGAAGCGGCGATTTCTCGGAAATCGAATACATGATCAACAACATTTTCTCCGACGCCCCGGAAGAAATAAAAAACAACATTACCCAGGAACGGGCGACGATCGAGGTGCGCAACGGCACCTGGATAAACGGCCTGGCCTCGAAAATTACGGTCGATCTGGAAAGATACGGTTTTACAGTGATCAGGGTCGGAAACTCAAGCCGCCAGAATTTCCAGAAATCGGTCATTTACGATCTGACTTACGGGGAAAAGGAGAAGTCCATGTCGCTTCTTAAGGAAAAAACCGGAGCCAACGTATCTTTCGGCCTGCCTCAATGGCTGATTGACGATATCGACCGGGAAATGGGGAATGAAAAAAATCCGATCCAGCCGGACTTTATACTGGTCCTTGGCCAGGACGCGGACGCGACGAATTCGGGCAAGGAGAACCAGGAGAATACGCCTGAGTAAATAACCAACGGGTGAATATCGGAATAAAATTCGTATTAAAAATTATAAAAAATCGTACAGAGTACCTGTTTTAAACTAACCTGATATGGATCATGAAGAAAAAAATAATTTACCGCTGGTGATCATTTTCGGCCGCACCAACGTCGGCAAGTCAACGCTCTTCAACTGCCTGACCGAGAAGAAAAGCGCCCTGGTATCGAAAAATTCCGGCACGACCCGCGACAGCAATCTCGGTCTCGTGAACTGGCGCGGACGCTCTTTCCGGATAGTGGACACGGGGGGCATCGAAGATCTCAAGCTTCTTACAGCCAGCCGCCGGACCGAACGAAAAACCCGGCTCTCAGGGGATATAGACGCCAAAGTGCAACTTCAGGCCCGCGACTACCTTTTGCGGGCCGATTTAATATTGTTCCTGGTCGATACCCGGGACGGGCTTTTACCGCAGGATCGGGAATTAGTCCTCTCTTATAAAAAAATCGCGGCTCGGGAAAAATCCGCCGGCATGATCCTTGTGGCCAACAAGGCCGACAGTCCGGGTCTCCGGAAGGAAACGGCCGAATTCAACAAACTGGGCCTGGGCGAACCGGTCGCCATCTCCGCGGCCAACGGTTCCGGCACCGGGGACCTTCTGGATATCATCGTCGAAACCATCCCAGCCGAAAAAAAACTTCCGATGGCTGATAATGAGGACGGCGGCGTCCGGACTCCCGATACGATCAATGTCGCCATTATCGGCAAACCGAATGTCGGCAAATCAAGCCTGATCAACAGACTATTGGGCGAAGAACGGGTAATAGTGAGCCCGATACCGCACACAACCCGCGAGCCGCAGGATATAACGATCGAACACCGGGGCAAACGCATTAACTTTATCGATACTGCCGGCATAAGCCGCCAGGGCCAGAAGCTTATCCGGCATTCGAAAATAAAAAATCTGGAAAAATTCAGCATTATCAAATCGCTCTCCATCATAAAAAGATCAGATATCGCCCTCCTGGTCATAGACATAAACGAACCCCTGACCAGGCAGGAGTCCCGGCTCACGGAAGAGATCATCGGAAATAAAACAAGCCTTATAATCATCGCCAATAAATGGGACGCGGTCAAAGATAAAAACACTAAAGCCTGCCGGGCTAAAGTATACGACCACCTGCCTTTCGTTACCTGGGCGCCCATACATTTCGTTTCCGCTTTAACTGGCGAAAAAGTTAAAAAGATCCCCGACCTTATCCTTTCGATCGCCGCCGCCAGGAATATCGCCGTAAGCGACAGCATACTCGAAAAATTTCTGAGTGGGATCGTAAAAAAACATCTGCCGGCCAAAGCGAGCGGCTCGAAATATCCGCATATCTACGGACTCAAACAGACGCGGGTAAATCCGCCGAAATTCACGATTCGGATCGGCTCTAAAGATACTGTCCATTTTTCCTACCTGCATTTCATAGAAAACCGGCTGCGGGAAAAGTTCGGTTTTTCCGGCACGCCTCTGACGATCAATATAGAGCAGGGTAGGCGCGTGCACGGATCGCATAACACATAAAATAATCGGTTCCATAAATATAAAATCATCGCGAGTTACGCGTTATTCCCGTCAAGCGGGTACAGGCGCGCTTTCGCGCTGCGCGTTATGAAAATAATAATTGGCCTGGGCAACCCCGGGAAAGAATATGAAAATACCCGCCACAACGCCGGTTTTGCGGCCGTGGACGCTTGGGCGAAAAAACAAGGCTTTAACTGGACGGTAAACAAAAAATTTAACGCCGCTGTAGCCGGTAACGGTGATCTACTCTTAATCAAGCCCTTGACTTACATGAATAACTCGGGACAGGCCGCGCAGGCGGCCATGGCTTATTATAAATTGCTGCCGAAAACCCTGGGCTTGCTCAGGCAAAAAAGCGCCGATCTCTCGGAGACATTAACGGTCATCCACGACGATCTTGATATCGCGCTCGGCGACTATAAAATTTCCGTTAATTCAAGAAGTGCCGGCCACCGCGGCGTGGAATCTATCATTAATCACCTGAAAACTAAAAATTTTAAAAGAATAAGAATCGGCGTCAAGAACGATAAGCCGGAACAAATGCCGACCGAAAAATATGTCCTCGGGCATTTCAGCGCCGCTGAATCAATGATTATCAGTAAGTTGACAGAAGAAAAAATATTAACGGAACTGAAATAAAATAAATTTATATCAAATTAAGAAAAGCCCAAACGGGCTTTTCTTGTTGACAAAAATAATAATCCATGCTAAATATAAACCAAGCAGCCGGAAATAAACCGGCTTAGCACTTTAAACCCGAAGGAGGGAAAAGCAATGAACCAAGAGGAAGTAGATGAGATCAGAAAAACGCACCCACTTTACCAAAAAAATATTAAGCGATTCCATGAAACTTGGCCGGAATGGAAAGAAAATTTCACCAAAGCTCAGATAGGTTCTGAACTGATTGGTCTCCTGCACCGCGGATTTGATGTTAATACCGACCGGGAAGAAGAACAAGACAGGATCGGTTTTTACCTGGAAGTAGCTTATGGCCATAATAATAGCTTTTTGTTCCACCGGCCGCTGGGAATTAATTGTCCCAACGAAGAATACCGCTTAGCCGCAGAAACAAAAAAAATCGCCCAAAAAGCCTGGGCCATGCTCTGCCAAAAATTCTTCAAAGAAGATAATGGTTCTTCGGGTTCTGGTTGGCGGCGATTATCCCACGAGCCAAGGGTCTTTGACCGGATCATGTGGTTTTTTTCCGAAACCACCAATATTCCGCATCCCCACTCCGAAAATCATCACGACATCATCGCCCTGAAATTTCTGGCTAATTTCTCCACATATGCCTGGGAAGAAAAATGGGGAACGCGGATGGAGTCCGGGCTTCGCTTCGCGGCCAAACGGCCACTGTTCATTAAAATCCTGAACGAGATCAAAAGACTGGATATTTTAACAAAATACTGGCGCGAACTTTCTCCGGATGACCTGGTTTCCCTGGAGGAAATAGCCCTGGAAGACGGCCGCTACACTACCCTGGCGCAGGCCGCCATTGCCGCTGTTAATGGCTCCCAGGCCGCTCAAGCCACTATCGTTTTAAAGGTCGTGATAGCTGAAAATGAACGCCAGAAAAAAATAGAAGAAGCCGAGCTGGAAATAGAGGAAGCCCGGCAAAAATTAAAATCTTTATCCGAATAACGACAAAAAACCCGCCTTAAACAAAGCGGGTATTTTTTATTGACAGAATAATTTTCTTTTAAAACAAAGATCCAAAAAAAATTTTTCGCGCCCTGGGCCTCCAGGGCTGCCTAAAGGGGCACTGAACGCGGCACATTTCGAAAGATATTCCGCATTTGGGGCACGTGGTTTCGTTTTCCGAAAAACTACGGCCGCATTTAACGCAAACCACTTCGCTTTTCGCCATAAAGCCTCCTTATAAAAAACGAACCGTTAAAACGATTCTTTTTCGGAGCGATAGTATCCGGATTATTGCCCAAGAGTCAGGGGAATACCCCAAAAGAAAAGGAGAAAATCAAGGAGGGAGGATCTTCGCCCGTTCCGCCTCTTAAGGCATTAATCCGGACACTATCGGTTTTTCGGATTTCGTGTTATTATACCTATAGCCTAATCCGCGCTTTTCTACTTGCCTTGAAGGGACAATTAATCGACAAATACCCAAGGAGGTGAAGTATTCCTCGAATAAAAAGCCCTTTGACAAGTAGAAAACCAAGGGTTAAGTTTCTCTACCTTAGCATGGGCAAAAAAATATGTCAACTCTAAAAGCAAAATAAAAACTAAAAGATCGGTTTAACCCATAATAAATCATTCATTTTATGTCAGACGACATTAAATATAAAGTAGCCCTTAATAACTTCCCTAAATTCGGACCCGTGCGGCTCCGGAAGCTCAAAAAATATTTCCCGGACGCGGAGCATATTTTTAAATCTCCACCGGGAGAGCTTACGCGGGCCGGAATCGAAGAAAAAACAGCCAACGAATTCGCGGCCGCGCGAAAGAATATCGACCCGGATGCCCTTTGGGAGAAAGTAAAAAAAGAAAATATCGCCGTGATCGCGCTCGAAGACGACGATTATCCGGATCTTCTCAAAGAAATCTACGATCCGCCGCACCTGCTTTATTGCCGCGGAGAGATCGGCAAAAAAAACGGCTCCGGCCTGGCCGTAGTCGGCACCAGAAAATTCTCCCCCTACGGGAAACAAGTGACGGAAACCCTGGTAAGTGATCTGGTCAACAACAATTTTACGGTAATAAGCGGACTGGCCCTGGGAATCGATACGCTGGCCCATAACGCCGCCCTCTCCTTAAGCGGCCGGACCATAGCGGTTTTAGGCACCGGTTTGGACAAAAAAAACCTTTATCCGTCGTCAAATCTCCGCTTGGCCGATAAGATCGCGGCGGAAGGCGGGGCGGTTATCTCTGAATTCCCTTTGGGCACGCCGCCGCTAAAGCATAATTTTCCCCAACGCAACCGTATTATTTCCGGCATGACCCTGGGGACCATCGTTATAGAAGCCGGGGAAAGATCGGGAGCGCTCATCACGGCCCGTTACGCTCTCGAACAAAACCGGGAAGTTTTCGCTGTGCCGGGAAATATTTATTCTCCGGTATCGGTCGGCCCCAATAACCTTATAAAAGCCGGCGCCAAGCCGGTAACTACCGCCTCGGAAATCATGGATACCTTGGATCTTACACGGATAAATACATATATCGAGAATAAAAAGATCATGCCCGCGTCCAGGGAAGAAGAAATAATTTTAGCTAATATTAAGTACGAACCTCAGCATATCGACGAGCTGATTCGCCTTACGGGACTTGACACGGCACGAATAAATAGTACACTGATAATAATGGAAATGAAAGGAATGGTAAAAAATTTAGGCGGAATGCAGTATGTATTGGGAAGATAAAAAATAAAGCGCTTTTTATATTATAAACAAATTTTAATTTTCAATGATCAATTTTCAATTTTAAATGAATTTCCAATGATTCAATTATTAAATTTATAGAAACCATTATATGGATAAAAACGAACAAAGGAAAAATTGAAAATTATTAAATTTATAAATTGATTGAAAATTGATAATTGAAAATTGATAATTTTAATAATTTATTTTTAAACCAACCAGATTATCCCAACTAACAATTAATCCGATAACCAAATACAAATATGAAACTAGTTATAGTAGAGTCCCCAACCAAAGCTAAAACCATAACAAAATTTCTGGATTCCTCATATAAAATAGAGTCTTCTTTCGGCCATGTCCGCGATCTGCCCAAAAAAGAAATTGGCGTGGATATAGATAATAACTTCGAACCGAAATACGTTATTCCTTTAACCGCCCGCAAGAATCTTTCCAACTTAAAAAAGCTGGCGGTCAAAGCCGAAGAGATCATATTAGCAACCGACGAAGACCGTGAAGGAGAAGCGATCGCCTGGCACCTGGCCGAGGCTTTAAAGATAAATGCCGATAAAACCGGCCGGATCGTATTCCATGAGATCACCGCCGGAGCCATCGAAGAAGCCCTGAAGAATCCGCGCCGGCTCAACATGGAGCTTGTAAACGCCCAACAGGCCCGCCGGGTCCTTGATCGGCTGGTCGGTTATAAGCTTTCACCGTTTTTATGGAAAAAAGTGGCCCGGGGATTGTCCGCTGGCCGGGTGCAAAGCGTGGCGGTCCGCCTGGTCGTGGAGCGGGAACGGGAGATAAAAAAATTCCAACCGGAAGAATACTGGACCCTCGGAGCGGAACTTTGCAAGCCGGAGAATAAAGACGCTATAATCAAAGCCCAATTAAATAAGATCGAGGGCGAAACCGTAGATAAGCTCGAAATAAAGAACCAGGCCCAGGCCGACAAGATCGAAGAGGATCTGAAGGACGCTAAATACGTGATCGCCGAAGCCATAAAAAAAGAAACGAAAAAAAATCCGCCGCGCCCCTTTACCACTTCCACGCTGCAGCAAACCGCCAACTACTGGCTCGGGATGAGCGCCAAACAGACCATGGTCCTGGCGCAGCAGCTTTACGAAGGCGTCCCGATCGGCGGCGGCGAGCAAGTCGGGCTTATTACTTACATGCGCACCGACTCCCTCAACTTGTCGGAAAAATTCCTGGCCGAAGCCAAAGACTATCTTTCCGGAACCCTCGGAGAAAAATACTCCCTCCCCTCCCCGCGCCGCTTTAAAACTAAATCCAAAGGAGCGCAGGAAGCCCATGAAGCTATCCGGCCGACCGAAGCCGCCCGCGCTCCGGAATCGCTTGTTTCTTACCTTAATAAAAACCAATACCGTTTATATAAACTTATCTGGCAGAGAGCGATAGCCAGCCAGATGCCCGAAGCTATAATGGATAATACCACGATAGACATAGACGCGGTCGGGACGGCTTACCAGTTCCGGGCCACCGGCCAGATCATAAAATTCGACGGCTATCTTAAAGTATATCCGGAAAAAAGAAGCGAACTCGACCTGCCGACGGTCGCGTCCGGCGAAAAACTTGATCTTATTTCGCTTGATAAGGTCCAGCACTTCACAAAACCACCGGCCCGATACTCCGATGCCGGTCTCGTAAAAGAGCTGGAAAAAGACGGCATCGGCCGACCCTCGACTTATGCTCCGACCATAGCGACGATCGAGGCCAGGAATTACGTCACCAGGGATGATAACAAAAAATTAGCTCCGACCGATATCGCTTTCGTGGTTAACGACCTTCTGGTCGAACATTTTCCGGGCATAGTCGATTTTAAATTTACCGCCCTGATGGAAAACGAGCTTGACCGGGTAGCGGAAGGCGAACTTGCCTGGCAGCCGGTAATCCGGAATTTTTATACTCCTTTCGCGGCCAATCTTGAGGAAAAATATGACGAAATAAAGAAAACCGATATCATGCCGGAAGAAAAATCAGAAGAGGTCTGCGATAAATGCGGCGCGCCCATGATCATAAAAACCGGCCGCTATGGCAAGTATTTGGCCTGCTCCGCTTTTCCGGACTGCAAAAACATCAAAAGCCTGAAAAACAAGGATGACGTCCAAAAAAACGAAAAGATGGCTGAATTGGAAGAAAAATATAAAGACGAGGTCTGCGATAAATGCGGCGCGAAGATGGCCGTCAAGAACGGCCGGTTCGGCCCCTTTCTGGGCTGCAGCGCTTATCCGAAATGCAAGAACATTAAAAGCATCAAGGAAAACGGCGGCGCAACCGGAATAAAATGCCCCGTCTGCGGCGAAGGCGAAATAGTCCAAAAACGCAGCCGGCGCGGGATCTTCTACGCCTGCAACCGCTACCCGGACTGTAAAACCGCTTATGCCGGCAAACCTATGAGCGAGAAATGCCCGGATTGCGGAAATTTGCTGATCGAAACCAGGGATGGCGGCGCGAAGTGCGCCGATAAGGGGTGCGGATATACGAAGAGCTCATAACCCACCTAACGCAAAAAACAAACCGATCAGGGTCTGTTTTTTGTTGGATTTACTTTCAAGCTATACTGAATTTATATTTTATCTTTATCTTTTTTTTTTCGTCTTCTTCCCCTCTTTCCCGGTATACACCTTGACGATATCCACTAATTTTTTCACTCCTTCACCGATCAAAAGAAGATATGAGGTGGAATGCTCGATTTTTTCCTTAAGCGTCTCTATAAGCTCGTCGATTTTGGTCAGCCGATCGCGCATTTCCTTAACGATCTTGAAGGCCTGCCGGAGTATCATGGCGAAATAATATATAGCCCAGCAGGTAAAACCCGCCAGACCCAACACGGCCGCGCCGATGGCGATATTAAGAAAATCTTTACTGGTCTCAAACATAATATTATTACAAATCCACAAATCTTTTCACGAATAACACAAATATGTAATTTGCTTATTCGTTCGATATTTGTGAATTTGTGCTTTGATTCGTGTATTTGTAATTATTAAAAATCACGCGCTTTCGCCTCGAATTTTTCTTCCAGCTTTTTAATCAAAGCCTTCTGGATACCGTCCGCTTCTTCTGAGGTCAAAGTCCTGTCATCGGCCCGATAAGTGATGTGAAAAGCCAGATTCTTCCTGTTTTTGCCTAATTTTTCTCCATCGTGATAAGTATCGAACAGTTCGACTCCCTTGATATATTCATTAAAGCCGAGTATGGTATTCGCGATATCAAAATATAAAATCCGCTCGTCAACGATAAAAGCCAGATCACGGTTAAGAGACGGATATTTATCCAAGGGGTGATATTTTTTTTCTCCCGCTCCCGCCAGGCATTTGAAAAGCTCCCTTAAATTAAGTTCGGCGATAGCGACCTCTTTTTTTATCCCGGATCTTTTGCCTGCCGCTTGGTCGAGCTTATATACCTTGCCGATATCTTTGCCGTTAGCGCGGATTTGGGCGATAGCGGCTTTATCCGCCCAATCATAAATCGTTTCCGCGGCTATAAAATCGCATTTTAAATTAAAATACGACAAGAGATAGTCGATGATAGTTTTTACTTCAATAAAAACGTTATCCTCTTTGCCGGCATATACTATACCCAATCTCTTCTCCTGATAAGGAAGATTGGCGATATTCTTATCGTCTTTCGAAAACTCTCCTTCATGGGGGAAATAAACGCTTCCGATCTCAAAAAGTCCGAATTGATCGTGTCTGGCCTGGTTCGTTCTTACGTTTAAGATAAGGTTAGGCGCAAGATCCTGCCTTAACAAGGTCATATCCCGGGAAACGGGGTTGACCAGCGTCAGATAATCCTTTCGGTCCGCTCCCAGCTTTTTCAATTGCTCCTCGCCGACGAACGAATAATTATAAACTTCGGCCAAACAGCCCCCCAGGGATAATATGTTTTTAATTTCCCTTTCCCAGAGACGTTCCCGATCGGTTTCCGGAGCGGTTATTTTCACTTCCGGCATATCGGAAGCAAGATTATCATAACCGTAGACCCTGATTATCTCTTCGGCCAGATCTTCCTTGCCGGCGATATCCTTGGTCGCCCGCCAGGAAGGGATCATAACCGATAGCACGTTGTCTCTTCGGTTTCCGGCCGGGTCGGCGACAAAAATAAATCCCAATCTTTCCAGTATCTTCCTGGTTTTCCTTTTGTCTATATCAAGACCGATAAACCGGTTCATCCAATCCAAATCCAATTTTATCGGCCCCTGATTCAAGGCAAACTTCTTTTCGTCGGCTATCCGGCTAATAACCTTTGATCCCGGGCAGATCTTCCGGGTAAGCTCGATGGCGCGGAAGAGGGCCGTTTCGCATAGGTTGGGGTCGAGGCTTTTTTCAAAACGGACGGAAGATTCGGTCCGAAGTCCGAGTTTAGCGGACGTCCGACGGACTGACACGAAATTAAAATTAGCCGACTCAAAAACAATACTGGCGGTATTATCGGAAATTTCGCTAGTTTGCCCGCCCATCACGCCGGCTATGGCCACCGGAACATCGCCGTCGGTGATCAAAAGCATCTGTTCATCCAATAATCTTTTTTCTCCGTCCAAAGTTTTTATGCTCTCCCCTTTATTGGCCCTCCGCACGGTTATTTTATATCCTTGGCCGGAGCCGGAAAGCAGCTTCCCGTCAAAAGCATGCATGGGCTGGCCATATTCGAGCATCACGTAATTTGTTATATCGACGATATTATTTATCGGACGCATGCCGACCGCCGCCAGGCGTTCCTGCATCCAGCGGGGAGAAGGACCGATCTTTATATTATCCATGGCTACGGCCATATAACGCGGGCATAATCCGGAATCATCTACCCTTATGTCTATAGCCGCGCTGGTTTCATCCTTATCGACCGCGACGGTTCCGGGTTCTTTGAATTTTCTTCCTAAAAATACGCTTATTTCGCGAGCCATGCCGAAATGACCCCAAAGATCGGGACGGTTGGTCAGGGATTTATTATCGACTTCCAGGATTACGTCCTTTAGTTTCAGGTATTCCGCCAAACTCTGGCCGAGTTTAGCTTTTTTATCGAGGAGGAATATTCCGCCGTGATCGTCCCCTAATCCCAGCTCGTCCAAGGCGCAAAGCATTCCGGATGATCTCTCACCCCTGATAAGAGCCTCTTTTATCTCAAGACCGTTCGGCAAAACCGCTCCGACTAAAGCTACCGGGACCTTTTGTCCGACGGCGATATTGGGAGCGCCGCAGACTATGTCGAGTATTTCATTCTTTAACCGGACACGGGCCAGTTGCAGCTTATCGGCCTGCGGATGCTTCCTTACTTCCAGTATTTCCCCGACCACGATATTCCTAAATTTATCGGCTTCTTTAATAACCGATTCGACCTCGACGGTATGCATAGTCAGACGCCTGGCCAACTCTTCCGGAGCCAGGGACCGCGGTATATCGACAAAATCTTTTAACCAATTTAAACTTAAATACATATATTCATCACGTAACGTGAAACGCGTAACGATTATTTTATTAAATTCTATAGTAAGCTAAAATTTTCAATTACCGATATTCAATCTAGCCTGCCGGCAGGTTATGCGTTACGCGTTGTACAAACTAAATACTGCACGGAATATCAACGAATTCCACTTTTATTTTAAATTTTTTCGCGACCAAATCTCCTAAGTTCCTGATTCCCGTCTTCTCCGTATTATAATGCCCGGCATTAACGAGGTTGATCCCGCCTTCTTCGACTTGTCTAACTATATTCTCCCGGATATCACCGCAAACATAAGCGTCCGCCCCCAATTCCGCCGCCAAGGCATAATCAGGAGAAGACCCTCCGGAAATAACCGCCACGGTGCGGACTATTTTTTTTCCGCCGGAGATAATAAAAGACTTTGTTCTTAACCTGTCGTTAACCAGACCGATAAATTTATCCAGGCTTATCCCGGATTTAAGATTACCGATATAACCGACGTTAAACGGCCTTACTTTCGTAACGCCCAGCAAATTACATATACTGATATTGTTTCCGATGATCGGGTGTGCGTCCAGAGGCAGATGAAAACAGGCTATGTTCAGGTCGTTTTCAAGTATCAGTTTCAGCCTGTTTTTCATAACCCCCTTAAGTTCAAAAGGATTGGGTATGTCCGATTTAAAAAAACCGTGATGCACCAATATTAATTTCGCCTCCTTTTTAATGGCGGCCTCGATAAGCTCTTTCGAGAGACTGACTCCGGTAACTATTTTATTTACTTTAAGCGCGCCTTCGACCTGCAAGCCATTAACACAGCCATCCTCAAAATTTATAACCTTAAGATAGTCTTCGCAATATTTAATAATTTTCTTAACTTCAACCTGCATATCTTGATTATATTCGCATGTGCCCCTTCGTAGCGGGGCCGAGCGAAGCGAGTAACTTAAAATTGTTCCAAAAACCTCAGATCCCCGGAATTAAAAAGCCGAATGTCGTCGATATTGTATTTAAGCATGACCAAACGGTTTAATCCGAATCCGAAAGCGAATCCCTGATATTTATCCGGATCGATTCCTCCGGCCTTAAGCACGTTCGGATGGACCATGCCGCAACCGAGTATCTCGAGCCAACCGCTGTGCTTGCATAAACGGCAACCCTTTCCATGGCAGAGGAAGCAGGTATATTCGCCGTTCGCTCCCGGCTCTACGAAAGGATAGAATTTCGGACGCATTCTTAATTTCGTGTCCGGACCGTAAAGTTTTTTTCCGACTATTTCCAGTACGCCCTTAAGATGCCGAAAATTAATATTATGATCGACCATCAGGCCCTCAAGCTGGTAAAAAGTGTGCTCATGGCGCACGTCAGTCGCCTCGGAACGGAAAACCCGGCCGGGAATTATGACTTTAAGGGGTGCGCCGTATTTTTGCATCGCTCTTACCTGCATCGTGGATGTTTGAGTGCGCATGACCAGGTCTTTTTCCCCGTTCTCATTTTTTTTATCGACGTAAAATGTGTCCTGCATATCCCTGGCTGGATGATGCGGAGGAACGTTTAAGGCCGTAAAATTATACCAATCACTTTCCAATTCCGGGCCGGAAAGCGTCATAAAGCCCAAAGACGAGAAAAGGTCTTCGAGTTCATTCTGGATTATCGTGATCGGATGAAGATGTCCGCGAGGCCTTTTTCCGCCGGGAAGGGTAACATCGATAAATTCGGTTTTTACGCCGGCTCCGAAAATATCCCTTATCTCGTTGATCTTGTCCGTTATCTCCTTTTTTATCTCGTTAGCCAGCATTCCGATCTTTTTTTTCTCATCTCCGGAAAGCTCGGCTAAGCCGGAGAGAATACCGTTAAACTCCCCTTTGCGGCCCAGATATTTTACTTCCAACTCCTTTAAGGCTTCGGATTCCCTGATCTTTTTTAATTCCTCGAATATTTCCTGTTTGATTTTATTTAATTCGTCTTGCATAAATTATGAAATACTAATTTATTCTATACGCCAGGACGCTAAATATTGCGCGACGTCAGGCTAAGCATGAAAAACTCCAAAACCGACAAGCCGATAACTAAAAATCCCAAATTCAACCAGGTAAAAAGGTCATACGAAAGGAGTATAAAGCTTATCACTATCAGGAAGGAAAACAAGAACGACTGTCGAAAAGCCTCTTTGACCAACCGCCAGGCCAAAGCCTGTTTTAAAGCTATAAACCGGATCACAAAACCGACGATAGCGGCCGTTCCCACCACGCTAAGAAAGAGAGATATGTAAAAAAGGTTAAATCCGACCCAGTTGGTAATTTCCGGATTAACGGTAAAAATGATATAAATCCAGGCTAACCAGCAAAGAGAGGTCATAACAGCCATAAGTATCAGATATTTCTTTAAAGTCATAACAAAAACCAATCCCTTTTAATATTTAATAATAACACTTTATCATTAAATATTCAATAATTCAAGGATTTTGATTAGCCTATGTATTTTATATCTTTAACCGCCTTTTCACCGGCCCGCTTATTAATTTCCGATATTATCATTTCTTGTTCTTTGGTCAATATATCGATAGCCGCGCGGGACAGGGAGGCGGCGATAATTACATTATCTTTTACGTAAAGCGGCTTGACTTTCCCGGCAGTGCCGTCTTTGGGCAAAACGGCTTCTACCGCTTCCGCGAATATTTCCAAAATCCTGATTGATCTTACCTGGCCGCCGATACCGGCCCTGAAAACAGACCGGGACAGTAATTTTTTAATATCGTTGAACATATATATCCCTCGCGCTATCTGCCGCAGGCGTTCGATAATCCTCCTTCCGCCTGGGAGGAGTAATTATGCAGCCATTCTTCAAGATTAGTATAACCGTCACCGTCACTGTCGCCGTGGGGATTCGTGGGCGTGGTCAAAGACCGGTTGTTTACAGTCAGGTTTTCCCAACCGCCGGCTTCCTCCACGGTGTTCTTAAACCCGCCCGTCCGAGCCCGAAGTTCGTTCATGATCCGGTTGTCTACCCGATCCCGGGACGCCGGGCGAGCGCCGGTGTAACCGAGAACATAATCCAAAACCTCGTTTGACGGCAAGATACATGAATTAGGTATACTGACCGTACCGATCGGCGATGAGACATTACCGGTAGGAGCATAAATATTATCCCTGGTGTAAACCCTGGCCGCGCTGCTTCTTAGATAGATCGACGTACGGCTCATGTCAGTATTCTGGCCCGTTATGAAATGATTACCTATAACGTTGATATCCCCTTCCGTATCAACCGCTCTTGAGCCCCAGTTATAGACGACGTTATTTATCTCTTCAGCCGCGGAACCATCCGACAGGCGGATATTCCTCTCGTTATTATGCGCCAAAAGCGAATACGCGACCGTTACCCGGTTAATGCCCGACCCGACGATAAAACCCATGGAATGAGAGGTGCCGGCGGGATAGCTCGGGTGACCGGCGATATGCAAGGCTTCGCTTAGGATAGAATTTATGAACGAGACATCATGCAGCCCTGGGTGCCAGACGGAAGCATTCTCGTCAACGCTCCAGCTAAAAGAACAATGATCGATTACCACATTATAAGTATTTCCCGCGTCATTGTCTATCTTGAGAGAATCCCGATTATCCTTGCTCGGACCTTCGGCGGCATCACCCGCGCGGACGCGGATATGCTGAACAAGAACATCGTGGGTAGCTACGGCCAATGCCGCTCCTCTGATCATTATCCCGGGATTAGGAGCTGTCTGACCGGCGATGGTTATATACGGATTTCTGATAGCCAGGTCGCTCGTTATCCTGATAGTGCCGGAAACTTCAAAAACGCAGATTCTCGGACCGCTTGCGGCTACACATCCCTGAAGCGAACCCGAACCGGACGCATTTAAATTAGTGACTCTATGTACGGTAGGATTTGAACCTCCTCCGTATGCGGCGCGGGTTAACGTCCCGAAACCGGCGGCTCCGGGAAATATCGGCAATTGCCCGATCGGGCAAGCTCCGCAGTCGGAGGCGCAGGTCGAACAGGTTTCCGTACCGTTGCACGTGCCGTCGCCGCATCCCATAGAAGGAGGAGGCGGCGGTGTCGGAACGGAATTCGCGGTCACTCTGATCGAAGTCTGTTCATATCCGGTGTTTCCGGACGCGTCCACCGCGTGGAGGCCGTAATAGAAGGTCCCGGCCGCGGTCAGGGTACTTGTGAATGTTCCCGTGCGTGTTGTGCCCGTAATATTAGCGGAAGTTACCTGGCTCCAGACACAGCCGGTTTTCGCCGTGTCGGTGCAATTGGTCCCCTGGGGAGCTCTCCAGAGCTCGGCCCTTTGCAGGGCGACGTTGTCGGTGACGGTATAGTTAGCGGTAATGCTCGATCCGACGCTTAAGGAGGTCGGGGCGATCGAAAAAGAAGCTACCACCGGATTAACGGTGTCAGTGCCGCCGCCGCCGACGTTAGCTGTCAGCGAACTTAGCACCATGCTTCCCCATCCGGCCGGATTATTAAAATCACCATCATCGCTATTCGTCCAGACGGTTTGGACGACCTGGCCCAGATCGTTACGATCATCCTGGGCCAGATCGAATCCCCAGGTGGTATTGGCGGCCGGAACGCTTATTCTCCAGGCGGACCAGGGTATCGCGATCTCGATCACGTATCCCGTATCGGTGTTGCCGGATTGGTTTACCGTTCCCTGGGCGCTTACCCGGGAAGTGAAGCTTGCGTTCCAGCTCGTATTAAAAATCTGGGAATCGTTCTGGACGTTTAGCACGTTCACGAAGAATTTATAGTCGTCCGAATTCATGGTAGTACCGCGATTATTTAACGTATCGAATATCATTTCTATCGCATCGTCGTTCCAGAGTGAGCCGTCGCGGGTCGTACCGATCGCCGCTAACTGGGTATCGCTTACCTGAGCGGCGATATAGAGGGCGGTCGAATCCCAGAGCAAACGGTAAGTACCGGTTGTTCCCCGGCTATTCGTTATGACGATAGTGTTGGCTTCGGCATATTCCGTCAACTGGCCGTCGATCGTGGGAGCGGCTGACGCCCTCTTGGCGGTATAAGAGCCGGCCGTCGGGCAAGCTCCGCAGTCGGAGGCGCAGGTCGAACAGGTTTCCGTGCCGTTGCATGCGCCGTCGCCGCAGCTGGTCGTCGGAGGCGGCGGGGGGGGCGGGGGCGGGATTTGGCCGGACGGATCACCGGGGAGGATCGGGGGCGGGGGCGGGGTTTGGGTATCGTTGACCGTTATCCTGACCGAAGCGGATTCATATCCGACGTTCCCGGC
>JAZDLN010000019.1:0-21436 GCA_043801965.1 Candidatus Falkowiibacteriota bacterium
AACCGTATTAGGATTAAAAAGAGCGGTTAAGCAGTGGAATGAGCAATATAATAATCTGGAGCATTGTGCCTTAAACGGACTTACGCCCAACGAAGCTTTATTAAATAATTAAACCGCCATAAGTGTGTACCTAAAACAAAAGAGGAAAATGATTAGAACGAAAAAGCGGGCAAGAACCGCTTTTTTTATCGCAAAGTAATTTAAATTTTTTGTATTTTTTATAATCGCAAAGATCCGGCGTTGCGACGCGTATCGTATTTTATGAACCGCAAGGGTTCATGACCGCGAAAAGCCCAAATGGGCTTTTTCTTGTTTTGCTTTTTGGATAAAGTTAGGTTATAATAAGATTAAATATAAATAATTTACGGCCTTTTTACCGATCTAGCCGGTTGGTTGTAAGATCAAAATATGGGAAAATATTGGGTCATAATGAAAAACCGGGTCCGGTCGGGATTCGCTTACCGCGCCAATACGATTACCACGATTATTTCCGAATCGTTTTCTTTCGGAGTGCTTTTTTATATCTGGTTTTCGATTTATAAGGTCGGCGGACAGATCGGCGATTATAGCTTCGCCTTTATGATTTTTTATTATGCCATCGGTAAGATCACCGGTCTTTTGATTGAGTTTTACGGAGTGGCCTGGAATCTGGCCGAGGCGATCAGCGAGGGCGAATTTACGAATTATCTCTTAAAGCCGGTAAGTATTATCAAACAGGAATTATTCATATATTTCGGAAATTTTATTTATAATCTGGCCGTTTTTTCCGTGATCATCCTGGCTATGCTATTTTATATTATTAAGCAGTTCGGCTATCTTAAATTATCGGCCTTTTTTCTGCTTTCAGTAAACTCGGCTTTTATCTTTTTTTTCATTTTTTTCCTGATCGGAGCCATGGCTTTTTTCTTCCAACGTATCCAGGGTCTGAGCTTTTTACTGTCTCTCGTTTCCATATTTTTGGCCGGTAAATACGTGCCTTTGGACGTCCTTCCCGGCGTGTTCTATAAGATAGCGGGCATTCTGCCCTTTCAGTACATAAGTTTTATTCCGATCATGGTTTTTAAGGGTGAATTCGATTCGATCTGGGTTTTGCGGCAGTACGCGGCCGGCCTGGCCTGGATTTTGGTTTTATACGTTTTAACGAAAATAGTTTTAGCCAAAGGCATAAAAAAATATGAAGCGATCGGTATCTGACCTGAAGCGGGCGATTCTCCTCTGGCGCAAAAACGCCAAAGTGCGGCTTATGGCCAGGATGGCCTATCCGGGAAATTTTTTTATCCTGACCTTGTCCGTTATCGCGCACATGGTTTTAAACATAGTTTTTATAAACGTGATCTTTAATTTCGTCGCTGATTTTTCCGGCTGGACCTACCGCGAAGCCCTGATTATTATCGCCGGTTACATGATCATAGACGGCATAAACTGGGCGCTGTTCGCGAATCTGACCGGCATTACCCGGAATATCGTGAACGGCGACATGGACTTCGCGCTCGTCAAGCCTTTAGACACCCAGCTTTACGTTTCTATTTACCGCGCCGATCCCGAAGACTGGAGCCGGGTCGTTTTGGGCATAGCCGTTCTTATTTACGCGATCGCCGGCCTTAATATAAGCGGCTGGGCGCTCTTAATTAATCTGCTTTTGTACGCGGCGCTCTTATTTTCCGGAATAGTGATTTTTTATTCCATAAACCTGATCGTAAAATCAGTAAGTTTTTGGACGATCCAGGGCTGGGGACTGCAGCCGATCACGGAATCCATCCTTTACGGTTCCCGTTTTCCGACCGGTATTTTCGCGCATAAATTCGTCCGGATATTTTTTTATACTGTTTTGCCGATCGCCTTTTTGGCGGCCGTGCCGGCTGAATTCCTGGCCATGACGCCTGATTTTTATCTCCTGGGCGCTTCTTTCGCCATTGCGATCATATTTTTTTATGTTTCCAGAAAGTTTTTCTATTTCGCTTTAAGCCGGTACCAGAGCGCGTCCAGTTGATTTAAAAATAAGGTTCTTCGACAAAGTTTGTGGGTTAGTCTCAATATCTTTTGAGCCATTCGCAACTAAATTCAAAATGCAAATCTCAAAATGCAAAATGACAGTTCAAAATGCAAAATTAAGAAAATCCCCGGTAAAAACAGAACATATTCTTTCTGTCGGCCTTATTTTAAACAAAATTTAAGAAAGAATCGGTTTGGTGTCAGTAAAATTTTAAATTTTAAATTGTCATTTTGCATTTTGAGATTTACACTTTACATTTAACGGTTTTCTGCGAACCCACGATTATTTTACCCCCAAACTTTGTCGAAGAACCAAAAATAAAAATAATATGCCCATCATCGAAGTTAAAAATCTTTCGAAAAATTATCCTTATTATAAAAAACAGCCGGGGCTAATGGCGGCCTTCAAGGCGCTTTTTAAGCGGGAAAAACTTGAGGCGGAAGCGGTCAGGGGCATAAGTTTTAAGATCGAAGAGGGGGAACTAGTCGGCTTTCTCGGCCCGAACGGCGCCGGGAAGACTACGACCTTAAAGATGTTATCCGGCATCCTTCATCCGACCGCCGGCGAGATAAGCGTTCTCGGCTTTACCCCTTGGGACCGGAAAAAAGATTACCAACGGCAGTTTTCCCTGGTCATGGGCCAGAAGAACCAGCTCTGGTGGGATTTGCCGCCATTAGAAAGTTTTCTTTTAAATAAAGCTATTTACGAGGTTGACGATGATAGTTTCAAAAAAACCCTTGATGAATTAACCGAGCTTTTGGATGTCAAGGATATTTTAAACGTGCCGGTAAGAAAGCTGTCGCTCGGGCAGAGGATGAAGTGCGAATTGATCGCCGCCCTACTTCACGCGCCGAAAGTGCTTTTCTTGGACGAACCCACTATCGGTCTGGACGTGGTGGCGCAGAAAAATATCCGCGATTTCATAAAAAAATACAACCGGACAAGCCGGACGACGATTGTCCTGACCTCGCATTATATGGAAGATATCAAAGAGCTTTGCCGGCGGGTGATAATCATAGACCAGGGCCGGATAATTTACGACGGTAATTTAGACGACCTTATAAAAAAATACGCGCCCTATAAAGAATTAAAAATTATATTTAACGAAAAGATCGACCGTTCGCGCTTGGAAAGATTCGGCGACCTAACGGATTTTGACGGTTTTTCCGCGTCCTGGCGCGTCGAGCGCCGGAGCATAAAGACAAAAGCGGCCGAAATCCTCGCTTCCGACCTCCCGGTTGACGATATCCTGATCAATGAGATCGGGATCGACCGCGTTATCCGGCGGATTTTCAGGAATAATTCCAAATCCGCGTAATCAGAAAATTTATTCAGATAATAAATATTAAAAAATTTATTGTAATTATCAAATCTATGGAACAAGCCAAAGCTCCCGCGACGGGGGAAGTAAAAAAAGAGGAGGAAAAAGAATCAGCGCCGGCGGCGAAGATTAAAAAATGCCGCTGCGGGGTTTTAGTCCCCTGGTTCGGTTTCGTTTTTTTCGCGCTCGCTTATTACGTTTTTTTCAAAAGTTCGCTTCCGTCCCTCCTGTCCGAAGCCGGCGATATCGCGAATCCGAAAATATTATCCGCTTTTACCCGCTTCGGGGCTTATGCCGGGTTTATCATGGCTTTTTTGTCCGCGCTTATTTATTCTGTTTTGGCGCTTGTCCGGCGTTTTGCCGGCGGGAGAAATATCCGCCTGCTTGATCCCGTTTTTTTCGCGGCCGCGGTCCTGCCCTGGTATTTTTTCGCCCGGGAGCTCGTCTATAACGAACCGCGTTATACCGATATCGGCCGGGCGATCATCACGTTCGTGGGCGGACCGGCTCTGATAACGGCCGGTACGATCTTGGTTTTTTCCGCTCTTTGGTTCGTGATATCGCTGATCATAAAATTCCGGCGCGGTTTCGGGAAAAAAGCGGCCGGTTTAAGTCTTCTTATTGTTTTGCCTTTCGTTCTCGGCGGCTGCGTCGGCGAGCTTCTGGGCGTTGTTTGTGATTTTATACCGGACGCCGATCATTGCTGGCAGGGCGCGGCCGTGCAGGAGGGCGATCCCTACGGCTGCGAAAAGATCGAGGGCAAAGGTTTTTCCGGATCCAATCCGCCGAAAGACAAATGCTATCTCCAGGTGGCCGAGAATACCGGCGATCTTTCCGCCTGCGACCGGATCGAAGGCGGACCCATGTCCTACACCCGGGAAGAGTGTATCCTGGGCGCGGCCGTGAAATTCGCCGATCCGGCCGGATGCGCGAAGCTTACGGGCGCGGACAAAAACGAATGCGTCTCCCGGGTGGGGCCGAAGATGAGCCCCGGGAGCGTCATAGAAATAGACGATCAGATCGCGCTCGTCAAGGCCGAGCTTGAAAAAGGCGCGGATCCGGAACTCTCCAAACAGCTTAAGGGTCTAGAAGAGAAGCGCGGAAATATCCTTGGTATCATGAGCGACGCCAATAAAAAAAACTACGAGTCGATGTCCGACCCCTTAAATCGGGAAGCGAGCCTTGATTATCACTTGGGAAAAATAGACGAAACGACCCGCGATACCTTGATCACTTTAAATGACCGTTTGCGCGAGAGGGGGGAGAGTATGGAAGCCAAAGATTATCAGGCTCTGCGGGATGTTCTGGCACACAAGAACGATCCTAAGAATAATATCGAGAACATGGACGAGCGGGAGATGCTCCAGCTTCGCTGGAACGAAAAAGTCGGCAACGCCGTCGATTACCTTAAGTTCTGGAATTCCAATCCGACCGCGGCGGAGCAGAAATACGACGAACAGCTTTTTATCTACGAGCGCATGCTCGAGCGCCAGGCGGCGATCGATAAGGGTCTCTCCGAGCGCCAACAGGATATTGACCGCAATCTCGAGATGGTAAAAGAAGCGCTTAAAGACAAGGCCTGGGAAATGGCCACGGATGAAGCGAAGAAAGCCGCTTTCGGCGAGCTTATGGACCTCGTTGAATCCGATGCCGCCGGTCCGGTCACGGCTATTTTAGGAGAGGCCATCGATACGGTCAAAAAGGAAGCCAAGTCCGCCGAGTTCCGTGGTTTAGTCCGGGCTTATAATCTGGGCATGGAAGAGGAACTGGCCAAAGCGGGCGGGAACATAGAGCGGGCCCACGCGGCCGTAACCGCCAACCTCCAGAAAGATCCCTATATGTACGAGGACAAGAATACTTTCGCCAAATACGGCAATATCCTCGAGAACAAAGATTGCGACGGCTCTAATCCGCACTGCGTCAGCCGGGATATCTTCTGGAAGGCCATGAAGAAATCGTATAAATATCAGAATCAGACGAATTAACTACGGAGATCGAAATATAAAAAGAGCCGCGAATAAATTTCGCGGTTCTTTTATTAAGAAGAATGCCCGGATATTATTGCAAATTATTTGCATTTATGATATGATGCCGGTATGGAGAATATAATCGAAAAAATCAGGAAAAGGGGATATAAGATAACCAGGGCGCGGCAATCGGTTCTCATGGCGCTTACGCGCGCCAAGCGTCCGCTTTCCGCCCGGGAGATCGGAGGAAAGATCGCCGGCGCTGATTTAGTTTCGATTTACCGCAGTCTGGCGATGCTCAAAGACCTGGAACTGGTCCACGCGGAGATTTACGGCCGCGAGGAAAAATTCTGTCTGGCCGGAGAACCTCATCACCATATCATCTGCGAGAAGTGCGGTTATACCGAAAGTTTCAGGTGCGACCATAAATTCGGCGGGCATAAGAATTTTACCGGCGTGAAGCATCGGCTCACCTTAACCGGGATATGCCGGAAATGTAGTTATTAAAAATATTCGAATTAATCATATTTAAAATTATGACCACTTTACTTTGGATCCTCGCGGCCACGTTAGCCGTAAGCGCCCTATCCTTGACCGGGGCTATCGCGCTGTTTTTTAAGGAGGAAGCGCTAAAAAGGATAATCCAGCCCCTGGTGGCGTTTTCGGCCGGGGCGCTTTTGGGCGGCGCCTTTCTGCATCTTCTGCCGGAAGCGGCCGAAAAAATGGGCGCCGGAAGCCAGGTTTGGCTTATCGTCATTTTAGGCTTTTCCGCGTTTTTCCTGATCGAGCAGTTCATCCACTGGCACCACTGCCACCGCATGCCGAGCGAACACAGGCATCCGGTTACCTACCTCGTCCTTATATCCGACGGCATCCATAACTTTCTCGACGGTTTAGCCGTCGGGGCGGCTTTCATGGCCGGCCCGGGGATCGGGGTGGCGGCGACTTTAGCGGTCGCTATGCACGAGATCCCGCAGGAACTCGGAGATTTCGGGATCATGATCCACGGCGGCTGGAAAAAAAGCAAAGCCCTGCTCTTTAATTTTCTGTCCGGCCTGACCATGGTTTTAGGCGGACTTATCGCCTGGTCGCTGGCTCGGGATATCGATACCGCCTTTTTGCTTCCTTTCGCGGCCGGTAACTTCATCTATATCGCCGCTTCCGACCTTATTCCCGAAATAAAGCATAGCGAGAATATCTGCAAGAACGGGATCCACTTCTTTTCTTTCGCCCTGGGAATCGCGCTCATGTATCTATTGGGGCTCATGGAATAAAAAAACAAGATCGCGTAAAGAGGGCCGCCGGTTTTAGCCGGCGGTTTTTCGTTTTTAAGCGCGGTTTAATCTGATCGGAAGTATAATTTACTATCGGTATGATTTATGAATTTATGGAAAGATATTCCAAAAGCAAAATCGAAAAAACAGCAGATGGCCGCCGGAGTCGCTTTATCCGCAAAAAGGGGAAAGCGCGCGAAAGGTTCGCTTAAAGGATCTTCAAGGTCCATGTATGAATCCATGGATGAAAGAGATTTAAGGGAAATGGCCAAAACCAAGCGCAAGGATAAGCCGGAGCGGAAATAGGGAGAAAAGCGGTCCGGAAAAATATTGCGTAGAGCCGTTGACCTATGCCTTTGCTCATGTTAATCTTATTTTAAATACCGGGACGGCCAATCCGATAATTACCCGGAAATCATTAACGGCACCTTTAAATCGAGAAAAGGAGACGACCGATGCCAGGAATCCTGGAAGAAAAATCCCTCTGGTACAAGTACAAAACCGAAATTTGGCCGCAGAAATCGGCGCAATCGATCACGATCCATAACACCATGCGTGTATTGCGCAGTATTACCAATATCGGGAATTTGCGCTATATGTCGGTACCGATCACTTCGGGCTGGTTCTATTATAACCTGCTTTTGGAATATTCGCCGCCGGAACGCGAAGAAAAAAAATCCCAATTGATGAGAGCCGCTATCCGGCATAATTACCGCCTGGCCTGGAATTTCTGGCAGGCGCTTATGAAACACTGGCAACGGCCGGTAGTCAACCCCGCCTTTCTGATCCCCAAGGATCAAAGATGGGGTCAGGACCATTTCCAGGCCCTCTGGCTCTCTATTATCTCTGAGATGTGTTCCGACCACGATATGCACGAAAAATGGGAATACTCTAACGGCGGAGCGGAAGAATTTACCCATACTTACCAGCTGAAACTGGGCATACCGAAATGCGATTGTTTGGACAGTCCTTTTTATAACACCAAGGAAACCGAAGAGAGGGCCCGGGAACGGATGCGGACCATCGATGTCTACGACCACCAGGGCCGTCTGCTATCACTCAACCGAGGGTACCAAAAAATCGAGAAGGCGATTCCCTGGATCGAAGAGCGCGGTTTCGCGGCCGATCGTTTGCGGCATTGCCTCCAACTTCTTGAATGGACGGGAAACATGATCGCCAAAGGCTTTTATCAATAGGAGGGCGCTATGGCGCTGATAGAAGAGATTTATCCCGGTTTCGACGGGGATAAAACAGTAATTACCTACCGGACCGAGGATGGTCTCGAGGGGCTTAGGGCGTTGGCCATCCGGCATAAAGGCGATCCTGAAATTTGTTTTAAACTTTACGGCGTCGCCAGTATTGTGAGCCACGTCGGTGATATCCTAAGAATGTACCGGATTCCGTCAATTATCGTGAGACCGAAATAAAAAAGCAAAAAACAACGAAAGTCAGTCACTTTCGTTTTTTTATTCAGGAATGGTTTATTTTCCAAACATTTGGCATTGACGGTAATTTATTTTTATGCTATTTTATATTGTCATGGCACATTGAAAATTAATTATAAATATATTTTGAAGAGGTAATGGCATGAAAAGACTATCAGGACTTAAAATCGCGCTTTGCCAGATGCCTGTTTTGCCGGGAAGGCCGGATCTTAATACGGCTTATATCATTAAAGAGATCAGGGCGGCCGCGGCCGCGAATGCTGACATCGTAGTGTTTCCGGAAATGTGCGTGACCGGATATCTTTTGGGTGATTTGTTCGAAAATGAAGCCTTTATCAGGGAAGCGGTCGATCGCAATGAAGAGATCCGTCGAGCCGCCAAGGGCATCGCCGTCATTTGGGGAAATCTTACTGTTGCCGAGGGTGAAAAGGGCGAGGACGGCAGATTAAGGAAATATAATTCCGCCCTGATCGCTTATAACAAAAAATTAATCGGCAGTACGATAAAAATTTTGCAGCCCAAATACCGTATTTTTGACGATGAGCGCCATTTTTATTCCCGGCGCCAGCTTTATAATGAGATGGTTTGGCGCAGCGGACGGGAAGACCGAAAAATAAACGATCTGCTGCGGCCTTTTACGATTCCGACCCTGATCGGACCGATCCGGGCGGGCGTGATTCTCTGCGAGGATATGTGGCACGAAGATTATCCCCTGAATCCGACCCGGATACTCAAAGATAATGGCGCAAAGATCGTACTTAATCTGTCGGCTTCGCCCTGGAGCTGGCAGAAAAACCGCAAACGCCACCAGGTCGTTCGTGATCTATTATCCGAGTGCGAAGTTCCGTTTATTTACGTTAATAATACCGGTATGCAGAATACGGGCAAGAATTTGACCGTTTTTGACGGCAGTTCCGCGGTTTATGATTCCCGGGGAAATATTGTTTTCGAAATACCGCCGTATTCCGAGGGTACGAAAGAGTACGTTTTTTCGGCTGACGCGGCGCCGAAGGATGCGATTCAGGCGGAAGACGCGGCCCAGCTTTTCATGGCGCTCGCTTACGGATTAAAGAAGTTTTTCAATCTCCTGCCTCCGCCGCGGAGACGGGCGATAGTCGGACTCTCCGGCGGCATAGATTCGGCCGTGTCCTTTCTTCTCTTGGTTCATGTTCTGGGCAAAGCCAGCGTCCGCGCGGTTTATATGCCGTCGCGTTATAGCGGCCGGGTATCGGAGAATATAGCGGAAACGATCGCGGCAAACGCCGGCGTGGAGCTGGAAAGAAAATCAATCGAACCCATACTCGCGGCCATAAGCGCCGTTACCGGCACGACCGAAGATTCGCCCGGTTTCGAGAATATCCAGGCTCGGGCGCGGATGGAGATCTTAGCCGCGCTGGCCCAGGATATGGGCGGAGTTTTTTCCGCCAATTGGAACAAGGTCGAAGCGGCCTTCGGTTACGGCACGCTGTATGGCGATATGGCCGGATTCGCGGCGCCCCTGGGCGATCTCGTTAAAAGGGAGGTTTACCAGCTTGGGGATTTTCTCAATCAGCGGGTTTTCGCGCGCGAGATGATTCCCGCGGCTTGCTTTGTCCGCAAACCGACAGCCGAACTTAAAGCCGATCAGGCCGATCCCTTTGATTACGGCCATCTGCATCGGCGCGGTTACCATGATGAGTTGGTGCGAGCCTTTACCGAGTTCCGCCGTGATCCGGAGTGGATACTTCGGAAATACAAGGAAAGCCGCCTGGAAGGGGAATTCATGCTGGAACCGGGAACGCTTAAACGGATATTTCCGACAGCCAGGGATTTCGTGAAGGATCTTGAGAAGTGTTGGCGATCTTTTTACGGCTCTTATTTCAAACGTGTACAGAGCGCGCCTTTGATCACGACAAGCAGGCGCGCCTTCGGCACGGATTTGCGGGAGTCAATATTACCGGCCTATTTTACGGAGCGGTTCGCCCGGCTTAAGGAAGAAGTCCTGCTCGGAGAAAAAAGAGACAAACGGATCGTGATCTATGGCGGGAGTTTTAATCCGACGGGCCGGCATCATCGGCGGATCGCCCGTTACCTGACGAAATATTTCGGCACGGTTATCATCTATCCTTGCGGTCCCAGACCGGATAAACCCTCGGCTAATATTCTATCCTTGGCGCACAGACTGGAGCTTGTCAGGCGGGGCCTGGCCGGCATTCCGGGATCAAGACTTGATGTTTATGATCTGGAAAATGAAGTTTATACGCCGACCTATCTTCTGGATGAAAAATACCGTCGGCAATATCCGGACGTTGAGATCTGGCACGCGGTCGGAAGCGATGTCCTGGTGGGCGGGGCGAATGGCGCCTCGGAGATGCACACCTGGCATCAGGGAACCGAGATTTGGCAGGATTTGAATTTTTTCGTGATTGAGCGCCCGGGGCATGAACTAACGGAAAAGGACATGCCGCCGTCATCCGAATTGCACCGCATCCCGGGGATATACGGCTCCGGTACTATGATTCGCGAACGAATAAAAAGAGGGGAGGATATCTCCGACCTGACCGTAAAAGCGGTTAGGGAGTATATTTGCCAAAACAGCCTATTTAAGACAGAATGATCTTTTAAAGAAAGAGCGCCTGAAAATATTTCAGGCGTTTTATTTTATATTTATTTAATATTGGCTAGGTTTATTATATTGACAGAAATTTGGTTAGAGCATATAATAGTGTTATACTTACACTAAGTAAAAGATTGAAGTCCATATATTGTAAGAATTACGTTATGGGTTGACAAAACTTAGCTAATGTGATAAAAATCTAATTCATAGTTCTTTAAAATATATTTTATTGATTGGTTGCAGATTTTTCTGTTTTGTGTCGTAATATGTTGTTTTGTTTTTTGATTTTTTCTGAACTCAAAGAAAGGAGGAAAATACCGGACAGAAAAAAATCCTGATTTATGTTTGTGCCCGTGAGTTTTTTGTTCGTATTTTTACGCCACCCCAAACAGGAGGAGAGACTAAGATGGCCATCAAGAAAAAAGACGTTACCCCCAACACCGAAGCGTCCGAAACCGCCAAAACCGACGAAACCGCCCCGGTCTATCCAGCCGCCTGGCAGGAACGCGTCGGCGCTTTTGCCGATAAGGTGGGCAAGTCCCTGGGAGTAGTGACCATCGCTCTGCGGCCGATCGTCGGCGAAGCGGGAGATGAAGCCCTGGGTTATCTGGCCGACGAAACAGCGGCACCGACCGCGGAGATCAGAGAAAAACTGGCCGGGCTCAATATCCCGAGCGCCAAGTTCAACGCGCATGTCGGCATCCTGCGCGGACCGAAAGTGAAAGTCGAAGCGTCGCCTGAAGCGTCAGTCGCGCGGGGACCATCCCTTGACATTCTGCCGGCCGTACCCGATGATGACAGTTTCCTGGCCATGCTGAAAGTCGGCGGTGAACTCAAGATCGGTCAGACCGAGATCATTTCCGCCTTGAAGGCCGCGTTGGCCGAACGGGTGGGATTATTCCATCTGCCGGAGGTGCTCAGAGACCGGATGGAATCATTCGCGGAACAGAACGACGAACCTTGCGGCGAAGCTTACTATAAGCTTCGTAAGATGGTTACCCAGCGCAATTACGCGGAGGTGCTCTCCGTTCTCGGTGTCGAAGGCCAGTTCGTCAACGCCAGCCGAAAAAAGAAGCTCCTGGACCGACTGGAAGAATATCTTTGGGTTGCCCTCCACGATTTTCAGAGCCAGCTCATGAATTGGCAGAGGTCATGGATGGACGGCGCCGCCAATCCGGCCCTGATGATGGCGGCTTTTACGGCCGCTGTCGGCGGCGGCGGGCAGATGCCCCCGGGCATGATGTCCCCGCCGGACACTTCCGTATTGCGGGACGCGGCCGAAAGCGTGATCGATAAGATCAACAAGGCTTTCGCGGGTACCGGTATTCCGGTATCCAGAGCGCTCGCTTACGACGCCCAGACCATCAAGAACGTCATGCAGGACGAGAGATTACCGGCCCTGGTCGGCGCGGCCACCAAGGAGCAGATGCTCAAGATGCTCGGCGTCGATGTGGCGGCCGATTACGTGCGCATGGAAAGGAATCTGGTCCGCTACGCGCTCTCCGTCATGGAATTGCCGAAAGTGGACGGCGGAAACTCCGAACTGGTTTATCTGGGAGCGATGGTACAGCTCGGTCTGTCCATCCCCTGGGACAAGCTCCTGCGCGGTGGCACCAAACCGGCTCCGGCCAAGAAGAATTTCCAGCGTTTCAATGAAGACGAATAACGGCTTATAAAGAGCCGAAATGAACCGACTAGGGGGCAGGAGGAAGAATTCTTCTGCCCCCTCTTTAATAATGCCATAGAAAGAACCGAAAGGGGGAATATGACCGGAGGAACTTATCGCGGATATTCGGAATCAATGGGTTCGACCAAAAAGTCTTTTTCCGACGATGCCGGAGAAAGAGCGCGGGCTGAAGCCGATAGAAAAAAGCGCCTGGACGAAGATCGGGCCAGGATGGGCGAGAAAAAAACGCGGGAAACGCGGGATAAGTCCACGATTTATAATCGAAGCCATGTCCGGCTTGGGATTACCCGTCCGGCACCTGGGGTCAAGAAGATCCATTTCGTCCTGGTCGACAATTCCGGTTCGAACCGGGTTATCGCCCAGCATATGAAAAACGGCTCGGGTTATATTATGGGAGTTTTGAACGGAATCGATCCGCAGTCTCAGACCGCCTTTAATTATTTCAGTGATCACACAGACGGTACAAAACGATGCTTCCAGGAAGTGGATTTCGTGTCATCGGACAAGGAAGGCGATCAGATACTTTATTCGTCGCTTGAACATGTCGAGCCGGCCAACGGTTATGACGCGGCCGAAGCGATCGAATGCGCCCTGTGGAATGCCTGCAAGATCGATTTCGGCGAAGCGACCGAAAGGCATCTTTACCTTATTACCGATGTCGTGGCGCATGGCATGGGCCTTTCTTCGGACGATGGCTGTCCGTTTCAGCGCGATTGGCGCGAGGCGCTCGCGCTCGTGAAAGAAACATATACCTCTTTTGCCGTGATCGGCTGCGGAGATAGTCCGCGTGTCGGAATACTGCAGAAGCAGTTTATTTCTCCGGAGCGGCTCGCTTATGACCTGATCGACCTGTCGAGCATCCCGGAAGACTACCACCGCATGGCTATTACGGCCAATACCTTTCTTTTTCTGGTTGCGCGCAGTACGGGCATGCAGGGAGTCGAGATGTTTCTCTCTCTTTTGTACGGTAAATGGGTCAAAGACGCGATTTTCGGAGAAAAATCAGATGAAAGGGCGCGGGAGACTCTCCGCAAATTCGGCAAGTACCTGGAAGCGCCGGTCGAAGAAGTCGAACGGATGATGAATCGTATTTTCGTGTAGCACTTTTTTTCAAACACCGGATTCCGTCCGACAAAGACGGAATCCGGGAAACCTTTTTTGTTACCGGAAAGGAGATGCCAATGGAAAGAAAGATCGCCTTGAAGCTCCTGACCGGTCGCGATAAAAACCGGGAAGCGAGCCTTGATCTGATACGGCAAAACCTTGAGTTTTTACCCTGGACAGCGGCGGAAAAAAAGAACGCTATGGTCCTGGCCGCTAAGGCGCATTTAGCCTGCTTCGATGGCGACGGCCGGGCGCTTGTGCCGGCTATCCGTTATCTTGAAAGCCTGGAAGATTGGGCAGGTCTTAGAACCACAGCGGCTATCGCGAAAATTTACGGCCATGGTCCGGGATTTAAAGCTATCAGGGAAATCGAAGAACGAAGGCAGATTAGCTTACTTTGCGAGCAAGACCGCGGCGTTGAACCGACGGAATATAGTTACGAAGAAACCGGCGAAGACGTTAATCGCTCATTCCGTGAATATTGCCGTGATCACGGTAAGATAATCCTGAAACGCCTGCAGACCGGCGCCAAAGAGGCGGATTTCAAAAGCTTCGTTTATCTGGTACGCGATTCGGACGGTATCATCAAGGTATTTAAGGAGCTTGTCGATTATAAGCTCGGACCGGCCGGTAAGTACATAGAGAACGAAGATGAGATTATCGGCGTTCTGCCGCGCTTAGACTGGCTGCCCCGTTATTACGGCATCGAAAAAATCGCGCCGGACCTTGATTTTATCCGCCAGTCATTCGTCTACGGTTCTGTCCTGGATGAATTCAGGATTCCCGGACACCAGCTGGATAAAGATGCGGTTATCAGTCTGATCGCGGATTTGGCTAAAAAGCTTAAGATATTAAGCGACGCGGGCATACTCTATACCGACCTTAAGGGCGGGAACGTGATTGTCGGAGACAACGGCGCCAATATTATCGATTTCGGTCTGGCAAAAATTCTGACACCGGGAGAGCGGGAAGTTTTCTCGGTTATTACGGAACCGCGCTATAGTCCGCCGGAAACGACGGTCAGGCGGATGTTTTCGCTTAAGTCCATAGTGTTCCAGCTGGGAGTACTGGCCTATGAACTTCTCTTCGGCGCGCATCCATTGAGCCTTGATTGTCTGCTGGATGACCCGGAGAACAGGGAAAACGAATACCTGAAATATGCCTGGGCTAATGCCTGTTTGCCGCTTAAAAGCGATCCGGCCGTTAAAACCGGCGACGCGAGACTCGAAATTATCGGACGCATGCTTCGGAAAGACCCGGAGAAACGTCCGGATTTAGAGGCAGTGGCGGAACGATTAGGGACCAAGAAAACGCACCGGATAAAACCAGTAAGCGGACGCGACCGGACCGGGAACAAAAACACGATCTTATTTCCGGCCCGCATGGGGATACCGCACAAAGGCCATATCGAGTATATCGCGCGGCTTTTACGCCTCGGATATTTCGTGAAAATATCTTTACAGAGATCGTATACGATCACCGCGCGCGATCCTTTGCCGAAATGGCTCGTCATGAAGATGGTCGCGCGGTCGCTTTTTGACCGCGGTTTCGGACCCAATGATTTTGAATTTATCCTGACCCCCTTTTACCGGACCGACCAGGAGCACAGATTGCATTTCGCCATGATCCCGGGCGCGGACGATATCGTCGCGATCGCTTCCGGCAATCCGGGAGTTCATGGGCTCTTCCCGCGCCATTTGATCCTTGATCAGAAAGCTTTGTTCGGTGAAGAGGAAAAAGAATATGATATTCGTTCCTGGGGCGAAATAATCCGCGCGGCTGTGCGGGACAACGATTACGAAACTTTCCGCGCTTATGCCGCTGTCGGCGTTGAAGCGATCCTGTCCTTTGATGAAATAAGGTCTATGTACGGCCGGCCCGCTATTGAATTCGTGCCCGGTACGGTCAGCCTGGTTCTCGAAGATGAAAACGGCGCCGTAGTCGCCTCTGGCGGGATATTCCGATACCTGACTCCGGAAGAAAGTCTGGTGAGACATCTTAAGAGAGCGGATTACGGCTCTCGCTTAGTTGATATCTATGCCCGTCTGACGGTCATAAATATCAACGGCCGCGACCGATCGATAAAATATTTAAAAACCGTCTTTGACGGCACTAATGAAACAATTTATTTCCGCTATGCCTGATATCGAAGATATTCAGGCATAGCGGAACATTTAATCTCTGGTATTTTGATCGCCCGTGGAGACGATAAAAATATTGCAGATTAAGAAGGTTCTTTACAATTGAATAAAGAAAGGAAAGGCATGAAAGAACAGGCAGTATTCGGTTTTGACGAGGGTTTAAAAGAACTGGAACGCATTTTTTCGTCCGCTTCGGATGGAGTCATGCTGGCTATCGCCGGCGGCAGCTGTTCCGGCAAGAGTTTTTTGGCCGCCGCATTGCGGCAGAATCTGTTAAATCGGGGATTAACCGTATCCGTATTGCCGCTCGACAATTTTTTCAAGGACAAGGACGATCCGGATATACCGCGCGATTCCATCGGCCGTAAATTATTCGACGTGCCGGAATCTTACCGGCACTGCCTGTTCCGCCATTGCGCCGAACAGCTTTCTTCCGGGATGGATGTTTATATCCCCGATTACCGAAAAGCTACCAACAGTATTTTAAGCGATCAGGGCGAAAAAATAACGCATTGTCCGCGCCGGATAGCCGAGGGGCTTTTCGTGATCGATTTTTTGCGCGATATTGGCGGCCCGAAAAAAACGGTCTTCGTCGATACTCCGGAGGAGACAAGGCTCTCCCGCCGCGTCAGGCGCGACACCGAACGCTTCGGCGTGACCGAAGCGCGGGTAGTTGAATTTTGGGAAACGAGAGTCAAGCCGAATTATATAAGATATGTCGAACCGCAAAGAGAGGAGGCTGATATTATAATTTACGGTCATTAGAGAGGGGAGGGCAAGAAGATGTTCGAAGAACTGCAGGAAGCATACGAAAATATAATGCACGCGGTCTGCGCCGAGGAAGTTTTCGGTCCGATCAAGGGCCGGAATGCCGAGAAGCGGTTAGCCGCTCTTGAAGAGGTTTTTCTGGCTATCGCTAAAACGGTCAATCCGGGCGATTATCTCGGCGACCTGGATGCCAGGGAAATGGCTCAGGAGGCGCTGAAACAGCTTAATAAATTCCGCGACCGCGCCCGGGAAAAGATCGGGGCCGGTATTTACGGGCAAAAGATCAGGGAGGATAAAGGTTTATTCATTATCCGCACCGACAAGCGCGGTTATTACGTCAATACCGCGGAGCCGTGGAGCGAGGGCGACAAGTGCGCCGTTTATCGCGGCCGATGCGTGGGCGGAGAAGAGGACGCCGGGGACGTAGCGGTCAAGATCGCGGACAATCCGGCTGACAACGATTTTTTGCGGAACGAGGCGAGAATCCTTGAAATTCTCAAAAAGAACCCGTCGCCGCAAAGCGTTCACTTTCCGCTGATCCTTGATCATTTCGAAACCGAGGATGGGCGCCTGGGGGTCATTACCCGTCTGGTGCGCAACTCTTATAATGTTTACGAAATCAGGGAATACGGGGATTACCGGGAAGGAGTGCCGGCCAAGCACGCCGTCTGGATGATGGGCCGGATGCTCGGCGCTATCGGGAGAGCGCATCATTGCGGGATAATGCACAATAATATAGAACCGCAGCACGAACAGGTCAGGCATCGGGCCCATAACGTCATTCTCCTGGATTGGGCTTACGCTTCGTACAAGCCGCGTGATACCGGCGAAGGTTTTCGCGCGGTCAACGAAATCTACAGCGCGCCGGAAGTGGCGGCAAAGGGTTTGCCTACGTTCGCGACCGATCTTTATTCGATCGGCAAATCCATGATCTATATCCTGGGCGGAGACCCAAAAACCAACTTAATGCCCGATACGGTCGATGAACGTTTGCGGAATTTTATTCTGTCCTTCGTCGTCGAAAGCCAGCTCGGACGCCAGCAGGATGCCTGGCGGGCGCATTTTGAATTGATCTCCCTCGTCGAAAGCTTATGGGGACCGAGAAAATTCATGGAATTTTATATGCCGGACCGGGAAGAGGATTTTTTAGCTTTTAACCCGAAAGAAAAAGTATAGGAGGAAATCATGGGCGATGGCGATGATTATGTAGGAAGCGTGCCTCGGCGTGAAGCGATCCGCGAGGAGGATTTCAATTTCAGCGGTTTCATGAACCGCGGTACGGGCCAGCGCGAGTGCCACCCGGAGATGAACATCAAAGGCAAGATCCGCGAATGCCTCGATAATCCGAAGCACCCGGAAACGACGCCGATCGCGGTATTGATTGATCTGACTAAATCCCGCGGCAAAGATACGATGGTCGTGCGCCGGAAGATCGCGCGCCTGATCGGCCAGATCATCAAAAGGAGCTATCAGCCCGGGCCGACCCTAAGTATCGGCGGCGTCGGCGACGCGACCGACGGCGACCGCGCCCCTGTACAGATAGGCCAATTCGAGGTCGGCAATATCCTTGACCGCAATCTTAACGAATATCTCTGGATAGAAGAAGGCGGCGGCGGTTCCGGCCAGGAGTCTTATGAGCTTGCGGCCTACGCCTACGCTACCCGGACAAAGCTTGACGCCAACACGCGGGGCAAGAAGGGGATTTGCGTTATCCTGGGCGACGAAGGTTTTTACCAGAAGGTCAAAAAGGAGCAGATTAAAGAATATCTGGGCGTGGATGTCCCGGCCGATATTCTGGCCGCGGAAGCCTTCCGCTTGCTTCAGGAGAAATACCACGTATTTTTTATTTACGTGCGCAAGCCCTGGGAAGAGCACAAGAAGAATATTGACAACGAAATCAGGGATCGGGTGCTTAAAGCCGGCGGCATGCACGGCGGCGTAGACGTCCGGGCTTCGCTTATCTGGAACGATTATAACGACCTGGATCTGCACGTGATCACCCCGTCCGGCGAAGAGATCATGTTCAATCACCGGCGCTCAAGATGCGGCGGCGAACTGGACGTGGATCGGAACGCCGGCGGCCGTGAAACCCGCAAGCCGGTCGAAAATATCCGTTGGCCCAAAGGGCGCGCTCCCGAAGGCCGATACCGGGTAATCGTTCAGAATTATAATTTCCACGAAGACAAAAAAGGCCCCATTCCCTTCAAGGTTGAAGTCGAAGCGAACGGTGAAGTTAAGCATTTTGAGGGCATAGCGGCGCCCCAGGGAAATGAAACCGGATCCAGAAGCAACGTTGTTGTTCATGATTTTGAATTTGATCCCGCAAAAAGGCCGGGCGAGAAAGATAAAAAACAGGAAGACGTTTACCGCCAATACAACGAAGAGGTCGTCAAGGCGCAGTGGGAGAGCGTTCTGCCGAAGGATCATATCATTACCATCGTGGATCCGGAAGCGGTCGTCGATACCACGCTCGGCATTGTCGCCGGTTTGGGCGGAGTCGATCTTAAGACTTTTATTTCACACCTCAAAAGCGACGGCCAGTCCGATGCGCGGATGAAGCAAGTAGAAGAAAGCCTCAAGGAATTCTTCCGCGCCCTGAACGTCCCCAAAACCGCGGTTCCGCAATTGCCATCCCGACAGAGAAAAAAGCCGGGCAAGACCAAGAGACTTGATTAGAGAAAAACAAGCAGGGTGGCCGGATCGTGAATTCGCGATCCGGCCGCCTAACTAAATTTTCTTAAAGAGGGGGTGGAGAAATGCTCTTTGCGACCTTGCCGCCTATTCAGGAAGACGAAGCGCTCGAGAAGATAATATCTTGTCCGGATATCGGCGCCGTTCGTTACAATACCGGTTATCGGACGCTTAAAAGCGCTCATGAAGTGATCGGCGAACTTAAAAGCCTGTGCGGTCATTACAATAAAGAACTTTGGATCGATCTTGAAGGCCGCCAGCTCCGGGTAACGAATCAGTCGTATCCGCGCTACGGCGGACGGGTAATATTGAACCGTCCGGTAGAAATTGAATTGCCGGCTTACGCCCATTTCCGTGGTTTCGGCTGGTACGAGATCGCGGAAGCGGCCGACGATACGATTTTCGTTAAAGGTCTGGAACGGGGGACATTAGGCGACGGTCAGACCGTCAATATCCGGGCCCGGAGCATCAGCTTAAACGGATATCTCACGCCCGGCGACGTTGATTTTATCGCGGCCGGTTTTGAAATGGGTGTCATGAATTTCATGCTGTCTTTTACGGAAAGCGGCGAAGATATCGCGGAAGCGGAAGAAGCGCTGGCCTTAAACGGCTTTGACGCCCGAATACATAAAGCGCGAATGCTGCTTAAAATAGAATCGCCGCGCGGATTGGAATACGTCGGTCGGACAGACAGGTCCTTTTTTTCCGAATACGGCCTGATCGCGGCCACGGATGATCTTTTTACGAATATCGGCTCGGACAAGTTCGCTCTGACAGATGCTTTGCGGACGATCATCAAAGCCGACCGGAACGCGATCCTGGCCTCGAATATTTTTTCCGGCCTGGAGGGCAGGAACGGAACGGTTACCGCCGGGGATATCGCCTATCTGGAACTTATGCGCCGATACGGCTATAAGCATTTCATGCTCTCCGACGGCATCTGCCATTTCTATTTTGACGAAGCGATGCGGCAATGGCGGTATTTTAAAGGGAGGACGGGTAAATGATACTGATAGTGGGCGATGCCGGATTAGGCGACGGCGGCAAAGGGACGACCGTTGATCATCTGGCGCGTGTTACCGGCGCTCGTACTGTCGTCCGCTATAACGGCGGATCGCAGCCGGCGCATAATGTGGTCCTGCCGGACGGCCGGCACCATACCTGCGCCCAATTCGGAAGCGGTATATTTATTCCCGGTACGGAAACAATTCTCTCGCGGTATGTGCTTATTAATCCCTTAGCCCTCCTTGAGGAAAACGAGGTCCTTAAAATAAAAGGCGTAACTGACGCGCTTGACCGTCTTAATATCCACCGGGACTGCTTGGTGATAACGCCTTTTCAGGTCATCATGAACCGGATCCGCGAACTGGTCCGAGGCAATAAGCGCCACGGCAGTTGCGGCAAAGGCGTCGGCGAGACGGTGGCGGATGATAAAATCATGGGTCCTATGGCGCTCCGCATGAAAGATCTGTATGACCAGGATGCGCTTTACGAAAAATTGCGGTATATCCGCCTGACAAAGCTCGATACGGCCGAACAGCTCATAACCGGCCGGGATAACGATGAGATCCGCCATTATTACGATTTGCTCGCTAACTACGGATATTTTCAGTGGGTCGTCGAGGCTTACGCTAAGTTTGTCGAAACGAGCCGGGCGGCTATCGTGGATACGGGATACCTTAAGGAAAAATTAGCGGGCGGCAACGTTATATTCGAAGGCGCCCAGGGAGTTTTACTGGATCCGGTATACGGATTCTATCCTTATGTCACTAAAACCAGGACCTCGGCCGAAAACGCATTCCGGCTCATCAGGGAATGCGATTACCAGGGAGATGTAAAAATCCTAAGCGCTATGCGCCCTTACGCCACTCGGCACGGGGCCGGTCCATTCGTAACGGAAGATCCGTGGCTGAACAAAATAATTCCCGACCGGCACAATATATTCAAGGAATGGCAGCGCGGTTTCCGGATCGGCTGGTTCGACGCCCTGACGGCCCGATACGCCATGGAAGTGAGCGGCGGCGCGGACGAGATCATTTTAACCAACCTGGACCGTTTAAGCGTTCTTGAAAAAATATATATCTGCGTTTCTTACGAGTATACGGGTAATAACCCTCTGCATCTGGATGGTCTATTCGACTGGGAGCGGACCGGCGACGGTAAAACCAGGATTACCGGGATTAAAAAGATTGACGGCGCAGACATCGGAAAACGGGAAGAAGTCAGCCGGATTTTACTTGATTGCCGGCCATTGGAATTAATAAAATTTCCTGGATGGCAGAAAGATATTTCCGACGTTAAGAATTTCAGCGGTTTGCCCCCGGCAGCGCAAAATTACGTTCGTTCTTTAGAAGAGATGATCGGTGCTCGAATCTCGATCATTTCCGTCGGTCCGACCTGGACCCACAAAATAAATTTATAACCCTTATGTCATCATAAGGGTTTTTAA
>JAZDLN010000020.1:0-3929 GCA_043801965.1 Candidatus Falkowiibacteriota bacterium
AACCGTATTAGGATTAAAAAGAGCGGTTAAGCAGTGGAATGAGCAATATAATAATCTGGAGCATTGTGCCTTAAACGGACTTACGCCCAACGAAGCTTTATTAAATAATTAAACCGCCATAAGTGTGTACCTAAAACAAAAAATTGAATTTATTCGTTAAACCTGTTAATATTAGGCTGTATGAAAAAATACCACATAATAACCATTGGTTGCCAGATGAATAAGTCAGACAGCGAGCGCATAGCTTCTTATTTGGAGGATTTAGGCCTTATTTTGGCCCAGGAAAGGCCGAAAGCCGATTTGGTGATAATTACCACCTGCGGGGTCCGGGCATCGGCGGAAAACCGTATTTTCGGACTGATTCCGCGTATCCGGAAAGAAAACCCGGCCGTTAAGATAGTTTTAACCGGTTGTTTGTCGGAAAGGGAAGATATTAAAAAAAGAACGGGAAATACCGTTGATGCCTGGATGTCAATCGGAGATTTTTCGGTTATAAATAACCTGTTAAGTGACCAATGCCAATTAGCAGATATCAAATATCAAAGCGGATTGAAAAGCGGCGAATACCTGAATATTGAGCCCAAATATTCATCCGGATACAGTGCCTATATCCCGATAGGAAACGGTTGCGATAATTATTGCGCTTACTGCGTCGTGCCCTACGCCCGAGGACGGGAGGTTTACCGTCCGGCTGACGATATTTTAAGAGAGGTGGGAGATTTGATTAAAAGGGGATATAAAGAGATAAATTTGATCGCGCAGAATGTGAATAGTTATAAATATCCAATATCCCTGCCTTGCCGGCAGGCAGGCAATATCCAACATCCAATCAATGATCAATTATCAAATAACCAAAAGCTTATTACCTTCCCATTGCTTTTGAAATCAATAAATGATCTTGACGGCGATTTTTGGATCCGGTTTTCTTCTAATCATCCCAAAGACATGAACGATGAGCTTATAAATATATTGCCGCAATTAAATAAAGTCTGCGAACATATCCATCTGCCGGCGCAGGCGGGCGACAATGATGTGTTAAAGGCCATGAACAGGCATTACACGGTTGAGCATTATGAAAATTTAATCAAGAAAATCAGGCAGGCGGTGCCGGGCGCGGCGATAACAACGGACATAATCGTCGGCTTTCCCGGGGAAACCAGGGAGCAATTTGAGAATACTTTGAAATTATTCAAAGAAGTAAAGTTTGATATGGCCTATATCGCGCAGTATAGCCCCCGGCCCGGCACGGCGGCCGCTAAACTCGTAGACGATGTAACTCAGGAAGAGAAGAAAAAACGAGAAGAAGAATTGACGGCAATACTTCGGGAAACGGCCCTGGAAAACAATAAAAAATATTTAAACCAAGTTGTCGACGTTTTAGTCGAGGGAAAAAACCGGAAAGGAAAATGGTTCGGGAGAACAAGAACTGAAAAAAATGTGGAAATTGGAAACTGGAAATTGGAAACTGGAAATTTGGAAGGGAAATTCATAAAAGTAAGAATTACGGAAGCGAAGGATTTCGGGATGAAGGGGGAATTCATAAAATAAAAAAGCCTCATATTATGAGGCCATGGAAGTTTATTATTTTTTGTTTCCCGACAAAAAGCACAGGGGCAGGATAATGAAACGCCAAAAAGGCGTCAGGGGACCCAGGAGGATCCACTTTATATTCTGCCGATAAGGCCGCAGTTCGACTAAGTTTATAAAACCGACATCAACGCGCAAGATGTAAAACATTGAGAGCAACCCGATAATCGGCCAGCCGATAAGAAATACCGCGAATGAAAAGAACCAAATAGATAAAGGCCACAAAATCAAAAAAGCCCTGATAAAAAAATGCATTTTCTCCTCCGTTTTTTTGTTAACCCTATAAAAAAACAGTGCTTGATAAAATCAGGCTATCATAAATTTTACAAAATGTCAAAGGATAATAAAATCATCGTGATCGTCGGAACGACGGCGAGCGGAAAAACCGGCTTGGCGGTTGATTTGGCGCATAAATATAACGGCGAGATCATAAGCGCGGATTCGCGGCAGGTTTATAAATATATGGATATCGGTACGGGTAAAGATTTGGACGAATATAAAATCAAATTAAAGGTCAAAGACCAAAGATCAAGGGTCGTTAAAATACCCTACCATCTTATAAGCGTTGTCCATCCCAACACGGAATTTAATCTGGCGAAATGGCATAAGGCGGCAAATCGGGCCATAAAAGATATTATAAAAAGAGGTAAATTGCCGATTATTGCCGGTGGCACCGGGTTATACGCGCAGGCCCTGGTTGACGGTTTTGATCTTTCTCCGGTAAAACCGGATAAAGAACTTAGGGAAAGACTGGAGTCCAGGACGGCGGCGCAATTATTGGCTCAGCTGAAGCGTTTGGATAAAAAATTCGCGGATGGCTTGCATGAAAGCGATCAGAAAAATAAGCGAAGATTGATCAGATATATTGAAATAAAATCATCTGGCGTTAAAGAAGCTGAGCTCCCTATAGGAAGCTCAGCCTCTAAAACGAATTACGATTTTTTAATTATCGGCCTTACCTGGCCTCGGGAGATCGTGCGGGAACGGATTTATAAGCGTTTGCTGGAGAGGCTTAATAAAGAGAAGATGATAGAAGAGGTTCAAAATTTGCGTAAAAATTACGGGGTAAGCTGGAAGCGGCTAGAAAGTTTCGGTCTGGAGTATAAATATATCTCGCTATATTTGCGCGGTCAGATTGATTATGATAAGATGGTTGAGTTATTGAATATCGCCATCGGCCAATTCGCCAAGCGGCAGATGACCTGGCTTAAACGCTGGGAGCGGCAGGGCGGAAAAATACAGTGGGTAAGAAATATTAAAGAAGCGGATAAGCTTGTAAAAAAATTCGTAAAATAATTTTAGGTTCTTCGGACATTTCTGAGGGTTATTTATTGGTTTGGTCGCAAAAAATTTTACTAAAATCCGCTCGGAACCCCGGGGGTAAACCCCCAGGGCTAGTAAAGGCTAAAAGCGCCATAAATGGCGCTAAGGGTTCTAAGTGTTCGTGCAACATTTAGACGGATAAGCGGTTAAAATTAGAAATGACCGAAGTCTGGTTTTTCTCAAAATATTTTTGTCTATAGCCCGCTTGAGCGGGCTTAAAAAACCGAAATGATAGCCCTGGGGTTTACCCCGGGGCGGCGTGAGACCTCGGAAACAGGAAATTGGTGGAAATAATTATATACCCACAAAATTATCCGAAGAACCTAATTTTATAATGCGTGATAAAAGGAGGGGTGCGCCATGAGTAAGGAATCAAAAGATTCTGCACAAAAACTTTTGTCGTCAAGTCAAAAAATCGTCCGGATCGCGGAATTGGAAGAATTAAAAACCGATACGGACAGGCTTTTCGATAATTTGGGAGCTTTGATAGTTAAAACCACGCGGTATTCCCGGAAGAATTCCGTAAGGTGGAAGAAGTTGGGGAGATTCGTAAAAGCAAAAAACTTGTCTGGGGTGAGGGCAATCGGCCGGATGGACGATTTTCAGTTTGAAGCTAAAGTGGAAAATGATTTTTTAAAGATCAGGTTTGACGCTTTCGGCTATGAGGTCAGCGTTGATCTTAAAAGTGGCGCGGTCGCGGGCCAATGCAGCCTGGACATCTTGTATGCTCTTTCCGTCAGTCCGAAATTTTTTGAGCCGGTTTACTGGCAGGATTTTTATCAAAAGGCCTCTCAAAAAGGCTAAAAAACAAGACGGTTTAGTTATCACTGAGCCGTTTTTTATTATTATTGAATATTTTTTGCGTGCAGTCGATATTGATTACCTAAGTTCAACAAGTAAGTGCAACACTCTGCTAAAATAGTAGAGTATGAGCAAATATAAACATTTAACAATTGAAGAAAGGGAAACTATCCAATTAATGCTTTGGCAAAAACAGCCAGTTAGGGCTATAGCTAAAA
>JAZDLN010000018.1:0-4348 GCA_043801965.1 Candidatus Falkowiibacteriota bacterium
TATTTATTTGTCAAAATAGTTACTAATTTTTATATACCTATTTTCGGATTCATGTAATTATATAAGCGTAAGTTCAATCGTTCTTTAAAACCTAAACGAAGGAGAACCGGGATGAAAAAAAATCGCAATAAAGCCGGTGTCGCGGATTTAGAAAAAAGCATTATGGCTATCGCCGATTGGCCCGAACCGGGCGTCACTTTCCGGGATATAACCCCGCTCCTCGAAGATCCGGACCTGTTCCGCGCCGCGATCGACCGCCTGGCTGAAAAGTGCGCGAACAAACGAATCGACAAGATCGTGGGACTTGACGCCCGCGGTTTCATCTTCGCCTCTGCTCTCGCCTACAAGCTCGGCGCCGGGCTGGTGCTCGCGCGCAAGAAGGGGAAACTACCCCGCGAAACCGTCGCCCGCGGCTACGGCCTCGAATACGGCAAAGCCGTCCTCGAAATCCACAAGAGCTCGATCAAAGAGGGCGAAAAGATAATGATCGTCGATGACGTGCTAGCGACCGGCGGTACTATGGCCGCCGCGGCCGGAATCGTCGAAGAGCTTAAGGGCGATATCGTCGGGATCCTTTGCCTGATCGAATTGCCGGCCTTAAACGGTCGGGAAAAACTCAAGGCTTACGAAGTCGAATCCTTGTTCGAATTCTAATTACGAAAGGAGAGTGGCATGAAAGTACTTAAAAAAGGCAAACCAAAGGAGTGGTCGATAAAAGTAAAATGCACAGCAGCCGGCAACAACGGTTACGGCTGCGGCGCGGAACTAGAAGTCGTTAAAAAGGATATCTATCTGACCTACTCTGAGCATTACTGGGGAGAAACCGACATTTTCTATACGATCACTTGCCCCGAATGCGGAAAAGCGACTGATATCCCGGATTCGAAGATCCCATATTATCTCAAGGGCACTTTTCCCTCTAAAGAGGCCTGGCTGAAGGCCGGGAAAGGAGAATGATCATGAAAATAATAAAGAAGGGACGGGAACAGAAGGGCTGGTCAAAGGAATGCGCCTGCACCGGAAAAGGCAACGGCGGCGGCGGATGCGGAGCCGTGCTCCTGGTTTCGGAAAATGATCTCTACATAACCTCGCGCTCCGATTATTCGGGCGACACCGATTATTTCACGACCTTTAAGTGCCCCTGCTGCGGCGTCGAAACCGATATCGAGGGCGTGCCGAGCCGGGTTTGGTCCGATCTTAAGTGCAGACGAGGGAGATAAAATATGGTACTGACAGTTGACGCCGCAATTATTGTCGGAGGGCGCTCGCTCCTTCTTCTAAGACGGAACAAATACCCGTTCGCCGGGAAGCTCGTTTTTCCCGGCGGACACGCGGAGGATAAAGACGGGAATACGCGAACGGCCGCGAGCCGCGAACTTTTCGAGGAAACCGGGATCGAGATCCCGCCGGAGAGATGGGAGCTTCTGGCCGTTCTGGACGGACTCGCCCGGGATCACCGCTACGGCTTCTCCGTTTCCGTGGTATACCGGGCCGATATCAATGATCCGCTGATCCTGGATAAGATCAGGCCGTCGGACGAAGCTTCGGAGATACTGCTCGTTCCGATAGACGAATTACGGGAAAAAGATCTCGGCTTCGATCACTTTGAAGCGATAAAAAAAATAAAAAAATAAAAAACAGAAGCGGAATCTGAAAAAAATTCCGCTTTTTTATTAACCGCTCCATTAAAAAACCCACACCGTGTTTGATGTGGGCGTTAGAAAAGGAGCTTTAGGGGCCGAAATTTTTTATAATCAGTTTCCCTAATTCTTTTAATTCTTCTTCGGTGGCAGTAACTTCAAACGGCATTTTATAGAAATCCGTTAAGACGCGGACAATATCGTAGTATAGATCGGTTTGGTCTTTTGAATCGAATGTATGGATTTCCTCGGGAAGAGGCAGGTTGTTGGCCTGACAATATTCTTTCATTTTATCATTAAGGTCAAGCAAATTCTTTGATATGGTTCCGGCCTGTTCATAAATTATTGGCTCGAAAAAATTAACCATATCCCCAAACGTCAACTCTCTCTTTTCGTTCACTGCTTCCTCCTGTTATTGTAATTTTGTTCGCGACACAAAAAATAAAGTTTTTGTTTAGCGATTTTGCCCTCAATAACTAATATTAGCATGAATTTATTTTTATGTCAATAAAGCCCGTGACGCTTGCTTTATAATACAAGGAGATCCGAATTGACAATATTAAAAAAATGTGTTAGCATTTTAAATTACCGAACCAACCGACAATGAAAGGAATAAAGCCATGAGTGCTCTTTTAAAATGGATAAGGCCGATAACGGATTATCTCAAGTACGATAATAATTACTGGACTAAGGAGCGGGTAAGCGCTCTAGGCAAAAGATGCTTGTTTTATTGCCTGCTCTTGTTCATGCTTTTTATTTATTACGCCGTGGCGACTGAGCAATCCCCTCGTCAGGCCGCTCTCTCCGCTTATAAGAATATCAAGCCGGGGTTCGCGGCTATGAGCCGGGATTTTCCCGTGCGTTTACATGCTTATGCCAACTGGTATCTTAAAAGAAAAAGATTACCGGACGAAAAAACGCTTAAGGATTATTTTAATGATCCGGAGGTAAAGAGAAATATTCAGTCGCTCATCAGCCGCGACCAGCTTGAAAAATATTCCGAGATAGGCGGCGCAATATTACTTCGGGAAAGAAACGGAAAAAAATATTTTTATTTTCACTTGATTGAAAGCGATAACCTTGTTTTAAGCCGGAAGATCAGGCAGAGCCTGAACGACCGGGACGAGCTCATAAAAACCATAGACAGCCACATTAAAGAATTTAAGGCGCCTTATAACAGCGAAGAGTTGTTTAAGAAAATATACGGACACATAAAGAACGGCACCATACCCACGGCCGGACCGCACAAAGGCAAGAAGGATTATTTTCTTTATCAAGCCATTGATTTTTATTTGGGCGCATCTGATTCCATATATAACTTGTCTTCAGATGAAATTTTAACGGAAGTGTTTTATCCCTTCGGTCCGGACGGTTTTTTTCTGGGCACTTTCCATATTCATGATATCGGCGGTCCGCCCAGCGACAGCGACTTTCTTCATACGGACAGACACCCGGAATTCGTTATTTCCAAAACCTCAGACGGTTTTACGGTTTATGTATTATCGCGAGGGGTCATAATCCAGGAAATAAGGGAAAGGTTTTAAATTTTAGAAAACAGGCACAGGTAAAAGGAGGAGTTATGGCTGATCAGCAAATAAAAAGGTACGAAATTAAAAATCTTGACGATCTGAACAATGCCTTGTCGCAAGGACTTAAAAACGGCGACCGGATTATTTTGAACGACGTTCAGAGTGCGGTTTTTGTGTCGTACCAAAAAGGGGCCATAAACGGCCACGATGCCATAGTGACAGTGGAACTGGATAGACAATATTTAACGGCCAGGGGTTTGTACATTATAAACAAAGACGGCCTTTTTTATCAGGCTCATTCCTTCGGTGAACCCGAAGACGCTTCAAAGCTAGCAGCCGTCGGATTGCTTCCGACAGCTTCTTAACAAACAACGAAAAAAATCGACCTCCGGGTCGTTTTTTATTTACCTTGACTTATTCATTCGGGTGTGTTAATATCTATACAGATAATAGTCAAAAGGCTATTATTATTTTTTAGGTCTGTTGGAGCGGTAGTTTATTAGAGCGTCCCGACAGCCGTCGGGAAGGTCGCGGGTTTAAACCCCTTTTAAAAATTTATAAACACATCTGGCGGAGCGGTAGCTCAGTTGGTTAGAGCGCTGCCCTGTCACGGCAGAGGTCGCGGGTTCGAGCCCCGTCCGGTCCGCACTAAGAAAGATAGCACCAAAAGTGCTATTTTTTTGTTGCATTATCTTTTAAATAATATTTATTTAATTTTGACAATTAACAAAAAAGGTATATAATGATTACAGATATACATCATTTATGATTAATAACTAAAAATGAAAAATACAATATTAAGCGAAAAAGACGCTAAAATCATAGAAAAAACAATATTGCAGTTTGGAAGAATCGTATCCACCGATAATTTAATGACAATTTTTAAAGGTGAATACAATGAGGCTTCTGCGCATAACAGAATACAGGCTCTGTATAGAGCAGGTTGGTTTTTGCGTATAAAAAAGGGGCTATATTTAATTATTGAAAGTTTAACATCGAGATCAATAAGTGACCTATCCTTACTAATAATTGCCCAAGCAATAAACAAAGATTCGTATATATCTCTTAATTCAGCATTGAATTATTATCAGATGTTTGATCAATACACTAAAACCGTTGTTGCTGTTAATTATAAGAGCAGTAGAAAATATAAATTTGAAAATCATGAATTTCATTTTG
>JAZDLN010000016.1:0-23387 GCA_043801965.1 Candidatus Falkowiibacteriota bacterium
AACTCCTCCGCCTGGCCCGGTTCTACGCGCAAGGCGCCAATCCCGACTGGAATATTCTTTACCAGAACGAGGACGTCAGAAAAGTCAGCCTCCCGGCCTATCCGTTCGCCAGGACCCGGTGCTGGATAGAGATACCGGAAACAGTCAGCCGCGATTTAAATATTTTTTATGAACCCAGGTGGATATTGTTATCTGCTCAGTCTACCGAAGACAAAAATAATCGCGGAAAAATGAGCGACGGTGTTATTTTAATATTCAGACATGGTAATGATTTTAATCTTACCAAAGGATTAAAAGAAATATACAAAGATAATAAAATCGTAGAAATATTTTTAAGCGATCAATATGCCGAAGTATCTGAAAATGTAATTAAAATAAATCATCGTAAACAAAAAGATTTTGAAAAGATATTACAGAAACAGAAACTGATTGCCGCAATTTACTTTTTTGGCGGGTTGGAATTAGCGGATATTAAAGTGTTAGAAATTCATGAAGTGGACCGCGTTCAGGAATTAAGCGTTTTGTCATTATTAAGGTTAATCAAATCATTGGTTAGTTTAAATAAGATCGGTCAGCCGATTATTTTGAAGGTAATTACGAATAATATTCATAAAGTTATATCCAGCGATAAAAAACTTTATCCATGCTCAAGCTCAATATTGGGTTTAGCTAAAACGGCATCACGGGAGTACCCTAATTTAACAGTATATTCTATAGATATAGCCAGAGATGACTTAAAAAATAAAAAACATAAAGCATCATTAGTCGCCTTGATAAAAAATGAGACAGGGGAAAGGGGTAATTACACAGAAATAGCCCTTAGAAATGGTTATAAATATACGCGTGAAATATTACCGGTTTGTATTGATAAAAAAGAAAATGTGTCGTTGTTGCGAGAACGCGGATTATATTTGGTGGTTGGCGGCACCGGCGCAATTGGTACGCGAATAAGCATATATTTGGCTAAAAAATACAGGGCGAAAATTATTTTAACCGGCCGAAGGAAATATGACCAGATTATAGAAAGTAAAATCAGGGCGATTGAACGTGCGGGCGGGGAGGCCATGTATGTTTCAGCGGACATAAGAAATTTTGAGCAAATGCAAAATGTTCTAAAAAAAATTAAGGATAAATTCGGACGCATAAACGGTGTTATTGATTCGGCTGTTAGCATTAAGAATGATTTAATTTGTAATATAGATGAAAAAATATTTATTGATAACCTTAATGTCAAAACCAGAGGAAGCTTTATCCTGAATAAAATTACGGAACAGATGCCGATAGATTTTTTTATCTTTTTTTCTTCGGTAAATTCACAGATGGGATTAGCAGGGGCGGCTAATTATGTCAGCGGCTGCATCTTTCAGGATAATTTCAGCTTATTTTTAGACAGCGTAAAATCAACGCCACATTTAACAATTAACTGGGGGTACTGGGGAGATAAATCATCATCACGGCACAATGATGCTTTAAGTGATTTAGGAATATTGCCCATAACAGACAAAGAGGGGTTGGCAGCTTTTGGGAAAATAATATCAACCGACTACAAGCAAATCATCGCCGCTAAATTAACGGAGGCAGCATTGAAATCATTGAATATTGAGTGGACAAAAATGATAAGCGCTCAAAAATTGTCAGCCCCCGATATTTTACCAGTTATTCTGCCCGTTATCCGTAAGCAAACTATTGACCTAAACAAACGTAATAAACAAAAGCTTTTTAAGGCGCAAAAAGCATTTTTTCTAATCAGACAATTTGGTCATTTATTTTTATCAAAAATATTTCGAGAAATGCTTGTCGTCAAAAGGCGATACACCGTCGATGAACTTAGAAAAGAAATTGGTGTCATTCCGCGGTATAACAGCCTATTTGCGGCCCTTCTGGATATTTTGGCGAGAGCAGGTTATATCCGCGCCAACGGAGAGTGTGTCATTGCTACCGATAAAATCAATTACCTTAACGTTCGTCATATTCCGGATTTAACTGCGGCCGAGAAAGAAATAATCAAAAAGATACCGGACTACGCGTTCCATATTAAACTGATGTCAGCCTGCCTAAAAAATTTCCCGGCGATATTAACCGGAAAGAAGAATTATATGGCGGTATTATTTCCCAATGGTTCCGACTGCCTGGTAAAAAATATTTATCAAGGGAATATCACGGCTGACAACAATAACCTTTTAACCAGCTCCGTTCTTGAGGTGTATATCCAGGAAAGAATAAAACACGATCGGAAGATAAAAATAAATATATTGGAGGTCGGTTCCGGGACAGGTGGTGCCAGCGGCGCGGTTTTGAGGAGAATAAAAAAATACGGCCAGTCCGTTAATTATTGCTATACGGACATTTCTTTGGCCTTTGTTAAAAGCGCGCGGAAAAAGTACGGGAAAAAATATCCGTTCGTGAATTTTAAAATTTTGGATATAGAAAAAGATTCGGAACAACAAGATTTTTTAATTGGCGAATACGACATCGTTTTAGCCGCTAACGTTCTTCATGCCACCAAAAACATAAGAAATACCCTATTGCGCGTTAAAAAATTATTAAAGACGAATGGACTACTTGTACTGAACGAAAATACGAAAAGATCCGATTTCGCTACGCTTACTTTCGGTCTGACGGCTGGCTGGTGGCTATATGAAGACGGAATTTACCGGATCAAGCACTCGCCACTTCTGAATCTTGATCAGTGGGGCGTATTTTTAGAAAACTCAGGTTTTAATAATATTGTTCTATTGGGCGACAATATCATTGTGGCTTCCAGTGACGGAATGTACGAAAGAGGAATTACCGGGAAAGAGCAGTCGGAGGGTCGGGTACAACCCCTCGTAGAGACAAATATTCCGCTGGCAAAACTCAAGGGCAAAAAAGAAGAGAAAGACTATACTGACACGGAAAAGAAGATCGCCTCTGTCTGGCAGGAGGTTTTAGGCTACAAAGAAATAGATATCAACGACAATTTCTTCGAGATCGGCGGTAATTCCCTCATGATAATCCGTGTTCAAGCCGCAATCAAAAGACAGCTCAACGTTGATGTGGCGATCGCGGAATTATTTAATCGCGTTACCATCCGAACATTGGCCGATTGTTTATCCAGGCAAAAGATCGTTAAAACGACCCCTATTAAGCCGGTGCCGGAAAGAGAAACATATAATCTCTCTCGTGCCCAGAAGAGGACCTGGATCGCGGATAATATCGCCATGGACTTCCCCCTGTATAACCTTGGATTTATCAATGAAATCAACGGCGATCCAGACAGAGTCGCTCTGGAAAAATCCCTGCAAGCGCTCATTGACCGGCACGAGGCTTTCCGGACCGGTTTTGTTGAATTAAGCGACGGCAATCCGATGCAGGTTATCAGACAGAATATTAAAGCTGATTTGAAAATAGTTGATCTGACCGCCATGAACAAGGATATGGCCGCCGGCATAAAAGAAGATATCATCAGGCAAACCGTTAACGCTAAATTCAATTTTATCAAAGATGAGTTATGGCGAACGGTGCTAATAAAACTGAAACCGGAAAAATGGTTATTCGTGATAGCCATACATCACATTATCGCCGATTTGCGTTCCCTAGAGATCATTTTCCGTGAATTGAACAGCCTATATAACGCCCATCTTTATAATCTACCCTATCCATTACTCCCGCTCCGTATTCAATACAAGGATTATGCCGAGTATGAGCAAAGTCCGGAGAATGAAGCGAGGCTAAAAATTCAGGAAAAATATTGGTTGAAGCAATTAAGCGGAGAATTACCGATTCTTAATTTGCCAATCGATTTCCCCCGGTCGGCTATACAGACATATGATAGTCGGATTGAAACCGTAAAGATGGACAAAAAAATTATTACAGCGTTAAAGGAATTAGCTGAACATAATAATGTCACCCTATTCGTCTTGTTTCTGGCGGCGTTCAAGGTATTTCTAAACCGGATTACCGGAGATGAGGATATTATTGTCGGTACTTTCGCCACAAACCGCGACCAGTCAGAACTGGAAAATATCGTCGGAATCATGATTAACAGCGTTGCCCTCCGCACCCGTCTGGGTAAAGACCTTACTTTTTCCGGATTATTACCCCTGATCAAGGAAACCGTACTTGCCGGTCTGACCAATAAAGATTACCCCTTTGAATACGTGTTGGAAAAAATTAATCCCGTCCGCGACCCCTCCCGATCGCCTGTTTTTAGCGCCGTTTTTCAAATTTTCAGCCTGCCAAAAGAACAGAAAAATAACCCTTATGAACTATTTTTAAAGCAAGAGGTTATTGACCGCACCTACGGTCAGTACGACATCAAATTAAGACTATTGGAAAATACCAACGACAGTCATTTGGTTTTGGGGTATAACAATTCTCTGTTTAAGCCAGAAACCGCTAAATTATTCCTGCAATGTTTTCAGACCATCTGCGAAAGCATAATCGCCGACCCCAAGCAAAAAATCTCCGATTTAGATATAATTACAGCCAAAGAAAAACATAAATTAATAACCGATTTCAATAACGCTAAGGCTAGCTATCCCAAAACAAAAACCATCCACCAATTATTTGAGGAACAGGTAAAAAGAACTCCCGACAAGATAGCCATAATATACGAACAGCAAAAGCTCACTTACCGTGGATTGAACCAAAAAGCCAACCAACTGGCGTGTTACCTCAGGGATAAGCACAAGGTGAAGCCGGATGATATCGTCGCCCTCATGCTTGACCGCTCTCCGGAGATGATTATCGGGATTTTAGCCATTCTCAAGGCCGGTGGCGCCTATCTACCCGTTGATCCGGATTATCCTGAGGAAAGAATAAGGTATATGCTTAGGAATAGCGGCGCAAAAATTGTTTTGAGCGACCGCGAATATTCACGCTTCTCCCAAAAAGATTGCCGGACAATCAATATCAAAAACAGAAAACTGGTGGCGGATCTTTCTGAAGCTGATCCCGAGAACCGGAATAAACCCGGTGATTTAGCCTATGTAATGTATACCTCCGGTTCTACCGGAGAACCTAAGGGGGTGTTACAGAATCATCGTAATACAATTTATCACATCATCGGATACCGGCGCGCTTTGAATATAAGTACGAACGACCGAATATCTCTTTTATCATCATATTGTTTTGATGCATCTGTCATGGATATTTTTAGTTCATTATTAAGCGGAGCGGAATTATGCCCATTTGACATTAAAAAACAGGGGATCAAGGCGTTATCGGAATGGATCAGCAAAAATAAAATTACCATCCTTCATTTTGCGCCCACACTATTTCGAAATTTGATAAATTTTATTTCACCGCAAACGACGTTTCCGTCGGTAGAAAAAATCGTATTAGGAGGAGAAAGATTATTTGCGAAAGACCACGCATCATTTATTGGACATTTTAATAAGAATTGCTGGTTTGTTAATAGTTATGGGCCGACGGAATCAAGTGTCACCACTTTGTATATCATAAAAAATGATCGCCGGACCAACTTAGCTGATCATGATTACGCAAATATTTTTATAGGCAGAACTATTTTAAAAACCCAAACCTATATCCTGGACAAAAACCAAAAATTCCTTCCCGCTGGCATCCCCGGCGAACTCTATATTTCCGGCGACGGCCTGGCCCGCGGCTATCTCAATGACCCGGAAAAGACGAAACAGGTTTTTCTGCCGCATCCGTTCAGAAAAGGGGAGCGTATCTACAAAACCGGAGATCTTGCTAAAATGCATTCGGACGGGAACATAGAAATACTGGGACGCATTGACCACCAGATAAAGATCAGGGGTTACCGCGTAGAGCCAGGGGAGATTGAAGTCACTGTCAAAAAAATAAATAATATCAAAGAATGTATTGTTATAAAACATGAAGAAGCGCTCGTCGCCTACTATGCGACTACCGACAAAAACCCCCTCAAAGCCGAAGATATAAAAAATAGACTCAGACAAATACTCCCCGATTACATGATCCCGGCTTACTTTATTCATCTGGAAAAATTCCCCCTGAACGCGAATGGCAAACTGGACCGCCGGGCCCTGCTCCCGCCAGCCGAGAAAGACCTGTTCAAAAGGAAATACGAAGCGCCGTCTGGGCCAATCGAAGAAAAACTGACCGCGATCTGGCGGGAAGTATTAGGCATCAAAAAAATCTCTCGGCATGATAATTTTTTTGACCTGGGCGGGCACAGCCTCAAAGCGATCCGGTTGCTTTCCCGGATCAACCGGGAATTGGCCGTTGATTTGCCGTTAAAAGATATTTTCCTCTATCCCATCCTCTTGAACTTGGCGGAGAAGATAGGCGAAAAAGGCAAAATTACACCCGGGATAATTAAACCGGCGCCCAAGCAGGATTATTACCCTCTAACCTTGGGGCAGGCCGCGTTTTGGCGCGCCACGCAGAATAAAAAAGCCGCAATTTCCAATATACTCACAATTTTAGAATTCACCGGTAAATTAGATCTAGATGTGTTGAAACTTTCTTTGCAGGAAATCGTGAACAGGCACGAGGCCTTGAGGGCGAATTTTTTAATGAAAGACGGCAGATTGGCTCAAATTATTAAAAAGCACGCTACGGTAAAATTTGAGAGTATAAATTTATTGAATACAAAAGAAGTAAAAAGTGCCGTAGCCGGCATTATCAGGAAAGAAGCCGAGACGCCCTTTGACCTTAAGAGTGATTTACTTATAAGGTTTAAAATCATAAAAACCGGAAAAAAATCATCATTGCTTATAGTCGCGGTTCACCATTTGGTTTTTGATCATTTTTCTTACTTGGTATTGTTTGGAGATTTAATAACTGTTTATAATTCTTTGCTGAGCGGTAAAAAACCGGCGGCGCTTGCGTCGCTCAAATACACCGATTGTCTTTTGTGGGAAGCCGAACAAAAGAAAAAAGATCTGTCCAGACAGGAAAAATACTGGTTAAAAATATTTTCCGACAAGTATCCTACGCTTGAATTGCCAACGGACAAATTAATCAAATCCAATCAAAATACGAACCTGGAAAATATTGAATTTATGTTTGTTGAGCGCGTGACGACTGACAAAATAAAAAGAATATGCCATAATTTAAATATCACGCCGTTTATGTTTTTTTTGGCTGTTTATAATGTATTTTTACACAAGCTAAGCGGCAAAAATGATATGATGGTCGGTTCCCCGGTTAATACTAGAAACAGTGAAGAGGAGGGCAGGGTAATCGGCATGTTTGTCAGCAATTTAGCATTAAGAAACCGGATAGAAAATGGCGATACTTTTGCGAATTTCGCATCCCGAGTCAGGGAAACCGTTATTAAAGCCCTGGAAAACAGGAATTTGCCTTTTAGCGATTTAGTTGAAAAAAATCAGCATACCTTTGATCCAAACCGGCCTCTTTTGAACGTATTTTTTCGCACGATATATTATGATAATAATTTTGAAACAACTTTTGACGGTAAGTTAACGGTTAAGCCGCTTAGAGTCGGCTTTAGGAATGTTTCCTTTGACCTGGAGTTGGCCGTCCTGGCCGGTCCGACCTGGACACAACTTATGCTGGCGTATAATCAGGGGTTATTTCAAAAAGAAACGGTTAAAAAATTATTGTCGTATTTTTATTTTATACTAAAAGAGATAGAGTCTGACGCCGGCATAAAGATTGACAGCATAAAAGCCTGGAAAAAATAAAATATTTTTATATGGAAAATAAAAAATTTTCAATTTTTCCCCCGTTTTATCCTGATATAACGATTACGCGCGCGGACGGAGTTTATGTTTATGATAAAGATAATAAAAAATACATCGATCTTTCCGCCAGTGCCGGTATGTGCGATCTTGGATACAATAATAATGAAATCAACCGGGTAATCGCGGATCAGATAAAAAAATTAACGGTCGCCCCCCAAAAATACCGTACACCGGAAAGAGAGGCTTTGGTCAAGAAAATCCTGTCTTTGTTCCCGCAAAAATATGACGCTGTCATTCCGGCCGTTACCGGCAGCGAAGCCGTGGAGGCCGCTATGCAAACAGCGGTCAATCTTACCGGACAAGACCGTTTTTTAAGTTTTGACAGAGCCTATCACGGCCGGACTTTTGCCGCCGGCTCTTTGGGTGAAGGTTTTTTCGGCTTTGGCATATTTAAGGATAATTTTGATACTGTACGCCCGCCGCTTAAACAATCTGAGGTTAGAGGGGTAATTAAAAAAATAGCCGCCATGTTCAAGGTAAAAAAATATGCCGCCGCGGTCGTTGAAGGGGTTATTACCAATGCCGGCTATTTATTTCCGCCCCCCGAATTTTATAGGGCGCTGTCTGGCCTGTGCCACCGACACAAAGTACTATTAATATTCGACGAGGTTCTGACCGGATTCGGCCGCACCGGAAAGATGTTTTCTTTCGAGTATCACGGCATACTGCCCGATCTGGTGTGTTTGTCAAAGAATATCGCCGCTGGACAAATCGCCATGGGCGCCGTTGTCGCTCCGCGCTTTCTGGTGGAGGGTTACGAAGGTTATTCGGCGTTTACCTGGCCGCCCCTGGGCTGCGCGATCGCCCTTAAAAGCATCGATATTATTGTTAAAAAAGATTTGGTTAGCCATAGTAGAAAATTAGGGAGAGTCGCTTTGTTAATACTGAAAAAACAATTGGATAATTGTCCGTATATAGATAATATAAGCGGTCTGGGTTTAGGCATGGCAATTAAATTTAATTCAAGTGAAACGGCGCGGAGGGTACACGAAGCCTGTCTGGCCGCGGGCATTATGCTGTTCAGGAAATTAGATGTCAGTTTATTGGTGATACAGCCTCCGCTGATCATTAAAAGGGAAGAGCTCATGGGAGCGCTAAAAAAAGTCATCGCCATTATTAAAAAGCTATGCTAAAGATATATGTTCACGACACAAGGAACGATCGAAAGGGCGGGCTTATGGAATTAACCCGGTTTTTATCCGCGGAAGAGAAAGAGCGGGCCGACCGGTTTAAGTTTGAAAAAGATTTTAAATTATATACGGCCGGAAAAATATTGGCGCGAAAAATAATCGCCGACCATATCGGAATAGCGCCGAAAGACATAAAATTTTTTATAGATAAATACGGCCGGCCGTTTTTAGAAGATCCTAAGATAAAAGATTTTGATTTTAATATTTCCCATTCCGGCGATTATGTCGTTTTGGCTTTTAGTCACAGGCAAATAGGCGTTGATATTGAAAAAATAAGACCAGTGGATTTTAAAATCGCGGAAACTTGTTTTCATGACAAAGAATCCGAATACCTTAACCATGACCCTGATAAGCGACTGGAAAATTTTTTTAGGCTTTGGACGCTTAAAGAGTCGTTCATAAAAGCGGTCGGGCAAGGCCTGTCCTGCCCGCTTAAAGATTTTTATTTTTCTTTTACCGATGGCGGAATTAAAATAAATATATTAAAACCGGACGCGTATGACCAAACGTGGAATTTTAGACTTTATGATTTTGACCCGGAATATAAGCTGGCGGTTTGCGCGAAAGACCTGGAAACGCCGCCGGTTGTAAAAATCAATAACTTAGCGGAATTATGAAAATCGCTTTTTTCTTATCGTCAAAAAATATCGTGTCGCACGATCGGGGCGGCGGCGTGGAATATTTTTCGTATTATTTAACCCAGGAGTTGGCCCGGCGCGGCCACAATATTAGCGTTTACGCGGCGCCTGGATCAAAGATTCCGGGGGTAAATATTAAAACAATATCACCGTTTCCGACCAATATTGACATGGAATACGCCAACCTGCAGGAAAGAATCACCAGTTTTTACGACCTCTCGGCTTTATCGGATTTTTTTGTCAGCGGCGAATGGAAAAAATTCGATCTGGTCCAGTATAATAATTATATTTTTTATGAAATATTGCCCTTCGTAAAATTGGCTGACATCCCAGTTATTATCCATATTCATTATTCGCACAAAACTATTTATCCGAGTATTAAGGATAAGTTATTACAGTTCAAAAATATCCGCTACTTGCCTGTTTCGGATTTCACGAAAACGCTCATGCCTGAACTACCCTATCTTGATAAAATTTATCCGGCTATTGATCTCTGTGATTTTCCGTATTCCGAAAATCATGACGGGTACCTTCTTTATTTAAGCCGGATCTGCCCGGAGAAGGGAGCTCATCTGGCGGTTAAATCGGCGCGTCAGGCGGGAAAAAAGCTCGTTATCGCCGGCGGAGTCAGCCGATCGCATTACGCGTATTTCAATACCGAGATCAAACCGTATATTGATAATAAAAACATCATCTACGTCGGCGAGGTCGACCTTAAAACCAGGGTAAAAATATATCAGAAAGCGGCCGCCTTGCTTTTTCCGATCCAGTGGGACGAAACTTTCGGACTGGTCATGGCCGAGGCACAGGCCTGCGGCACGCCCGTCATCGCCTTTGACCGGGCAGCGTCACGGGAGATAATAAATGACGGCGTGAGCGGTTTTGTCGTGCCGGACGGCGATGTAAACGCCATGGCCGCCGCGGCGGGAAAAACGGACGGATTAGACAGGCGAAAAGCCAGAACCTGGGCCGAAGAGAATTTTTCCATCGTTAAGTGGGCGGAAAAATACGAGAATATTTGTGAAAAATTAAAGGAAAAACATTGAATTTGAGATATAAAAAATGCGCATCGCAGTAGGCAAAAATAATATAAAGGAGCGCGATCTCATTCGCGAAGCGGCCTTACTGGGGGCGCGTGATATTTTTTTTAGTTTAGGCGGTAACGATGTCTGTTTTTCGGAGGTTGTTGACGGCATATATCCTGTTTTGGACCATGAGGCCGATTTCAACGTTTGGCTTGTTGATTTTCCTTACTGCGTTTTGAACGAGGCAAGCCGTGATCATGTTTTATCAAGAAACCCGGAAGCGGGCGAGAAAAATGATCAATGCCGGGTGTGCCGATATTTTAAACAATGCGCGGGTTTTCCGAAAGGATATTTTAAGGAGTTCGGGGAGAGCGAAGTCGCGCCGATAAAAGATCTGCCCCTTGAGGTTATGATTGAAGCTGAGTCCAGATGCAATTTTCGCTGTCCCTTCTGCTATAACCATAATTCTTTCGCCAAAAAAGGCCGGGATATAAAAAATTTAACAGCTAATTATGTAAAAAAAATTATTGACGGCACGGCGGCGGCCGGCATTAAAATAATACGATTTACCGGCGGAGAGCCCTTGCTCCGGCCCGATATTCATAATCTTGTCCGCTACGCCAAGGGCAGGGGACTGGAAACAAGACTGAACACTAACTGCTCGCTAATCGACGCGGCGAGCGTTAAAAGATTTAAAGGCGCGCTGGATAACGTCTTGATCCCGATTGAAAGTTTTTCCGCCGCTTTTGAGGCGAACGCGACTGGACGCGAAGATTCTTTAAGTAAAAAAATCAAAGCTATAAAATTATTTAAAGATATCGGAGTGCCCACGGTAAGGGTCGGCACGGTCGCGATTGGAAATAGCCTGAAAGATTTAGATAAATTGTCTGATTTTATCATGGCTTTGCCGATAGACGAGTGGGAATTATACCGTCCGATTTCTTCCGGCCAGGATAAGCTGAAATTAAGCGGAGCGGAGATAAAAAAGCTTATTTATGGTATAATAAAAACCCGGGAGAAAACCGGAAAAAAAATAACCCTGGCCAACGCTTTGCCGTTTTGCGCCTTAAAAGATCCAAATAAGATAAATAGCGTAAGCCACGGCGCCTTGTTTGACGACGGGCACAACCGGATCGTCGTTGATCCGCGGGGATTCGTTAAACCGCATTACTTCGTGGATGAGAACATCGGCGATCCTTTGGATATTTTAGGGGCCTGGAACCATCTATTCATGAAAAAGATGAGGAATCTGGAGTTTTTGCCGGAGGAATGCCGGGAATGCGATTTTCGTTTTAAGTGCCGGGGAGGGAGCCGTTTCGAGGCCTTTTATTCGGCGGGAAAGTGGGACGCTCCGGACCCGTTAATGAAAAGAAACCAAGCTTCCAAATAACATGAGGCTTATTTTCTTAAATAAATATGGAACGTGTCGATATAAAAGTCGGCTTTTACTGCAATAATCTGTGCAAATTTTGTGTACAGGGCAGAAAGAGGGATTATCTGCCGGCCAAAGACAAAGAAGAGGTCATAAGTTCACTAAAAGAGGCTTTTGACAAGGGCAAGCGGGAGGTAGTTTTTACCGGCGGAGAGCCCTGTCTGCATCCGGAATTTTTATTTTTGGTAAAAGCGGCCAGCGAGATCGGCTTTGAGGTCATACAAATCCAAACCAACGGTCGGATGTTCGCCTATGAGAATTTTTGTTTAAAAACCATCCAGGCCGGGGCGAATCAATTCTCTCCGGCCCTGCACGGGCACAACGCGGCCATCCATGATTTTTTGACCGAAGCGCCGGGGAGCTTCAAGCAAACGGCCCAAGGCATAAAAAACCTGAAAAAACTTAATCAGTACGTTTTGACCAATTCGGTAATAACCTCAAAAAATTACCGGCACCTGCCCGAATTGGCCCGGTTGTTGGTTGATCTGGGGGTTGATCAATTCCAATTCGCGTTCGTCCATATCCTTGGAACCGCCGACAAAAATAAGGATTGGCTTACGCCCAAGAAGACCGATATCATGCCCTTCGTCAGAAAAGGATTGGATATCGGCATAAAAGCCGGAAAAAAAGTGACCACCGAGGCGATACCTTTTTGTTTTATGGCTGGCTACGAAAAACATGTCGGAGAAATAATTATGCCGGAAACCAGGATATACGATGCCGGGTTTGTGGTAGAGGATTACGGAGCTTATCGTCGGGACAGCGGCAAAGCCAGGCGTGAAGAGTGTCATTCGTGCAAATACGATAAAGTCTGCGAAGGTCCCTGGAAAGAATATACCGATCTTTTTGGGTGGGATGAATTTAAACCGCTGAAAAAATGATTCTATGCGTACCGGTAATTTTAAAAAATATTAAATAATCCGTTGAAATGTATAAGATTTTTTCCAGTTGGCTGTTTTATTTCATGTGCGCGCATTTATTACTGCTGGTTGTTTTGTTGTCCCTTAATATCCGGCATCTGTGGACGGAAGTTAGAAAAATAAGCAGAAGAACCTGGCTGATCCTCGGCGTTATTTTTTTGTTCGGGTTTTATCTGCGGAACGCGGAATACTGGCTCGGCCCCTTTATTGACGGCTACGTTTATCAGGAATCAGCGCATTTGTGGGTACTGCGCGGCGAATTCGTGAAATCGTGCGCCTTAGGGAATCCCCTGGACTGTAAATTATTCGAACAGGTATTATTCCTTCCCGGTTTTCCGGTTATTATCGCCTTGGCCCACCTTGTATTTGGAATAAACAGTTTGAACGCTTCGGCCATTTCCGCGGTTATGAGCAGTTTAACGATTATTCTTGTCTTTCTGGCGGCTTATCAGCTTTTTCGAAAATCATCCGTCGGGCTTTTGTCGGCGCTGGTATTCACGGTTATACCCATTAATATTATATATTCGCAAACAGGCTTATCGCGCCCGACCGCTTTGTTTTTTTTCGGACTGACCGTAGTTAGCTATTTGGCGGCACTCAAGAACGGCAAATATGTAACCTGGCTCTGGTTCGCGGTTTCATTGTCGTATTTCATATACATCCGCCCGGAGGTTTACGCGATAATTCCCGTTTTTATGTTTTTCGCAATTGTTTTCAAGCGAAAAGAAATAAGAATATTTTTAAGAAGCTTCATGAAAGATCGTCCGAGGGACTTTATAGTGCCGTTACGGCTGATATTTTTGATGTTTTTGTCTTTAATTTTGCAGTTACCCGCCTTAAACTGGCTTTTGTTCGATAATCCGATCAGAAATCTGCCCGGTGACGGATTTTACGGCCTTCATTTCGGCGGTATTTTGATGACCGGAAAAGCCTTGTGGCTGCAATTATTCAATCTAATCCCCGGTAGCGGCGGTAATTTATATCATTATATTTTCGTCATTTCCGTATTTTTTGTTTTCGGTTTTTTATTTCTTGTTTTTAATCGTAAAAAAGAAAGTTTTTTTATCGTATCACTGTGGCTCGCTTATTTTGCCGTAACCGCGTTATTTTATGACGGCAATATAAGCGGTACCGGCGAACTAACCTATGATTATTTCCGGCGCAGCCTGATGCTTAATATTCCTTATTCCGTTATAGCGGGTTATGGGCTTTATCTGGTTTTTAGTTTTCTTGAAGGTGTTTCCTTGGAGCGCATGCTGTACCCGGCGATTTTTTTAGGCATATTATTTATTTCGATGAATGCGTTAAATGTTGATTTCGACCGCAACAAAATAAAAGAAAGCTATAAAATCACCAGGACCTTTTTTACGCTATCGCTGTTTAAGGACGCAAGAGCGGCCAAAGCCGGGGACAAAAGTCTTATTCACCCTGATTCTGATTATTGGGAGATCGTGGAAGATATCCCTGGCGATTGCCTGGTTATTACCAGTAAGGGTCTTATCGTTACCAATGATTATTTTGCCGGCAACAAGAGGAGGGCAGCGCAAACTGATTTGATTTTTGATACCACCGAGAATCTATTCGTCGAGGAAATAAAAGAAAATAAATGCGTTTATTATATCGAGGACGGTCAATGCCGGCGCGGTTCCGGTTTATATCTCTGCGGATTTTTAGAAAACCGACTGGATAAAGAGTTTATCTTCACCCGTAACGATTATGTGGTTTATATAGTAAAGCTAAATGATGAATATTTATGAACACCGAGATTTTGCAAAGCGAGCATTTCGATAAATTGATCGGAGGATACGAAAAACATTATGACGACAAATACAGCCGGTTGTACCGTGAAAGCTTCATCAACCGATATCTTTTCGACGGGATCGAATTGCGCGGGAAAAACGCTCTTGAAGGGATGTGCGGCAGCGGACAGACGACGAGATATCTACTCGATCGGGGGGCCCGGGTAACCTGCGTTGATATTTCCGGAAAAGCCCTGGACAGGCTGCGCTCGAGATTCCCGACCGTAAACGTTATTAAGGCGGCTATGAAAAATACCGGAATGGATAACGCCAGTTACGATTGCGTCGCCATAGTCGGCGGACTACACCACACCCACCCCGATTTAAACCGCGTACTGGATGAAGCGCATCGGATTCTTAAGACGAATGGGTATTTATGCTTTTTTGAACCGCACCGGGGGTCGCTTCCCGATCTCGTAAGGAAGTTTTGGTATAAGCTTGATAATTATTTCGTTTCAAACGAACGATCGATCGATATTGAAAGTTTAAAGAGGGAATATGAAAAAAGGTTTAAATTCACGAGCGAGCATTATTCCGGCAATCTGGCTTATATTTTCGTGTATAACTCATGGGTTATAAGATCACCCGAATGGCTAAAGGCCTTGTATTCGCCCGTGCTATTGAAGTTAGAATCTTTTTTTCGGATATTCCAAAATAAGAAATTTTCATGTTACGTCATATGCCAATGGCAAAAGAAATAAACAGCCATAAACGGTCCTTGCTGATCTTGACCGGCTTTACCTGCAACAATAACTGCTTAATTTGCTCGATAAGAGGTAAGGAGAAAGGTAACCCTGACCGCGGGTTCCGGTATATCGCGGAAGATTTGCGCCGGGGAGCCGAAGACGGTTATGAGGATGTCGAATTTACCGGCGGAGAGCCGACGATCCGGGGAGATATCGCCGATCTGACGCGGGAGGCGGTAAAGCTGGGCTATAAGACCATAGCCTTAAGCACGAACGGCCGACTCTTTAGCTACGAAGGATTCAGCGATCTGATAATAGCCGCCGGCCTGAATAAGGTGACTTTCTCACTTTTGGGCCCGACGGAAAAGATCCATGACGCCGTTACCAGAACTCCGGGCTCGTTTGCGCAGATGACGGCTGGCATAAAAAATCTGCAAAAAAACAAAAACGTCCGCATAAACATATCAAGCGTCATCTCCCGCCTGAATTATAAAAATTTACCGGATTTCGGAAAATTCATTATTGAACTGGGCGTTAAGCGTTGGTATCTCTTGGATCTTATACCTGACGGCAATGCCAGACTTTTTTATCCGCGCCTTGCGGTTAAATTAGAAGATTTATATAATGAATTTAGCGGGCTTAAGGAGATTGCCGGATATTTCGATGAATTAGGATTTTTTGATTTTCCGCCCTGCCTGTTCGAAGAGGAATTCCGAAATGAGAAGAACATTGTCTTTATTAACACTAAAAAACGTGCCGATATGAGCCGTCAGGTGGGCTATGACCCGGAACGCGTCAAGGCCGATAAAAACGGGAAATATCATGACGTTTACAGGATTAACGTCGGAATTTGCGGCCGCTGCCGGTATTATAAGGAATGCGGGGGTATATGGAAAGAATACCTGGATACGCATGGAGAGAAAGAAGTCAGCGATCTGGCGGCAAAAAATAAATGTCTGATTTGACGCCATGAAACATTAATATATTTATAAATGAAAAGCCAAAATATCAAGAAAAAAAAGAATAAGGACGGTCTGGGAAAGATCGAATGTCTGATAATCTTTAAGTGCAATTGCCGCTGTATTATGTGCTCAACGGGCTTGCAGATCGACCGCAATATCGGTAATAACGATTATCGTTCCAGTATGCCTTTTAAGGAAATAATCAAAGATATCGATCGGGCCGTAAAAACGAACGCCCGCGGCATCGCTTTCTCCGGGGGTGAACCTAATTTGCGTCGGGATCTGCCCCTGCTCACAGAGTACGCGAAATCGGTCGGCCTTAAACATATCGAAGTACAGTCGAACGGCCGGATCTATGCCTACAAGGATTATTGCGAAAAATTAATAAATAGCGGCGTGACCAATTTCGTCATTTCCTTCCACTCCCACATTGAAGCGGTGCACGACAAGATCATGGGCGTGCCCGGTACCTACAGGCAGGTAGTCGAGGGGATAAAGAATCTGAACGGCCTGGGGAAAAAGGTTTATATCAATATCGTTCTGACTAAATTGAATTACGGCCACCTCGAAGAACATGTCGCTTTTTTGTTGAAGAATTTCGATATTCAGGAATTGCGTTTTACCATGGTTATGCTCGAAGGCAACGTTATCGACGACCCCCGGGGTATTGTTCCGCCCATGAGCGAGGTCGGACCGCACATCGGAAGGGCTATCGATATCGCCAAGGGCAAAGCCGGCTGTTTTATCTATAATATGGTACCATGCCTGGTGCCGGGATACGAAGCCTACGTGAACGACATGGGGCAATTAGACACTTTGCTGATCGGACCGGAATTCGAATCTTCTTTGGACGAAGAACGCAAAGGAAAGAAGGTCAAGGCCGCGGCCTGCGAAAAATGCCGATACGACAAGACTTGTTACGGGATCTGGAAAAAATACGCCGACCTTTACGGCCTGGACGAGCTTAAGCCGATGGAGTAATAAAAATCATAAAATGCAAAAGTCAAATCCGGAAAAACCCAAATTCACAAAAAAAACCGTTATTTTTACCGACTATAAGTGCAATAACAATTGCGTTTTCTGCATCGACGCGGAGAAAAGGGGAATACGCGGCCAGGCGACGGAAGAGATCATGAAAGAAATGGCCGCGTCCAGAAAAAGAGGATCAACCTATCTGGAAATAATCGGCGGAGAACCGACAATGAGGCCGGATTTTTTGAGGCTCATAGAGTTTTCTTCCAGCCTTAAATTCAAGACCATCGCCGTGACCACCAACGGCCGGCTCTTGTCATACCGGGATTACGCGGAGAAGATCATCAAGGCCGGACTGACAAGCATCGTTTTTTCGATCCATGGCCACAGACCCGGACTGCACGACGGATTGACCCGCGTAAAGGGCAGTTTTAACGAGTTACTTAAGGGGCTCGATAATTTAAAAAAATTGAATTTTAATAACATCGGTTCCAATACGACCATAGTAAAGCAAAACTATAGATTTTTGCCGGAGATGGGGCGGTGGTTGTTAAAACAGGGGATAAGAAACGCGGAGTTTATTTTCGTTGATCCTAATTACGGGGCCGCCAAGCTGAATTTCAGGGAGTTGGTGCCAAGAATTTCGGAGATCGCGCCATACGTGAATGAATGTCTGGACGTTGGAAAGTCGGATAAAACCGACCATTGGCATATCAGATACGTGCCTTTATGCTATTTTACGGACCACTTGGACCAGATAAGCGAAATCGACGAGGTAAAAAAGTTCAAATCAGAGCATATAGCGCCGGATTTCGAAAATTACGCCGTGGAATCGTCCCGGGCGGCCATCGGGCGGACCAAGGCCGAATGTTGCCGCTTATGCCGGCTGAATAATATCTGTGAGGGGATTTGGCGGGAGTACGTCAGGCAATACGGGGACGGGGAGCTCAAACCGGTTAATTAATTAAATAAAAAAATATGTCAAAAAACGATATATTTAAAAAATACGCGGGTCGATTATCGTTGCTCGCGCTTCTGGCTATCCTGGCGATATTTTTCGGTTTGGTTTGGTTCGGCTCTAAGGATCATTCCGGGTATAACCCGGAAATTAAATTCGATTTGCGCGTTTGTACGGATCGGGCGGAGCAGCCCGATTGCTATCCCGGCGTTTTTCCTTCGCCGGTGTTGGTTTGGGATTGCCATGACGGCAAAGTTCGGGACGAGAACCTCGAATATTCCTATAACATCCAAATAGACGATCAGGCCGATTTTTCTTCCCCTGAGATCGATTCCGGAGAATACGTGACTCCGGAAAACAGCTATGCTGTTTCGAGGGAAGGCCTTAAACCCGGAAGAACTTATTACTGGCGGATCCGGGGACAAAACCAGGCGGGAGTCTGGACCGATTGGGCCGCCGAAGAAAATCCGTTCGTGGCGGCTAGGCTCTGCGAATAAACTATAATTCCTTATGGATCTGTGCGTCTACGACAAATGCAATAACCGGTGCCTGCAATGCACCAATCCCGACTCCCCCTGGCCGGCCTGGGACGGAAGTTTCGATTACGATTACGATTCTATCACAAAAAGGCTTCGCAAGGACAAGGCTAAATTCCTGGCGGATGATTCTATCTACCTGACCGGCGGAGAGCCTACTATCCACCCGGATTTTTTAGAGATACTTAAATATCTGGCTCGTAATTTTCCTAAACAAAAGATCAAGCTTTTGACCAACGGCCGCCGGTTCATGTACGAGGATTTCGCCCGGCAGGTTCTGCGGATAAACGATAATTTCGAGATCGATCTTTCCGTCTACGGCCCGGATGAAGCCGCGCACGATAAAGTTACCAGGAGCCGGGGAAGTTTCAGGCAAACGATCGCCGGACTCAAGAATATCCTTAATTTAAAAGGCCGTCAACAGGTGATCGGCGTCCGTTTTATCGTTACCGGACTTTCGTATGAATATATCCGCGACTTTCTGGAGATGCTTCTCACGGGCGGTTTTAGATCGGTCGACCGGGTAATAATAGTATTTTGGGAGGCCGAGGCCCAGGCCGTAAAGAATCTTAAGGCAACCCGGGTCGATTTTCGGAAAACGCGCCCGTATCTTGATAAAGCCCTGCCCCTGTTCGGTAAATTCAGGGAGCTTAGGCTTTACCATTTTCCTCTTTGCGCTCTGCCGGTCGCGGCCTGGCCTTATGCCTGGCGAACCTTACCGGCGCACGAAGTAACTTTTTTGCCCGTCTGCCAGGAATGCCTCTGCAAAGATCTGTGTCTGGGCGTCCAGAAGTCTTATTTAAAATACGTCGGCCGCGAGGGTTTCTCGGCTCTAAAGCGGCCGATCGGGGTTGAAGAGAGCGGGGATTTTTATAAGCCGATCAAGGGCCTCGCGAAGAATTAATATGAGCATAGATCCCATAAGCATCTTATTACTGCCGGCGGTTTTATTAATCGGCACGATCACTTCGATTGAAGATATCCGGATAAATAAGATCAGGAATAAATGGATATTATTCGGTTCCGCTTACGGATTGGCGGCGTTTTTCGGCCTGATAATTTGGAATCTTTCGGCTTACTCCATATCTGATTTTTACTATACGAATATCGCTAAGGTCGGCCTCGGCGATCTCCGGCCCGTCTTTACGGTGCATTGGGATTTTTTCTGGAAAACAGGACTGAACGGGTTTTTGTCACTGATACTGGGATTCGCGCTCTGGAAAAATAATATCATGGCCGCGGGCGACGCCAAGCTGTTTTTCGTGTATGCCCTGCTTATTCCGATAAATTATTATTGGCGGTCCTACCTGCCCTTTTTCCCGTCATTGGCCCTTTTGATAAACATATTCGCCGTGGTTTTAGGATATTTTCTGATAAGATCGGCTATATATTTTTTAACGGGATTGGGTCGCCGTCTGGGCCGGACGGCCGCGGGCGCGCAAAAGACAAAAGAAAACACCGGATCGAAACGCGGAAAATACCGCGAACAGCTGAAAATGATCTTCGGCTTCATGTCGTTTTTTTTGTTTTTTTATTTTTTAAGGATCGCGGCGCAAAACTATTTGTCGATAGACATAAGTGCCGGCGTACAGGCGTTTTTTATTATTGTTGTCGTTTTCAGCCGGGGAATGACTAAAATATTTTTTAACAAGCCGGCAGTATTTTGGACGACCCTGGCGATCGGCGTTGGTCTTTCCGCTTACGGCCTCCTGACGGATCCGGGACTGACCCTGAATATGCTCGCGGGGACGGCAAAAACCATGATAATATTCATGTTCGTCATGGGCCTTATCGCCAAGCTGGTCGATTTTTACGTGTCCGCCACGGGCTCTGTCGATATACCGATCGCTGAACTCGCGCCGGGCATGGTTATGGAGAGTAATTTTTGGGAGAATTTGACCGGCCAAAAGATACCGGCCAACGGTTTTTTTGCCGGCGGTTTAAGCGAGACAGAAACGGAGAGCTTCAAGGCGTTGGCTCGCGAAAAACGGGTCAGGATCGTTACTGTCTGCCGTAAATTCCCTTTTGCCGCCTGGATGTTCCTGGCGGTAATCGCGACCTTGCTCCTTCAGGGCTCGATAATTAACCTTATTATCTATTCGATAGGATAATTTGGCCGTTGATATCGTTTTGTGGTATAATAATATTGATGTGGATAAAGTGAATAAAAGTATTTATTTGTAAATTTTCCTTATATTAAGTTAAAACTTTCGCTAATAGATTAATTCTATAAATGCCTCCCCAAACGCAAAGATATAAATTATTGATATGTTTTCTGGTTTTTTTCGGCTTAGCCGGAATTTTATTTTTGACCGGAATCGAGTATTCGAAAGCCGTTTGGGGAAGTTCGATTGAGGTCTGCACCGGAGCGGTTAATGAGCCGGCCTGCTATATGGATAAGTTCGCTAACCCGACCGTTAACTGGTCGATTAATTGGCCCCCGGAGGTGTGCGACGATCCGGCTCCGGACGGAATAGGCGGCTGCAACGAAACTTATACTAACTTTCAATTGGTAGTTGGCGCGTTCTTTTCCGGCGGCGCCGTCACTAGTTTTACCGTACCGGACTCCACAGGTCTTCCTATCAATTCGTTTGTTACCTGGCGGGTAAGCGCACGAGATGCTTTGGGTACATGGACGGACTGGGCAAGCGCCTCTTTTACCACTAATAATCAGTGCGTTCCGACGGCGCCTTCCGGCCTCTCGGCTTCGGCGTATAATTGCGCTACCCACGATATTGCCTTTAACTGGTCTGATAATTCGACCAACGAAGACTATTTCCGCGTCGAGAGAAGAATGAACGGCGGCGGCTGGCAGATCGGGCCCCAGGTAGCGGGTACCTCCTGGACCGACCCCGACATGGAAGACGGCGCTAACTGGGAATTCCGCGTCGCGGCCTGCAACGACGGGGGCTGCGCTTATTCGCCTTCGATAGCGGCCAGTTATGATCTTTGTACGCCCTTGATCCCTACGGTCAGCTCTCCCTCCGGCTGCGAAAGCCTTAGAGTAACCTGGGACAGTAACCGATCGATAAACGAGACCGGTTATATTGTGCATTTAGACGATTTAACCGGCTCTAACGATCAGGATATTACCGTGGCCGCGGTGGGTAGCTGGGAGAGCGGAGCCATGGTTGACGGAACAAGGTGGAGCGTTACCGTTGAGGCGTTTAACGCTCTTCATCCCGCCGGCACCGGCCACGTTTCGCCCGCGCGCGTTTTTACCTCCCCCTTATGCGCACCGACCGGTTTTAACGCCGTCATAAATTCCTGCAATAACGCGACGTTCACCTGGACCGATAATTCCTCGAACGAGCAGGGTTATCGCGTTTACGGCAACGGCGCGGCTCTACCAGGTTGCACGACCGGCCCGAACGGCAATAATGTGACCTGCACGATCCCCGACGGCACTAATTGGGCGACTATGTACGTCCGCGCCTATAACGCCACCGGCGAATCCGCCAACTCGAACAGCGTCGCCCGTGTGACCCAACTCTGCGTCCCCACGGGCGTAAGTATCAACTCGACCGGCTGCCGAAATCTCTCCGTTTCCTGGAATGACGTATCCGTTTCTAATACGAGCTATATCCTGCGTTTTACCGACGCGGCCGGCGGCGCCCATAATTTTAACGTAACCCTGGGGGGCGGCGCCACGAACTGGTTTAGCAATGCCATGGCGTTCGACGGCGTGGCTTGGACCGTGACCGTCGAGGCGTTCAGGGCCGGTTTCGTTCCGGCCGTGTCCGCGCCCGCTTCCCGCACGACCGCGGTCTGTACCCCGACCGGTTTTAACGCCGTCATAAATTCCTGCAATAACGCGACTTTCAGCTGGACCGATAATTCCTCGAACGAGCAGGGTTATCGCGTTTACGGCAACGGCGCCGTCCTTCCGGACTGCACGACCGGCGCGAACAGCACCGGAGTTACCTGCACGATCCCCGACGGCACTAATTGGGCGACTATGTACGTCCGCGCCTATAACGCGACCGGGGATTCGGCTAATTCCAATAGCGTCGCCCGTGTGACCCAACTCTGCGTCCCTACGGGCGTAAGCATAAACTCGACCGGCTGCCGTAACCTCTCCGTTTCCTGGAACGACGTGTCCGTTTCCAATACGAGCTATAACCTGCATTTCACGGACGCGGCCGGTGGCGCCCATAATTTCGACGTGATCGGCCTGGGCGGGGGAGCTACGAGCTGGTCCAATAACGCCATGGCGTTCGACGGCGTGGCTTGGACCGTGACCGTCGAGGCGGTCCGGGCCGGTTTCGCTTCGGCCGTATCCGCGCCCGCTTCCCGCACGACCGCGGTCTGTACCCCGACCGCTTTTAACGCCGTCATAAATTCCTGCAATAACGCGACCTTTACCTGGACCGATAATTCCTCGAACGAGCAGGGTTATCGCGTTTACGGCAACGGCGCCGTCCTTCCGGACTGCACGACCGGCCCGAACGGCAATAATGTGACCTGCACGATCCCCGACGGTACTAATTGGGCGACTATGTATGTCCGCGCCTATAACGCGACCGGGGATTCGGCTAATTCCAATAGCGTCGCGCGTACAACCGAACTCTG
>JAZDLN010000017.1:0-54565 GCA_043801965.1 Candidatus Falkowiibacteriota bacterium
TCAATTAATCTAACCTCTTTATTGATAATGGGCAAAACCCATCTTAAACGCTCCTCTAAAGGAGATTCTGGCAATTTTGTACACATATTTGCTGATTTTCCCATAGTTTTGGAAAACCGCCAAATGTGTGTACACATTACCCTTTGTTATTGACGATAAGCCTTAATTCTGGTTTCGGCTCCGTTATTTTATCCGTGGATTCCCTGAAACCGGCCAAAGAACTATTTAATTCCCGAAAGGACTCCCACATCAGCCCGAAAACGAAACTGGCGTATTGCTCCGGACTTCCTTTGAAACCGCGGCGTTCCTGCTCGATCTTCCATAGCAGACCGATAAATTTCGGCCGGTTTTTCGGTAAAGAGGCTTCGATCGTTTCCCGGATAAGTTCCCGGGTTTTTTTCTCGAATCCGGCCGGATCCGCGGCCGCGAGCCGGAACAGTTCTTCGATATCGACCTTAGGATAACCCATAAACCCCTCCTTTTTAGCCACGCTTTCCGATCCGTTAAAACAAAGCCTAACAAAAATCTCCTTAAAAGGCAAATTTTATTTCAAATTTTATAATATGCTGATTATTCGCAATCCGCCGGACAATCCGCCGGGGTTTCGGCGCAGGGGCAGCCTTCCGCCAGGCAGACGATCTCCTCGCACTCGCCGTTGCCGCATTTATCCGCGCAGAAAGAATCCGCCCGGCCGGTCGAATTCGAATCTTCCTCCGCCGGTACATTGCCCGCGCCAGAATCTTTTATCACATCAAAAGAAACGATCTCTACCTCTCCTCCGGCGGACAGGCGGAAAGAGGCTCGCGCCGCAAGGGCGATATGCCCGTCCTCGTATTCGACCACGCAGGTATCCGGCCCGGTGAATTTGACCGATCCTAACTGGAAGGTTCCGCCGAGAACCGCTTTTTCCGGAGACAGTTCGTTTATGTTCTTGCGGATATAGTCCCCGACAAGATCTTCCGCCCCTTCGGGGATAAGCTCGCCGGTCGAAACTCCGCCGCAGGCGATCTCGTCGATCTTCCATTCGCCGTTCGTTTTAACGAGACGGATATCGAAGATCTTATCGCCTCCGGAAAAGGCCTCCAGAACAGTCACGACCGCCGCGTTATCGCTTATTTCACTATCGACTATGTTTAATCCTTCCGGTATATCCTGGGCGCAAAGCACCGGATCGAATCCTCCTTGAGCCAACGAAGTATCAAGTACGGCGTCAATTTTACTGACGCAGGCCGGGGTAAGGAGCGCGCTCTCCCGGTATATCCGGTCAACCATCGGGTTGCCTTCGTAACCGGCCCAAACAGAATAAAAATCTAAAACCGTCTTTTCGGGAAGAGGACCTTCCGGAGCCGGACTCTCCGGTTTAAAGCTTTTTAAGGCGTAAGCGCCGCCGACTATGGCCGCGCCGGCTAAAATAACGGTTAAAAAAACCGAAATGATTTGATTTTTCATGAGTTTTGATGTTTACCTTTTAAATTCGCATATTCAAATAAACGATCGAGGAATAAAAAAGTAACAAAAAAAATACCGCCGGCCAAAAAACCGGCGATATTCCTCTTATTTTTTCGTATTATCCGGGTTTTTCCCGTTCTTTTTCCGATCTTCCCGGACGCCCATAACGATCATGATCGCTGCCAGAAATATGAATACGGAAAACAATATTATTATAAACATAATTTTTCGGTTTAATTTTTATTTCGTCGCGCCCTTTTTTTCGGTTTCGGCGTCGGTAAGGCGTCAGCGGTCAGAGCGATCAGTCCCGATAGCCATTCGCGGTCTTCGATCAGATCCCCGTCGATCGACATCGACGGCTTGGCGCCGGCATAAGCGCGTCCCTCCCGGTAATTTTCTCCGACGTACTCTTTTCCGGCCTTCGTCACCTTGACGTATAGCCGGTCATCGCAGACTAAAGCCACGACCTTCTCGTCGCAGTAAAGCGCGTACTCGCCGAACATCTTGCGCGCGCGGACCGAAAGGCCCGCGAGCTGGTCAAGGATAAATTCGATTGTCGCCTCCCTGGTCGCCATACAAAAAGTCAAATGCTAGACCCGCGTCCCGACGCGTCGGGATCAGCGGGATTAATTATTAACCCGATACCAGTCGATCTGGCGCGATACGTACATGACGAGCCCGAGAATTACGAATAGTCCGATGGAACCGGCCAGGAGAGCGTAATCCTCAAGCTGCAGGATCACGAAAATAAAACCGTAGATAAAGACCAGGATCAGAGCTTCGAGAGTGGCCGGACGCCAGGCGCGGAAAACGGCTTTCGAATAGAGCGTGATCTGGACGGTTACGGCCAGGGCCGCGGCCAGGTAAGCGAGGTTAAAACCGATATACTCGGCTAATGACAAAAGCAGGACGTAGAAGAGCGAGAGAGCCAGACCGATCAGGATATACTGGAGCGGATGCACGCGGACATCGCGCTTGGCCTCGTAAAAAAACAAAACTAGAAAAGTTAGGGCCAGAAGCATGATCGCGTATTTCAGGGCGCGTACGGTTTGCTGGTATTCGTCGGCCGGGATAAGAAGGCGGACGCCGAAATCGGCTCCGTAAAGCCCGCTCGAACCGGCGGTGCTCATCGGCTTCTCGCGGAATTCCTGGAAGGGCTGGTTCTGGACCGTAACCGGGGCCGTGCCCAGGAATTTCTGCGGGAAACTGCGGTTAAGCTCAAGCACCTTCCAGTCGGCAATAAAGCCTTCTTCCGACAGCTCGTATTGGGGCAAAAAGGCGCCCTGGAAGCTCGGCGCGGGCCACGCGGAGGCGAGTTTCACCGCGGTCGTCTTTCCGACCGGAGTGAACATAAGGTCACGGCTGCCGTTCATTTTAAGCTTCAGGCTGAATTTATTGGCGCCGGTTTCCTTTCCTCTAAGATCGACGCGCGCGTTCATGCCGGAGGCAAGCACTTCGCTGGTCTCGAGGCCCGGAGTAAAACCGGCGGCAGAGCCGTTCCAGTCAAGGGTAACTTCTTCGCGGATGCCGCGAAGGTCGGGAAGCCCCAAAGACACGAACGCCCGATCGAACATCACGTTCCCCGCTTCGATGTCCCAATCCGAAAAATCCGGCGCCGCGAATTCGCCCTTGATTTCGAGATCGGCCGTATAAACCGCCACTTCGTATATTCCCCTCTTCCGCGTTTCCGGATTTAAAGTGCCGTTTACTTCGAGTTTTTCCGGCAGAAAATGGGCGTAGCGCACCTGCTCGCTCGTCCTGGTTTCGCCCGCCACCTGGATCTCGGTCACGGTTTTATAGGGAACGGTCAGGATCGGGCCGGTTACGGTCTGCTCTAAGCCCCATTTCTCGCTTATTTCCCGAAAAGCGTCGGCTTGCCGGTTCTCCCGGTCGTTTACCAGGACGGCGATCATCCCGGTCGGGATCATAAGGAGAGCGGTTAAGAAACCGATCACGAAGAGTTTTACCGATAATGATGAACGCATGTTTTTGATGTCCATATTCTTTATTTTACGGTTAATTTATAATGTTAAAAATTATATTATTTGTCCTTTTTATAAGCTTCGTATACTCTTTCGAGCTCTTCGCGCCAGAAGGCCGCTTTTTCTTCTTCGCCGGCGTCGCTTTTAAGTTTACCGAATTCCTCCGCCAGCACGTAAAACATCTTTCCGGGCATCTGGCTTTCCTGCATGACCGCTATGGCCGTTATCATCACGTTCTTCTCGGCCAGGCTTAGGCGGTTGACTTCGGTCAATATCGCCGACCCGCGCTTCCTGTCCATCGGACTCCGGCTATCGACGCCGAGGCGGTCATAAATATACCCGTAAGTGGGCAGACTCCCCCTTCCGGCCTCTTCTTTCAATATATTATACGCGTTTTCGACGATTTTTTGGTCCATATTTTAAGCTTTATTGTTATGCTTAAAGCTTATCTCTTTTTCTTTCAGAAATCATTAAAACTATATATAAGGTAGAGCAGGGCCAGATTCTCGAGCATAAGCATCGGCACGCCCAGAAGAAAATACCATTTCCTCGTCTTATGCCGGAAAGCGAACATGCCCGCGTAAACACCCAGGCTGCCGAAAAAAGCGGCCAGGAAGAAGAGCGCTCCCTCCGGGATCCTGGCCGTTCCGTTCGTCCGGGATTTCATCTTGTCGGAGAGCATGGCGAAAAAGGACACGAGATTAATAAAAAGAAAAAATATCAGGATGATTGAAATTCGCGGGTTCATGCGTTGGTTGTTAGTTACCGTCAGTTGCTGACCTGGAAATATTTCCGGCTGCCGTTCGGGCCCGGGTCGGCGGCCTCGAAAACCCCCTTGCCTCCGCCCGGCGCGGCCTCGCTTATGGCGGGGAGATTGACCGCGGTTTCGTTGTCTTCAAGGTTCGCGTAAAGGACGCATTGGCCGCCCGCGGCCACTTCATAACGGTAACCGGAAACGGCTTCGGTGCCGGTCTTAGGGTCGCGGATATTGCCCGGGATTCTGTCCGCGTACTGCGGGTATTTGCTTTTGAATTCCGCCATCAGGACATTAAGGTCAAAATCCCCCGGCCCGGTGTCCGGCGTCAGACAGCCGAAACTTAAAAACCGGCCGATCTGGCTAAGGTCGCTGATCCTTTTCGCGTCCCGCGCCTTCACGGTCGTATTGCCGAAGAACGCGAAAGCCGCGGCGGACAGGACCGCGATAATGCCGATGACGGCGAGGACCTCGATCAGAGTAAATGCTTTTTGATGCCTCATGTTTATGGCTTTAAAAATTTAACTTAAACCGTTTCCTCCGCCGAACACATATTTCCATTATACCAAAAATCGCCCGAAAAGGCGATTTACCGGCTATTATCTTATTTTCGCTGTTTTCTATTGCCCGAAACCGGCTTCTAAAAAACGCCTAAACCCATATATTACGCCACCCGGCCGCCCTTGGCGCAAGCGGGATCAGCTTATCTTCCGGAAGCCGATCCGGTCCCTGGCCGCGTCCTCCCGGCCGAACATGCGGCCGCGCGCGACCGTGTATTCGCCGAACTTGTCGTTTATCCGGTCAAGCGCCCGGCTTAAATTCTTCCCCTTCTCCCGGCCGCCGAAGAGGGACATCTGTCCCGTAACCGGCGCCAGGGCGGAAACGGAAACGGCCAAAAGGCGGACCGGCATAAGGAGCCGACAGCCGGCAAGGAAAGCAAGAGCCTCGGCGGCGATCTCCTCGGTCGTGAACATGGTATCGGCTGTTTTACGGCTCCTGCCCTCCCCGCCCTCACCGACGTAGCTTAAACCGACCGTGATATTCCGCGCCTCCATTCCCGAAGCCCGAAGCCGCCGGCCGGTCTTTTCACAGAGCTTATAAAGGACCGAACCCAGGTATTTCTTGTCCGCCGTCTTTTTCGGCAAGCAGTACGAATGGCCGACCGATTTCGGCGGCGGCGCGCCGGCGAGGACAGAGGTTATCTCGATGCCGTTCACCCCGGCCCAGAGATAATAGCCGTAGCGCCCGAGGCTCCGCCTGATCCGGACGCCGTCGTAATTTTTAAGATCGGAAAGACTGCGGATACCGAGGGAATTGAATCTCGCCTCCATCCGCGTATTTATCCCCCAGGCGTCGGTTAGGGCCCGCCCGGCCAAAACCGCATCGAGATTTTCCCCGGTGATCGCGACCATACCGCCTTTGGGGGCCGTATCGCCCGCGAACTTCGCCAGAAACTTCGTCCGGGCGAGGCCGATCGAACAGGCCAGATATTCGCCCGCCTCTTTTTTTATCCGGCCTCGTATCGTCTTCGCGATTTCCGCCGCGGCCTTAAGGTCTTTAGACCAGCCCGAAAGGTCCAAAAAGGCCTCGTCGATACTGTAAGGCTCCATCCGGTCGGTGTATTCCTCGAGAATACGGAAGATCCGCTCGGTCGTCGCCCGGTATTTGGCCGGCTCGTTCTCGAGAAGGATAACCGACGGGCAAAGCGCCCGGGCTTCCGCCACGGTAGAGCCGGTCTTTATGCCGAAGGCCTTGGCTTCTTTCGAGGAGGCGATGATACAGCCCCGCGGCGAGAGATAAGCGCAAACCCCCACCGGTTTGCCGCGCAGGAAGGGATTCGCCTGCTGTTCGACGCTCGCGAAATAGCTGTTCATGTCGATATGCATGATGATCTTTTCCATAAAATTCATCCCTCGGTATAAAGCTCTTCCAGGGTCCAGCTCAAATCGCGCGTGGAAAAAGCCAGACGGAAGGAGTTGGCGTTGTCGGACACGCTGAAATAATAGATTTTATCGCTTCCCCGCCGCTCTTTGTGCACGAGATTAACTTTCTCCACGTCATAGATCCGGTTCCGCCAGCGGAAACGGGCCGGCTCGACCCGGTCTTTAGCGAACCGCGCCAGGACCTCGACAGATTCATTGATCTTTTCGAACATAAAATTCGCTTCTTAAATTCGTTTCCTTTATTATACACGAACAAAAAGCGAAAGTCAAAATAAACTAAAATTAAAGAATATATCTCCGGTTATCAGCCCTCTAGGGTTTGTTCGATCAATTAAAAAATCGCCCCGGGTGGGGCGATCGCGCTATATCTTCCGGCTGTCATAAGCCCAGTGCAGAAGCGCTTGCCTCTGCTTCCGGCGGCAGCCGAAATCGCCTTTGACGCAATTATTCTTTACGGCCGACCAATGCCGGCGGAACGACCGCCAGCGCCTGATCTGGCGCGGGTCGTCCTCGTGGCGGCGCCCGAGCCAGTAGCGGCAGTACCACTGGAACCAGCCGCGCGGATCGTCCGGATGGATCCAGCCTTTTCTTATCCAGACGGACAGGGGCTGGCTGGCGTTCACTTTAAAGAAATTCAAAGCCGGATCGCGCTTTTCCGGAGAAAGCTTCGCGTTTTTAAACCACTTGGCCGGAAATTCTTTCCGACAGTCGGTCATGTATTTGCCGCCGAAAACCCCGAGCGCAAGCATCTCCTCCGGCGTCAATTCGGGCGCGAAGCCTTTAGGAATATTCCGGCCTTCTTTCTCGGTCAGAAAATACCGGTAATTTTTCTGCATTTTGTCATTGACGATAACTACTTTTTTCATTTTATTAAACTTTAGCGGCCCTTTCTTTTTCCGATCAGTCGGATTCCCCCTCTCTATTCCTGCTTCTGCGTCAAAGAAGTGGAATTGTAGCAGCTGCTTTTCTCGCTCTCGTCGCTAAGATTTTCACAGACCGAAGTATTCTTAAAATTTACGGCGATGTTATGGATGCACTTGTCGCGCGTGCCCTTTTTCTCGATGTTCACGCAAACCGAAGCGTCTTTTTTAATATTGGCAATGCTGAAAATACAATCATAATTTTTTCGCGCGTCTTCGATGATCCCGCAGACCAACGGATCCTGCTTGTTGTAGGCCACGCGGCCAAGACAGTTGCTCAACCTGTTTTTATCGCTTATTGACTGGCAAAGCAAGGCGTCGTTTAAAACCATGGCCACGGCTTCGTAACAGCCGTTCTTTTTGCCCTCATTTTCTACCCGCGCGCAGGTATTCGCGTCATTATGCTTTATGCCGACCAGATAATAGCATTGGTCTTTTTGCTCTTTATCGGTGATCCGGTCGCAAAGCAGGTTGCCGTTTGTTTCCACCGCCACGCTGGTCAAGCAAACTTCTTTCGACGCGGTATCTGATATTTTATCGCAAAACGCCTCATCTTTTTTGAGCTGGGCTATCCGGGAAAAGCAGCCTTCTTTGGCCGCCTGATTTTCTATGGCTTCGCAGATAGCCGGATCAGGATTTTTTTCCAATATTTTCTGATAACACTCGCCCTGCTGGTAGTTATTGCCGACCTTGGCGCAGAGGCCGGCGTCGCCGTTGGCTTGGGCGATCGAAGAATAGCAGCCGTCCTTGGAACTGCCGCCCGTTATCTGATCGCACAGATCGGCCTTGCCCTGTTTAACGGCGACGCCGCTTATGCAGGAATCGGCGGTTCCGGCCTGGCTAATTTTTTTACAGATTGAAACATCCCCCTTCTCGACGGCTACGGCACTGTAACATTTCCCCGTCTGGCTGTCCTTTTTTATCTCCTCGCAAATCGATTCGTCCTTGGCCGCTCCCGCCACTCCGGTTAAACATCGCTCGCGCCTATCCTGCTCTTCCATCTTCCGGCAGATGTCCGGATTCTGTTTTTTGATCGCCTTATTCATTTCTTCATCCAAAAAATCAAGCATGCCGCCGCAGCCGCTCAACCCGAAAACGCAGACGGCCAGCAAAAAATAAAATTTAAGGCCTGCTTGGTTTTTTAAACATAAACTTTTTTTTCCCATATTTTTCGTTTATTTTAAAAATAATTTTTATATCACGTTCTTGTCTCGGTTCGGCATCCATTGATCAAGGCACGTACTGCGGCGGGGTGACCACTTTGTACTCCCCTCCCAGCTTCCGCACCTGGTATTCGAATTCCCGGACCGGCGGCATTTCCGCTTCCGTCGCCCCGCAACAGGGTCCGAGCACAAAGACGCTGCCATCCGGGTTTAAGAAATTGACCTTGAAGGCGTAGCCTTCTTCCCGTTCCTCTGATGCTATCACGTTAACGGGCAGGCAGGTTCCCACGGCCGCGCAATAATTAGCCAACGCCTGCGCCCGGCTCTCTTGGCTGTTCTCCCCGAATCCTTCGATCCACTCCCAGGCTTCGGCGTCAAAGGCCTCAGGCGCGAATTTCACGACCGCCTCTTCGAATCGGCCCCCGGAAAGGTCGTTAAAGAATGAAATTAAAACCGCCCGGGAGCGGGCCAACGGGTCATCGTTGAGGCTCTGGCTCCTGTCCCCGTCCTCCCCGGTAATTATAGTCCCGCAGCCGGTTAAAGACAGGGCTATCGCGGCGATCAAAAGAAAACGAAATGTTTTCATATAGTTTATTTATTCAAGATATTTTTCCTCGAAAAATTGCGGCACCCGGCAATTCAGGAAACTGACGCAATCATTCGGCGCCTTGATATCGATAGCATTGATGCATTTGATCATTTCCTTGGGCCAGGCGGCGCATTCCTCCATGCAGGCGTCATAGGCGTCGTTCAAATCTCCCGGCGTGGCATCCTCGGTATACGCGGCGCAATCCTTGTGTCTTTGGCAGGCATCGCCGCATTTATCGGAAATCGCTTTTTTCTTTTCTTCGTCATTACATAAGGCCTTGAGGCTGTTTAATTCCGAAATAATATCCTTTTCAATCGTATTGATCATATCAAAATCAGACGGCTCAACCATGTCGAGAGGCTCTGACCCGGGGATCGGAGGGATAAATTCCCCGTCCGCGGAAGGTACCGGATCCGATTCGGACATATCAAGAGGCTCTGACCCGGGGATCGGAGGGATGTCCCCGTAGTCCACATCCGCCGAGCCGGAAGGACCGGGAACGGGCTCGACCATGTCGAGAGGCTCTGACCCGGGGATCGGAGGGATAAATTCCCCGTCCGCCGGGGCCGGGTTATTATCCAGCCACGCTTTTTTCCGGGCCGCGAGATCGGCCAGCTTCTCTTCAAGGCCGTCTATCCGTTGATTCATGTCTTTCTTGTTCTCGCAATTTTCGCCGGCAAGCGCTTTAAGCCGTTCCGCTTCATTGAGCAAATCCTTATAATCCGCGACAATATTTCCCGAGCCGCCCGATCTTTCCCGCCCGGAATCGGAAAAATGCTCCGAGGCCAGGAAGCCGCCCAGGCCCAAAACGACCACGGCCGAAAAGGCCATTATAACTTTTTTTATCGTACTCATATTTTTGCGATGCCTGAGCGCGCTTCGGCGCGTTCCGGCTGTTATAAATTTTGTTATCGGCCGAATTTTTACCGGAAAACGACGGCCGCTTCAACCGGAGAGGGTTCGGCCGGCCCGGATCAGGCGTTCAGCCGCCAGAGATAAAAATTAAGCACGGCCGCGAAGCTTACCCAGGCCCAATACGGTATCAATAAATAAGCGGCGGTCTTGTCGATCTCCCGAAAACGCCGCGTTACCTCTCCGATCATGAGCCAAAGGACTATGACATTCGCGAAGGCCCAGCCCGGGCTTTTCAGGCCGAAGAATACGATCGACCACGAGGTGTTGAAAAAAAGATGGATTATGAATATTATTATTCCTGCTTTAATTCGTTTTTGGTCCGTTCCCTGCTTCCAGACGAGATAAAGCGCCACGCCCATGAGCGCGTACAAAAGCGTCCAGACGGGGCCGAAGATCCACCCGGGCGGATTAAACGACGGCTTAACGAGCGCGGCGTACCAGCCGGGAATGGCCGGAGCGGTAAAGACCGATCCGAAAAGTCCCGCCGCCTGGCAGGCCGCGATCGATATTATTAATTTTACGGCATTGGCTTTTTTCATGTATTTATCTTAATTTAAATTATAGTCCGGATGGCGATTCCGCGAAGCCGCCCTAGACATATTTTGGATCAGTTTTTCTTCGCCCGCCAGTTGATCTCGAAAGAAACGGAATGTTTTCCCGGTATCCGCCACCTCGAAAACCGAAAGCAGAAGAGCTGAAATTTATTTTCGGCGATTCGCCCGAAACCGAATCTATTTAAGGTAAGTTCTATATCTATTGCCATATGATCGAGAGCGGAAACACTGAATTTTGTATTCCCGCGATATGCCTAGGCATTAAACAACTTATTAAAATTTTCCGTCCGGTTTTTTTCCTTTTCCCAATTAGCCGGATTTTTCCTGATGTAGAGACGGATGCGGTCCAGTTCGGCATCATCCCGTATTATCCGGTCATAAAACCGCGACTGCCAGGCGAAATCCAGGTCATTGTTTTTCGCGTATTTGGTAACGCCGATTTTAAACCCCCGTATTATCGATGACAGGTTTTTCGATTGCGGACCGAATTTGTTCTGATATCCTGTCCCGGGTGTGGGAACACAAAATTTTGTGCTCCCATCAACGAATACGCCCTATATAGTTAAAAAACACTTTGTATAGTTAAAAACACCTTGTTCAGTGAGGACACCTTGTGCTGGCAGTTATTGCAAAATTTGCACCAACTGATTTTGCCCTTTTTTTCATAATATATTTTAAAATACTCACTGACATTTTTTACACATTACCTTAACCGTGCTTCGCCCCGACCGCTGGCTTTTAGCTTGAGGTCTATATATTCGGCTCTTGTTTCGGATTCGTTCATAAATACTATTTAAAATAATCATTGACCGCATCTTCAAACTGCTCAATAAATATCTTCTTAAAATAAGAAATATTATTTATTTCATAAAATAATATGACGGCTTTTTTGTATTCCTCAATGTCCACGATTCTATAGGAAAGTGGTATTGAGTTATACGACAATAAAAGAGCATTGGATAACATGCGGGAAGTTCTCTTGTTGCCATCTTCAAAAATTTGAATATACGCGATTAAAATCAAGACCAAAAAAGCTTTTTCAAAAAAAGACTCTTTTCTATTGATCAAATCAACCATCTTCTGCATCGCTTCTTTGATCTGGTGGCTATTATCCAGCGGCTTATATTTTGTACCGGTAATCCCGACTGCTCCATTTCTAATGTTTTTGGAAATTCCAAGTTTTTTTGTTAAAACCGAGTGTATATGTTCAATATCAGAACAATGCAGTTTTCTAAACCGCTCCCTATTTTGAATTGCTTCGTTAAACGCGTCTTTATGATTAAGAATCATCTGGGTCTCCTCTTTTGTCTTGCCTTTCCCAATGATATTGTTTTTTATCAAGGCTTCGGTGCCCAATAAAGAATACGTGTTCCCTTCTATTGCGGAAGACTTCCAGGAAAATTCAATCATTATTCTTTCAAATTCTTTGTTTATGAGGGTTTGGCTATCATACTTTGTAAAATTTTTAATAAACTCTCTTTGCAGTTTATCTAGTTTTTCTTTTTCTTCAGCCACAAAAATATCATTTTCCAAAATACTTAAAATTTCAAAATTAAAACTTTCTTTTATCTCTCTTCTTACATATGGAATATCAAAATATTCTTTAATGTCCACCTCTTCCAAAATCCTGTAAGTTTCAGACAAAGCATAGGCAACAAAAGCTCCTGCCCCGCTTTTCTGCAAAAATTTCTGCTTGCACAAAAAAGATAAATCCCTCGTTATTGTTTCTCTGGAATATTTGTTATCAAAAAAAGCAACCAAATCTTTATTTTTAAAAGAATGGTTTTTCTCGGCAAACTCCATGATTTGTTTTTGTCTTTTATTCATGATAATACTTTATCATCATTGCGTCATTTTTTCAAGCTCATTGCGTCATTTTTTATAGCAATGCCTCTATTTTTCTTTATTTTAAGCCATTTAATTGCGTCATTTTATTTACTTTATCACAACAGTTCTATGTTTGGAAGTTATTGCAAAATTTGCATCAACTGATTGTCCCCTTTTTTCATCCGATACATTTTAATAAATTTAGTAAAATGGAAATAGGTTGAAAATACTACCCAAAACAACAGTGACCAACAAAAATGCTCAGCAAAAAATTAATACAATCACAATAATATTATGGATTTTTGATCTAACTACAATTTTATTTACCGCTTGTCGCTTGTCAAAATAACTACCAATAAAATAACCTGCCAAAGCAAAGACAATAGCGACAAAAAATTTATCATAGGCAGAAAAAGGCAGCATGAAAGAGATCAATAAAAAAGAAAAACAAAAGAGCAATGCCAACGGCACCTTTCTTTTTCCTTCACCTAATGATTTTTCAGGATGCCTAAAAATTGAATTACCTGCAATCCAACCAAATACAGAAAAAATAAAAATAAAAATTGCCGGAACAAAATAATTAGTTCCCCTGGAAAGGTAATATCCGATAACACCAAAAGTTATTATCCCAATAATCGAAAAAGTGAACTTATTCATAATATATTTTAAAAATATTCACTACTGGGTGGAAACACCTTGTTTAGTGGGAACACGAAATTTTTGCTCCCACCGGGTTTATTGTGCAAAGAAGATTGAAATCATTGTTTATCATGAATAAAAAATTTTCTTTTTACTATCCTTATAAGCGGAAAAACCGCCAAAACCGCGATAATGATCGCCACATACTTAATGAGCGCTCCCGGTCCCGTCGCCAGGGCGCTGCCGCTCTCCGGTTTATTCATGTTAAAAACCCTATCCTTGTTGTCTGCCGACAAGGACACGAAAAATTTCCGGTCATTTTTGTAACTATACGCCCAGCTATTATCGGCTAAAAATACCTGCGCGTCATCAAAGCCTCCGAACGGCTCGCCGTTTATTACCAGCTTTTTTTTGGTGAAAACGGCAAGGGCGATACTATGTTTTCCATCACCCAGATATTGTCCGATATTTCTACCACCTGAAAACTGCCGTCATACGGACCGTACTCCCGGCCGCCGAAATTAACGTAGGTTTTCCCTTCTTTGGTATAATTAAATCCCCAGCTGTTGTCCGATACGGCCGTGTTAACGAATTCATACGGACCGTATTCCCGGCCATCAATGACCGCATAAGCTACGCCGTTGTCGGAATATTTGAAGCTCCAATGGTTTTCGGAAATTTTCAGACCGTATACCGAATCGTAGGGGCCGTATACCTTATCATCGAGGTTCACGTAAGCGCCGCCGTCAGCCGAGTACTCGAACCCCCAGGAATCATCCGTGATAACCGACGCGCCTAAATATTCATACGGTCCGTAGATCTTCCCTTTGATATTTATCGATCTTTCCTGGTTGTCGGGATCATTGGTGAACTTGAAGCCCATGCTGCCCGTACTCATGAATATTTTCGCGTACGGGCCGTAATCCTGGCCGTTGATATTCACATACTCCCGGCCGCTGCTTGGATACCGGAACTGCCAATAGCCGTTCAGGGCCAGTAATTCATAAACCGCCTCGTATGGTCCGAATTTCTTGCCGCCGGCCATTACGTACGCGCCGGGCGCGCCTTCTTCCGAAAATTCATAAGCGTAATAATCATCCGCCAATGCCAGGCCGCCAAGCGACCGGAACGGTCCGACCGTCCCTTCTTTCGTTTTTAAATAACGTTTTCCGCCCTCTTCGTAATACAAAACCCAATAACGGTCGTGCAGAGAAATCAAGGACTGGTCATACGGTCCATGCGTAACGCCGTCTATGACGGCGAATGACCGCCCCTCGTTTTCATACCCCAGGCCCCAATGATCCCGCGACACTTTCACGTACGCATTATCATACGGGCCGTATGTTTTTCCATCGATTTCCGCATACCGGCTTTTGTTATTTTTCACATAGACAAAGCCCCAGTGGTTTTCGGACAAACGAACATCAATCACTCCGGAAACAACCGGGCTGCCATATGGCCCTCGTTCCGCGATTTCGGCGCAGGCTGGCTTGGCGCTTAAAAACAACAAGCCGGCAATAAAAATTAATAAAGTTTTTTTCATAAATTAAATTATAAATTAATTGCGCGCGCTTATCCTCTGTTTTTCTCGCAGACCAGATCAATATTTTCATATCCTACCCGTGGGAGCACAAAATTTTGTGCCCACTGCGTTATTTCATTTCTTTAAGATAGCTGATCACCGGTTCCAGGTGCTCGCGCTTTAGCTCTCCCCACTCAACCGGCTTACCGCCCTCGAGTTGGCCGGGGATTTTAAAGTAGCGGACATACTTCTTGATCTTGCGGGGCAGAAGCCAATACGAGAACCGGCTCCATTTGTGTTCCGGACCGATCCCGCCCAAAGCCACGGCCGCGACCTTCTTGTCTTTGAGTATTGACCAATGCTTTTTAATGAAACTCTTTAAAGGCATCTGACCGGCATAGGTCCCGGAAATGACGGCAACAGAGTCCGCCGCCTTAAGCTCCTCGGCTCCGGCCGCCTCAAAGGTCATAACCGAAGCCTTAAGCGCCTCGGATAACCACTCGGCATACAACTTAGATCCACCCAAACGAGTCTTATAAACGATGATAGTTTTCATATACTTAAAAAATTATTTCCAGTCATCGACGATTATCTTTTAACCGCTAGCGTCGCAATGTCCGGAGAAAAGCATAAATTCAACGGCGGTTAAAAGAAGAATCGTTATGGACGCTAAAATAATATACAATATCCACAAATTTTTTTGCGCCTTTCCGGGTGTGGCCCTCTTTATCGTCCTCTGAAAATACCAAACAAGGAATACTATAAACCCCAGCCTGAAGGCCGACAAGGCATAGGCGTGTTCGGGGAATATAATGGCGCAATGATCGCTGCCAGAGAGTATCCGGAAAATCCCGTTTTTCCAGTCAAGGGGAAACATAAACAGGTTCACGAAAACAAAAACGGAAGATACTTTATAAAAAGCCGGCTTATTGAAGCCATAATCAGTCGCGCCGCCACCATCCCGTCTTCTTTGAGACTCTATCCTGCGCAAATGATTCCAGGAAATAATACTGACGATAACCGGACAAGATATAGATAAAAAACTAACCAATCTGTCGATAGCCAAATGGTCAATTGCTTCACTTGCGGCCGAAATGGACAACGGCAAATACGCGATAAAACCGAATAAGTTTGCAACCCTGAGCATGGGCTGATTATACGTTTTTTCTATCATTAAAATGTTCAGCAGATTGATCGGAGCCGGAGACAACAAAATTATATACACCGCGAAAAACAGCCACGCCCTGGCGGGAATTTCAATATTATAAAAAAGTAAGGCGAGCGAAACCGGGCCTGCTATCACCGAAAATAAATTTATCCTTTTTATATTTCGCGTTGTCATATTTTTTATTTCCAGTCATCGACGTTTTTATTTTAAATTCGGTTTTTTATTGATATAATCCATGGCCACCTGCTCGATTGCGTTCGCTACATGCCTTAATTTTCGATCAATCAAAGAATTGGGAATATGGATAGTTCTATAACCGTCTTGCGACGAATAATATTCCCGGTTAAAATCGGCTTCGATCTGCCGGGAGCTCGTATAATGGTAATCGCCGTCGATCTCGATATATATTTTCGCCCGGTCTATGGAAATATCAATATGCTTGTGATTATCCCATTTTTCTTTTTCGCATTCTATATTCCTGCGAATCAAAGCGTTGTATAGTTTTTTAGCTTGGGGCGAGGATTTTGGCATTGGGGGCTTGGTTATTATTTTTGAAAGTCTTACTGGTAAAACAATCTACAACATTATTATAACAAAAATCGCCGTAATTGGCGATTTTCATGCATACAACAGGCAAACATAATTATTTATTTCTTTTCTGCTGTTTCATTAAAATTTACGTCTAGTGGAAGCTCCGCGACTTTCTTATATTTTTTATCTTTTTCACCCTTCATTTTTACGGAAAAAATATATCGTCCAGGTTCTTTAAAAGACATGGCGCCAATTAAAAATCGGGCACGGATTCTTTTGTGCGATTTGCCAATTTCAATTTTTTGAATTAACTCGTTTTTATGCTTTTTCCCGCTGGGATCAAAAAACTCAATTAAAATACTACCCCTTTCAACCTCCATATTCTCATCTTTTAAAATTAGATGAGTAATATTAAAATTACTTGGTATCATTACCTTCCCCTCGTTCTTAAATCTTTTTTTATCAATACGAATATTAAACTCTTCAATTACGTCTATTAAGGAAATACTATTTGTTTCTTGATCGGTTATACATCTATTGCATATTATAGACCAAACATGTTTCATAAGGTTTATGTTTAAATTATAATGTAGTAAATTTTTCAAGCAAATTCAAACAAAGAATTCTGGTCTGCCCTCTTCTCTAATAATACGGCTTCCGCAAACAAAGTTATTTATCTCATTGTCTTCCGCATCTAGATTGCTCACTTCTTTAACATCTTCACTACCAGACACAAAACACACATAACAAGATTGTTTGATCTTTTTTCCCGTAATTAAATCTTCTCCGTCACTGATTAATTCTTTATTTAGTGTTCTGAATAACCGATAGAGCATTTCGGCTATTTTATAATTTCCGCTTTCCGCTTCCGAAACTATTCTTTGAGTCGTTCCTGCCATTTGCGCCAATTTTTTTTGGCTCAGGCCCAGTTCTTTCCTGGTATTAAAAATAATACCGGATATTCTCGTCTGAAACAAAGAAAACTCCAAAGATTCTTTGAATCTCTTTGATTTAGTCAATTCATGCAATCGGTTGTTGTTTTTTTTCTTCTTCATAAAATTAAAAATTTAATTCTTTATATAAATCCCTGAATACATCTGGCATTTCTTTATATAATTCATTGTTCTTGTTATATTGCTCATAAAATCTTTGAGCTTCTTTAAATTTTCTGTCGACAAACCTGTCTGTTTTTCCACGGGATTTATAGCTTTCATCTTTTTCAAAACCGTTAAGTAATACTAATCTGTCGTTGTTGCAATCGCGATAATACGGAAATCGAATCAATAGTCTGCTATTTTTTATTCTAATTTCAATAAAATCATAACCGCTAACTTTTTTTCGCATAATGGCCATCGGGCTCTCCGTTTTTATCTGCAACATGTTTCCATACGGCAAATATGCCGGCTATGTCCGTAATGACCGTGGCGCTATTTGGACGATCTAAGTTTTGTCCGTATTTATCATAAAAATATCGCTCAGTAGGAGTGACCGGGCCGGACTCATGGTAATAGCAAATTCGCATAGCACGGGGTTATTAACATTATACCTTTTTGGGTATTTTTTTTCAATACACTATATTATACCTTATCGGGTATAAATGTCAATAGTAACAATCTACCGTAAAAAAATTAAAGATTTATTAATGGCTTAATACGGCGGATTATAATTTTTACAAAATTTAAAAAACGAATTGCTCTACTCCAGTTACAATCTGGTTACAGTACACAACCAAAATCTTTAGCAACCCTTAAGCACTCTGCTCTTAGTTCTTTTAACCGTTTAGAACTTAATGGATTATTTTTTAAATTTAATAGCGGGCAATATTTTTTAATATACTTTTTTTCTTTTTTATTCATATCTTTCCAATCATCATTCCAGGATAGATTTATGTTTGAGTTTATCCACTCAATAATCTTATCCCTGTCAACTGACGAAAATTTATAATTACTACCGTAACGCAAAGATCCTCTTTCCGGCAAGTATCCTAGAACAGCGCCCAGACTACGAAAAAAAGTTCCCGGACCCTTTGCCTGGAGCTCTTGACCCAATCTCTTTTTTAAAGACTTAGACGCCATCCCGATATATAAAAATTTTTTTCTTCTATCTAATTCAGCGGCAAACTCATCTGGTAATTTACGGGCGTCTTTTACTTGCAAACAATAAATACCGGGTTTGTCTGGAATGTTGATATTATTTTTTAAGAGGTTAAAATCAAAAATCATTTCTAAACTTCGATGATTATTTTAGTACCGGTTTTTTTGACAATCTTATTTAAAAACCAAACTTTTTGATATCTGTTTTATGCGCGAACTCCAGAAATTCAAATAATTTATTAAGCGATGACAAGACTTCTTTTTCTTTCAGGTTGTTCATCATTACATGGGTCTGCCACCAATGGGGGAATTCTTTTATGATGAAATCTTTTCTAATCAGTTCAAATTCCAAGAAGCCAACATGCAAAACGCGCTCAAAGAAAATATCGGCCACCTCGAAGTGCTTGTCCGCCGTTTTCTTGGTTAAAGTCGAATCCAAATACTTCCGATAACCAGGTAGAACATCCTCGTTTATCCATTTTTTAAACGGCACTTGCAATCTTTTCATTTCTTTAAGCATAGCCTCGTATTCATCCCACTCCATTTCCCGGCCCCCGACTACAACTTTCGGCATTTCCCGCTTTCCGGGATCGGGACGCGGTTCCAGGTTTGAGACTTCAGAGTCATAAACTTCGGCTGGCGATTTGCCGCCCAGAGAATCATGCGGAAAATAATTCCAGGCATCGGTAAGCACGCGTACGATTACCTGCATTTCTTCCGAATTTATATTTTCCGGAAAACAAGCAAGGCATTTCTTCTGGAATTTATGCACGGCTTCCGAGGCAGTCTTCCCTGATTCTTTTTGGACGAATCTTTTTACTTTGGCCACTGTTAATTTCGGCTCCAGTTTATATTTTTTAATAAGATCGGAGAGATCTTTTTCGGTTTGTTTGGTATCCATACGTTGCGAAACAATTTGTTGAAATAATTTAGTTGCATTTTATATATCTTCATCTTCTCTGTATAAATAATCTTCCCGGCTCATATTATATTTTTCCTGTTCTATGTATTCAATCAATGTGTCATAAAAATAATTTTTATCAGGTTTTATATTTTCGACTGGATAAATATCTATTCGTCCTGAATGACTCCCGTTCTGGAAACTTTGAATTTGATATTTGTTTAACCAAGTTGTATTAACATTTGGTTTGATTTTAAGCAAATATCTTAACATCAAGCTTGTTGACTCTTTATAAACCCAATTGGATTCCTTTATTTTTTTTGTCTTCGATTTTAAAATTATCTTTAATATATTAATAGCGTCTTCTTTGCTCCCGCATATTGATATATATAACTTTATAGCTATATTAAGTAACAAATTACCATAATCGACAAACGGGTCATTTCCTGTATAACCCCCCTTACCCAATTCGGAAAAACAATTATTTACCGGCTTGAACAATTGTCGTAAATTCATCTTGTGAACATCAAAAGAGGCACTAAAAATCTCCATTAAGAAAACACCAATTATCCCGCTTCGACCGAGAGCCTTTTTTAAACTCTCTTCGCATTGTATTTGCTGTATAAGTTGTGAAATCCTCTCCTTAATCGCCTTATTGTTGTCAAAGGCAAATGGAGATACCGTAAAAAACTTATCAATATAACCCTGAAAATCGATATTTTCTCCGTATCGATTATGAAAAATACTTCGAATATTTTTAAAGTCGCCAACAACTATTATATGATCAAAACCGAATTTATTTTCCTCATCTTCGTCCATGTGCACCGAAAGCACGTTAAGAATCCTAAAAATATGTTCGGGATCCACTCTGTCGAAATCGTCCAGAATAAGGACGCTTAACTTATCGCCCTTTAACTCTTTAATTTTCCCTCGTAACAAATGACCGATATAATCAGTCGCAACTAAATCTTTTTTAGCCTCAACCTCGCTCACGAATTTATCTATTATTCCTTTTTCACCCGAAAGATATGCTTTTTTAAATTCTTGAAACTCTTTATCTAAATCTAAAATGTCATTTAGGGGTCTGCCTAGCTTGCTAAGTACCTGAAATAGGAAGTCGGGAGAAAGAGATAGTAATCCTTCCCCGGAATCCAAGGCTGATTTTAATAATTTATTGACCAAACCACGGTCTTTACAAAAAGCGGCAAAAAGCTTGAAGTTTTCTTTAATGCCATTCGCTTTTTTATCCTTAAAAGCATCCGGATAAATCTTAAGCAATTCAACTAATAAATCATATTTAAGGAGTTCAATGATATTCTCATTACACGAGATTTGATAACGAACTGGAAAAAGATGATAAACGTCGTATTTTCCATTATGAATCTTAAAAAACTCTCGTAAAAAATACGTTTTACCTATCCCATAAACGCCGGAGAAAAAAATCCGTTTATTTTTTCCGTCCGTGCCTATAAAATTTTCAAAATCGCCCTTAGGTAAATCAATTGGAATAATATTTTTTTCTTCTTGACTCATTATTTTCTTAAATAAATTTAGTCCAAACAAACAAAAATTGTTATAAACCAAATTTTCTATTACCGATATAGCATGAAAAAATTTTTTCTATGCATTAAAATTATTATTCAGACCAAATTTTCCTAATTTTTTCTTTCATCTTCCCCTCATAAACCCCAACCAACTTCTTAACCGCGTCCACCAACGTCCGCTCAGTTCAATTTTTTTCTTCAATTTGTTTTTGGATTTCAAATCAAATCAAAAAATAAACAGCCGCTGGCTGTTTGTTGGCTATTTGGTCATATTTATGATTTAAAAATTTTACTTCTATGGTATGATAAATATTTCAATCTTCCGTCATTAATAAATTCTCCATCCAACTTATAATTTTTTAAATAAGCCGACACCTCCTTCGTAAGCACATGAGATAAAATAATATTACCATTATTTTTAAATGATATATACCCACGATCAAATAAAACATCCATGTTTCTGCTTAACAAAAGGCCGTTATTGGGATCATAAGCCTCGCTATTATTAGAAATTACAAATGGCTTGATATGACTAGCAACCAATGAAGGATAAGATAATTTTTCAAGCATACATTTAATATCTCCCAGTTTTTCGTCAGTTTCATTTTTTAACTGATTCTTGAAAATCCTATGTAAATATCCATCCCTAACCCTGGTCTTCGCTCTAAGTTCTTCTGCGAACATGACTTGAGCGTCCTCTTCGAAACATAGATAATCATCTATTATCATTAAGTCGTCTAATTTTTTTAGAATACCAAATAAATATCCGATTTGATTATACTTCCTCTCTTTAAATTTTATTTTTTGAGCGTATTCCCGAGCCTCAATTACTTCTTCACTAGTAAAATATCCCCTTGTAACCTTAGAGACATCAATCGTCATTAATCCTACTATATCCTCTTTGTGTAATTTTCCGACTTCTTCCAACGTTTTTAAAAGAAAGTTTATCTCCTTTTTGTCCGAATCATTCTTGACGGATCTACTAAAACTTGAATTTGAATATACGATTCGTGAATATAATGACCTTCTCTTTCTGTTGGTTTTAGCTTCCAAAAATTCTTTTGCGAATTCGTGATAATTTTTGAGCTGATAATTAATAAACCCCAATTTTACGAATTGATTTATGCTTTTTCTGACAGACCCCATATCGACCTTGGGGTAAGCAGCAATTATCTCTCTGCGCAAATCGTTATATTTGTTTTTATCGTATATAGTCATATCATGACTATCAATAAAGTCAACTATTATCTTTAAAGTTCCAATAAAATTCTTTCCATGAATATCTGTGTATTCTAGGGTCAACTTCCAATAATTTTCATAGTTCTGAAAAATCGTAACTTTTTTACTTTTAAATAATCTTTTCAGCATACATTTCGTTTTTTATAAGAAATAAATACTCCTTGTTGCTTTGCTTTTTTATTTTTCCTGTTACCTTGTAATCGTGTTTTTTTTCGATTACATCAATACTTTTAGAATACTTTCCGATTATACGTAAAAGATCATTTTTGGACGGATAAGAATTATTATTATAGCTTAACAACCAATATTTAAAATTAGATAGGTTGGCAAAGAGTTTATCAAATAAAATTATTGATAACTTTTTATCCATAAAATTATTTTCAAAAGCTTTAAGCTTTTTAGATTCGATATATTCATCAATGGGACCATAAAAACCAAAATAATTATTCATAGTACCGGTATATGGAGGGTCGAGATAAATAATATCTGCTTTTACTTTTTTTACTAATGAAAAAATATCTTGATTGTATGATTTATTGGATAAATTGTTATCAAAAACGGCACTATTATAATCAGATAAATTTTCTAAAAAGTGTTCTTTAAATGATTTGTTGTGATAAGCTCTTTTTCTTTTATACTTTGCGTAACTATAGACTTCATCTCTTAATTGTTTTATTTTTTCCCAATTTAAATTAAACCTAGAATACGGCATTTTTCGAACCATTGTCCTTCGTAATAAAATAAAAGCCATTGCTTTCTTATATTCCGATGATAGTTTTTCAATATTATTTCTGTATAAATCCAACTCCATGCATTCATTGGGAAAAAATAAAACATTAGAATAATTTTTGTACACAAAACCTTTTACGGGCTTACCGGAAAAAATTATTTTGATATCCTCGTCCTTTAATATATCGCCTCTATTTTCTACAAGAGCCTTAGAGAGCATATAATTAATTTTCAAAATATCATTGCTTATTATTTTAAGGCCTCTTTTTTTCGCTTCATAGCTTACTGAGCCCCCTCCAGAAAAAGCATCAAAAACTGATTTTGCGTTTTTTGGAAAATTATCGCAGATCCATTGTGTAATCTTTTCTTTATTGCCGATAAAATTAACTTTCGGAAATTTATTATTAAAAATTGAATCGGACGTTTGGACGGTTTTGAGCGCAGTCTCTTTTATGCATCTTGCAATTGCTTCCGCCATAAGAGGTGGGACCGCATTTCCGATTTGCTGCTGCTGTGATATTGTCGTACTTTTAAATACAAAATCATCCGGAAATGATTGTAGTCTTGCCAATTCCCTTACTGTTAAGGCTCTATTTTGAGCATAGTGAAAAACTTTTCTCATATCGCCCGTAATTGTAACTGCGGGTTTTTTACTGTTAAATCTTATATACTTTCTTACATCTCCCGACCCCGGTCTTAGTTTTATCGGAATTTCTTCCCTATTACCACCATCAGAAACGTATTTCATTTTTTCCAGCATTTGCACGCTGTGGTTCATGGCTACATGATTCGGGATATGTGAAATTTCTCCCACCTTCAAAACAGGTAGACCTTTTATTGCTTCTTCAACTGTTTTATATTTCTTTGTTTGTTCCGGAAACACAAAATGTTTAATAATTTTAGAACCAAAAAAAATAACTCTTTTTCTTATCTGCGGGACGCCGTAATCTGCAGAATTCAAGATTTTACATTCAACCTCATAGCCGATTTTATTAAAATTCAATATTATTTCTTTTCTTGTTTCTCCGTTGTTGTGAGTATACAATCGAGCGACATTTTCCATAACAAAAAAGTTAGGTTGAACAATTCTAACAACTCTAACAAATTCTTTAAAAAGATAATTCCTGGGGTCGTTTAAAAATTTCCTGCCAATGTTGCCCGCGATACTAAATCCCTGACAAGGGGGCCCCCCAACCACAACATCAACCTTATTTTTTCCTATTATGCTTTTTATTTCTCCGTCGGTTAACTTTTCTATACATTTTTCTATTAGTGTATGATTCGGAAAATTCGCTTTATAAGTTTCACAAAAATTTTTCTCATTATCTAATGAAAAAATATTATGAAATCCTGCTTTATCAAATCCAAGAGAGAATCCTCCCGCCCCGGAAAATAAATCAACATATGTTAACTTATCATTTTTATATGCCACATTTCTTCCCATAACTTTATTTGGGTTTACAAAATCTAAATAATCAAAAAGACTAATCTGTTTTCCCGTTCTATTTACTGTTAACTCTTTTAACATAGACATATTAACAGTATAACACGAACAAAAAACGAAAGTCAATTTTCCCTAAAATTACATTGCGATAACACTTCAACTATACCACTTTAAAGTGCTTTAATCAACCAATAACTTATGTTAATAACTTATCTTTTTTACAAATTGTTGAATGATAAACTTAACCCGCTGTCATGAACCCCCGTGGTTCATGTGTCTCCTGTGCGCTGGGACGCGGGGCCTTCGCGATCATAAAAAGCACAAAAAAATTAAAATTCCTTGACGATAAAAAACCCGCGAAAATGGCCGCGGGTTTTTATGAAAAATATTATAATATCACTTCCGAATCAGGGATTAAGGGTATTAGGAAGAGTCACGGTGAGGCTGTCCGAGCTTATGATACATTCCTCATAACCGTAATCCTCGACGCAGCCGTCGATATAAGCGCTTAAACCCAGAGTGCCGCCGTAATAAAGCTTCCACCAGTCGTCGTACTGGTACTGCGGCCAGCCGTCATGGTAAATAACCGTGGACCAGCCGTGCATCGCCTCTTTGTGTCCCGGCACCCAGTATTCGCTCGGCGTGAAGACGATCGGGATAGCGACCGTTTCTCCCGGTTCCAGGGGCGGAATCTTTAGAATCGTCGATTCGAACATCTGGCCCTGGAGCGGCTCCGTGATCGCGACGCTTTCGCCGTAGGGCTCGATATTGTGGATCGAACTGCCGACCGGCCCGGCGTTATAGGCGCCGTTGTAGAAATACAGCCGATAGGGCGCTCCGGCCAGGCCGCCCCCGGGAAGATTATTCCGTTTGATCTCGAGCGTAACCTCGGCGTTGCGGTGGGTCGCTAAAGGATCCGGATGCGCCTTGACCCCGGGCGGGAGGCACAAGGGCTCGATCCCCTGCCGGTGGGCCTCTTCCGCGCCTAAGCAGGCCGGGTTCGTGTTCTTTTGGCTGTCGAGAACTTCCCTTAGCTTATCTTTTATGATCTCTTTACAGGCGACGTCGGGACAACCGGCCTGGGACGCGATCTCGCTCGCGAGGTAATCGAAGCCGCCGTCCACGAGTTCGTCGAAATTCGGGATTGTCGGCGGGATGCCCATGGCGGCGAGGCCGATATCGAGGCCGGCGCTGATCGCCATCTTGCAGGCCGCGTCCCCGCCGCAAATCGCGCCCGCGATCGTGTCCACGACGGCCGACTTAAGGGCGTTATAGGCCTCCGATATCCAGTTGAGGCCGCTCTTGGCGAAATCCCAGAACAACTCGTACCAGGCCTGTTCGCCGACTCCCTGATAGGTCGCCGGGCAGACGCGGTCGCCGGCCTTTTTGTTCACTCCCATACCGACCCAGTCGGTATCGAGGATAACGGCGCCGGTGCAGACGCCGGGCGCGGGCGCGCGGATCGGCTCGAAATCCCTGATTTTCACTTCGTATATCTTAGCTGGCGTGTAAATCTCCACGTCTGACTGCTCGGTCGGCTCGGTCAGCGTTATCTTTACTTCGTTCGTGGCCGCGCCGACAACCTGGCCGTTCCTCACCGGTACGACCCGCAGGTAGTATTCGTTATGGGGAAACTCCAGATTGGCGATGAGGCTGGCCTTATCCACGGTCATTTTCGGAGTCGATTTATAAAACATTTTAGCCGCCAAACGGACCGGCGCCATGACCACGGCCTTGATTTTCACGAAGAGCCGGTGCCAGAAACCGGTTCCGGTCTCTTCCGTCGGCGCCGGACGGGCGCTTACGGACGGCGGCGGCGTTAAAGCGCCGGAGTCCGCGTTACTAAGAGCCTCCGAAACGGCCAGGGACAGTTTTCCGGGCAAAGCGGTCGAAAAATCCTTCATGGCCGCGGTTGAGATGCCTACCAGGCCGGCGTCGAAAGGCGAGACGCCGGTCGAGATCGGCCGCGAATAGACTATGGCCGGTTCGTCGTTATTTACGAAAGAAAAATATGAAACTTGCAAAAGTCCCTCTTTAATATCGCCCTGTCCTGTGCTATAGCGGATATCCCGGTCCCGGTTATCCGACTGGACGAAAGTTTCGCGCACCCAATGCGTTACGCCCATATCCCCCGAACAGCCGCTATCAAGGCCGCAGACGTCGAGTAAGGCTCCGACGTCGACCTTGGAAAAATCCAGGGACAAAGCGCCGGCCGGTTTCTCTTCTGTTCGCTCGATCTCCGGCGCGCCCGCCGGTTTAAGCGTTCCCGCGCCGGTAGTTAGCTCTTCCGACACGGACGGAGCGGACGGCACCGCGGTCGGCGTAGGCGTTACGGACGGCGGCGTAATCGAGGGAAGCGGCGGCAGACCGGATCCGGCTTCCGGGGTAGCGGTATCGGGGTCGGTATCGGGCGAAGCTGTTTCGGCCGGGGCGGCAGGCGCTGGCGCGGCCGCCGTGGCGCCATCGGTCTCCGGTTCTTCGGCCGGAGGCGGGGCTATGACGGTCGAAGTGGCTAAAAGCATAGGCTCATCAGGCTCGTCGGACGGCACGGCTATCGGCCGGACGGGGATCGTGGGCGTAAATTCGAGGTCGGTCGGAGCTACCAGCGGCTTGACGGTCTTAAAATCAATGGCCAGGGCCGGAGCGGCGGACGAGAAGGCGAAAACCGCCACCAGGCAGATAATGATAAGCTTTTTAAACATAAAATAAGTATTTATTAAATCAAAGATAACGCCATGGGATATCTTTTACTTTTTTATTTAATATTAAATAATTTTCATGTTTCAATGGTGGCATTAAAATTTCCGCTGATAATAGAAATCTTATTTTTCATTGACTTTTAATAACATCCGTGTTATCATGTATTCAAATGGTATTTGTGAGGGTTTCGACTCTCCCGCGGTTAAACACATAAAACCGCAGACAAATATCATTGCAAAAAAAGCCTTCTAATCGAATTCAAGGTCTCCGTCATGGAAGACTTTTTTTATTGCATCTGTAATCGGATGCTTATAATTTTTCCAAAAGGGAATAATACTCCAAAAATACGGCTGGCCGCCGCATATTTCCTTTACCACCACCTTTACTCTTATATCGTAATTCAGAACGGCCACAAAGCCATAATATTTTACCGGCATCATTAATTGTCGCCACTGAGAATTAGATTTAACTCTTTCAAAATTCTTTGAGTCATTATATTCCTGAAGAGTGCCGGATTTTGCCAAAATATCTGACGCTAGACGTAAAAATTTAAGGCGCAAGTATTGATCAGAAATCAATCGAGCTTTATTCCAAGCCTTGAATTTAATATGATCGAGTCCCTTTGCGTTAAAATTTACATTTTTCTTTAAAAACGGACAATAAATTTTGTCGATTTTTCTATATTGAATCTCTGCCGCTTCTTTTACTTTTAAAAATTTTTCTATTTCGTTCTGCATATTTAGATAGATTTAAATCCAGTTTGGGTAATGATTAAATGGTCCCTCATCTCGATCCCCATGAGCCGACCCGCGTCTTTAAGCCTTAGGGTAAGATCAAGGTCCGCCGCCGACGGCTCGACTCCCCCGCTCGGGTGATTGTGGGCGACGATAATGGACGCCGCCAAATGCTCGACCGCCGGATAAAAAACTTCCCGGGGGTGCACTAAATTCGCGTTTAAAGTCCCGATCGAGATCGTTTCCTTGTGGATAAGCTCGTTTCGGGCATTAAGGTACAAAACCGTGAAATGCTCCTTCCTGGCCGTCCGGAGTTCCTGGAGCTGGGCCACCGCGTCTTTGGCGCAGTTGATCTTCGGCAGATTATTGTCTTCCGTCTCAAGGGCGCGCTTGGTCAGTTCGAAAGCGGCCAGAAGCAGGCAGGCCTTGGCCGGGCCGATGCCCTTTATCTTTGAGAGAGTATTAAAATCCAGGGACAAAAGCTTTTTCGTCGGATATTTATTTAAAATATCCCGGGCGACGGCGAAAACGTCCCGGCCCTCTATTCCCGTCCCCAGGAGTATGGCCATAAGCTCGGCGTCGCGCAAATTGACCGCGCCTTTCCCGATCAATTTTTCCCTGGGCTGTTCGTGTTTGGCTAAATTTTTTATCGGCATAATTTTATTTACTTCTAAAATATACCACTAAATATCCGTAAAATCAATAAAACCCGCTAAAATAATCGCGGGTTTTTGAAAATAAAAAATTTAAGCCGGCTTAATCGATCCACCGCCCGGCCGGCAAAGCGTTACAAGCGGCGGCGGCGTAGGGCTGGACCTCGGCGGTATAAGGATCGCCGCCGTAATCGTAGTTCCAGGTGACGACCTCGTCCGCGGTATTGCCGTTAATAAGGCAGCCGCCGACGGCCGGGCGCGGGCAGGGCGAGGCCTTAAAAGCGCCGCCGCAATTCAAGGCCGCCCTATTGCCGGACCAGTTCGCGCCGATATATTCAACGCAGGTACTGCCGTCGCCGATCCGGTCGCAAGACCCGCGGGCCTTGTTTTTCAGGTCCTCGCTTAAAGTTATCTCCTCGCCCGAGTCGGGGCTCGTGGGTTCATCCGGGTCGATCTCTTCGCCGGAATCAGGGCCGTCCGGACTCTCATCGACATCGATCTCTTCGCCCGAATCGGGACCATCCGGACTCTCATCAACATCGATCTCTTCGCCCGAGTCCGGGCCGTCTGGCTCTTTATCAAGATCAATCTCTTCGCCGGAATCAGGACCGTCCGGCTGCCCGAAGGACAGGGCGCAACCGGAAAAAAAGACCAGCGCCATGATCATTAGTAAAGTTAAATAAGTTTTTTTCATACGGTTTTTATTGGTAAACGCGGGATCTCCGGCTTTAATTCGCTACCTCAGCCAGGATCGCGACGTAATTATGCCCGTATTTTTTTTCGCATTTCGGGCAGGTCGTGTACCACATATACATCTTCCCGACCGTCATCCCCTTTTCTTTGGCGTATTTCCCGAAGTCCTCGCGCCATTTGCCCGTGTCTTTAAACGGACCCTCGTAGACTTTACTTAAGAATTTGCCGCTTAAAGTAATATTCTTTGCGCCCGGCACGTCCTTATCGACCGCGAGGTAAAGATCCATGCTCCATTTCGAGGTATGGTCCGAGAGGCAAAGATTTTCCGGCGTGGCCGCTTCGGCCGCTTCCGTCTTGGCGACCATCCGCTTGATGACCGCGCCGAAATTTATCGGCATAAAGAACAGGGTGAATACCTTGTCCTTGATGAATTTCTTGCCCTCCCATTCGAAAACCTTCCCGTCCCAGGGAGCGGGATCGAATTTCGGGCAGCATTCCTGGTTTTTTTCCTGATCCATAAATTTATAAATATGTCTTAATTACTCTTTGATTTTACCACCTTATCCCGATTAAAGCAAAAGAAATCGCCCCTTTTCGGACCGGTGGATTTCTTCAAGTATTAAAAAAGGCTCTTGGGTAAGAGCCTTTGGTTTTGTTTTATTTGTCGTCCTGGGCCAATTTTTGGATTCCCATGACGTTTAGGAGTTCATTCACGTTGGTGGTTTTGAGGTTCATGCCTCCTTCGCCGCCGACGGGCAGGAGAAAGATCTTCTTTCCCTGGAGCGCCTCGGCCAGGCGGAGCTTAACGATCGCTTCGCCGCCGGAGCCGGCCAGGGCTTTGTTCATCTCTTCGATGGCTTTGGCTTCGGCGATACCTTCGGCCCTGATGGCCTTGGCCACATTCGCCTGCTGATCGTAATAGGCGTCAACCTCGATCTTGGCTTTGCGGAACTGTCCGTCGACTTCGGCCATCGCCTTGTTGACTTCGCCCTGCGCGTCCTCGATTTTCTTTTTGTAATCCTCGAAGACCGCGTGCTGGGCGGACCGGTTCTTCCCTACTTCCTGGTCGGCGATCTTCTTGTCTTCGATCGCCTTCTGGTATTCGGAATTGAACCGGTAGTCCTTGGTAAGGACCCGTTCGACGATGATGCCCATCGGCTCGAGGATCTCGTGCAGAGCGGCGCGGGCTTTCTCGGCCTGCTGGTCGCGCTTTTCGGCGACGTAGAATTCCTCGGTCGTCAATTCGCCGAAAACATCGCGGGGCTTCGAGCGGGCGACCGCCCGGAAGATCTTCTGCCGGAGCGTTCGGTCGTCGGGAGCGACGAGCTGACGGATGTAAGGCGCTTTGGCCGGATCGATCCGGTAAGCGATGATGACGTCAAGCCCGATATCGTTGCCGTCGATCGTTTTGAAAATCAGGTCGTCGCGGCTGGCGCGATCGCCCTTGCCCTGCTCGAGCGTCATCTCGACGTTCTGGAGCTTCGTGTCAAAGGTGTCCCAGTCGTTCACGAACGGGAGGAAAAAATAGGTCGATCCCGGCGGATAGGCCTTGTCCTCGACGCCCTTATCCCCGAAGATGGAGATTTTCCTGGTCCTGACCCCGACCTCGGTTTCGCCCGTCGTATGGGGCATGCACCCGAAGAAAAGGGGCAGGAGAAAAACGGCCGCCAGAAAAGACATCACGTGTTTTTTCATGTTATTTGCCCTCCCTGATATCAAAGAGTTTAAGATCTTTGTCGAGGTCGAGCGGATTTATCCCGTTCGCGCCGTCGCTCGGCAGAATTATGGTCTCGAGCCCCTTGTACACGTCGGCCATCTTAAGTCCGACCATGCGCTCGGCGCCCGCTCCCTGCAGGGCTTCGTTCCGAAGTTTGACCTTGCCGGCTTCGGCCAGCTGGACGAGAAGGTTCGCTTCCGCGCGCTTGGTGCGCTGGTACTGTTCGATTTCGCCGAGTTTACGCGCGACGTAAGCCTGGCCTTCCTCCAGCCTGACGGCGACATTGGCCTTGCCCTCTTCTTCCGTCTTGGTGACGAGCGCCGCTTCCTTCGCCGCCGCGGCCCGGGACATGTTCGTGAAGACCAACTGGTCTTTGAGCTTCTTCTCCTCGATGTTCCTCTGGATCTCGGGGCTGTAGACGAAATACCGTATCAGCACCTGATCAACCTTGATGCCTTTGACGGCCAATTCGGCGTTCAGGTGCTCTTTGGCCTCGTTACCTTTGGCCACGCGCTTGGGAGAATTGAAGAAATCCTCGGTCGTGAGCTTGCCAAGAGTGGCCTTAAGAGCCGGTTCGGCTTTCGGGACGATGCCGTTGTCCTCGAAAAGCTTTCCCGGACCGATCTTGGTGAAGGTCAGATACGGGTCTTCGACGTGATAGAGTATCGAAGCGTCCACATCAACGAAAAAGCCGTCCGAAGTCTGGATATGAGCGGCCTTCTCGACCCGGGCGCCCAGGGCGGCCGAATCTTGATACTTCGTCAGTTCCAGCACCTGCTGGTTCCGGGGAAGAGCGAACATCGATTGCATACCGGGGATAACGAGGTGCAGGCCGGGTCCGTAGATCTTTTTCTGAACGCCGCGATGCACCCCTATCTTTACCACCTTGATCCCGTATTCATCGGGTTCGATATATACCGTACAAATAAAATAGGCGATCATGAGTAGAAGGCCCGCTCCAGCCGCGATCTTTAATTTCATTCCGGCGCCATGGAGCGCCTTAACGAGTATACCCGCGGCTTTCTTGCTCTTGCGCGGCCGATCGTCATCGTCTTCGAAATCACGTTTTTTGAACATGCTTTTCTCCTTTCGGCTGTTGTTTTTCTGATGAAAAAACAAAAAAGGCCTAATGCACCTCCTTTCCCGGCTTAATAATTTATTTGTTTTTAAAAGACCGTGAAACTTCATGATAAAGAAGTTCATGAAATATTAACAAATAATTAAAATTTTGTCAATAGCTTGCCCCAAAAAATAATCATTAAAAAATATTTAATATTAGATTAAAATAAAAAATTACCGAAAATATCGCTTGATTTTTTTTTAATTATGTGCTTATATAATAGATAATATTTCATTAATCAGTTCTTTTTTATAAACCGCCCTTAAGAAAGAAAAGGAGAAAAAGCATGAACGACAATCTCGAGTCAAGGTTATTCGCCCTTACCGTAAACCGTATCTGGTTTTGGGCGTGCCTCGTTTTCGCCCTTTGTCTATTAGATCCGCTGCCGATCGACCCCATCCCGTTTTTCGGGGTACCGGGGGCCGCGGTCAGCCTCATCTTCTTTTGGATTTCCTATCACCTCCATTTCAACCGCCACAAGAGATTGCGGATGTCCGCCATCGTCGCCCTGGCCGAAGACCGAGGCGATCTGACCGTGAACATGGTCGCGGAAAAACTGAAAATAAAAAAAGAGAAGGCGGAAAGCCTCCTGGAAGAAATGCTCGAAACGGATATGCTCGCCCGTACCGGTCAAAAAAAGAAAAAAACCACCACCTATTCCTTGCGGCCGTAGCCAGCCGTAAATAAAACGCAAAAAAAATCTCCCGACTTAAAAAGCCGGGATTTTTATTTGTACCGAATCATCGCGCGAATCTTTAATTAATATCCGTTCCGTTGTGATCGTGAATATTTAATAATTCCTGAGGTCATGCTTGATCTTTTCGGCTTTTAAAGGCAAGGCGATCTTTCTGCCTTCCCTCGAAAAGAATTTTTCCAGAAAATACAGCTGCCAGGTAACCGCCGCGATATCGTAAAACATCTTAAGCCTTTACCTTAGACCCAGGGACAGTCCCCGCTTTTTTTCTTTCGTGACCTGGGTCAGATTCGGCATCAGGCAAAATCCCATGGCATAGCCGTTCTTTTTGGCGAAATAATTCAGCGCGATCTCGATCTGAAAATCTTTTTTGTACCTCTCCGGCACCTGCCCCCAAAGCTCCCTGGTGATCGCCCTTTCGCCGCCCAAAAGCGGGAAGAAACGCATTATCCGGTTAAGCGCTTCTATCCGGCGGTCGCGGATAGCGATATACATCCGGTACCGCCCCGAAAGGACCGGCCGGATTATATTGTCCAAAGTGTCCCTGTTAAGCCCCCTGATATCGGCGTCAAGAAAACAGATGAATTCGTGGCGGGCGCGGGACACTCCCTCGCGCATCGCCGCGCCCTTGCCCATATTTTCCGTCAACCGGTAAACTTTCGCGCCGGCCAAAAGGGCCCAGGCAGCCGTGTTATCGGTCGAGCCGTCGTCTATAACGATTACCTCTCCGACGGCCGGGTGGCTTAACGCGGCCTTAACGACCCAGGCCACGGTCTTTTCTTCGTTGAAGGCCGGGATGATCACTGATACTTTTTTAAAAACCTCTTTAACCATAATAGTGCGGCGAATACCGCCAGGAAAGGAACGCCCAGAAGAAGCTGGTAGGCCAGTGGGGACAGCTCGAACCTGCCGATCGCCCGCCCGAATACCGTCCCCACCAGAAAAAGGGCCGCGATCCAGGCGATTATTCCTAAAAAATCGAATAAAAGATACACGGGATAGCGGATCCTCTGGATGCCGGAGGCGATCTGCACGGCTATCCTCGTTCCGTAGATGAATTTCGAAACCGGGATGTGCCAGGGTTTGATCGTCCTTAGCCAGGCAGGCAGCTTCTCGATGTTTCTTTTTCTAAGGATCGGAAGGCGGGAAAATCTTTCTTTAGGGACTAAGCGGCCGAGAAGATACCAGATAGAATCGGATATGGCCGTGGCGGAAAGCACGAGGATCATCATCCGCCAAAAACCGAATTTCGAATCGATCACAAGGTAAACGAGCGGCACGGCGATCGTCTCTCCCCCTAAAAGCAGCAAGACAAACAGAAAAAGATCGTTGATTCTCATATCCGGGAGCCGTTAATTAAAGATTTATTACAGTATAATAAATATAATCCGCCGGCGTTAAAAATTCATTAAGACTGAAAAAACACGCTTGAGAAGCGTGTTTATCGGCCGTTTCGCGGGATGGATCATCTCGCGAAGATCTGCGTGAAATAATATAACGATCCTGCCCGGGCCAGGCCGATGCCGGCGGCGGTGTAATCGCCCAGCATATACAGGCGGTGCCCCTCGCTATTTATCCATTGTTCCAGCGCCTTTTTCGCGGGATCGGAAGCGTTCGAATTATAGGCGACGTTCTCCGCCATCGCTTTCGCGCCAGTCGACGGCGATAATTCCCCGAAACGCTCCGAAAAGCCGTCATGCCCGAAAGGAACCCGACCGGCGGCCATGTTCGCGCTGTGGGCGCGGGCGACAGAAGCGATCCTCTCGTCAATCAAAAGGGCGCCCAGGCCGAGGCTTAAGCGGTATTCGTTTACGGCGGCAAAAGCCTTCCGCTCGATGGCGGGAAGATCGATGCCGGCCAGGCTGTCCGAGACGTCCGAAGGTCCACCCGGTTCGCTTCCCTTAATCGGTATCTTTTTTATGTCCTGATTGCTGATCCCTAATCCGCGCTCGCGCATTATCTTAAACGCTTCTTCAGGGCGGCCGAGGGCGAAAAGACGGCGGCTGTCGGGATCGACGTAATAAGCCTGTCCTTCCTTTTCGACAGCCAAAAGTATCCGGCCGGCCAGGCGTTTAGGGGCGACGGCCCTAAAACTTCCGAGGTCGCGGTTCGATATCCCTAAACCGCGCTCCTGCATGACCGCGAGCGCGTCTTCGGGGCGCCCCAGGTACGTTCTCGCTCCCGCCTGATCGACGTACCAGGCCTCGCCGTTCTCTTCGACCTGCAGGAGGATACGGCCGGAAAGGCGCGTGCCGGCGGTTTCGGCTTGGGCGGAAGAAGGAAAGAGCGTTAAGCATAACGAAAAGAGCAGACCCGCGATTGCCGTTTTTTTGAACATAACGAAAAATTAAATTAATAATAAGCCCTCCGCCATCGAAGATTCCGCGGCCGCCGTTGCCGTTACCCGACCCTGGGGGGAAATTAAAAATTATTTCCCGCGGCTGTTCCTTAAACGGAGATAAGCGTTATTATACCAAAGGCGGATTAAATTTTAAAAGGGCGGGACTTGCCCGGCCGAAGGTTAGGAACAAAGAACGTTTTCATCTTAAACTTTTTTAATCCCGCTATAATCCCGCGGCAGAAGCGCCTTTGAGTCCTGTGGATAACTTAAATTAACTCCATCTAACCATATCGCGATTGATCTATTATTGATTTACAATCAAACGTTAAAGCAATCAAAACCAGCGCGGTCTGCCGCGCTCTTTTATTTTTAAAATACGTCCGCCGCCGGTCAATTTCCGTCCGTCTCAATGCTCTTCTGCAAGCTTTCTAGCGCGTTCTGCAGGCTTTGTATGGAGCCGACGCTTTCATTCCTTAAGTCTTCCTGAAACGCTTCGAAGTTGCCGTCGATTTCCCGCCATCGCTCTCGCGCCGCCGAAGAAGCTTCGCTGTAAGCCTCTTTTAAATTCCCCCTTACCACTTCGGCTTCCTGAGCGATCTGGCTATAATCCTCTCCGGACATGATTCTGGTTTTAAGCGTAAGCAGGCGGCTTCTGGCGTCAAGGTCCGCTTTCTCCGTCGTTACCTCCCGCTGTATTTCATTTAACCCCTCAATCGCCGCGCCATAATTGCGGTACCCGGTAAAATTCAACCAGGAAAAGCCCAGGGCGGCCAGGGCGGAGATCAAAGCCAGGACGCTTAATACGTTCGCGGTTGTAGTTTTTCCCCGTTCCATAAATTCCGTTTTTTATTCTAAATTTTAATATTTAAAAATTTACCACGCGTTATTTAATAGCGCATTAAATATGAACATTTTTTTTATTTTATTTTAATAAATTTTTAATTTATCGGCCGTAAAATGATTATAAATTAATGAGCCTATAATAAAATCCGGTTCTTTTAAAAACTCACGCGTTCACTATCAGGAAAAAAGGAGGGGGCTTAATGAAAAAAACGCCATCGGTGTTTTTATTTTTTTTAACGGTCGCGTTCCTGCTGATAGGATGCTCAGGCGGGAGCGGAGCGGGAGGCGGGAGCGGAGCGGATGACCCCGGGAATCATGATAGCGGAGGACAACCTTTATCCCCGGCTTCGACAGCCGAGATCTGGGCTTCAAGCGAAACCATTGATGAGGGGGAAAGCGTATTGATCAGCTGGGAAACCACGAATGGAACCGCGGCACTCTCTCCGCCAATAGTTTATGGGGCGCCAGCCGCGGGCAGTATCGATGTCATCCCCGCGTCTACGGCTACTTATACGGTAACATGCCGCGCTCCGGACGGCCGGACGGCATCGGATAGCGTAACCGTCAACGTCGTCCCCGCTCCGGTATCGTCCTGCGCGGCGCCGGAAATATCTTATTTCGAGCTCCTGCCCGAAAGGGTGTTGACGCCCGGAAGCGGCCTCGTCACTCTAGCGTTCAGGACGGCGGAAAACGCGGACAGGATCGAGATCGACCTTAAAAACGGGGAAATCATCGCCCTGGTAAAAGTATGCGAAACGAATTGGAGCGTTTCCGTGGACACGGAAAAACTGCTCTTAAATTACGTACCGGAAGAGCCGCAAGTGATCGTCGGCTATCTTGACGCCTATGCGGGGCCGGACCGTATCAGCCGGCGCAATCTTATCCTTCCGGTACGGACCGCCGCCATGCCGGATACGGACTTAAGGATATTGGATTATAACCGGCAAAGAAGCGGCCGCGTGCTCAATATCCGCTATGACGGGGAAATATTCCTCGGCGGACAAAGTAGCACATACGACTCGGTCTGGAGGGCGGTAGAAAATACCGTTAAAAGCGAACTGGGCGAACGGGATATTTACGTGTTAATCGGCCAGGTCGAAGCGTTCGCGAATCGGACCGGAGGAGGAGAGGTCATTTCTTTTCCCAATCTTTTTTTCTTCGATCTCGCGAGCCGGGGAACGATACATGAGATCGGACATTGCCTGGGGCTGGCCTATTCCGGCCACCCTCTACTGCGCGATCCGGCCGGCAGCGGCCATTGGGCTCCGGGAAACGCGGCCCTGGGTATTATGGGCTGGTCACTTGCCGGGGGCGCGGGGGCGACGTTCCCTTATCGCCTGGAAGCCGGAGATGATCCCGACGCGACCGGACTATGGGCGGCGCCGATCGCCATGGAGTTTAACGATCTTGAGCTCTATAAAATGGGCGCGCTTCCGAAGGAGCAGGTCGCGCCGATAACGCAATTTACCGATCCGGCCGTGGCCGCCCTCTGGCTCAATAATCCACGTCCGCTGGCGTCCTGCGGCGAAGGCTGCCAGCGGCTCGACGTTCCGTCCCGACCGGTTTCGATAGATGAGATAATCGCGGCGGACGGCGAAACGCCTCCGGCGGCCAAAACCGAAATTACGCTGGGAACGGTCGTTCTGACCAGAGGAAGGCTTCTTAGTCCTGATGAAATAGCCTTTATCGAGTATATGGCCGAACGCGGCGAAAGCGGCGAACCGTCGATCGACGTCCATGAGGGATTGTGGAGCTACGCGGGAAAACCTTTCCGGGCGGCCGCCCGGGGGCTTATTGCCATAACCGCTTCGATGGATTAAGGCGGGCCGTTCACAGGCAACTTAAATAGCACTTTTTAAAAAAACGACCGGACAAAATGTCCGGTTTTTTCTTTTCCGATCGCCCCGAAAGATCATCCGGCTCTTTGGCGGTTTTTATATGTCTTGGCCGATCTTATAATCGAAAAAAAACGAATCGGGCAGGTCATCGACCTTTTTCTTCCAGTCAGCGCCGTAAAGCGCGGCGGCGGTTTCGGCTGAACGGATCCAGCGCAGCTCGCCGCCGCGGGCGACCGCGTAGACCCGAGGGTCGGTTTGCACTTTAACCATCTTCGTTCCCGGCCGGTAAGTGGCGTTACCGCCCAAAGGGATAGCGGCCATCTGGTCGCCGCTTATTTCCGTCACGTCGCTAAAACCCTCGTACCAGGAAAAATAGATCCTCTCGTTCGGAAAAACGTAACGCCGTCCGTCGGCCCCGCAATAATAAACGGCGCTCTGGCCGGAGAGCTTTATGAGCGAGCCGGAAACGCAGACCGAAGCCCCGTTCGCGGACAGTCCTTTGTCGGCGTTTATATCAGGGGAAAGAAGACCCGCTTCCGTAATATCAAAATCTATGACCGGGTTCAGGGCGGCTTCAAGGCTCGGATAAGGATCGATCGGCATTTTATCCGGCCGACGGATCTCGAAATGAAGATGCGCCCCGGCCGCTTCGGCGTTGCCGCTGTCCCCCATCCAGCCGATCAGATCGCCCCGGGAAACACGCGCCCCCTCCTTTATGCCGGGGGCGTAAGCATGTCCGGTCCCGCCCCGGCCGTCATCCGTGCCCGGAGTATCGTTATTGACGTGAAGATAGTGGTACGTGAAACCGTCCGCGTCCTTAAGAGTAATGGCGTAGCCCCAGGAAGATTCCGGATCGACCAGATCCGTGACCCGCCCGTCTACGGCGGCGTAAAGCGGCATCATGCGCTCGCCCATGATATCCTCGCCTTCGTGCGCGTGGCCAGAACGGGGATCGCCGAAACTCTCCGTCAGGACTGCCCGGCGTTCGGTGGGAAAAAAGATCGGCCGGATTTCAGCCGCCTGAGCGGCTATTATTAAAATAAAATTAAATAATGATAATAAAAAAATAAAAGCTCCGGTCTTTTTCATGGAATTAAAATTTAACTTTTAACTCCATTCAGTATAGCAAAAAAGAGCCTCCGGGTCCAGAGCGCTACTTCCGGAGCTTCACGAAAACGAAACCGGGATATTCTTCTGTCCTTAAACTATTTTTAGAATTCACGGCCTTTATGATCGAATTTCCGACCGGACAGCGAATGACGGCAATATTAAAGGCCTTGACAAAAATTTTAATTTGATATATACTTGAAATATCAAATATTTATCAAATAAATATGCGCTTATGAAAAAAATCAACCCGAAGATCAAATTCTGCCTTGATGTCGCGAAATTCCAGACCGAACTCTCGCGCCGCCTGGACAGCCGCCTGGGCGGCTTAGGCTGGAACGAATTCATAATCCTGCACCGCTTAAGCCGTGAGGACGGGCAAAGGATGCGCCGGATCGATCTGGCGGAAGCCGTGGGCCTGACCGCCTCCGGGATCACCCGCCTGCTTTTACCGATGGAGAAGATCGGTTTGGTTAAAAAAGAAGCTAACGCGCGGGACGCCCGCGTGAGCCTCGTGGCTTTGGCGCCGGGCGGCCGGACGAAGCTAAGTGAAGCCCTGGAGAGAATGGAAGTATTCTGCGACGATCTCATTCCGTCCGGTAAAACGAAAAAGGCGGAAGAATTATCGGACCTCTTGACCGATCTTAACAAAAATATCTAATTTAAAACCATATGAAAAAAATCATTCTTGCCTCAACTTCGCCGCGCCGTAAAAAACTGCTCGAACAGATCGGCCTGCGCTTTAAAGCCGTCGCTTCGGGCTACGAGGAAAATATGGACTTAAAGATGAAGCCAGCCGATTTAGCCAGATTTCTTTCTTCGGGCAAAGCCCGGGCGGTAGCGAAAAAATACCGGAACGCGATCATAATCGCGGCCGATACCTTCATTGCCCTAAAAAACGAGATTTTAGGAAAGCCCGGGACCGGAAAACAGGCCCGAATAACCTTAAAAAAGATCAGCGGCCGGACGCTCGAGGTAATCACCGGCCTGACGGTTATCGACGCCGCCGCTAATAAAGAGATTTCCCGGGCCGTGATCACTAAGGTGTCCGTGAAAAAACTCGGAAATGACGAAATCGACGCCTACGTAAGAACCGGCGAGCCCCTGGACAAGGCCGGCGCTTTCGGCATCCAGGAAAAGGGCGCCGTTTTCATAAAAAAGATCGACGGCGATTACAGCAACGTGGTCGGCCTGCCTTTGGGCGAGCTTTTCTCGATATTAAAAAAACTCGACCACAAAATATATTGATCCTGTACGCGCGAAATTACCTCTGGCGGCCGCTTCCGACTTTTTATTTTCGCGTATCGGTATCCATACTATTATATTCCGAAACAAGAAAAGCCCATTTGGACTTTTCGCGGTCATGAACCCTTGTGGTTCAAGAAATCCAATACGCGCCGCAACGCCGAATTTGCGCTATCATAAAATACAAAAAATTTAAATTTCTTTACGATAAAAAACGCGTAAATATACGCGTTTTTATAAAAAATGAAAATACTTAGAATCCGGCGGAAAATTCGTTTTGATGGTCAAACCGAATATTCGTGTCTTCCGCCCGCTTCCCCCGCGCTCACGAATTTTCCGTCCTTATAGTGAATGCCGTCGGCTATGGTCAGATCGATCTCGACGTCGTCGGAAAGTCCGTAGTCGTTCAAAAACGACTTCAATCTTTCCTGTTCGGTCTCGGATAGTCCCCTTTTTCTCTTGCGCCAGATCTGGAGAATCTCTTTCCTTTCTTTCTGGGGAACGGTATTGCCGACCGTCAGGATGATTCCGCCCCTTAGACGTCGGGTATGCGGACGGTGGGGCGCGCCCGGACCGGCTTCATCGATCTCCGGCGGACGCCAGGCATGTTCGAAGGTGATTAAAGCCTGGCCCTCGGCGAGCGCGCGTTCCGCCAATCTTTCCATCAACGACAAATTGTCCGCCGCCGCCGAACCCATGAGATTATAATTATCCTTTCGGGCATAAACCCGCATTATTATGCTTCCGCCGCCTTCTTTTTCAAGAATCCTTCTCTCTTCTTCGCTCCAGCCGGATACGAGATCGTTAATAGCTTCCCGCAGCTCTCCCGAAGATTCTATGGTTCTTCTTCTGTAAGGCAATATCGACGGCGTTTCTTCCTCGATCCTGGTCGGATCAGCCGCGTTTTCGGGATTTTCGGCCGGAGCGAGCCTTTTTCCGGAAAAGGCCCGAGGGTCATATTCGATCGGACGGCTCAGGTTCGCGACGGACAAAACCGCTTCCAACTCCACCCGGGGAATCTCGAATAGCTTGGAGACGTTGGCCGGAGGGTGCTGGATCTGCAATCCTTCGGGGATGACCGCTGTCCTGACTTCGCTCATTTCCTCGTCGATATAGACAGAGGCCCGATGCTTTATGTTCGGCCGGTCGGACTCGGTTATATCCATGTCAACGCGCATCCTTGACCGCTTATCGTTATAATATTCGACTCCGGATATATCGCTCCGGAAAGAAAGGCCGGATATGGGATTGCTTTTGGGCGCGATAAAGCTCACGTCCGGTCCGAAATGCATATGGTCTTTAGCGAGCATCTTTCTTAAGGATGAATTCGCCCCGCCGATAAACTCTCCCTGCATGTCGTTGTGGTAGCGGTCAAAATATTTTCCGTAACTTTTTCCGTCTTCCACCGTAAGCGCCAGCCTTTTCCGGTCGTAATAGGCGATAAGTTCGTACTTCTCTTCATTGCTCAAACCGGGGTCATTGATCGTTTTCCGTCTTTTCCCTTCGTAATAAGCTATGGCTTTTTCGGGATTTTTAGGAACGTATTCGATGCCGGCCGCCTCCTTAAGTTCTTTCCTGGAAGCCGGTTCCCCCTCGCCCGAAAAGGAGGCATCGTTAAACGTGGAATTTTTTAGCATATTGTCGATTTATTTGCTTATACCCTTTATTATATTAGATATCTCCGGTTTTATCAAGGCGGGTAAGCGTGGATTTTGGCCGCTTTTACCGGGAATGAATTTACTTATTGCATTTTAAAGATCGTATTATATACTTAAAGAAGACTAATTATTCACTGACGAAAATATGAAAAACTTAAAGATCGGCTTTATCGGCCTTGGCACCATGGGAAAAGGCATGGCCGATAACCTTAAAAAAACCTATCCGCTCCGCGTATACAACCGCACCCGCTCCCGGGCCGAGGCGCTTTCGGGGGCGGAGACGGCAAACAGCCCCAAGGAGGCGGCCGAGCGCTCGGAGATCGTTTTTACCTGCGTTTCAGACGACCGCGCCCTGGAAGAGATCTTGTCCGGTCCGAACGGAGTTTTCAAGGCGGATCTGGCCGGCAAGACCATAATCGACTCCGGCACAACCTCCCTCGGTCTCACGGAAAAGATCGCGCGGGAAGCGAAGCGGCGGGGCTTCGATTTTTTGGACGCGCCGGTCACGGGAAGCAAATCAGGGGCCGAGGAAGGAAAACTTATGTTCATGGTCGGCGGAAAAAAAGAGGTTTTCGATCGGATCGTCCCGGTCCTTAAAACCATGGGCGAACGCTTCGTTTACTGCGGAAAGACGCCGAACGGCCAAAGCGCCAAGCACGCCCTGAACCTTACGCTCTCCCTCGTGCTCGAAAGCTATCTTGAGGGCCTCGCCGTCGGCCTCAAGGCCGGAGTGCCTCTGGGCGCGATGGAGGAGATCTTCGGAAATTCGGGCGCGAAAAACGGCATCGCGTCCTTCAAAATGCCTTACATAAAAAAACGCGACTTCGCGCCGCACTTCAGGCTCAGGCTGATGGAAAAAGATCTGAAGCTGGCCGCCCTGGACCGCGCGCGGTTCGGCGTTTACGCTCCTCTAGCCGACGAAATAATAAAAATATTCGGCCAGGCCCTCTCCCGCGGCGACGAAGACGTTTCCACGATCGCCAAAACCCTGGAAAAGGCAAACGGCGTCTCGTTCTCGGAGTAAAACCGCCGTTGACACCAAATAAAGAGGCTTAAAGCCTCTTTATTTTATTTTTATATCCGATATAAACTTAATTACCGCTTTGGCATTCTCCGCGGAAAAACGCCCATTCGTCGCATTCGCTTCCGTCCGTGAATTTGCATATCCCTGACTGTGCGCCGTCGACGTCCGTCCTTATTTCCGTCTCTCCGCCCTCGCTGGCGCAATAGGCCGAAGCGGGGTTGGGAATCTCCGCGCTATCCCGCGCGCCGGACTCGCGGTCCGCGCAATCCGGGGTCATATCGGAGGGAAAACCAAACCGCGCTATTTCGGCGCAGTCATACAGTCCGTTGCCGTCAAAAGCGATTTTCCAGGCGCCGTTTTCTTCATAAGCGAAAAAGATTCCTCCCGGGCCGAATCCTCCCTCCATGGCGAATTTGACGCCGCCCCGGGCGTGAACGCCGTCGAACTGGTTGATCGTTACCTGGATCTCACCCGCGCTTTCCCCGTATTTGGCGGCAAACGCCTGCCTGATGCTTTCGATATCGGCTTCCGACGCTTCGGCCGATTCCCGGACGCAGGGATCTTCCCATGTCCGCAAGCACTTTTCCTTGGCCTCGCACCAGGAATAGCCAGCCGCGACGAGGCAGCCGTGCTCGTCTTTTTGCCCGCCGATAAGGCCGCTTTCTTTATCCGCCGCCCCCGGTTCCGCCGGTCGTCCGTAATAGGCGTAAACCCCGGCGATAACCAATCCCGAGACCGCCAATACGGCCAGAATGATCGTTAAAAAACTCTTTTTGCCCATATTTTTTAGAAAAAATAATAAGCGATTAATATTAAATATGTGAACCCGTCTTAATTTATATACGAATATAAAGTAAAAGAGTAACAACGCTTATATTTTTATCTTTCTTCCTCCCGGGAAATGGGCCCGGCAGCCCAACTACTTCTTGCCCGTTTTTTTATTGGCGGCTTTCTTCGGGGTTATCGCTTTTTTGGCCTTCTTCGGGACCTCTTTCTTTTTGGACTTGATCTTTTTTCCGTTTTTATTCTCAGCTATTTTTTCGATCACATGGGTAACCGGTTTTTCCTTGATAACTATTTTCGCGGGAAAGTTAAAGGATAATATTTTTATTATATTATCAAGCTTATTATTCAACGCTTCGAATTGTTTTTTGTATGGATCCGCTCCGCCCTGGCCTCCGCTGCCGCCGGCCTTTTCGCTTTTACCGAAACAATCGCTGCAGTAGACCGGTTTGTCGCCCGTGGGCCGGAAAGGCACTTCGCAGTCCTTGTGGCACTTATCGCAAACGGCCCTGAACATCGGTTTGTTCCCGAAACCTGAGCGCCCGGAATCCTTTCTGTCAAAACGGCCTCCGCCCGAATTATCTTTTTTGCCGAAGCAATCGCTGCAGTAGACCGGTTTGTCGCCGGACGGCCTGAACGGCACCTCGCATTGCCGGCCGCATTCGGCGCAGATAGCGTCGTGCATTTGCGGCCTTTCCCTGTTATTCCCTCCCCTGAAGCCGTGATCGCCGTCAAATCGCTTTTTCCCGCCGAATTTATCTCCTTTATTGAACTTACCCATAATTTTTACATTATTTATTACTTAAATCTTTATTTATTATAAGCCTTATTCGTATTTACCGCAACAAAAAAAAGCAAGGATAACTGCTCGCCGAATTCCATTAAAAGCGCTTTAATATAAAGCCACAAAAAAACCGGCCTTAAGCCGGTTTAGCGCTGGAAATAAAATTTATTTACCGCTATTTTTTCGAACCTTCCACCAGGTTAATGGTTTTTTCAAAACTGGCCGGATAATTAAGGTATACCCCCACCCGGTATTTATCACCCAATTTTTTCTTATCCACGAATTTCAGCGCTTTTTCCGGATAATATTCCGGCTTGCCGATCGCCCTAAAAACGGTTTGAGGCTCGTCGCCGTATCCGATCTTATCCGCCAAAAATATATTGGAGTCTATCTCGTAAAGAAGCGCCAGAGTCTGGTAAATGGCGATTATTACCATGCCGATCAAGAGGGAAGATAAAACCTCTCCATCCCTTACGGACAAAAGCAGGATCGATATGATGACCGAAAGAATCGATAAAATAAACCAGTGTTTTTTTGATACTATCCTTTGGGTCGCCAATACGCTTTCCATCCGGTAAGTCAATAATTCGCCCTTAGCGCTCTGTAAATTTTGAATGAGTACGTGGCCGGCGTTAGAAACGCAAACGTCGTCAATGACCTTAACCAGCGCCTCGAACTCCTTGTTCGTGTAAGCCGCGTACTCTAATAGTTCGTAGTCAAGCGCGGTTATCATATAACCATCAACCGCCTGAGCGGCCGCCTCCGCGGAGGTGGGGCGTATTATCTTTATCAGTCCGTAAATATAGATCAGGCAGGAATCTTCTTTGGAGATAGTCGCCTGCAGGCCCAGGTAATTCGAGGTGGCGGCGGCCATAAAAAAACCGATCAGGATCGTGAACAGAAGCGAAATCGACGTTAAAACCGTGGACACGTCAAAATTAAATTCATACGAAGGAAAGATTACGGCCGCGGCGAGAATAAGGAGAAAAAATATCAGTTTTATGGTTTTTTTCATATAAGTATTATAGCATTTTTATTTTATTCGGGGAAGAAAAAGGTTTTTTTATTTTGCTGAAAAAATTATTTTATAAAAAGTGATAAATATACAAGCCTATAGCGGAACATGATCTTTAAAGCCCCGGGCTCCCGCGCGATTTCCGTGAATACTAATGTGGCCATGATTTTTTATTACCGGAGAACTTCGGTTAAAATTTTCGTTTAAAAAATAAAAAAGGCTCCCGATCTGAGAGCCTTGGGTTCTTTAATTTTTTATGTCATATTTTCTTGCCGAAATATTTTTGGACGGCATCCCGGACCGTTCCGGACGCTCCGGTAATCGCCTTGATGCCGGCGACATTGAACGCGTTGGCCGCTTTAGGGCCGACTTTGCCGGTCACCACGGTATCAACGCCCTCTCTGGCCACGAATTGGACCGCGCCGATACCGACGCCGCTTCCGCCGCTCCGGCCGTTGTTGGCTTCCGCCCGGAAAGTTCCGGCGTCAAGATCAATGATCGCGAAATACTGGCACCGGCCGAACATGGGGTCAACCTGGCTGTCCGGATCGGGACCGGCCGCGGTCACGCACACGATCTTGCTTTGAGCTTTTGTTGCTTGATTCATATTTTTATTTCCTCCTCCCTGGTTTTGTCCGGAGCCGCCTTGCGGCCCCATGCCCATTCCCCGGCCGCCCTGTCCGCGGCCGCTTCCCTGGCCTTGTCCCCGCCCCATTCCTTTGCCCTGGCCCGAACCCTGTCCTTTTTTCATCTCGTCCTCCCTTATTTTCTCCACCGTGATTTTGGCGAAAAAATGATTTAAAAAATTATTTTTATCAATTCATCCGCTATCAGCGAAAACAGCCTGTCTAATTTTTCGCTTTTTTCTATGACCGGGGTCATGTTCACGAGAGCTTCCACGAAAACGCGGTCATAGGGCAATTTGCCTAAAATTTTTATTTCTTCGCCGGCGGCAAATTCTTCGATCTGACGACAACCCTCCTCGTTGATGTCATATTTATTGATAATGATGCCGCGCGGAACCTCAAAATGTTTCACGACCGCCAGCGCCTTTTTCATGTCCGCCAGACTGGATGATGTCGGCTCAGCGACCAAAACGCAATAATCGCTGCCGGTCACCGAAGCGATCACCGGGCAGCTGATGCCGGCGGCTGAATCGCTGAGCATGATCTTTGCGTCTCCGGCCAATTCCGCGGCCCGCCGCTTTACCTCAGCCACTACCTTGCCCGATCCTGATTCCCCTACCTCCAACTGCGCCAAAGCGATCTTGAATCCGTATCTGGTCTCAGCATAGCCGATGCGGGCGTTCACTATATCTTTAAGCGTGATCGCGCCCCGCAAACAAACTAATTCGCAAACACCGCAACCTTCGCAGCCGTAATTAAATAAAACCGGCTTTTTCTTCTTCCAACAGATAGCCCCGAAATAACAATTCTTAAAACACTCCCGGCAGGAGTCGCATTTATCCCGATCGAATACCGGCCTTTGGTTGGTGGAAATTTCTTTCCACTCCTCATAATCCTTCTCCCTGACCCCGAACACCAAAGCCAAGTTGGACGCGTCGACATCGCAATCGGCCGCGATTATTTTTTTCCGCCTGGAGAAGGCGATAGCCAGGGAGGCGGTAAGGCTGCTTTTTCCCACCCCTCCTTTGCCTGATAATACGGTTATTGTTTTCATGATTGTAACCTCTTAATCAGGTTTGTTATGCTTCTATGCTTTACGGGCAAACCGCGGGAATAAGCTTTGATTATTTCTTCGGTATAGGGAATTTCAGCTAAAATTTCCAGCTTGTGCTTCTTCGCTAATTTTTTTGTCGCTTCTTTATTCCCGGCATCGGCTTTATTAAGCACGATCCCGGCAGACAGTTCCATCTTGTCAAAGAGCTTTAGCATAAGCTTAAGATCGTGCTCCCCTAACGGGGTCGGCTCGGCGACTGCCAGGACGAAGCGGCATTCCTTCAGGGCGGCGATAACGTCGCAATGCAGGCCGGCGGCCGTATCTATGATAATATAATCATAAAGGCCGCTTTTTTCTTTTACTATCCGTTTAAGTTCGTTAACCACTATTTCAGCAATCGGCTCTCCGCTTACAAGTTCGCCCGACAACATGTCAATATTATGCTTACGGCCAACATAGATCTGACCGATCTCCTTCTTGCTCCAACTAATCGCCTTTTCCGGGCATTTTAGGGCGCAGGCTCCGCAGCCATTGCATTGCGAAGCGACAAACATCGGCTTTCTTTCTTTAACGGCCACAATCGCGTTTTCCCGGCATACTGACCCGCATAAACCGCATTGCCGGCATTTAGCGAAATCCCATTCCGGAATCCTCTGATCAACTTTCTCTAAAAATTTCCTCTCTACCCCCAAAAGCAGATGATCGTTCGGACAGCCGACATCGGCGTCTACCAACAGCACCCTGTTATCTTTGGCCAACCCATAAGCCAAAGCGGTGGCGACCGTTGATTTACCCGTGCCGCCCTTGCCTCCGGTCACGCCTATTATGGCGGAGTTTTTGCTTTTCATCGCCCTTCTTAATGCCTCCATGGGTAAGTTGGCGCAATGCCAGTGATCGATCGGTATCCCGTTTAAAGCCTCTGATATATCGTCTTTAGTGACCGCCAGCGCCTCTTTAATGCCTCTGCCTTTTATCAGGTCTATGAATACGTCGGTGGTTGATATTACTCCCGGACAACCGTAAGCCATAAACTTCGCCTCCACTATCCTCTGTTCTTCGATTATTATTTTCAACTCAATGTAATCATTGCAGTCGGAATCGCGGGCGCAAGCGGCCGCGTTGGCGCCGATCAAATCCCCGACATTCTTAGGGCTTCGAAAACGATTTAACATCTCGGCCGTAAACATACTGATCTGAAATTAATGCTGGCAAGCGTTCGCCGCGTCGCTTAATTTATCTAAATTGGCAACTACGTCTTTGACGGTCAGATAAACGCCGGTTTTAACAGCCACCCCCTTTTCGCGGAACAAGCCGATGGCGCGGCCGCCGATTCCTTGCGTATAAACCATGGTCGGGGACGCCGTCTCCATTATCTGGTCTACCGGAGAGCGTTGCTCATCGTGATGCTCTAAATTATTATTCGTGATTTTCAGGTTCCGGGAACCGGTATCGTACAAACCGAAATAAGGAGCGTGGCCGAAGTGGGGCGATATTTCCGAATTCTCCCCTTTATTATCAAGCAGGGGAAAATATATTTTCTCGTTCATAATTTTTCAAAAATTACTAAATATAAATATTATTAGCGGATAATGCTGATCGCTTTGCCGTTGACGATAGCGTCGCTGATTTTCTTATAAGCGGAAGAAAGAATGCGCTGAAAGGTAGTTTGGGATGTTTTCATTTTTTTGGCGCACTCGTTCTGGTCTAAATTTTTAATATTTTTAAGACGCAGCGCCTCGCCCTCCTCAACCGTCAATTCAATTAATTCCAAATCAGCCATCGGTATTCCCCTGGGTTTAAAATAGTCTGCTTTCGGATTAAAATTTACATTGCGATGCAAGCATGGCCTGCCCGGACCGCGCCCGAATTTATTTACCATATTTTTTAACGTTTTAATAATAACTGATAACGGATAGCCCCGCCCCAAGCGGGGTCATCGGTCATCGGTCATCTCCGGCCGTTCTTTTCACGCCGGCTCCTACTATTTATCGGCTGGAGCGGATCTTCCGGCCTGCTTGGCCCGAAAACCTAATCCGCGCGCCTGTCCTCCCCGAATGCGCCTCCCCTGTCCGACGCCCCCGGCAACACCCCGGGCAGCGCCGCAGGGACCCATGCCCCGGCCCGTGGCCGGACCAGTGCCCTGAGGACCGGTTCCATCTTTAAGTGGCATATTTATCACCTCCTTTCCATGAACAATTATATGGAATAATCGTTATAATCGCGTTAAATATGAATATATAATCATATTTATTTTAAATATATACCCATATTTATCCACTGTCAAGAGGAGTATATTTACTCCCTGATAAGCAAAAATCGCGGCTGGAAAGCCGCGATGATGTAAAAAATTAAAATTATCGCGTCGGCTCTTTTATAATTTCTGTTTTTCCCATAACTCGTAAAATCTTCCTCTCCGATCGCATAACTCCAAAAAACTGCCAGACTCGATCAATTCGCCCTTTTCTATTACTAATATCCGGTCCATTTCCTGGATGGTGGTCAGACGATGGGCGATAACAATAGCGGTAACTTTTTTAAAAAACGAATGCAGGGAGTCTTTTATTTTTTCTTCCGACTCCAGGTCAAGGTGTGAGGTGGCCTCGTCTAAAAAAAGGAGATCAGGCTGCTTATAGATACATCTGGCTATGCCCAGCCTTTGCTTTTCTCCGCCGGATAGCTTTACGCCCTTTTCGCCGATGAACGTATTTATGCCGAGCGGCAATTTTGAGACAAAATCAGACACGTGGGCGATATCAAGCGTCCGGCTCAATTCATTTTCGTCCAGATCCCGGTTGCAGGCGATAGTGATGTTCTCACGCAACGTAAAATTAAAAACTTCCGTTTCCTGCAAAACCACCCCGACCCTGTCCAGATAAGAATCTTTCTTGATTTTCTTCAGAGATAATCCGTCCACCGTGATATCGCCGGCAAAGCTTTCGTTTTCTTTCAGCAATAGCTTAAACAGTGTTGACTTGCCGGCCCCGGAAAGGCCGACTATGCCTATGCGTTCACCTCTTTTTATTTCCAGCGAAATATTTTTTAAAACCGGATTTTTGCCATAAGCGAAGGAAAGGTTTTTAATACTGATCTTTTTCCAGTTTTGCGGAAAATCCGCCTTGCCCTCTTCATTTTCGATCCGTACCGGCTCATTGATTATGCTTTGTAGTCTGGCGATGCTATGCTTATTTACGATTAGATCCTGCGTAACATCAGATAATTCGCCGACTGACTCCAGAATTCTTTGAAAATAGGAGTTAAAAAGTATAAAAAAACCGAGTTCGCTCCGCCCCTGATAAATGCCATAAGCGATAAAAGCGAGCGTGCCAAGCCTGAAAGTCGCCGCCCAGACATTCAAGGCCGTGCCTCTTACCTGAAAATTTAAAATACGTTTTTTTGTCCACGCGAATACTTCCTCCGCCTGTCCGGCGATCATTTCATATAATTTACCGCCGATTCCCGCCACCTTGACGCTACGGACATTATTGATCGCCTGAAAAACCAAACCGCTCATTTCTTCTTCCCGGGCGTTAACCTCTTGCACGATAGCGGAAACCTTCCTGAGGGAAAAAAACGAGATCGTAAAATAGGAAACCAAAAAAAACAAAATCGCCGAACTTACAAATTTGTCATTTCTGCTCAAGATAACGATTATACCGATGAAATTTACCGCGATTTCAATGCAATTATTGATCCACATCCGCAAAATATGATCTATGCCCATCCCGCCCCTTTGGATTTTCTTCAGCTTATTGCCGGCATTTTCTTTTTCGTGCCAAGCCATATCCAGGGAAAACAAGCGCTTAATGGCTCTAAGTTGGGCATTCAGGGATGATTTCTCCGACACCTGAAACGCCAAATACTTTGCCCCGTGGACGGCGATATTCCGCCAGAATGATGCCAATGCCCAAAGCGCGAAAAAAAACCAAAAATCCCGCAAAGAACTACCCGCTGAATATTCACTAAAAAAAGTGACAATTGACGCTAAGGCTATGGCTGGATATAAATTAACGATATCGCCGGTCAATCTTAATAACGAAGCCAGAATAAATCGCCCCCGTTGCGGCTTTACGTAAAAGTAAAGATCTTTAATAAGGGACCAGTTTGAATATTTTATTATTTCGCTGTCAGCCGATTTCATAGGATTTTATAAATAAATTAAAGCCCGATGGCTTCTGGGGGCGGCACGCTGTCCCCGGCCGTAAAGCCGGTGCTCCAGCAGATCTGCAGGTTATAGCCGCCGGAAGGGCCGTCCAGGTCCAGGGCCTCGCCGGCGAAAAATAAATTCGGATAAAGCCGGGAGCGCATGGTTTTCGGGTCCACCTCGCAAGTCGCGACGCCGCCGGCGGTGATCATCGCCCGATCAAAACCCTTTAAGCCCTTTACTTCAAGAGTAAATCTTTTTAAGTATCCGGCCAGCCGGACGCGCTCTTCTTTTCTGATTTCGCTTATTGCCCGGGTGCCGTTTAAGCCGCTTAATTCCAGGAGTACCGGCGCGAGCCTGGGCGACGTTAAGCGGACAAGGTAATTTTTAAGCTGCTTGTTGTGGCTCTCGTGAAAATCCTGCCGCAGCTTTTTATCTAAATCATCCCCTTTGATGTCTGGAAAAAAATCAATTTCAAGTTTTATCGCCCCAGCGGACAGGAGCGATCCGATCCGGCCGCTTAAGTCGATCACGGCCGGTCCGCTCAGGCCGTCAGACGTAAAAACCATGTCGCCGCGGCAACGCGCTACTGTTTTTTTACCCGCCAAAACTTTCAAGCCGGCGTCTTTCAAACTCAGACCCTCAAGCTTTTTAACGATTTTCTCCCTAACGACAACGGGCGTCAGGGCCGGCCGGGGCGGAATAACGGTATGGCCCAAAGAAGCGAGCCAGCCGTAAGCGTCGCCTTCTGAACCCGTAGTCGGATAGGAACGGCCGCCGGTGGCGATTAAGAAATTTTTACTTAAAATCTCTCCGCCGCCCCTAAGCCTTACCGCCCGCATCGCGTTATCGCGGGCAACAAGTCCGCTCGCAACTGCCCCGTACCTGATCTCGACTTTATTTTTCTCAAGATATCTTAAAAGCGCCCGCCGGATATCTTCCGCGCGGCCGCTCTTCGGAAAAACCCGGCCCTTTTCCTCGGCCTCAGCGCTTACGCCCAGATCCGAGAAAAAACTCAAAACGCTTTTCACTCCGAATCCGTGAAAAGCGGAAAATAAAAATTTATGGTTTGCCCCGTAAACCGCCATCGCCGCCTTATCGTCGGCTCCGAGGTTGGTAAAATTGCACCGGCCGCCGCCGCTTAATAGCAATTTTATTCCCAAAGAATCGTTTTTTTCCAGGAGAATAACGCGCGCGCCCCGTTCGCCCGCCCGACCGGCCGCGATCATCCCCGCCGGCCCGCCGCCCACTACCGCTAGATCGTAGATCATAAAATTCACGATTAAATCCTGAGGTTATTACTTTATCGTTTGGCTCCGCTGTAAGCGATGGCCCTGACCATGTCCCAGTCAAGGGCCGAAACGGGATTATATTTGAAGATGCCCCTAAAAATATTTATGGCCGCTTTTTCGCTGTTCGTGTTCCTGTCGGCTGGCCTTAAGCCGTACGCGATGACCGTTACCGCCGCGTTATCGCTCGGATTATCCATGTCCGGCGCCCTTAAATAGATCTTCCTGAATTTTAAAGCGGCTCCGTCTTCGGCGGCCTGGCTTTTTTGCCCCGGCCAGCGTCCGGTAGCGATCTTTATGACATCCCGCCAGTCTTCAAGGGTTGAGGGCAGATGCCCGAAAGCGCCGCGAAAGGAAAGGATGGATCCGGTTCTCTCCCCCGATCCCAGCCGTAGCGTCCTAGGCGTGCCGTAATGCATGAAATAGGCCAAAGAATACTTCGCCTTCGTTTCCGTCGAAGGAGGTATGGATAATTTTCCGTAAAGCCGCTTTTTGGCTTCGTAATTTTAGCGTCACAATATTCAATGCCGGCTCCCTCATACTCTCTTAAAAGATCTACCTGAAAATTTTTACCCACAACCTCCAAATCGGCTTTTTTTAAACTCGTAATATAAGCCGAACCCCCTGGCTTTAATAAATCACAAATTGATATTAAATTATCCTTTCTGTCTTTTTCATTGTTTAAATATCGCATTGAAGCAACGCAGTCGATAATCACGTCAAAAGATTCGGATTTAAAAGGTAATTGGGGAGCTAAAGCAACTACGCAGCCTGAACTCTCTTGGCTGATTTTTTTTAACCTCTCTCTTTGAAATTCTTCAGGACCGCTAACGGTCATATCCTTGCCCCAACGCAATTTGGGCCTATCTTTAAGCTTATACTGAGCGATAGAATTACCAAGTTTTTCAATATACCAATCTCCTTTGGCGAAATCTTCAGGATCAATTCCCAGGGTTGGGTCTAACGACACGATTTTTAAATCACTCCTTTTATTTCTCAATTCTTCTTCAAATTTCTGATAAAGTCCGCTGCCGATATTCAAAACAGTTCCCTCTTTGGGGAAATTATCAATTTCGCTTTCTTTAATACCCATATCCTCAAGCACTTGTTCTAAACCCCTGTCTGTCACAGAAAATTCCCCGATTTTTTCTAAACTAAATTTTTCCATATGCGTTGGTCAAATATTTATTATATAAATATCAAATTTAATCCAGGGCGATTTTCCAGACCCCTTTCTCTAAAAAAGCTTCTATGCTCTGCCGATTGGCTTTATTTAATAAATTAGTGTGCGATGTTTTTGTTATTTTCGCGTACTCAGACAATGAAACAATTTTTTTACCCTCCAAATAAGCCAGGCGCTTATGATAACTGCAGGTTAAGGCCTTGCCGACAATTTCTTCCATAACAGAGACTTCACCTTTGGCATCAAATTCTTTGAACGCTTCATAATACTTGGCTCTATCTATAAATTTAATATTTATCGGAACAAAGCCTTCGCGTATTAATAAATAATTATTTATGACCCGGCCGATCCGGCCGTTGCCGTCCACGAAGGGGTGGATATTTTCAAATGCCAGATGAAGCCTGGCTATGCGCTTAATAATATTTTCATGGCTGGACGAATTATATTTAACCATCGCTTCTTCAAGGAGTCCGATGACTTCTTTGGGGTGGGGAGCGATATGGTTTCCGACCCGAACGAACTCATTGTCTTGCCGGAATCTTCCGGCCACCTCGTCGCGGATATTCGACAAGAGCATTTTATGGAGAAACAAAATCGTTTCCAGGTTCAATTCCCGTTCTTTGGCCTTGCTATTAATATATTCAACCACGCGCGCCAGATTCTTCGCTTCAAATAACTCGCGCTCATTAATATAACGATCAAGATCAATCTTGAGTAAAATCTTTTCAGTTTCTTCGAGCGTAAGCGTGCTGTTTTCAATCGCATTGGAATTATATACCTGTTCTGCCACTTCGGTTTCAGAGAGCAACTTAATCAAAGCTTCCTTTTCTAGGGCAGCCTTATAATATCGCTCGCGCAACTGGCTTATTTTTTTGTAGATAATCAATGTCTTCGGCATGTTTTAATTATAGCATACTTCACGATTTTGTCAATATAAACGTGAATAATTGCTAAATTTTTAATATAATTCACTGTTATTAAACAAAAAATAGCTATAATTAGCTATTTTTTGTATCAGCACGGGTGGTAGGAATCGAAGGGGCGGAAGCCCCACTCCATCACATTTCACGGACGGTGCGGCTGAAGTTTAAAATATTAGTTTAAATATTCTATTTTATAAAAACGTATTATCAGGGTGGATTCTCTGCACACCGCCCACACAAATTTAAAAGCTCTCCGAAAGGAGAGCCTTTAAATTTGCACGGGATCATGGACAGTGTTAGAAAAAATTTACAATAAAAATATGGTATACAAAAATGATAATATTAAAATAAATAAAATTACAAGATATTTTAGTCTAAAAAGTTTATAGTACCATTTTATTGGGGTAAAAAATTTCATAATTTTGCACGGGTGGTAGGAATTCCGCCTTGTCCTCGCTTCCGCTCGGACTTCGTTGTCCTGGGCAGCGCTGAAC
>JAZDLN010000026.1:0-19551 GCA_043801965.1 Candidatus Falkowiibacteriota bacterium
AATCCTATCTAGTTTAGAAACTAATAATTGCATATATCTGGGGTCAAAATAATTCATATTGGCTAAAATAATAATAAATATTGAATATTTATTATAAAATAGCCTTTAAAAGTGTAAACCCCTTTGCTGCAATGTTAACAAGTATGATAAACGGTTTAAAGATAAAGAAGTTAAAAGTCATACCGGACGAACGCGGCCGATTGATGGAAATATTGCGGAACGATGACGAATGTTTTGAGAAATTCGGGCAGGTTTATATGACGACGAATTACCCTGGCGTAGTGAAAGCCTGGCATTATCATAAGATCCAGACCGATAACGTTACCTGCGTGCGGGGCATGCTTAAGGTAGTCTGTTATGATGCCAGAGAAGACTCCTCGACCAAGGGAGAGATCAATGAATTTTTTATCGGAGAGCATAATCCCTCTCTGGTCACGATCCCGTCGGGAGTATACCACGGCTGGAAAAATATCGGCGAAAACGAGGCGATAGCGGTCAGCGCGCCCACAGAAGCTTATGACTATGACCACCCGGATGAATATCGTCTGCCTTTTGACGATAAATCCATCCCTTACGATTGGGAAATTAAGATGGGCTGATTTATAACGACAGCCCAAGGATAAAATAATTTAAAATTAAATAACGTGATTTCCGTTTCGATGCCATCGGGTATTCGAAATTCGAAATTCGAAATTAATTTATGGACTGCATTTTTTGCAAGATCATAGACGGCAGCATCCCGAGCCACAAAGTCTATGAGGACGATCAGGTCATGGCTTTCTTCGATATCCTGCCGATCAGTCCGGGGCACACGATCGTAGTGCCGAAAAAGCATATCGCTGACGTGGAAAGCCTTTCGGACGAGGAGTTTTCGGCCCTGGCTCTGGTCGTCAAAAAAATCGGCAAGGGAGTGCTTGAGGGATTGGACGTAAAGGGTTACAGCGTCTTTCTGGACAACAAAAGCGCCGCCAACCAGCACGTTCTGCACGCCCATTTTCACCTTGTGCCCAGGGAAGAGGGCGATGGTCTTGAGAGATGGCCGCAGGGAGGATACGGGCAGAATGAAGCCGAATTTTATCTGGAAAAAGTCAGAAAAAGCATCTCATAATCAAACGTTAATTTATGCCGGATAAAATGACCGGATAAAGTTTTTATCACACCATATGGAGTGCGTGTTTTGTAAAATCGCGGCCAAAGAAATTCCGTGCCACAAAGTTTTTGAAGATGACGGTTTTTTGGCGTTTTTAGACATAACCCCGAGGAACCCGGGGCATGTTCTGGTTATTCCCAAGAAGCACTACCGCTGGGTCTGGGACGTGCCGGAAATCGGCAAATACTATGAGGTTGTAGGCAGGATAGCCAACGCGGAGCGTCGGGCTTTCGGGACCGAATGGGTCGTATCGGCCGTATTCGGCGAAGAAGTGCCGCATGCCCATGTCTGGCTCGTGCCCCGTTTCCCCGACGACGGACACGGCGGGAGTTTGGATTTATCTAACGTGAAAAAAATAAGCGCGGAGGAGATGGGCAATATCGCGGAGAAAATTAAACAATATTTGTAAATAAGAAACAAGGACACAAGATACAAGCTCCAAACAAAACTCAAATTCCAATATCCAATAATCAAATTGATGTGTAATTTGGAATTTGTATCTTGAAATTTGTTTGTACCCTTGTATCTTGTATCCTGGAGATTTTACCCCCTTAAATTTATAGCGGCAATATGAATATTTTAGTAACTGGCGGAGCCGGGTTTATCGGCTCCAATTTCATACGTTATTGGTTAAAAAAATATCCGGATGACCGTATAGTCAATCTGGATATTTTGAATTACGCGGGAAACCTGGAAAATCTTAAAGAGGTCGAGAATAATCCTAACTATAAATTCGTCAAAGGGGATATTTGCGACACTGATACTGTCGCGGAGATCGTGGATAAAGTCGATACGATCGTGCATTTCGCCGCCGAATCGCACGTCGATCGCTCGATCATGGATTCGGGAAATTTCGTCCGCGTAAATATTGAAGGGACAAGGGTTCTTCTGGAAGCGGCCAGGGAAGCCGGCGGCAAAAGATTCCACCATATTTCGACGGATGAGGTCTTCGGGCATCTCGGTCCCGGCGATCCGGCCTTTAGCGAACGAACGCCCTTGGCGCCCCGCAGCCCCTATAGCGCCTCTAAGGCCGGGGCCGAACACTTAGTCCGTGCTTATTTTTATACGCATAAGCTGCCGATCACGATCTCGAATTGCTCCAATAATTACGGACCGTACCCTTTTCCGGAAAAGGTTATCCCCCTTTTCGTTACGAATCTTTTAGAGGATAAAAAAGTTCCGGTTTACGGGAAAGGGGAGAATGTGCGCGACTGGATCCACGTGGACGATCATAACCGCGGGGTGGACGCGATCATTCGAAAGGGCCGGATCGGAGAGACTTACTGCCTGGGCGGGGGCAATGAGATGTCAAATCTGGCGCTCACCAGGATGATCTTGCGGCTGATGGACAAAGACGAATCGATGATCGAGTACGTCGGTGACCGGCTCGGGCACGACCTGCGCTATGCCGTCGATTTTTCGAAAGCCCGGCGTGAACTCGGCTGGGAGCCGCGGATAGACTTTAATAAAGGTCTGGCAGACACGATAAAGTGGTACCGGGATAACAAAGAGTGGTGGCAAAGGATCAGGAGCGGAGCTTATCAGGAATATTATAATAAGCAATATGGAAAATAATAAACATAAAATATTATTGGGCCTGACCACGACCCCGGGATCGGATTGGCGGGAGAAAATTAGGGAGATAGATGAATTGGGCCTTAAAGAGATTGCTTTGTTTCCGACCTGCCTGGAAGCCGACGAAAGACGGGAATTGTACGCACTTTTAGAAAAAACAAAGCTTGAACACATTCCGCACGTACATTTGCGGGACGGCATGACCGAAAATGAGGTTGATTATCTGGCCGGGCGCTACCGGACCGAGGTCTTTAATATGCATGCCGATCGTGATTATAGGGTATTTTTAGAGATGAAGGCTTTGTCCGGAAGATTATTCATGGAAAACTGCTGGAAGATCGATGAGGACTTTTATCGTGCAGTGGACGCGTGTTCGGGCGTCTGCCTGGATTGCTGCCACTGGGAAGACCTCGGTATCCGGCAAAAAAAGGAGGATTATGCGGATTTTGCTCTTTTTTTGGAAAAGCACCGGATCGGGTGCTGTCATATTTCTTCCGTCCGAGCGGAACAGTATCCGGATTGGTCCGCCCCGGAAAAAAAGATGTATGGTTCCCACTATATGCATGATTTGAGCGACCTGGACTACATGAAAAAATACGCGCAATACCTACCGAGATATGTTAGCCTGGAGCTGGAAAATTCTTTCGCGGAGCAGATAAAAGCCAAAGAATATTTGGAAAAAATAATATGCTGATCCCATTCGGACAAAACGATAAAATCCTGATTTTGGGCGCCCGCGGAAATTTAGGCGGCCAATTAGCCCGGGTTTTAGGCAACCAATACCGTCTGCTTCTCTGGGACAGGGAAGAAGTCGATATTGCCGATAAAGAGGAGCTGGCGGAGAAAATACGCGAACACAAACCGGATATAATCATCAACGCGGCCGCATATAACGCGGTGGATAAATGCGAAAACGATGAAAAAGAATTCGCTCTGGCGCAAAGATTAAACGGCGAAGCGGTCGGTTTTATCGCTGACGCCGCCCTGGCCGTCGGCGCCAGACTTATTCATTATTCGACCGATTACGTTTTCGGCGGCTGGTCTTATAAAGACGGGGAGGCGCTTAAAAAAATAAAAAAACAGGGCGGATTCAGCGAGGATTATGAAGTCTGCCCGGTCAACCGATATGCCGAAACCAAGCATTCGGGAGAGCGGGAGATAGTAAAAAGAGGAGAACAAGGCCTTAAGTATTATTTGATCAGAACCTCCTGGCTTTTCGGGCCGAAAGGCGAGAGTGAGTTGGCCAAGCCGAGTTTTTTTGATACTATGCTTAAGCTCGCCGAAACCAGGGAAACGCTGGACGCGGTTGACGAGGAGCTCGGCTGTTTCACTTATGCCCCCGATTTGGCTTTAGCCACCAAAGAATTGATTGAAAACAAGCGCCCCGACGGTATTTATCACATAACTAATTCCGGTCAGACGAGCTGGTACGGGGCGGCGCGCGAACTTTTCAGGATGGCGCGCAGGAAAGTAAAACTAAACCCGGTATCTTCCGATAAGTTTCCCCGACCGGCAAAACGACCGAAATATTCGGTTTTACTGAACACAAAAATAAAGCCCTTGCGTCATTATAAAAAAGCCCTGGAAGAATACTTATCTATTTACGTCAATAACTAGGCATTTTTTTAAAGTTAAACCTAACACCTAAATATAAAATATGCGCGGTATAATTCTATCCGGCGGCAGCGCCACGCGCCTGCGGCCCTGCACCAAAGTTACCAGTAAACAATTATTGCCGGTCTATAACCGTCCGATGATCTATTATCCGCTTAATACATTGATCAAGGCGGGCATAAAAGAGATTTTGATTATAGTGGCGCCGGAACGCGCCGGAGACTACCTAAATCTTCTCGGTAGCGGCAAGGAGTTCGGGGTTAAGTTCACTTACGAGATTCAGGACAAGCCTCGCGGCCTGGCGGACGCCTTTATTATCGGTGAGAATTTTATCGATAAAGAAAGCGTAACCCTGATCCTGGGGGACAATATATTCGAAGACGATTTTTCCGAGGATATTAAGAATTTCCGCGGCGGCGCCAAGGTGTTCGCGAAAAAGGTACCGGATCCGGAGCGGTTCGGAGTCGTCAAGTTCGATCGATCCATGCGGGCCGTTAGGATCGAGGAAAAACCCAAAGAATGGCTTTCGGATTATGCCTTGACCGGACTTTATATTTACGACAGCCGCGTGGTCGAAGCCGCCAAAGAGGTTGTGCCGAGCGCGCGCGGAGAGATCGAGATCACGGAACTGCATAATTGGTACCTCTCGAAAGGAGAATTGGAGGTGGCGCAGGTCAAGGGCGAGTGGATCGACGCCGGAACATTCGATAGTTTGCTCGCGGCCCAGATCCTGGCTAAGGAAAAACTGCAGGAAAAACTGGTAATTTGATAATATTCCGATTTATGGACAATAAATTGGTTGTCGGCTTTATAACTTATAACGATCTGACGGCTAAGTATCTGCCGGATTTTTCGGATAGTCTGAAAAAACAAAGCCGGCCTGATTTTAGATTGATCGCGGTTGATCACAGCGACCAGGCAGAGAATGATAATGTTTTGTTTTTAAGAAAAAATTGTCCGGAAATTGAAATAGACCGACCCGGTAAAAATCTGGGCTTCGCGGCCGGCTTTAACCGGATGATCCGGCGGGCGATAGATTCGGGAGCGGAATATTTTTTGGCGCTTAATCCGGATATGATATTGGATAAGGATTTTGTCGCGGCGATGGTTAAGGCGGCTGAAGCGGATAAAACCATCGGCGCGGTGGCGCCCAAAATATTAAAATGGGATTTCGCGAATAACAAAAAGACGGATATAATCGACAGTCGCGGCCTGTCCATAACCCGGGAGCACCGTTTTTCGGACACGGGGCAAGCCGAAAAAGATAACGGCGGGCAGGAAGCGCGCGAAGTGTTTGGATTTACCGGCGCGGCCGTAATATTCCGGATAGAGGCCTTAAAGGATATCGCCTATGATAAAATCGGGGAACGGGAGTTCTTTGATGAACTGATGTTCATGTATAAGGAAGACTGCGACCTTTCTTACCGTCTGCGCCTGGCCGGATGGAGAATCGTTTTTGAGCCCAAGGCCGTTATTTACCACGATCGGACGGCCAGCCCGCAAGGCGAATCCAATCTTAAAATAGCTTTTAACCGCCGGAATAAAAGCCGGCAGGTAAAAAGATGGTCCTTCCTCAATCAGTGGATACTGATCCTGAAATACCGGCGGATGCCGTTTTCTTTCCGGGTAAAGCTGGCTACCGTCTGGTACCAGTTAAAAAGCCTTGTTTTTGCCTTGATATTCGAAACTTACCTCCTGAAAGAATTATACGAACTATGGAAAATGCGGGCCGAGATAAGAAATAAGCGAGAACAACTAAAGATAAGAGTGGATATCGCGGAGATAGAAAGATTTATGATTTAAGTATCTGGTATTTTGTATTTAGTATTTAGCACCGCGAAGTCTTTCCGCTATATATTATATATAAAATACTGAATACTAAATTAATATGGATTTAAGCATTATAATTCCTTCCTGGAACGCGAAGAACGTATTGCGGGAAAATCTGGAGGCTATTTTAAAAAGCAAAGGTAATTTTACCTGTGAGATATTTGTCGTGGATAACGGTTCTTTCGACGGTTCGGCGGAAATGGTCGAAGAAGAGTTTCCAGAGGTCAACCTGATCGCCAACAAGAAGAATCTGGGCTTCTCCCGGGCCAACAACCAGGCGATCAGGAAAGCGGAAGGGGATTTTATCCTGCTTCTTAACCAGGACATGCGGCCCTTTCCCGATACGTTTTTGAATATGATAAAGTGGATGCGGGGAAACGAGCGGGCGCAAGTGGCCGGTTGCCGCCTGATCGGCCGGGAAGGCAATATTCTGCCCCACGTACGCCGTTTTCCGAGCCTTCGCGACCAGCTGGCCATTGTGCTTAAGATCCCGCATATTTTCCCCGGGATCCTTGATAAATACATACTTAAGGATTTTAACTACGATTCTTCCGCTCCGGTCGATTCGATCCGCGGTTCTTTCTTCATGATCAGGCGAAGGATGATCGAGGAGATCGGCGGATTGGACGAGCGGTATTTTTTCTGGTTCGAGGAGGTTGATTATTGCCGGGAGGTAAAAAAGAGGGGATTCGAGGTTTGGTACACGAACGCGGCCGAATGCCTCGATTACGCGGGCTATAGCGCCGGAAAATTACCTCGGGGACAATCGCAGAAATATATGCGCGATTCACAGCTCAAATATTTTAAAAAATGGCACAAAGCCTGGGAGTATTGGCTATTGCGCTTAGCCTGGCCTTTCGGGCTTTTGATTGTTTGGGCGGTAGAAAGATTCGGTCCCAGAAAGAGAAAAAAATAATTTAAATTCCCGATATCACAAAAACGCCGTCAAACGGCGTTTTTATATTTTTATAATCGTCTGTTGATATTATTTTAGCTCTTCGAATTCGCCGGTGCTTTTGTTCTTGCGCACATTGTCGAAATCGAAACAGCGGCCGTTCATGGCCACGTATACGCCGGCAGGCATTGTTTGGGCAAAGGCCAGGGCGCTCCCAAGATTGAAAAGTCCGTCCGAACTGCCGAATTTATATGGTATCATGGCCCCGGTCAACACCACGGTCTTATTTTTAGCCGTTTGGGCGATTATCCGGGCGGTTTCGACCATGGTGTCAGTACCGTGAGTGACAAGGATCCTGTCTTCCGCGGCCTCCAGGCAGTTCCGGGCGATTATTTCGCGGTCGGCCGCGGTCATATTAAGGCTATCGACCATCATCAGGGTGCGGGCGTCGACTTTTACCCGGGAGCGTCCGAGCGAGAGCATTTCCGCGAGGTGGGTGTCCTTAAAATAAAGTTCCCCATTAAGCTCGTTATATTCCTTGTCGAAAGTGCCGCCGGTAATGAAAATTTTTATGCCCATATATTTAGATGGTTAATGCTTATAACCGAACCACGGGTCGCGGTATATTTTAAAAGTTTTCCGCGTAATTTTTAAATATTTCCATAAGCGCCTTGGTGTTGTCTCCGACCCGGCCGTTACCTATCATAATATTGTCTATTTTTACCACCGGCAGTATTTCCCGGGTGGTGGAGGTAATGAACGCTTCGGTTGCTCGTTTTATTTCGCCTGTTTTTACGTCTCTTTCTTCCACTCCGAATCTTTTCCTGGCGGCCTTGAGGATAAAATTTCTCGTTGTGCCGATAAGGACGTTGTTTTTAGGCGTGATCAATTTATCGCCCGCGAAGAGGAAAAAGTTACTGGTCGCGCCTTCGAGGATATAACCTTTATCGACGTATAATATTTCAAACGCTTTTTCCTTCCGCTTTCGTTTTTGCAGTTTTAGCATCGTGATGTAATCGATCGTTTTCGCTCCGGGATTATTCCGCTGGTATTCGCAGGTGATCAGCTTTATTCCTTTTTCGTAAATATCGCGCGAAAGCGGCGGGATCTCCCTGGTCGTTATTATCGTGGTCGGATGGTTTTCATGGGTCAATCCGTCCTTGCTTCGGCCCCCGGTCACTATTATCTTTATGGCGGCCTCGCGGTGGCCGTTTTTCTTCAATAATGCGTTTATCTTACGGCTTATTTCCGGGTCCGGGGCCGGAACGCGGAGCCCGACCGTTTTAGCCGAGTTCCTAAGTCGCGCCAGGTGCTCTTTTAATAAGAACGGTTTTCCGTTATAGGTCCGCAGGAAATCGAATACCCCGTAACCCCTAAGCACGCCCAGGTCTTTTATGTTGACGGCGGCCTTATCCTCTGCCGTTATTTTTTCGTTTATAAAGCAATATTTTTTCATATCAATTATAGAGGATTATTCCGGCGACCACGCCGAGTTCGATCAGAAGCCAGGCGATATTAGAGATTATGATCGGTTTTTCTTTGTGCATTACCCCGTAAATTATCCAAAAAGCGGAAAAAAAAGTCCACGATGACCACGTAAGGAGCGACAGCCCGCCGGCCTCTTTCGATATCCAGACCTCCAAAAGCTGCGGAACGGTCAGCAGGGGAGCCAATATGCCGATCGGGTAGATCGCTTCGTCCACGTATCTTTTCCACCGGTCCGGATGAGGATACGGTTCGTGTTTGGCATGGATCCTTTTTCTCACGAGATGATGATGCAATCCTTGCGAATGTTTAGCCATAGTTTTAACTCTTGTATCAGCCGTGTTTTTAATGCTATATGCTTAATTATCTCATAAATTATCGTTTTTTGCCAGCTCTTTATGTCTTCGTTTTATGCAGACGCTCCCGTCTTACCATTAAAAAAGTTCCGATCCAGGATCCGATCGCGAGCGGAAAAATATAAAGCCAGTTTTCGGTATAATTGATTATTCCGAACGCCAGAAAGAAGTGAATCGCTGATCCGATAGTTGCCGCCTTATATTCGTTATAATTGGCTACGTCTAAAGTATACTTGGCATACAGAGCGTCGGTAATAATATAAGCGATTAAGATCAGCAGCGCGATTATCGGATTAAACGTTTTTAATGTCTCTAAAGTTGATTCCATAAAAGAAATAAATATCACACTAGCTCAAGAAAAAGAAACGTGAAATTCACGGTAAAGCTTATTATTTGCGAGCCGATCAGCAGGGGCGGTCGCTGATTATTTTTTTATGATCAAACGCGAGCTCATCGGGCAGATTATCGAGCAAAAACCATCTAAATTCCAGGGCATCATCGCCGGCTTTCGGGTTTCCCGAAGCTACGACAGAGTACGCCGCGTTTATTGCCTGCTTCGGATGCCTGCCCGGCGCGCTGTAGACGCCAATCAATTCGCAGGATAAAACGGTCAGGTTAAGTTCTTCCTTAACTTCGCGCGCAACCGTATCTTCCGTCGATTCATCCCATTCGACGTACCCGCCGGGCAGTGCCCAAAAACCCTTAAACGGATCCGCCCCTCTTTTGATGAGTAAAATTTTGTCGTCTCTTATGATAACCGCGTCAATCGTGACGCCTCGATTATTAAAGCGGCCGCAATCAGGACAGGGTTCGTTGTTTTTTAATTCCATACGTTTTTTTAATTAAAGCTAAAATATAATCTGATGAAATATTAAAAAGCGGGCATAGGTTATAAATATTAATTTTCTTGTCGCCGTCGATTTATCGATTTTTTTATTGGACGTAAACCCACGAATACGTGCCGCCATGAAAAGTATCCTAAGCTAATTCTGTGTCCCGATAATATAGTTTGATATTGTTTCCTGAAATAAAGAAGATGACCAAATATCGTTATGGCCCTTGCTCTCGATCAATACATATTCTTTATTGTTCGCTGAAGCCTTTTCGAATAATTCTTTTGAGAATTTATTTGGAATCACTAAATCCTTATCGCCACGAACAATCAGTAAAGAGCCGTCATAATCCCGCAACCATTTAATGTTATCGTACTTCTCCCTTAAAAGAATAGACGCGGGATATATGATATATTTTGATTGGACCAGATCATCTAAATTCGAGAAGGGGGCAACCAATATTAATCCGTCAACGTCTCCCAGATGCGCGTGATAACTGGCGGGACCAGAGCCTATGCTTTGCCCGTAAACAATAATATTTCCATACTTTTTTTCTGTAACATACTCATGGATGTTTTCAACGTCTTTGAGAATTTGTTTCCTGGAGGGCTTAACATTATCATTGGAATAACCGGTATATTCTGCAAAAATCACGGAAGCATCAGATCGCTCAAATATTGTTTTGTAACGGCTTCTGTCGCAAGCGGATCCGGCATTTCCATGATAATAAATTATTATTTTATCCTGAGTGCTTTGTTTAAAGTAAAATCTTGTACCGTCAATGTTTAGCTTTTCATAAGCATTAAATCCCTGGCATGAATCAAAATCTTGACTATCGGGATAATATATCATTGATTTTTGATAAAAGAACAGGAATAAACCGAATAATGCGTAAACAGTGGCAAAGACAATAAATATATTTAAAATGGTTTTTTTTAAAATTACCATATCACTTTTTAGATGCCGCGAAGATAAAAATTATTAAACAGGAAAAAATATAGCAGAATATGAGATCAAGAAAGAAGTTAAGCCATAATATTTGGCTGCTGTCTTTACCGCAGCCGCCAAATCCAAGAGACAGGCAAAAATCATAAGCTTTTAGCGGGAAGCCGGAGATTGGGGGAAGTAAGGATAAGGCAAAAAGCATGATGGCTAAAGTAATTTTTTTTGTGTCCGGCCTGATTTCTTTTGTGAAAGAAAAATCTTTTATATATTTTTTCTTTCTGATAAGCATGGCCAGAATAATAATCGCCAAAATGAACGCGAGGAAGAGAAAATTCATATTATTACTCTGTTATCATAATTGTTTTGTCCGCGCCACCGCCGGCGTCAACGCCGAAAGGAAGCCATTCATTGCAGTTATACGCATAGCCGAGACAGTTATAAAAAGAAGTTCGTCCCTTTTTTATGGCGATTCCGCTGCATTTGCATTCATAATACGTTTTATTTTTCGTAATTAAAACAGTTTCGGGAATAAATATGTAAATGGCAAGCAATATTAATAAACAGAAAATAATTATGAATATGATTTTTTTGTTATTTATAATAATTGTTTGGTCTGGCATAAATTTTAGTAATAGATATTATTTTACTTCGTAAAACTATTTGATCTAAGCCTATAAGGCCTCCAAGAAGCGCTCCTTTAACGGAATAGTTTAAATTATGCAGTTGCATAAATAATAAATAAATTAATAGTTATAAGATATTCTAGCTTGACCCAAATAATTAATGTGCTATACTGTAGACAAATAAAAACGTAAACCAGGGGAGGCAAAAATGGATCCAGCGAAAACACAGCGGACATTTTTCAAAGATTTAAAAGAAGGGGATTGGTTTATTATTTTTGATCATTTACAACCGTTATATGCCGGATATCATATTCTTATAAAAACCAGGAACCTTAAAGGGGAAAATGGCGGGATATACAATGCTGTATTTTTAAATATTGGTGAAATTACCACAGTACCCGAAGCGAAACAGGTTTTACGGTTGAGATCGAAATAAAAATTTTAATAGAAACTTCTTTTATGTAATCCAATATAACATTTATGTGCCCCAGCCCTTGTAACTTTTAATAAGTTTGCGGGGCTGTTTTTTTACTGAATGTGTTATCGGCAGTTTCACGTAATTTGCGAGAGATAATGAGCATTATTCAGGCAAATTTTCTTTTAATCACGAAGATGGTCGCAGGCCTTTTTTATTTTATTATGAAAGTCATCTTCCGTGTTAAAGCACCTAAGGCCATATTTTTCAGTTTCTTTCATAAAAAACCTTCCGTAATCGAAAAGTGATTTGGCCGCGGCTGACACTACTTTCTTATTCTCGGTGTTATCGGTTATCCAATCTCCGTGATGTTTGTATTTTAACAGTCCTTGATAAATTTTTTCTTCATTCAATTTAGCGAGAAACGCGATTCGGACGTTCCGGTTGTTTTTATACTGGTTAACAAAACCGGGTAACAAATGAACGCCCTCAATTATATAATCCATTTTGCAGACAAGCAGGTGATCGATCAGGGATTTTACTCCAGGCCAGATTGACCTGGCCTCCTTAATGTCAGCTTTGAGCATTTCCTGGCCTGTATACCGAAGAAAAAATTTATCGATGGCGGCCGATTCAAATATTTTAATAAACGGAAAGCTTTTATCCTTATCCCTGCCCTTGAAATATGGCAACACTACCAACCTTAAATTATCCGTTGAAATATACGGTATGTTCAAGGCCCTGGACAGCTCACGCGCTAAAATACTTTTTCCTCCTCGCGGAGAACCGCCGATAAGATATATCATAGATTAAAATAAAATTTTGTTATTTCATGTTACATTATTTTTTCAAGGTCGTCTTTTGTTTGTTCTTTTCTTGCTTTTTGAATATCATTTTTCTTCTGCTCTCGTTCTAATCTTTTTTCTTTTTTTTTCGTAAATTTTTTCATAAATTTTTCATGGGTACGTTCGCCTTTTAATTCATCCAATTCATTCTGTCTTACGTTCATGACTTTCATTAGTTCATAATATAATTCGCGCGCATCCCAATCAGACAATGCTTTGTCATTTATTTTTCCCTCATATTTTTTTGGGGCATTTGAGTTGTCGCGTCCGTCATTTACTGTATCACCCCATTTCACGTTCAATACGACATTCACGCCATTTACCTCGCCTTTTATTTTTGACCACCTGGGCCCATGATAGGTATTTAATGCGCTTTCCGAATATTCCAAGGAATTGTCGACTAATTTTTTAAATTGTAATTCATCCATGCGACCAATCTTAAGCAGGCGCCTCGCGTTATTTTCAATATCGGCGTCGGTTCTTATGACATCTTCTTTAGTTGTAGCCGTATTGGACCCAGTAAGATTTTCTATTAATGTATTTTGTTTTCGCGCCGTGCGATTCGCGTAATGATCATAGTCTTTTCTTTGCTCATCTATTTTTTTAATTTCCTCTGGCGTTGGCATTATTTCTTGTTTCATAGTTTTTATTTAGTTATAAATTTTATATTATTAGAAAAAGTTTTCAATGCTTCAAAAGAACAAGAGCCACCCCGTATCTATTGGGGACTTCTTTAAATCCAATACCAAGCCTGGTCAATTCTAACTTATAATCAGCGAGCGGAACCGTAAAATATCCGTCAGGCAGTTTTGGGCCGATAGTTTCGTAGTCGATTTTATCCAACACATGAATCGCTATCCCGCCGGAAACCAAGGCCGCAAAAGAATTTTTTATTAAATCGAGTTGCTTCTCGGTTGGTATGAACTTCAAAAGCACATGCGCATACGTAATATCGTAAGGAGTGTTCGGCAGCGGAAGCGTGCAATCATGCTGCGCCACGTTTTCTTCGCCAAGCAAGTGCTCGACGGAAAGATCGAAGGTGGTCAATTCAACCTTTTTATTTAATACCTTTTCAAAAATTTTTTTGTGCCCTCGAACCAGTCTTTTATCGGCACAGCCCAAAACCGCCACGCGAATGACGCCGCTATCGGTTGACAATTGAACGAACTCAAAAACCCGCTTTAACTCCAGTTCTTTTTCGTCGATTCTCCGCTGAATGTCACTGTCGCTCTTAAGCGTGAATTGTAGGTGATAATCTGACAGCGCCATATAGTTTAAGCTTTAAAGCTAGAAAAATTTTTTCGTTATTTTGTACAAAGGCCGCGGGATAGGCGATGCGCATGGCTCCGCCTCGCAGGCGGGGACGGGCGTTTCGCATATCCCGAGTTCGGTCCCGAAGCTTCGGGATTGCTCCGCGAGCCGAAGGCGAGCGAGCGACAGAGCCGGACAGCCTGTCCGCCTCTGGCGGAAGGGCTTGCCCGCAGCAAAATGCGCTGTATCTGAAGTTCGCCGTAGCGTAGCGGAGGCGAATTTGGGCGGAGCCAGTAGAATAAATCCGCAATTTTTATGTTATTTTATTTTAAAAACTGGCTGTGGAAAATTTTAACTTGACTTTTATACGTATTGTGTTATACTTACTGATGTCAAGTACGGAGTGCAATTGCGCCCCAAAAGTCCGTGACTCTATGTCCGGGCTTTTTTGTTTGATCAAAAAATGCTACAATCATTTTGATGGAGCCAAAGGGGCCACCGTTGGTGCGGCACTTCGTACTTGACACACGGATTGAGGGGTTCAATTCCCCTTGGCTCCAGATCATAAACCGTCTTAACAACAAGGCGGTTTTTGATTGGAATAAAAATATGCGGATTTATTTTACGTTCGGCGGAGCCGCTTATCGCGTTGTTGTACGACCCGAGTCCCGACTACCTTGTTAAAATAAAAAAGGAAAGTCGGGACGAGAGCGTAGCGGGGCTTGAGTAAATTTTTTATCTCGTGTTCAGTTATATAAACTTCGTCAACCGTAAAAGAAAATTTGATTTTTTTCGTTTTGGGCTTCGGGAAGAGGGGATTAAGGGGTAAATGCCGAATATTCAAAACACCATTTTATATTAATTTTAGCTTAATTTTTAAAATACGGCAATTCTATTGCAATTTTAATGAATCCGTGTTATATTAATAATGTCTATTGGTCTTTCCATAAGACCGATAGGGTATCACATCTTAGGGCAACTCTCCTCGCGGAGAGTTGTTTTTATTTTTGCCTTCTTTTCAGTTCTTTACCCCAGATGTCGTTTATGGCGATAACGTCGCAATAGCCGTCGGCGCTCGTGCGCAATTCTTCCGAGATATTATTCTTCGAAGAAAAAACGTAGATTTTTTTACCCGCTTTCCGGAGGTAGTTAATTAATACTAGAAAATCGGAGTCTCCAGTAAAGAATATCGCCGTGTCATATTTATTTTTGTGATGCATGGCATCGACTGCGATCTCCACGTCCATATCGCCTTTTTCTTTTATGCCTTCGCCGAGTTCGGCATCAATGATTTTTATTCTTTTGAGCTCTTTTTTCCTGACCGTAAAGCCCAGACCTTTTTTGAGATAGGTAAAAAATTTGTGCCGGTTGTCCAGACTATAATTTCTGGTGCCGTCGGCCGGATAGGCGGCGTAATAAAATACGTCGAGCTCGGTCGGCTGGAATTTTGCCTTGATATACCCGACCAGTTTTTGATAGTCAAATAATTTTCCTTTGGATTTCTGCGCCGCCCAGAGATTCGAGGAATCGATAAAAATGTAAAGCCTGCCGGATTTGCCCAGTTGGTTATCGAAAAGTTTTTTGCGGAAAGAAATTTTCATTGGGTTTTTGCTTTAAGTTTATATCAATTCCAGAGGGAATAAAGGGGTGAATGGAATTTTTAAAAACCCATTATCTGAGACTTATTTTTTTTCAAAATAAATCTCTCCTGTTTGAGGAAGATTGAATTTTTTTATCAAATATTCTAACATCTTTATAATCGCTATGTTTTTATCCTGGCCAATATTAATATTAGCATCCTTATATAATTCCCAGAACCCACTATCAATATTTTTTATATCTTGTTCTATATCTCTTGGTCTTGTCTGCCATTTGCCATATAACCTGAAAAAGAATTTAACAACATTCTGAATTACATAGCCTTGAAAATAATATCCCTCGTTGCCGCTATTTTCCAGGCTTTTTATATCATCAAGGTACGTTTTAAAAGCATAGCCGACTTCATTTATCTCGGCTTCGCTAATTTGTTCAGGTCCTTCGGACCAGATTTTTTTTGCCTCATCCTGGATTTCCTTAAGTTTTCCATTTTTATCTAAAACTATTTGTCCAGTTGCGATAATGTATAGCTCGGCATTTGAATTTCTCGTTTTGACTAAATCATTCTCCTTAACTTTATTGAGCGTCACACAGCAAACATCGACCATACAATTTTCATATCGCCATATTTTGTAATAAGATTCTCCCTTGGAAACTAACACAGTAAAGTCATAGTCGCTATCTTCGTTGCCGTTTCCGTTCAGTCTGCTTCCGTTAAAAACTATCCCTTCACAATGGGGTATTTTTTCAAGCATTGAAACAATTTTACCGAGTCCCTCGTCTTCTGGTCTGGTTGGTTTAGTTATAATTTCATTGACAGGGCGTTGCTTATTATTTGTATTCAATTTTTCATTCATAGAGATGTTATAAAAGTTTTCGTAGCGGAGCGGAGAAAACAAGTCCTTATTTCCCCTCGTTAAAAAAAATAAAAAATCAAATTTTCGCCGTGTTCAAAACACTTAGCATTGTAATCCCCACCAAGATAAAAAATTTATTTCGTACAACGTATCCCGACGAAGCGAAGTTTTGCAGATACCTTATTATAATTCAATATTATATCTGCAAAATTTGGGTGAAGGAATTTCATTATTATAAAAATTTATAAAGAGAAATTCCGGAACCGCTTGTCGCGGTGTTAGATGAAGTATTTTTGTGCGTTTATGATTTAATAATAACTTTTTCAATTTGATTGCTGGATACGAAGAATTTAACTGCTTTTGATTTATGGTCTGATTTAAAGTAAATACCGTCTTCTTGAACGGAGTCAATCGGATGAATTCCAAATTGCTCACCATCTGATAATTCAACCCTTGCTTCTCTGCCTATTACTTCCTGTGATTTTTCGAGTAATTGTGAAAAGTTAAATTCTTCATAACCTGGATTCTCAGGCTTATAAATTTCCAATGTCATAGTTTTTATAAGTTATTGTAAATTAAGTTAAGCACAAAAATATTTCGTCTAACGGCTTCGGGATAAGCGAAGTGGACGGAAGCCCGCCCGCCCTTGTCCGCCGCAGCTTTAGCGAAGGCGGAAGGCGGGCTGACGGACATTTCGCTTATGCCGTGATAGGCGAAGTTCGCGAGCGTTTCTGAGGGGCGAAGCCCCGAGGAAACGCGAGCGGACGAGACGATCACGGCTGTGCCCGAAGCCGATAGGCTAAATGAAGCGAGCGTTAGCGAGCGAATTTAGCCTATCGTTACTCATATCTGAAGTTTTTGTCTTCCTTCCTTATTGTAATATATAAAGAAAAGGAAGACAAAAATTTGGGTGGAAGAAATTTGCACTCCTTATTATTCGTTATTGATGCAAATTTCTGTAACCAGATATGAGTTGTTAAACGATGTTTTGTTCAAAAATATACTCCTTATTAAAAGAGCCCTTTTGAAATTTTTTTGTCGTGGGTTGACAAGCGGGCGGTTTTCTGCTATACTACTTTGAACGCTAATTTAGCGTCAAACTGGAAATTAACCTAAAAAAGGAGGAGTTTTATGAACGCGGTACTTGGTTCTTTGCCCTTGTTCTATCTTTCGGCTCTGTGTGTCGCAGGCGGGGTGCTGGGAATTATGAGCATGAAAAAGGCTCAGAGAGAAAGACATCCCTTTGCCGCTATCAGTTTCGGCTTTGGCGTCCCCGCCCTCTTCCTGTGTCTCGTGATGGCAGTCTTTTTTGGATGGATTGGAATCAGGATATTGCAGCAATAAACCAAAGACGAGACATTGGTTATGCCCTCGAGGAAACTCGGGGGCTCTTTTTTTAAAAAAATTTCAAAAGGGCTCAAATATAAAATGAAAAAATATTTTTGAACAAAATTTCGTTTAACGGCCGCGGGATATGCGATGCGCATGGCTCCCGCCCCGCAGGCGGAGACAGGCGTTTCGCATATCCCGAGTTCGGCGATGTTGCTCCGCAGGGCCGCAGGCCCAAAGGAGTGACAGAGCCGGACGAGGGCTTGCCCGCGGCCGTTCCGCAAAAGGAGCGAGCACGGCACGTTAGTGCCGGCGGAGCGATTTTGCGGAACGTTTCCCGACGAAGCGAAGTTTTTGAAATTCATTATTAAAGTTAATATTCATTTCAAAAATTTGCGTGAGGTCTTTGAATAAAGACCAAACCGCTTGTCGCGTTGTTGTGTGATGTGTCGTTCTTCTGATTGGGCGAAGCCCGAGCAGGTCGCCTGGGTAGGCGACAAACTAGAATATTTTTAGAAGGGGCGAGTTTTTTGGTTCTCGCCTTTTGCCTAACGGCTTATAAAAAGATCTTCTTTGCGATGGACTCGCTTTTGGGGTTCACGGGTAATACTTGGCTCAATCAGCCATGGCGTGTGTTCTCGCACGTATTTTTCAGAATTAATTTGAATTGCCAAAAGATTTTTCCTGAATTTACGTTTTTTTCGCTTAGCCATTTCATCACCTCCTTACTTAGCCCCTTCTAAAAATATTCTAGTTTTAAGAACGACATTTCACACAACGGCCGCGGGATATGCGATGTGGTCCCGATGAGCGAAGCGAAATCGGGAACATTTCGCATATCCCGAGTTCAGCGATGTTGCTCCGCAGGGCCGCAGGCCCAAAGGAGTGACAGAGCCGGACGAGGGCTTGCCCGCGGCCGTTCAGCAAATTAGCGAGCACGGCACGTTAGTGCCGGCGGAGCGATTTTGCTGAACATCGGGGATAAAAGAAGTTTTCGGAGCGTAGCGGAGAAAATTTGGGAAAATTGCGAGCCGAGCAATTTTCCTTTTATCCCCTGTTATATGACCCGAACGAAACGAAGTGGAGTGAGAGCGCAGCGTGGTGCGGAGTGAAACGGAGCAAGTTGGTTTATCTGGCGTCTAACACTATTGAGCAGGACTTTTGATTTTCCAGCCATCAATATTGAATCCACCCATTTTATCAAGAACATGATTAGTTAATTTTTGATACTCTTTTATCATTTTAGATTTATCTTTAATATTGATGGCACTCACATACATTTTTACAAATTCATCGTCTGGGAAATTGCTTACATGATATTTTTTCTTATCTTTTTCATTTACAAGAAAACGTCTTAATTTATGCACAGGCATAGAATCGAATTGCAAAAATTTCGCATAAGTTTCAAATAAATCATTCAAATCGTTATAGAAAACAAAAAAGAATTCTTCACTATCGGATTCAAAAACTTCTTTTAAATTATCGAACATATCCCAAATATGATATTTTGCCAATTCAATTTGAATTTTGTTTTGCTTAGGATATTTTTTGACAAGATACTTTCTTGAATCTTTTATCAATTGTTTTAATTCTCCTGTCTTGTCAAAAAGCACTTTTCCGGTGCAAAACATATGAGCATTAATTCTTCTTCTTTGCTTATAATCCTCTTCAGCATATTCATAATGCTTCTTTACTGGATTGGCAAAATATTCAATCAAAATTCCATCGATTATTTCATTACCTCTTTCTCTCCAAGAAGTTTTTGAATCTAAAATAATATGAATATCAATATCTGAATGTTTGCTAGGATTTCCAGTAATAAAACTACCGCAAACAATCGCACCAGTTACTTCTTTTTTGTTTTCCCATTTTTTAAGAAATTTTTGCAAAGCAATTTCCCATTTTTCCATCTTAATCATAAGTCCTGCTTTTAGATATATAAATGTTTTTAC
>JAZDLN010000043.1:0-18618 GCA_043801965.1 Candidatus Falkowiibacteriota bacterium
ATTTTTTAGCTATAGCCCTAACTGGCTGTTTTTGCCAAAGCATTAATTGGATAGTTTCCCTTTCTTCAATTGTTAAATGTTTATATTTGCTCATACTCTACTATTTTAGCAGAGTGTTGCACTTACTTGTTGAACTTAGGACTAGTTACGCGCTGGGATCACACGAATAATGTTGTCGATTTTTATGCGACGGCAGAGTCGCCGGTTAGCCGCTCTGGACGGGATAGTAGAGGATTATCGGGACAAGTACCGCTCCAGAGGAGCCGAGCCTAAATACCGAAGCCGCTATAATTTCGTGCTTATCGGGCATGCAGAGCTGTTCCACTCCTGACGAATGCCGCCGACAAATAGTAGAAACGCTTAAACACGAAATAGCACACCATTTCGGCTCGGACGAAAAAGGCGCGCGAAAAGCGGGAAAGAGATAATTTTTAATTTTTTCGTAAATAAAAAGGCGTAAAATTTACGCCTGTTTTTTATTTTTAAATTTTCCGTTTTAGCACAACGGCATCCGGATTTTCCTGGGCCAGTTGACCGGGTATGCTCCGTATGATAAATTATTATTACGATTCCCGCTATTAAAATAAAAAGATCTTTTCAAAAAAAATCAAGCTAAATCCAGGAGGTTCTGTATAATCGAGCAAAAGCGGTCATAAAAGTGTCGAAATGGATAAAGGCTAAAAGGCAGTAACAATAGTCTCCCCACTCTCATTGCCCGGCAGAGTATCGTTCGGGAATACTTACGGACGTTTGACACAACGCCCAAAAATACCAAAACAGCCAAAGGAAAAAAAATGAAGCAGCCTGTGATTTTAAGCCAAAATATATATTCCCCGCCGCTTTACGGACATCTTAGAATCATGCCCTCGCCCCTACACGGAGATCACACGAAAAACGCGGTTGATTTTTATGCTCCGACCGGTTCTTCGGTTTTAGCCGCTTTGGACGGGGTAGTGTCGGATTATCGGGATATGTACTGCTCTGGAGGAACAAAGGCTAAATACCGAAGTCAATACAATTTCGTACTGATCAGGCATAAGTTCGAGGAATTCAGCCACTATGTCCATCTTGAACATAAAAGCGCCGCGGTCCGCATAGGGGAGTGTGTCAGTACCGGCCAGCCCATCGGCCGAGTCGGCGAAACCGGCTTCACAAGTTATCCTCATCTGCATTTTGACACGCTCAGATACGGAAAAAACGGAGCCGTAATATCTTTAAGACCACGGATAATATCGGCTGAGATTTCCCTTGTACCGGAAAATTTCGACAGATTCGAGATCGACAGGCTCCCGCTGGAAAGAATTTACTGGTTCATAAAAAAACGTTTCACCATTGCCCGAAAAAAAGGGGCGATACTTGCCTTCTCCTCAAAAGCATCTGCCGACGCATTCATCGTCGACGGCGGATCAAAAGACTCCCTTAGCTTCTATCTTACCCACGAGGAAACCGTCCTGATGCTTAAAAATATTTGTCCCAGGATCATGTTGGATGGAGAATACGATATTCAGCTGTAAAACAAAACAGGCAAAAAGCCTGTTTTTATATTCGTGCCCCCAGGGAGATTCGAAGGGGCAAGTCCCACAATATCATAATACGAGCGAAACTGATTTTACCGTGAAAATTTAAGTTTCGTCATATTGCGCGATAAATGTCTATTATCAACTGGGTTCAAATCAAACCCCTAGAACCCACACAATAAAAATCCGGACAAGCCGGATTTTTATTGTGTGTGCCCCCAGGGGGATTCGAACCCACGACCGTCTCCTTAAGAGGGAGCTGCTCTACCAACTGAGCTATAGGGGCGATTAAATTTAACCAGTAGCTGGGGAGAGGATTGAACTCTCGACCTTAGCGTTATGAGTGCTACGCTCTAACCATCTGAGCTACCCAGCCAGAATTTTATAATGCTATCTATATTATTTTTTAAATATCTCCTTCCGGGAGAGGTTTTGAAATGCTTTTCCCTGTCCCTTGCGCTGGTTTCATTGGGATAGAATTCCACATAAACTGGAATCCATGGCTTACCAAGCTTCGTTGACCTTACCAAACCATTGTTATGTTTACTGATTCTTTCTTTAAAGTTATTGGTACTACCAGTATAGGTTTTATTCAATTTCCTGCTGTAGAGAATATACACTAACCACATAATTTACGCTCTAACCCGCTTCGCTGAAGCCGAGCTTCAGCTCGGCGAGGCGGGCCATCTCAAGCTACCCAGCCTTGGGATTGTTGATTTTGTGCACTTGGAGGGACTTGAACCCCCGACCCCTTGGTCTCCCGCACAAAGTGTGCCCGGCAGGGATTGAACCCACAACCTCTTGGTCCGAAGCCAAGCGCTCTATCCAATTGAGCTACGGGCACAAGGCACACTTTAGGCGGGATAAACTTCGCCAAGTGCTCTATCCAGCTGAGCTACAAGTGCAAAGTGGCCGAATTCAATTTCATCGTTTCTATCCGCGATTATTACCAAAAAACTCCTGCATAGGAGCCAATTTTATACTAACATAAGATTGAAATAAATGCAAGTCATCTTTAAAACCAAAATCCCCCCGGTTAGACGGAGGGATTTTGAGTTATTTCAAGTTGTTTTATATCTTCCCTTTAAGCGCGTCTTTCAGGGTCTTGCCGGTTTTGATTTCGCCACCTTGACTTCCGGAATCTGGATGCGTTCGGACGGTTTTTGCGGATTGACGCCGCCGCGGGCATGGCGGGTTCGCGACAAGAAAGTACCGAAACCGGTAATGGTTACCTCACGGCCTTCTTTAAGTTCGCCGATAACTATAGCCACCAGCGATTCCAACATTTTCTCGGCGTCTTTTTTTGAGACTGCCGCGTCAGAGGCGAGCCTCTCGATTAGGGATGCTTTGTTCATAAATTTATAAATAAGAACGGAGCGGCCAATAATAAAGAGGGTCCCCATCCTTATTTAACTTATCTTTTACTTAATTATTTTATGTTAATGAATTTTGTTATCGGTTTTATGGTTTTTGCCTGAATGTTTTTAGCGTTAAGACTGATTAAAACGGAGTTAAAAACAGCTAAACCTTTTTCCGGGATGACATGCGGCTGTTTTATCTGCGTCAGGAAAGTCTTAATTGTGCCTTCTTTGGCTATACCAAGCGATTCTTCGGCCGCTCCAACCATGCCCGCGTCCGTAATATAGGCCGTGCCGCCGGAGAGAATTTTTGGATCCGCGGTCATGATATGCGTGTGGGTTCCAAAAACCGCGCTGACCCGGCCCGCCGCGTAATACCCTATATTTATTTTCTCCGAGGTGGTTTCCGCGTGTATATCAATTATTATACCAGATAATTTTTTATCAAGCAAATCCGTGTTAGCTAATATTTCATCTAATTCATGAAAGGGACATTCGTGGTTGCCGGACATGAAAACCCGGCCGATCAGGCTTATTACTAATATTTTTTTGTCCTTTACGGTAACGACCGCGTAACCCCGTCCAGGCGCGCGCCGGGAATAGTTGGCCGGCCGGATAATATTATCATGCTCGTCGAATATGCCTGGATGTTTCTTATTGTCAAAGGCGTGATCACCGGTAGTAAAAAAGTTTACGCCGGCTTCTTCCAGCTCCTTGATCGTGTCTCCGGTAATTCCCGCTCCATGGGCGCTGTTTTCCGCGTTAGCGATAACCAAGTCGATCTTGTGGTCGCGCTTAATTTCCGGCAAAACCCTGGTTACGGTTTCCCGGCCGATTTTTCCGACAATATCGCCTATGAAAAGTATATTCATTGACTTGTGGTTAAAGGCAGAATTGTTTATTCTGATTATCTATGGCTTAAAGCAGCTTTCTTTATGCTAACATAAGTTATTATTTTTCGCAAGTTCTTCAGATCTTTAATTACGGTTATATAAAGAAAAAGCCCTATTGTACAATAGGGCTTTTTCATATGGAAATTGCGGTAATTTTATCGGGCGTATTCCGTAACCCGCATTTCGCGGATAACGTTGACCTTGATCTCGCCTGGATATTTAAGTTCGGATTCCACTTTCTTGGCGATATCGCGAGCGAGGTTGTGCGCCCCAAGATCGTCGATCGTCTCCGGAGCGACAAATATCCTGACTTCACGGCCCGCCTGGATCGCGTAAGCCTTTTCCACTCCCCCGAAAGAAGTGGCGATATTTTCAAGTTCTTCCAGGCGTTGCAAGTATCTTTCGTAGGTATCGTGCCTGGCTCCGGGCCGGGCGGCCGAGATCGCGTCCGCTACTTTTACGATAATGGACACCAGGCCGCGGGGCCGGTCATCGTGATGTGTCTCTATCGGGTCGATTATCTCCTGGGGTAAATTGAATTTTTTGGCGATATCGCGTCCGATCTCTGGGTGCGTCCCTTGCACTTCGTGATCGACCGCTTTTCCGATATCATGGAGAAGGCCCGCTTTTTTAGCCAGGGTCACGTCCGCTCCCAGTTCCTCGGCTAATAAGGCGGAAAGATGGGCCACTTCCAGGGAATGCCGGAGAGCATTCTGGCCATAGCTGGTCCGGTATTTCAAACGGCCGATGATCTGCACTAATTTTGGATTAAGGCCGGTGACACCGATATCGTAAAGCGCGTCTTCGCCGGCCTTTTTAATATCCAGGGCCAGCTCCTTCTTTGACTCCTCGATCGCTTCTTCGATCTTAGTCGGATGGATGCGGCCGTCAAGTATCAGACGGTCCAGTGTCTTCTTGGCGATATGCCGGCGGATCGGAGAGAAGCCGGAAACAGTGATCACGTTCGGCGTATCGTCGACTATGATCTCCGTACCGGTCAACTGCTCGATAACCTTGATATTCCGTCCCTCGCGTCCGATAATGCGTCCCTTCATCTCGTCAGAGGGAAGGGTTACGGTCGTGGTCGTGATCTCGGTCGTGTAGTTGGATACGAGTCGCTGCATGGTCGAAGCCATGATATCGCGCGCCTTTTCTTCAAGGACGTCAGTGGCCTCGTTTTCAAGTTTTTTTATCCGGGAAAGAATATCGTCCTTCATCTGGGCCTCGACATTCTTAAAGAGAACTTCTTTCGCCTCGTCTTTCGTCATGTTGGCGATTTTCTCCAGTTTTTCCAGCTGATCCTTTTTGATCTGGTGTATTTTTTCCTTCGCTTCTTCCACCTTGCTTATTTTGTCGTATAGTTTCTGCTGCTTGTCCTGCAACTCCAGAAGTTTTTGGGAAAAGGTGGTTTCCCTTTTTTCCAGCCGCGATTGCAGATTACTCAATTCCTGACGGCGTTTCTGTTCATCCTGTTTGGCTTCCTCGATAATTTTAATGGCTTTTTCCTGCGCTTTTAAAAGTAAAGCGCCCTGTTTGTTTTTTACTTCGGTCAATATTTTTTCGGCGTTGGCCTCAGCGGACTTGATTTTTTCCGTGATGCGTTGTTTGCGCAGCCAATAGCCAAGAAAAAAACCGCCCAGGAATATCAGGAAAGCATAAACCATAAACTCCATTAACATATTTTATGCCTATCTGCGGTTCGGGTGGTCTAGAGTAAAATCGTGTGAAAAATTACAACACTCCCAAGATTCCGTATATGAGAACCGAGGGATTATCATTATTAATAATATATTTAGTTGTCGATATATTATTAATTTTCACCTTTGCTAATATTAAATATTTTTACTCAATAATCCTTTACCCTAATCCGCAGAAATTATTTTATAAGTTTCAATCCTTTACTTTTTGGATTATAAATTTATCCTATCATAGGAGTGTTTTTTTGTAAAGAATGGGAAAATCAAGGATTTTCAAGCCTGATTATCCATATAATAAAAAAAGATTCGAGCTTTCGGCTCCCTTTCGTTAATTGTTAAGCATAAATTCCGGAAAACGGCATTCAAATCCAAAACCCCGGATGCGACCGGGGTTTTGGATTTGGAGCGGGTAGAGGGAATCGAACCCTCATCTCCAGCTTGGAAGGCTAGCATAAAAGCCATTATACGATACCCGCCTACGCTCTGCATAGCAGAGCTTCGGCGGGCAAGGCCCGCTTTCTCTCTGCTTAGTTATATGATTTTGTATTTTTTGGTGTTTTAAATTACGTGCTTCTTTCGCGGCGAAGCTTCGGCGGGCAAGGCCCGCTTATTATCGCCGATAGATTTATTGTGGATTTATAGTTTGATCGCCATGTGTTGTCTTGAATTTTCGCGCAAGAATTGGCCTGCCATCAGGAATTTTACCGCAAGATAATGGCTTTGCCATCCGAAGCTTTAGCGTAGGATGGTCGGGGTGCTGGGAATTGAACCCAGTCAACATGCTCCCAAAGCATGCGTACTACCGGTATACGACACCCCGCAGATAACAATAAACCGTTAACATTTAACAATTAACTGGTCGTCGTGCGGGGTTGGTTGTTAAATGTTAACGGTTAAGAGTTGAATCGGTGCCGCGGGTCAGGATTGAACTGACGACACAAGGATTTTCAGTCCTTTGCTCTACCACTGAGCTACCGCGGCCCTACTCCGCTAAAGCTTCGTAGGGCAAGGCCCTACTTTTTTATGTTCGTAGGGCAAGGCCCTACTTTTTTGTATGTGCCGTTAAAATTAGATTAACCTTTTATTTCTAAAAGCTTTTCCCGAGCCGGTTTTTAAATAACTTTCAAAATTAACCGCTTTTTGTCTGGTGGTAAAAACACCAATCCATTTAATTTTAATCGGCAAACGATGCTTGGTCGAAAATGACACTCCTGATTTATGTTCTTGAATGCGTTTTTTTATATTCATTGTGTGCCCGACATAGAATTTATTGTCGGCGCACAGGAGAATGTAAACATAACACATAAAAACACAACAGACTAATCGGCAGGCCAAAAGGATGTGGCCATGCCATCCGAAGCTTTAGCGTAGGATGGTTGCGGGGGCAGGATTCGAACCTGCGGCCTCCAGGTTATGGGCCTGGCGAGCTGCCAACTGCTCTACCCCGCTTCGTCACGCCGTATCTTCAGCGAAGGCGGACTTCGTGAAGTGGCGAAAAAAATTTTGGTCGCCTACGCTCCTTTCGGAGCCTCGGCGTACCGCTGTGGGCGATGAAGGAGTCGAACCTTCCACCTCTTCCTTATCAGAGAAGCGCTCTAACCAACTGAGCTAATCGCCCCTATATATTTTATTATTTAAATGCGCTCTAACCCGCCTCGCTGAAGCCGAGCTTCAGCTCGGCGAGGCGGGCCAACTGAGCTACGCGCCCCGGATTACCTTTTACCTTTGACGTTTAACATTTGACAAAAGGTTAAATCTTTTTTTACTATAGCAAAAATTTTAAAAGATTTCAACTAACTTGACAACAATTTTTTAACAACTTAATATATAAATAATTTATATGTACGAATTGTTCTTTTAACCCAAGTCAATAAAAGGAGGGAAAGAGTGGATCACGACACCAAAATCAATTTTATTATGGCGGGCGAAACCTGCGTTTCGATCGTGGCCGGAATTTTTATCGGGATATTTTTCCCCTGGTATCTTGAAATCGTTGCCGTGCTGGTAGCTTTTGGCTTGATCGGCAAGGTTTTTGAAGAAAAATCCAATGATACTATATCGCAGTTTTTGAATAACCTGTGTTGCGGTCCATGGGTTTGTATTTTGGACGCTTTATTCGTCATTGGTCTTCTGCTGGGCAACCTGATTGTAAAATAATTTTCACAATCCGCGACAAACGCGGATTTTTTCTAACAAAAAAGATTGGCTTCAACAAGAATTGAGGACCAATCTTTTTTGTTTGATGGAAAAAGGAACGGCCCCATAAAACCGTTTTTCGGTTTAGGAGCTAGCAGGCGCCAATTTTACTAACCGTGTAATCCTGGGCCAAAATAAATTCTGGTCCGGGACTCTCCTCATCCAGTTAAGGATGAGGGTCGACTACAGGATATTTCGATTCAGATCAGTCGAAAATCGACGATCGCCATCGAAGATCCCGATATCTCCCTAGAAAGGAGGTGATCCATCCACAGCTTCCGCTACGGATGCCTTGTTACGACTTCGTCCCTATCACCGACCCTACCTTCTGCCGACCTACATCGGCATTCGGGTATTGCCGGCTCTCTTGACGTGACGGGCGGTGAGTACAAGACCCGAGAACGTATTCAACGCGTCATGGCTGATGCGCGTTTACTAGCGATTCCAGCTTCATGGGGTCGAGTTTCAGACCCCAATCCGAACTGAGAGAAGTTTTAAGGGGTTGGCTCCACCTCGCGGTTTGGCGTCCCTCTGTACTTCCCATTGTAGCACGTGTGTCGCCCCAGACGTAAGGACCATGCTGATTTGACGTCATCCCCACCTTCCTCCCACTTAAAGCGGGCAGTTTCTCGTGACATATAAAACACAAGATAGGGGTTGCGCTCGTTTCCCGACTTAACGGTACATCTCACGACACGAGCTGACGACAACCATGCAGCACCTGTCTAGCACCCTCGAAGGCTCCCCTGTTTCCAGGGGTCTGCAGCTAGATGTCAAGTCTGGGTGAGGTTCCTCGCTTACTGTCGAATTAAACCACATGCTCCACCGCTTGTGCGGGTCCCCGTCTATTCCTTTGAGTTTTAAGCTTGCGCTCGTACTCCCCAGGCGGGATGCTTAAGGCGTTAGCTTAGGTAGACAGCACTGACAGGGTCGATACTGCCAATGCTTAGCATCCAACGTTTACGGCGTGGACTACTGGGGTATCTAATCCCATTCGCTCCCCACGCTTTCGTCCCTCAGCGTCAGAACCGTTCCAGCAAGCTGCTTACGCATTCGGTGTTCCTGCTGATATTAACGGATTTAACCCCTACACCAGCAATTCCGCTTGCCTCTTCCGGCCTCTAGTTTATCCATCTCTCCCGCGGTTCTGAAGTTGAGCCTCAGAATTTAACAGGAGATGCGACAAACCGCCTACGGACCCTTTACGCCCAATAAATCCGGATAACGCTCGGGGCCCTCGTATTACCGCTGCTGCTGGCACGAGGTTAGCAGCCCCTTATTCATCTGGTACCGTCATTGGTTCTTCCCAGATAAAAGCATTTTACACCCCGAAGGGCTTCTTCATGCACGCGGCGTCGCTCCTTCAGCCTTTCGGCCATTGAGGAATATTCGTGACTGCAGCCTCCCGTAGGAGTCTGGGCAGTGTCTCAGTCCCAGTGAGCCGGGCCATGCTCTCACACCCGGTACTCGTCATAGCCTTGGTGAGCCGTTACCTCACCAACTAGCTGATAAGCCATAGGCCCCTCCCGAGGCGTCGGAACTTTAATCCCGGAAGAGATGTCTCTCCGGGATTCTATCGAGTATTATCCCGCCTTTCGGCGGATTATCCTCGTCCTCGGGGTAGGTTACCAATGCGTTACTCTCCCGTTTGCCGTGGGTCTAAACCCACTCGACTTGCATGCCTTAGCCACGCCGCCAGCGTTCATCCTGAGCCAGGATCAAACTCTCTGACAAAAATTTTTTTACTAGGTTGTATCCTAGGTGTTTTTAGACAGGTTTCGCCTGTTTTTGACTGTTTCCGTGAAATACGGGAATAATCAAAGGAATATTGAAGATATTGAATCTCACAATTGTATTGGTTGTAAATTGGCGCCTGCTAGCGCCAAAATATAAATTGTTAACGTGCGTTACCGTTTCTGACAGATAAACAAAAAACAGACCTTACAACTGTCCGTTTTTTTGCTGTAAGCTGATTATTCTTTAAATTGTAAACTTACCTCTTCATCTGTTTATTGGTAAATATTACGTATTAGTATATTAAACGATTTTTTTTGTAATGTCAAGAGAATTTTATAATTAGATTTCGGATATTAATTATTAAATAATTAGTATTTAATATTAGCTAATATTTAATAATAATAAAAGTAGTTTTCGGTTTACGTTTTTACCCGGTTTTTAGTGAAAATGCCGGTTTAAAATTAAAATTCAATAATCCGCGTTATTATTTAGGGATGATTTGCACAAGTTTTACACAACATTAAAGCTAAAAACGTAATCTGTTGTTGACTTAAAGATTTTTTTAATATAAGATTTATTTAAATGTAAGTCCTTTTTAAATATATCGGAGGGAAAAATGAGCGTAATTATATTATTGCTAACATTTATGGCGGTGGTCTTTCTTGTTGTTTGCATAAAACGTTTTATTCCTTACGGAATCATACTGAAAGAATATGAAGAAAAATATCACCGTGATGATTCCTGCTCGAGACCCGATTCCGTGCCGACGGAATTTATAGGCAGGCGCGATCACGCCAGAGACGGATTTTTTTCAAGCTTAAAAAAGTTTTTGACCATAACCGCTATTTTATTCGCCGCTCTGCTTATCAAGATCTTTTTCACGGAAAGATCCGTATTTTATGTTCTGCTCGCCCAGATCGATATTGCTGTTTTTATTTATTTGGTTACCGATTGTTTTTGTATCGGGGGGAAGATCGCGGATTGGAATCGCCAATGCGACCGCTGCTCCCGGGAAAAATTCAAAACAGAACTTAGAGAAAGAAAAACAAGGGAGCTTGGGCGGGAGAGGAATTTAAAATTTCTCGCTTCGATATTCGCCATAGTGGTCTTTATGATCCTGTGCGGATTATTTTAAACCATAAATCCTGGCCATGCCGGGATTTTATTTATTAAATTTCCGCCGGGTTTAACATTTTTGTGTTATTCGGCATAAAAATGGTATAATAAATCAATGAAGAGCATACGCGTATTTATAGAAATATTCATAAAATCCTTATGGTTTTAAGAAAAACGCAAAATCCGTTGTTAGATTTAAGAACTGGCGCGAAACCCGTCCAGTCCGGCCTGAGGGTAATCGAATCCGACAAAGAGAAGGAGAGTCCGGAGAGGCTTGAACATAAAAAAGAGCTTTTGGAGAAAATCAAGAAATTTGAAAAGCTTAAGCCCGAAGATCAGGATAAAGCGGTTCCGGTCGTGTCCGTTCCCGAAACGATCGCCGAACCCCGTGACAGCGCCGAATTAGTGACCGATTTGTCGGAGAAGGAAAAAATTGTTTCCCTGGAGAATACCCCCGCGGCCGGGGCACCGAAGAAAATCAGGGCGGGCGAAAAAAAATCTTTGCCGGAGGTCGAATATGAAACGCTTGAATTTCCCGAGGGTTTTCTTTGGGGTACGGCCACGTCGGCCTATCAGATCGAAGGCGGCATAAAAAACGACTGGAGCGAATGGGAAAGATCAGAGGTGAGAATCGAAAAATTAAAAAAAGAAGGGAAAAACCCCGAGGATTATATTTGCGGCCAAGCGTGCGATTCGTTTAACCGCTATCGGGAAGATCTTGACCTGGCGAAATCTCTTAATTCTAACGCCATCCGTCTCGGGATAGAATGGGCTCGTCTGGAACCGGAACGAGGCAGCTGGGACGTGGCGTCGATAAACCATTATCGCAGCGTTTTGGCGGAGGCCAAAAAACGCAACCTGGTAACGGTCGTGACTCTGTGGCATTGGACGGCGCCGGATTGGTTCGCTCGCGAAGGCGGATGGGAAAAGGAAGAAAATATTGAAAAATTTTTAGCCTATGCGGATATGGCTGTTAAAGAGTTAGGCGCAGAGGTTGATTATTGGGTGACCATGAACGAACCGATGGTGCCGATCGGATTCGGTTATCTGGCCGGAAGCCATCCGCCGGGTAAAAAGCTATCCTTGTTAAAATCCAGAAAAGTTTATAAAAATTTAGTTCGGGCGCATCGGCTGGTTTACGAACTTATCCACGATCATTTTCCCCGCGCCCGGGTCGGTATTACAAATCTGTCAAATTATCCTGTTTCATCCCGCCCCCGGTGTTTAGCCGGGCGGATATTGGCGCGGCTCACGCGTTATTTTGCCACCGATCTTTTTTTTGGAGCAATTAAGAATAAAATGGATTTTATCGGCCTTAATTATTATAAACGGAGCCGGATCGTCTGGTATCCGCCTTTTATAAAAAAAGCTGACGAGACCGCAGTTAATGACATGGGCTGGGAGACTTATCCGGCCGGAATTTACTATATGCTTAAATATTTAGATAAATACAAGCTTCCTATACTAATAACGGAAAACGGCACAGCCGATGCGGACGACGATCATCGGGCAAATTATATCCGGAAACATCTTGAATACGTGCACCGTTCTATAAAAGAGGGGGTGGTAGTAAAGGGATATTTTCATTGGTCGCTTTTGGATAATTTTGAATGGGCCCGAGGCTGGGAACAGAAATTCGGATTGTACGCGGTGGACAGGAAAACTTTCAAGCGGACGGCGAGACCGAGCGCGGCGGTTTATCGGGAGATTTGTAAAACCAATCTTTTGAAAATCAAAAAATAATAAATATTAGATTTATTGGCGCGAATAATCAGCTTTGAAGATACAAGGACACAAGATACAAATTACAAACAAAATTCAAATTTCAATGCTCAAATCCGTTTTTGATATTTGGAATTTGTGATTTGAAATTTGTTTGTATCTTGTTTCTTGTATCTTGCGGTTATGTATGTAATATAATTTGATTTATAGTATGACATGGTTATTGGTAGCTATTGCCGCTTACTCTATTAATGCCGGCGTTTATGTCGCCGATAAGTTTTTATTATCCAAGAAGATCCATTCCTCCATTACCTACGCTTTTTATGTCGGTATTTGGAGCATATTCAATTTAGTTATATTGGCGTTCGATCCCTGGACGCCGGATCTAAGAGAGCTCATGATCGATCTTTTGGCTGGAATGCTTTTTTTAGCGACGCTGGTTTTTTGGTATAAAGCCCTGCATCAGTCCGAAGCGACGCGGGTCGTGCCGATCGTCGGGGCGCTCGTGCCCGTATTCAGCTTTATCTTCTCTTATATTTTTTTGGGAGAATCCCTGGGCGAGCGGCAGCTTCTGGCTTTTTTCATCCTGATAAACGGCGGCATCCTGATTTCGATCAAGCGCACTCGGATATACCTGGTCCCCGAGGTCATAAACCGCTTTAAGAATATTTTCGGCGATGTCCTGGGCGGGATACACGCCGCTTACCGCCCGACCCGGCGTCTGCTCACGAACTCGGTCACTTCGGCTCTTTTCTTCGCCGGCTACTATGTTCTCATAAAATATATCTATCTTAATCAGCCGTTTATCGGCAGTTTCGTCTGGTCGCGGGTGGGAAGTTTTCTGGGGGCGTTATTGATACTTTTTATTCCGGATTGGCGCCGCAACATAATCGATCATCAGCGGGGAGCGAAAACGCCTAAAAACATGGGTTTCTTCCTGGGGGTAAGGATTTTAGCCGCCTTAGCGTTCATCATGCTTAACTGGGCGATCTCCCTAGGAAACGTCGCCTTGGTAAATTCCCTTCAGGGGGCGCAATATATGTTTTTGATAGTGATCGTTTTCTTTTTGTCGACCCGTTATCCGCGTTATCTTAAAGAGGAACTGGGCGGCGGAGTAATGCTCCAGAAATTAATCGGAGCGACTCTCGTCGGAACGGGTTTGTACATGCTTATCCTGTGAACGCCGGGATATAAAAAACCGGCAGGTTTGCCGGTCATGAGATCGTTTTTGTTTTTGTTCCTTTTTTTGTTTTTTTGACCAGCCAAAGGGTTATAACAAGAAAGCCCCCCGGAGCGAATATCAATATCACCAGAGCGAGCAGACGCGCCCAGTTCAGAAACATTTTCGTTCTCCTTTTTAGAGGCCGCGGTTAGGTCGGGAGTTTTCGGCACCGATTTTATTTTATTAATATATTCAAAAATTATGGAAGTGTCAACTATGTTATTAGCGCTATTTATCGGCCTTTATTTTTTCCTGGCCAAATTAAGGCCGGATTGGGCCGTGATGCTCCTCCTGGCCTCATTGCCGTTTTATCAGGTCCGTTTCGTTTTCGCCGGGATTCCCGCGACTCTTTTGGAGCTGATGATTCTCGTTTCTTTCGCCGCTTTTTGTATTTTTCATACGAAATTTTTAGATATTATCCGGAGAAAGCATACTTGGCGGGACATAAAAGAAACCCGGGATAAAAGAGGAACATATCCCTTCGCCTTAGAGATCACCTGCCTTTTATTCCTGTCTTACGGCGCGGCCGCCTGGGCGGGATTTTCGGATGAAGCGCTGGGTATCTGGAAAGCGTATTTTTATGAACCGGTTTTAGTTTTTATCCTGATACTGAATGTTTTTCAATTTAACGGAAAGGCCGCGCCCGGCGGAAACATCTTCGGAAAGATCCTGTGGCCGCTTTGCCTGTCCGCTTTCGTGGTGTCCTTAATAGCGATTTTGCAGAAATTCGGCCTGGTGTTGTCGCCGGAAAATTTTTGGCCGAGAGTGACGGGACCGTTTCCTTATCCGAACGCGTTGGGTCTCTATTTGGGGCCGCTCGTTTTAGTGATGGCCGGATGGCTCATGGGGGATTTCCGATCTTCGATCTTCGATTTTCGATCGAAGAACTATAAAGGATTGCTTTTGGTCTTGACGATATTAGCTTCTTTAACGGCGATTTTCCTGGCCCGATCCGAAGGAGCGCTTGTGGGGATCGCGGCCGGAGCGGCGGTTTTCGGGCTGATGTGGCATTTTAGCTGTTCGCGATACGGAAAATTCATTCCGATCATGGCCGTATCGACAATGATGATCCTGATCATGTATAGCCCCCTTATATTAACTAAGCTGATTCCGGATAACACCTACCTGAATTCCCGCGCGTCTTTCCTTAATTACGCGGCCGACAAGGCGATATTAAACGATCTTTCGGGCGAGATCAGGAAGCAGCAATGGCGCGAGACCTGGGAAATGCTCAAAGGCGGCAATCGTTGGTTTTGGGGAACCGGTATTTCCGGATACCAGGCGGCTATCGCGCCTTACCATCAGGAAGGAATATTCTTTAATATTGACAGGGATCCTGATTTCCGGCGCAAGATCGTGAATTTCGACGAACGGTACAAGTCCGAGCGCTGGCAGCCGGTCGAGGTTTATCTTTATCCGCATAATATCTTCCTGAATTTTTGGACGGAGCTGGGGCTTGTCGGGGCGCTCTTTTTCGTCTGGATCATTATCAAATTCTTTTTTACGGGCATAAGGCATTTTAAACCGGCTTGTGAATTGCCGGGCCGCGGCGATCCGAATAAATATCTTAATTTCGGTCTCATGGGGGCGATGACGGCGATAATCGTCCACGGTATCGTCGACGTGCCTTATTTTAAGAACGATCTGGCCGTGATGTTCTGGATCCTCCTCGCTCTTATGAGTATCTTAAAACTACAAGGCAAAGATGCCGCCAGGAAGAGCTCGTAGCTCCCGGGATAATTTAAAAAAGTTATGTTTAAAAAGAAAAATAATAATTTTTTACTCGCCATATTCGTTTTAATCCTGATTATTCTGAGCGCTGTTTCGATATTTCTTTTTTTGACCCGGAAAACCGACCCGGCCAAGAACGGGTTTCCGGCGGTTAATACGGCTGATACGGTTGATATCATAACAGAAACCGCGGAATCCGTTTCTCCGAAAGCGGCGAAGGAAGAGTGCGAAAGCGATGATGCCGCCGCCAATGATGTTTGTTACGCCGAAGCCGCCGTTAAGGACGCCGATATCGAATTGTGCGAAAGAATCGGAAATAAAAGCGCGCTCGACCAATGCCTGGAAAATATCCTTAATATGTCCCCTGAGGCCAAGTGCGACGACCTTATATCGGACGACAGCAAGAAGAGCTGTTTCGTCATGACGGCGATCCGGGACGGAAACAACCATTATTGTTCCGGGTTTTTCGATAAGGATCGGTGTCTTATGATGATGGCGGAGAAAAAAATGGACGCCGGCATATGCAAAAACGATATAAGCTCCGAAGAAATCAGGGACCTTTGCTATTCCAGCCTGGCGGAAATAAAGAGCGATATAGATATCTGCCGGGAAATAAAGGGGTCGGACTTAAGGGATAAATGCTTCAGCCAGGCGTTCGCCTGGACGGATAACAGCCGTTTTTGCGGAGAAATAGAGAATATAGATCTGCGCAATAATTGCTTTTTCGTGGGAGCCGTCAGCAAGACGGACGCTGAAATGTGCACGAAGATAGAAGGCGGCGGAGAGGCGGGCATTTCATCGCATGATTGTTTCAGTAATTTAGCCTTTAACGCCGGCGATAGCGGATATTGCGACCGGATCGAAGACGCCGGGAATAAAGAAGCGTGCGTGGCGCAGGTCTCCCAAAAAAAATAAAAGCGGCAGATTGGCGCGATTGTTTTTAATAAGATCCGCAGTAACGCGGATTGTCGGTTTTATGCCGGTTTCTTTTAAGCGTTATCCCATGAAGACGATTTTACAAAAATTAATAGCCGATTCGGGATATTGTTCCCGGCGGCGGGCAGAGGAGCTTATCAGATCGGGGCTGGTAACGGTCAACGGGATTTTAGCCGAGCCCGGGACGCGGGCGGACGCGGATGACGATATCAGCATTGGCGGTAAAAAGATGGGGTTGCAAAAAAAGAAGATATATATTAAATTATATAAACCGAGGGGCTATACCTCCACTAATCGAAAATTCAAGGAAGAAGGGAATGTATTTGAATTGCTGCCCAGACACGACGATCCGGCCGCTACCTCCCTTTTTGAGAAGGGTAGAAGCGTCTTGCATATCGTGGGGAGACTTGATAAGGATAGCCGGGGTTTGGTCTTACTTACAAATGACGGAGCGCTGACGCAGAGATTGACGCACCCTAAGTTTGAGCACGAGAAAAGATACGTCGTTAAAATAAAAAGCGATAAGATAGCCATGTCCGACGGCCCACGGGAAGTAAAAAGAGTAACCAGCGGATTTGTTAAGGGGGTGGATATCGGCGAGGGTGACGGAGCGGTGCGCGCTAAATCGTCAAAATATCTGGGCGGAGATGAATTCGAAGTTATTTTGACCGAGGGTAAAAAGCGGCAGATCCGGCGGATGTTTAAAGTTCTGGGATACGATGTAACGGACATAAAAAGAACCGCCATTGGGAAGTTGGGTTTGGGGGGGTTAAGGGAGGGGGAGTGGAAATATTTAGATAAGGGAGAAATTGAAAAATTGACATAGCGGTTCTTATGGAAAAATTTGAATATCCAAAAAATGAAAATCGGATCGACGCGAATAAAATCATGCCGGAAATAGCGGCGGATAAATCTCCCGCGGCCGAGTATGTCAGGAGCCTGGTTTTTCGATATCACGGCCTGGCCGCAAGTTTTAAGGAAATCGAAAAAGATGAAAGGCCGGGTAATTGGGGCGAATTCAAGGGCGGGCTGAACGCTGGCGAGCCGTATAAGATATCGTTCGACCCGAAAATATTCCAGGGTAATTTTGACAGATTGGGGCGGGAGATCGTTGCTCATGAATGGGGGCACGCGATTTACCGATACGCGAAGGACATAATTTCTTTCTTTCGTTTCCATAAAATTGAACTGCCGGAAACCTTGCAGGCTATGGATGATTTCATTGAAACATTGAGCGAGCCCGGATTTAAAAATATCCTTAAAACGCCGCGTAAGTTTTTCCGTGAATTCGTGAGTGTCGAAGGAGAGAGACCGGCGGATAAGAGGGGCGGGTCTAAGGCGGAAAAACTGGCCGAATTATTCCTGGCGGCGGAATCGGGCGTTAATAGAAAATTAGTTGAAGAGTACAGGAGAATATTCAGCAAGAATAATTTAAATGAAGACTATTCCCGCCGCATAGATGACCCGGTTATCCTGGAAAAATGGCAAAAATTCATTAAACCGCATGAACGATAAACATTATAAACATTTTGACATCATCATGGCCCTGTTCGTGGCCGTTCTGCTTGTATCCAATATCGCTTCGACCAAGATTCTGGCTCTGTGGAAATTTGAATTCGACGGCGGCACCTTACTCTTCCCCCTCGCCTATATTTTTGGCGATGTTCTGACCGAGGTATACGGATATCGGAAATCGCGGCGGGTGATCTGGACCGGATTCGGGTGCGCTCTTTTAATGTCCGCGGTATTAATGATCGTGGGCGCGTTAAAACCAGCTTCAGGGTGGGAGAATCAGGCGGCGTACCAGGCGATACTCGGCCTCGCTCCTCGGATCGTGATTGCCAGCCTGATCGCTTATTTCGCGGGAGAGTTTTCCAATTCCTATATTTTAGCTAAAATGAAAATATGGACGGCAGGAAGGAAGCTTTGGCTGCGGACGATTCTGTCGACTCTGGTCGGCGAAGGCCTGGACACGGCCCTGTTCATCGGAATTGCATTCTACGGAGTATTGCCTAACGATTTGCTCGCGACAGTCTTTGTGTCGAATTATATTTTCAAGTGCGGCGTGGAAATCCTGTTTACGCCCGTTACCTATCAAGTCGTCGCGTATCTAAAAAAATCCGAAGGCGAAGATTATTACGATCATGACACGAACTTTAATCCGTTTTTCGCGGGTCAAAGGTCAAATGTTAAAGGTTAAATGTAAAGGAGAGGTGGCTCTCTGGCTTGCCCCGCCCCTCTCTTGGCTAAATTGAATGGCGGGGTAAAGTCGAAGGCTGTTAAAATTTAAATTGGAGAGGTGGCTCGAGTGGTCGAAGGCGTCTGACTCGAAATCAGATATACGTTCACGCGTATCGAGGGTTCGAATCCCTCCCTCTCCGCAGTTATAAACAGGTGAGAATTTTACCCCGCATATCCCGACGCCTCGGGATTGTGCGGGGCCCTCCCTCTCCGCCAATAAAAAAACGGAAATGTGTTTTCCGTTTTTTTTAT
>JAZDLN010000046.1:0-36209 GCA_043801965.1 Candidatus Falkowiibacteriota bacterium
ATTTTTTAGCTATAGCCCTAACTGGCTGTTTTTGCCAAAGCATTAATTGGATAGTTTCCCTTTCTTCAATTGTTAAATGTTTATATTTGCTCATACTCTACTATTTTAGCAGAGTGTTGCACTTACTTGTTGAACTTAGGCTACAAGTTCCGGGGGCTTCTCTCCCGGGATCCTGAAGACTCGGGGCGTGCGGGGTGGGCAGATATTTAAACAAAAAACAACCCGCCGAAAAAGACGGATTGTTTAAAAAATTCGTAGAAAATTTTTATCTGCGTTTCATTTTGATCGCCTTGGCTTCCAGCATCTGCCGTTTTATCTCCAGCCGCTTCTTGGTTTTATGGGAATGCGATTTCTTGTGTTTACCTACGCCTGTAGCTCTTTTGGCCATATGAATACTTAGTTTAAAAATTATTGGCTCCCCGCACTTACGCGAATTAGAACCTGCTTAAAATAATAAAAAACAGAGTGTAAAAATCCTGCTATTTGGAAATACAATAATTAAACTTTCAGCCCGACGTGTTCTTTGATTTTTACTAAGTCGCCTTGCATCCTGTCGTGGGCGACTTGATTCGATAATTTCTCGATTCTTGAATCTTTGACTTCTTTGGCCAAACCATCAATAGCCGTTAAGACTTTATCTATTTTCTGATCCATTTTTCTGTCTATTTTTTCCTCCAAATCAACCAGGTCTTCTTTGGTGGCGATATATTTAAATTGCTCTGGCGTGATTGGCATATTTTTCGATAGTTATTCTATTCAAATATTACAACATATTTTTGTGCATGTCAAGTTGCGACCGGGGCCGGAGGATATTCGAACCTTTTTTATGACGCTTACAAAGTTTGTTTATATTCTAAATTTTAAATAAATTTATTTAAAAGTTTGATAATCATTTTTATTTAAATAATACAACAGAGAATTAAATATAGAATTTTTTATAATAGCATTCCTATATATGATTAAATCTCCCAGTAACTTTTTAAAACTATTATCGTTTTCATCGTAAAAATCCCTAACATGATCACCCAAGTAACTTCCGGATTTAATTAGCTTTTGATGGAATTCAGGTAGTAAAAAGTGGTTTGACTTGCTCGGGAATTCTTTTTTGCCGTCAAACACAGTGGTCCAGCAAAGAATTTCATATTTCTGATTATCATTTAACGCATAACCAACTTCGATGCCAAGTGAAATTTCAAAATTTGGTTTTAATTCAAAAGCCGACCGTGCTCTTGCTATTGATCCGCTTAAAGTTTCGTCTGATGACATAGGTTGATCGCTAACACCACTTGGAACATCAACTGCGACAATATTAAAATCGTCTAATTTTAATTCTTGTAAAACTTCTTGCAAATATTGTATTTTTTGTTCCGAGGTGGAACCGAGAACTATATTCATAAATTAGCTTTTACATTTTAATAATAACAAATTTTTCAAATAAGTTCGAATTTAATAAAGGGTATTAAAAAATATCTCTAATTTTAAAAATATTTTTTATGACTCCAGAGCCGTACTCCCCTCCGCCTGTTTCCAGCCACAATCAACCGGGGCTAAAATTAAAATCCCCGTGTCCAAAGTGGACGCAGGGATATTTTTTTGTTTCTTTAAATAAGACAGATGCTTTTTGTTCGTATTATTTACAGTATTTGTCCATCAGGCGGCAGAGCCGGCCGACTCCGATAAAGCAACCAAATTTGGTAACCGCGTTTTGGATCTTTAAGGACCACTGATCCAGCTTCTTGTCGATTTTTTCCCAATTCATTGTTTCTCTCCTTTATCTTTGTCGTTTAAAAAAACGTCCAAGATATGTCATCCGACAAAAACCTTCGGACGGCTGTTTGTTGGCTTGATGTTATCGCACCGCATAGGATTGTGTCAGACCTCGTTTATGTCTATGTCGTAAATCCGATCAAGATTATAAGTGGGGCCAAGAGCGGTCCGAGGAAAAGCTTGTTCTAACGCCTCCGTGAGTTGACTTTTGAGCATTTCCGCCGATTCGGCCTCCTTTACCACCTCGCCGCTTGCGAGAATGCGTTGATCTCCGCCCCGGACCCCGTCTTCATGCTCTCCGCGACCATTAACAAATTCTGTAACTTTCCACTTAACCTTAAATTTCGACATGCATACCTCCTTGTTTTTCACATTTAAAAAGTACATAAAATGATACCGAAATATCATAACAATCTATCATCTTTTTTATAATAAGTCAAGCGGTTCTAACGTCTCACAAGGGTATAAAAAATAACGCCTACTATTAAGCGTTATTTTCACGGCTCCCGGGGCCGGCCCCGCACAATGCGCTTCGCGCCTATGCGGGGTAACCTGCCCGCCGGCAGGCAGGGAACATGGGTTTAAACAAGCATTAAACAAAATGTAATTCAATTTTAATAATTATCAAATATAATCATAATAAGGTTATCTTAATAATTATTAAACTTTGCTTTAATTTATTTTTTTAATAGATTAGAGGATTCAAAATTTATGAAAAAAATTTTATTTACATTTGTTTTTGCGTTGGCGTTTTTACCACTTGCCGCATCGGCTGGCCAATTGCCAAATACCACCTGGCAAGTTTACGGGGGCGATATTCTTACCGTTTATAGCGGCTCATATAGTAATACCTCTATTGTCTATCAAGGCGACCCGCAGTTATATACCGGCACTGCGACAAACCGCATGCCGGCTACGAATTCATCCACTGTAAGCCCTGCCATTAAGACAAACTGGCAAGTTTATGGAGCTGGCACTTTAACTGTCTATAGCGGCAACAACGATAAAACGCCCATTATTTATAGCGGCGCACCCGAGGGTTATGTTGAGATGCGGTAATGGTCGTTATGCGCGGGTAAAGGAGGGTATAGATAAGCAAAGATAAAACGGTCCAGTGTTGCTGGACCGTTTTATGTTTGCTCCCCGCACTTACGCGAATTAGAACCGTTTTGGGGAAATAAAAAAGGTGCTTTGATAAGCACCTAGGTCGTATATTTACATATATTTTTTATCACCATCTGAAGGATTAGAGTGTTCTCCAATTACTGCGTCCATAAATATAATATATTTTTCTTTTGAATAATTTAAAAGTTTTTCTAAGTCTGGAAAATTTATACGTGGTCCGGCTCCGATGCCAGCATCCCCATAGTCTAATAATTCAAGGACATAGCTTACTTTAATTTTTATGTTGAGTTGTTTTCCGATTCTTCTAGCGATTCTGGCGCGTTCTCCTTCGTGGCGTATTGTCTTCAAAGCATAATTAGGATTAATTTTTTTTAAACCAGTTCTATATTTTATTAAAGAATCAAAGCACAACCTTGCTTGTTTTAAGTCTTTGCTAATTTTATCAGATTTATTTAAATATTCATCAAAACTCATATCTGAGGTTTTAAATTTTTTGTAAAGAGCGGCAAGTTCTTCGTTGATTTCGTACCACTGTTTTAGTGAGATTGGTTTTGGCATTAGTTCCGCCTTCGGCGGAAGCGGGGTAAAATTCGAACAAAAAAATTTTGTTCTCTCGTGACCGCGAAAGCAAAATAAAAACCGGCTTGCATAAGCCGGATTTTATTTTGCTCCCCTGGCTGGACGAAGTTAGAACCTCTTTAATACTGGAATATGTTTAAATTGATAAAAATTGGTGCAGACGATGAAGTGTTGAAACGAATTTAACTAAGTAATATTTAAAAATTTGATAATAATCGAATTTATTTTTTTCTTATTGACAAATAAGAATCACTACTATATAGTAATAAATATGAATAATCAAATTAGCGAAACAGAAATAATCACACAAAAATTAAAAAAAGCTGGGTTAAAAATTACTCCTCAAAGAATAGCTATTTTGAGCGAGCTCGCAGATAACTTCGATCATCCCACGACAGACGCAATCTATCAAAAAATTAAACTAAAACTTCCTAATATTTCGTTTGATACTGTTAATCGGACATTGATTGCCTTTGTTCAAAGCGGAGTAATTAAAATCGCCGAGGGACAAGGCGGAGCAAGGAGGTACGATCCGATGACAGAACCGCATCATCACTTTCATTGTGTGACATGCAATAGAATTATTGATTTTATAAATAAAGAATATGATAAGATAAAATTGCCAGAAAACATTACAAAGAAACACCAAGTATTAGGACAAAAAATAGTTTTAGATGGTATTTGCCAAGATTGCAAAAAAAGAGATAATAAAGGTCGAAATAATTAATTAACTAATTAAAAACATTATGTCAAATAATAAATACAGATCAATTGTGAAATTGGACTTCCAATATGCACACAGATTCATGAATTATCCAGGAGAAGCAAGCTATCTTCATGGACATTCGGGATTGCTAACGATTGAAATTGAAGGTGAGTTAGATAAACACAATTACGCCTACCCAGTCAAAGAGGCACAAAAATTAGCATGGGCAGTAGCCGACAACTTCATGCACGCAACGATTTTTCAAGAAGGCGATCCTTTGCTTGATTTAGTTTTGCAAGGATATGAGCAAACGGGAATGAAGGGCACAACAGATAGATTTGGGAGGCCTGCAAAAGCTCTTAATCATGAACTGGTAAAATCATACCCTGAAAGCAGGGTAGCTGTGAGCAAAGGCCCCTCTACTTGCGAATGGTTCTGCACTGTATTCTACGAATTATTGAAAGACAAGCTGAATATTAAAAAAATAGAATTCCGTTCTTCTTCGTTGAACTGTGCATCAAAAGAATTCAATTAAGGACAGGAGCGAAGTTCTAACTTCAATGATAGGTAATAAAAAATAACGCTGAAATAAGCGTTATTTTTCTTTGCTCCCGGGGCCGGCCCCGCACAATCCCGAGGCTTCGGGATATGCGGGGTAACCTGCCTGCCGGCAGGCAGGAATTCGAACAAAAAAATTTTGTTCTCTCGTGACCCGCGAAAGCAAAGTAAAAACCGGCTTATGCAAGCCGGATTTTATTTTGCTCCCGGGGCCGGATTCGAACCGGCGACCAATTGGTTACACTGACCCACTAATTACTTAATGGAGTGGACTATATCATTCCCGCAATTCTGCGGGACGAGGCGCTTCCCGGCCTGAAGACAATCAGACCAGTACTCCCTTCCCTCCGCCGCTAAAGCTACGGAGGGTAAAAACGGGATAGTCTCTACGCTTTTCCCGACATTGTCGGGACTTAGCTCGGGATTACCCTAAAGTTTAAGGTCTTAGGGCTTCCCCGAATTCACCTCGTTATTCGACCATGATTACTCATGGAAGCTGCGTTATACCTTCGTGCACCTCTCTATGACAATTCGCGCATAATAAAATGCATTTATCAAGTTCCGTTTTAACTTTATTCCAGCTTCTGGTATAACCTTTAGCTGAAATGCCGAAATCTTTTTCTTCAGAATTCAAATGATGGAATTCAAGAACCTGAACGCATTTATTATATCCGCAAATCGCGCATTTGTTACCTTTATAGTCAATGGACATCTTACGGATCAACTTCCGTCTTTTGTCTACCGCTTTTTTAAGGTATTCGGCACGATCTATATATTTTCTCTTGTCTTTCGGCATACATGATTATTATACCAAAGACTTGAGGGTGTTCACAGCCAACTGCGCTACCGCTGCGCTACCCGGGAATGTTAAAAATCAAAACCTGCCCTTTGGCAGTATTAATATAATAGATTATTTTTAGATATTAGTCAAGAACGGCCCGATTTATTGATCTTTTCAAGGCGCGCATCACGCTATATTAATATTTCCGACCTACAATAAAGCTCGGGAATCTTGTTACCGGGCCGGTTTTCTGATAGTATTTAATCAATAAACTTAATTTATGAAAGATAAAAAAGCAGCCGCTATCTTAATGGAATTATTGGATAAATTTCCTTTTAGCGATGAAGAAAAAGAAGCGCTTAAGTCCGCTATCGGCATATTGACCTGGTCTTCTTTGGCCGAGAGTCGGATAAAGGCCAAAAAGGACAAGCTTCGAAAAAGTACGATATGGAATAAAAAGATAGCTAAATAAAAATTAAACTTCTATACCGGATATTGGCTCGCGAGCGTCAATGCCGCCAAAAGCAACCCTTGAATGGGAAAAGCGGCTTTTTACAAAACCCGAAAATCTGTGATATAATTATAATAACGCCATTAAATCATAATTCATAATTAAAAAAATATGATCCTCGAGCCATTTATGCCGCCCGCGCGCAAAAAAAAGCTTTTAATCGTCTTTATCCTGCTCCTTCTTGCCGGGCTGGCTTTTTTATTCTGGACAAACTCAGCCGCCGGGCCGGTTACCGGTACCTGCCCCGAGGACGCGAAGCTCTGCCCTGACGGCTCTTCCGTCGGGCGAGTCTGGCCCGGTTGCGATTTCGCGCCTTGTCCGTCCGAAGATCCGTGCGGCGGCGGCTCCTGTCCGTCAGACCCCGCCACGGAGCTTCCGCAAACGCCGGAAATCGATACAACCGGCTGGGAAGCCGCTACCGATGACAATACCGGCGTTTCTTTCCGATATCCGGACCTTACGGGCGAATACGTGAGCGCCACCGATTGGCCGCCCTTGCTCCGGATCACAGATGAAGCGTTTACCTGTGGGGCGGGAGGGACAGAGATCGAACGGGGCGGAGAAACCGCGGAACGGATGATAAACGGACGGCTTTACTGCGTCACTAAGATCGTGGAAGGAGCCGCCGGCAGCGTTTACGCGCGATATACTTACGCTTTTCCCGGATCACTGCCGGAAGATAAAACCGTAATTTTTACCTTCGACATAAAAACCCCGCAATGCGGCAACTATGACGAGACGCAAAAGACCGAGTGCGAAAACGCGCAGGGAACTTTCAATTTAGACGGCATCATGGACGAGATGGCGCTAAGCGTAAGCTGGCCGGAATCGGAAATTAACCTGGCCGAGGCGTTAGCCGAATGCCTCCCTAAAAGCGACAGCGAAAGCCGTGAAAAATGCCAGGAACTTCTAAGCCTGATCCATGACTTTGATGACTGCGTGGCGGCCGGTTTTTCGATCATGAAATCGAATCCCCCGCAGTGCGCCACTCCCGACGGCCAGACTTTCACGGAAGAATTTCCGGATATTGAAGAGGAAATTCCGGATGCCGAAGAAGACGAGCCCGTGGCGCTTTAGAGCGAGTTAGAATAATCCTGATAGCGTTAAATACATACTAAGCGAGGTCCTTTGGGGGCCTCGCTTTTAAAATACCGCCTATTTTAATAATGCGTTAATTTCCGCTTAAATGTCTTCTACTATAATCAATTGATTATAGTTAAAAATAACTTTAAAAATATGCTTTCTTATAAACCGAACCTAAATCATACTCGTACCGTTATTGATGCCGCCCGCGCCCTGCCCGATGGGCCGGATAACCGTTATATCGGGGCTATGGCCGGTTCCCTTTTGGCTTTTGCTGGCCGCGATCCCCTTTTTTGCGCCGAATTAAAACGGCTCACGGGCGATATGGCCCAGGGTCCGGCGGAACCGATCCGCCTTGAAACCCCGTCGCCGCTCTTTATTCCGGCCGACGCCGATACGGCGGTCGAACGGGCCGGGTGGCTCGTCGCCAGACTTAAAGAAAATATATGGACGAACGGGAACGGCATAACAGCCGGGCTGAAGGCGGGAATACGCGGCCTGGAATCAAGCGATCCGCGGCAGCTTATTGTCGGGATCGCCGGGCTGGCCATACCGGGAGTAACCCTTGGACTAATTAAAAAGCGCCGAAGGCTTTCTGTTATTATTGACCCGGATCTGGCGCGCGCGGCGCCGGCCTGGATCGTAGCCGAAAAAACCGCCCGCGCTTCTCTTGGGATATTGTCGCTTTCTCTGGCGCTGGTCCGCCATGATATTAAAAAAATAGAACCTGAACTGGCCGACTGGTTTTATGGCGAAAGGGAAATAGCGCTTTACCGAACGGATAATTTCAGCTTCGTTAAAAATGAACTTGAGAAGACGGGAGTCCTGTTTTCTGAATCCGGTTATCGGGGCAGAACCGCCCTTTTAGGCCTTAGTCCGGCCATAAATATCGAAGAAGCGCCCCGCGGCTGGAAACTTAAACGGCTTAATGGGTGATCATAAAAAACGGATTTTCAGGCCTTTCTCTTGACAAATTTTTTAATTGGTGTATAATGAATTGAGCTAAGTAAAAATCGTCAAAATGAAAAAAGAATCAAGAAAGCATAAATTTAAAATATTTAAAGAAGGTAGCAGGCCCTGACAGGGGCCGTTTTTTTTACCCAAAAACGCTCTTTAAAAAACGGAGGCATTTATGGAAGAAAACCAGGATCTTATCCGTTACGAGTTCGAACTGGAGCAGGAACAAAGGATTATGATTGATCCGGGCGGGTACACGATCGAAAAATGGGTTAATCACGTTATCGACGTTTATGACCCGTCCGGACGCTGCCGAATCCGCCTTAAGAACGGCCGGCCGCGGCTTTCGATCAAGGTCCCCCTGCTTTCCCGGGATACCGCGAGAACTAAATGCTGCATCCGCCTAGAATTCAAGCCCGAAACAAAGGAACAGGAAGAGGACCTATTAAAGATCCGGGACCTTATCCTGACGGAGCCGGGAACGCAAACCGCGGAAAAATGGGGTACGCCGATAAGCCTGAATAACGGCGAGAAGGTCTGGGTCAACAAAGACATCGGGGGTAATTACTGGATCGAAACAGACGAAAGCGCCCGGATCGAAGAACTCTTGCCCGAAGGCGTCAATTACCTGAAACACGCCAAAAGCGGCATCGATCTGACCCGCGAACCGCCGGCACCCGCCCCTGATTTCGGCAAAGCGGCGGCCTTGCTCAGGAAAAATCTTGAAGTTACGAGCCGGACGGTAAACGGCCAGGTTGATATCTCCGTAAGCGACGGCAAGGAAAAACCGGCCCTGAGCGAAAAAGATCTCTGTCGGCAGGCGAAAGCTAACTGCGAAGATCTGATCCGGTATATGGGCGATAACCGGAACCGGAATCTCGCCGATCTGGAAGATCTGAGGAAAATATTGTATGATATTACGGGGATCGTTAACCGCGGAATCGCCAAAAACCCTCTCGCCCTACGCTTCTGGCCCGTCAAATACGGACGGCGGGTACCGCCCGAAAGTATCCCCGCGGAAATGGAGGTATTTCTAAGGGTGCTTTACGGCAAGATCAGGGAGGCGGAAAACGGCGAACTTAAACCCAGGGCCATCGGAAGATGGATCGAATTCGAATTTGACGGCAATATCCATCCCCTGGCTGACGGATGCGGCCGTGTCGCCAAGGCGCTTTCGGCTTTATTTCTGACTCGCTTCGGTTCTAACCCTCCCGGTCATGCCTCCAGAAAAGAATATTACGACGCCATGAACGGTGGCGAAACGACTTTCGGGAAATATTACGACTCTGTGTTCGAAAACGATTAGATTAAGGGGGCATCCCACCCCCTTCTTAAAAAAATCATTAATTTACATAAAAACATGAACGATTATAAAAACGACTTGGAATTCATAAAGAAATATTTCCACTCTAACAAAAAATTGAATTTCACTTATTCGTGGAATCACGCGGTCCGAACCGCGGAATATTTAAACGGCCTAATTTTAAAACACGGAGAAACGGGAAAAAACCGCGCTCTTTTTTACGGAGCCTTGGGACACGACCTGCTCGAGGATACGGAGATCGACGAAGGAGAAATCGCTCGGAAATGGGGCAAAACGACGCTGCTCTATATCAGGGCGCTGACCAATCGGCGGGGAGATGACGACTTCGACGAATACATCGAGGGTCTTAAGAAAGCCGAAGAAGAAATCCTATTGATCAAGTTGGCCGATATCCGGGACAACGCGGATAATTCGCTAAAAAAATTCGCCGATTTAAAACCGGACTGGCTTAAAAACTTCTGGCTGCCTCTTCTTAAAAAATACGAAAAAGAATTATTCGGCCGGAAATTCCGGAAGTATCCCTTAAGCTCCGCGGAGATGATCATGGAAATTAAAGATAAAATAAAGCAGCTGGAATCTAAGATAAAACCGAAAAAATAAACACTGGATATACGAGATAAAAAAAGCCGGATTAAGCCGGCTTTTTTTATTTTAGCGCTATTTTAATAAAAATGCTTTATTATTATTGAAATGAAAATAAGCGAAAAATTACCACAATTCAGCTCCGAGCGGGTGTTGATAATCGCGTCCGGACAATCCGAGGCCGTGATCTACCGAGCGGAAAAAAGCATGATCTATAAAAGAGAGGGTATAAGGCAGGAAGCCCCGAAATATGCCGACCGGGAGGGTTCATTCAGGAAAAGCAGCCGAAAAGGCGGGCGGATGGAAACAGCGGCTCATGGATCGGTTTACGAGAACAAGAAAAGATACGTCAGGGCGAAATTCGTGAAAGGCCTCATAAAAAGGATCCGGGAAGAGCAAAGGGGATCGCCTGCTGGCAAGGTATACCTGATCCTGCCGGATTTCATGGCGGGTAAGATCGAGCGCGATCTGCCGGGAGATATTAAGCGGACGATCCGCCTGATAAGATCCGGTATCTTAACCGATTGCCATCCTTTCGAGCTCATAAAGACAGTCTGTGATTTCGAGGGGAAAGATCTGGGAATGCGCGTACCCCGGAATAAAGACGCTTTAAAACTCATGGAAAAATCTTCCCCGGAAAAATTATAGGTCCGTCCTGTCCGCTCTAAAAATGATTCGAAACCAAGGTGCCTTCGCTGACTTTGGAGAAAACATACTCGGCGTCCCCCTGGGTAAGGTTAGTGCAACCATGGCTTTTCGCGAAACCGAACCGATCGTGCCAATAAGTTCCGTGGATGGCGAAAGAACCGCTATAATACATCGTAAAAGGCACGTCGGGGAGATAAAAACTGTCGCCGAAAAGAGGCGGGCCGCCGGCCATGGTCTTTTTCGCGTATTTCCGGTAAATCCTGAAGGTTCCGATCCGCGTCGGATAATTCGCCAAACCGGGCGAAAACCAGGTAACAAATTCGGGGTTTTCCCCCTTAACGAGAGTAAGGACTTTCCGGCTTAGGTCAACGTCTATCCAGTATTCGTCCTTGCCGATACCCGGAGGCGCCTTAATTTCCGCGGCCGGAGCCGGTTGCTCGAAATAAGGCATGATATCGTTAGCCTGAACCAGTCCGCCCGCGTACCGACCTCCGTCTATTTTGTACCACACGCCCTGATCGTTCTTTGTTTTGTCCAGCACTTTGACCCTGTCGCCAAAATATAAATATCCCGAATTCGAAGCCTTGGGGTCGGGCGCGCTTTTTACTGCCGCTTTTGGCGCGATGACGTGCCCCCACCAACCGCGGCTTTGCGCGAAAACCTGAGGCGATTCAAGTTTGAATTTAGGGTCAGAACCCACCTCTATCCTGTCCAGATCGGCTTCGCTTATCCCCAGCGGTCTGATATGGTATCCATTTAGTATTGCCTGCGGTTGAGGCAGATAATAACGTTTTAGAGTAAGCGGCTCCACATACCAGACTTCGCCGTTCTTTTCCGCCTGTAGCAATAACCGCCCGGCGAGTTCACGACCGAATCCCTCGGCTCGCGCCTGTTCCATCGGCGCCAAAAAAAGTAGGCCCAAAGACAGGCAAAGAATTATTTTGATCTTCATAATATTATTATACAATAATTTAAATATAATAAGAATATTATACTTTAATGATTAAAAAAAAGTTAACTTTGTCATTAAGTCTAACCGCCCTCCTATTTCTAATCAGGCTTTCATGTTCAAAAATTAAAATAAGCTTTCTTAAATGGTTACTTATGCACAGTATGAATATATATTAATTTATTTATGTATACACGAGCCATATTAAAAAACACGCTTAAAAAAACCCTAAAAATAAAGATTTTTTAAAGGTTTGACAACTAATAAATATAATGGTATTTTCATTATTAACACGTAAATTTAACGAACTATCAAAACCCATGAACCACAAAGAAAACGGATGCGGCTTTGGCGCATCCCAGGCCGGGGACATCGTTAATATTGAAGAGCCCCCATCGTGCGCGGCCCGGCGGACCAGGACGCGCATATTAAATTGGTCCGTCGCGGCCGAATCGGAGTGGAAACGGCTTTTACGGGATAGCCTTACGGGCGCGGAATCGATTGCGGCCCGTTTCGGGCTTGATTCCGCGCTTATTAAGGCCGTTATCCGCCAATATCCGGCGCGCGTCAATCCTTATTACCTTTCCCTTATCCGGGAAAAAAACGATCCGATTTACCGGCAATGCATTCCCGATCCGGCCGAATTGGATGACACCGGCGGTACGGCCGATCCGCTTTGCGAAGAGCCGGAAAATCAGGCCCGGCCGGGCGTGCCCTCCCTTCTTACCCATCGTTATCCGGACCGCCTTCTTTTCCGGATATCGAACCAATGCGCGATGTACTGCCGGTTCTGCACCCGCAAACGGAAAGTGGGCGATCCGGGAAAACAGCCGACCCGGGACGCGATCGAAGAGGCGTTCCAGTATATAGAAAAAACGCCGGCTATCCGCGATGTCGTTTTGTCCGGCGGAGACCCCCTGCTTTTGGACGACGCTCCCCTGGAAAGGATAATCCGCCGATTATGGAATATCCTCTCTACCCGGCCCGCCGGTATTATCCGGCTGGGTTCGCGCCTGCCGGTAGTCCTGCCGCAGCGCGTTACCCCGGAACTTTGCGCGATACTCAAGCGCTATCATCCTATATACCTTAATACTCATTTTAACCATCCGGCCGAACTGACCGCCGAGAGCCGCCGCGCGTGCGCCCTTCTCGCCGACGCCGGTATTCCGCTCGGAAACCAAAGCGTCCTGCTTAAAGGAGTAAACGACGATCCGACGGTCATGAAAGAGCTTGTGCAAGGACTTTTATCGATGCGCGTCCGGCCGTACTACCTTTACCAGGCCGATCCCGTCAAAGGCACTTCCCATTTCCGCACTTCCGTGGACAGCGGACTCGAGATTTACCGCGCGCTCCGGGGTCATACCTCCGACTTGGCCGTGCCGACCTACGTTATTGACGCCCCGGGGGGCGGCGGCAAGATCCCTCTTCTGCCGGATTATATTAAAGCCAAATATTCCGGAAAGGTCATCCTCCGAAATTATGAGGACAAAGAATTCGTTTATCCCGATACAGCTGACTACAAATAATTTAAAACCGACATAAAAAGACCGTCATTGACGGTCTTTTAAAAAAAGAAAAATCACGAAAATGGTAAAACATGATTTTCGTTTCTATTTGAAGCCCGGGCCCTTATTCATCTTTGGTTTTTTCGCGCATCCGTTCTTTGATGGCGTCGTCATCCATAGTCTCGCGCATTTTTTTCATTTCGTTGGCATGGGCTTTGTTCGCGTGAACCATCATTGTGTTGACCGCCTCCATATCATCCCTTCCCTTGGCCACATACCCGCAATTGACACCCATGTCTTTACATGTTAAAGTTTTCATAAATTTGATCATTAATGATTTATGTATTTTAACATTATCCGAAGAATGTTAAAATAATATTATAGATTTTTAAAATTTATTTATAAACACTATCCGTTGGGAGGTAAAAATGGATTTAAAGCTGACGGCTAAAATCTCCGTCCGGATAATCAAGAAAAGGGGAAAAACCGTCATCGCGGTCAAGACTCTTCCGGACCTTAAGCTATTCTCCCTTTTCGCGCCGTCGATAAAAGCGATCATTCCTCCTTTCGAGGGAGGGCCCCTGGAAATCGGTCTGGACAATAGAAATTATGTGCGGCTTCTGGCCTTTACCGATAAGGATAATTGTATCAGGATCAAAATTTATCAGAAAAATAAAGAATGGATTAAATACCAGACCCTATCCTTAGATCCGGGTGACGGCAAAAGCCATATCGTGATCATCGATCCTTTGAAAAAATTAGCCCAAATGGCGTAAATTACGATAAACAAACGGCCTAAAACCTCAGGCTGTTTTTTTATTCAAAAAACCTCTGATTCTTTTTTAATTTTAAGGTTGCTTTAATCTTTTTTAAGTATTTGCGCGTTATAATTAATTTACAGAAATAGAAAGGGGGTGAATAATTTATGATCGACACGAAACAAATACAAACGGCCAGCGGCATTAACGTGGCGGCTGGTATTTGGACTATCTTCTCGCCTTTTATCCTGGGATTTTCGGCCGTCTATGCCATTCTGGTCAATAACATCTTATTGGGGATCATTATCGGCGTTTTAGCAGCGATCAGGGTATCTATGCCCGGTAAAAAGACCAATTGGCTCTCTGTCGCCAATATGATCCTGGGGTTATGGCTCATCATCTCCCCTTTTACGGTAAGCGGCAGCATGGACGCGGCGCCGATCTGGAATAACGTTATCGTGGGTCTCTTAGTTACGGTTATGGCCGCCTGGAGCGCCGGCACGGGCCAGGAAACAAGCCGTGTCTAGTATTTCGGCAATAAAAACCGCTGCCGGCTAAAAGTCCGGGGGCGGTTTTGTTGTTTTTCCGAAAATCGTTGATTTTTTCGGAATAACTGTTAAAATAAAAATATCCCGGTACGGGCTTAAATTATATCGGTCCGTCCGCTTATTAAGCGAAAAAATATAAAACTATGATCTCAAACAAAAAAATCTTCCTGATCCTGATAGCCATGGCCGTTCTGGGGGCGGCCGTGTTTTTAGCGCGCGTCCCGGAAGATTCCTGGATCTGCTCGGACGGACAATGGGTAAAGCACGGCCAGCCGGACGGCGAGAAGCCAATGACGCCGTGCGGAGAGGCGCCGATAACGAATTTTACCGATTGCGCGGCCGCCGGTTTCCCCATAATGGAGTCTTATCCCCGCCAATGCCGGACTGATAACGGAAAAACGTTTACGGAAGAAGCGACCGCGGAAAACGCCGGTGACGAACCGGATAAATCAGATCTGATCGTTGTTTACGGCCCGGCTCCGGACGCGGTTGTGACCAGCCCGCTCGCGATCGAAGGGCGCGCTCGCGGTTATTGGTTTTTTGAGGCCAGCTTTCCGGTCAAGCTTTACGACGGCGATAATAATCTCCTGGCCGCGGGGATCGCGGAGGCGGAGTCGGATTGGATGACCGAAGATTTCGTGCCGTTCAAGGCCGAATTGGATTTCGATGCTCCGGCTACCGAAACCGGCGTATTGGTATTGGAAAAAGATAATCCTTCCGGTTTGCCGGAGAATGCCGACGAACTCAGGATACCGATAAATTTCGCGTCCAGGGAAGAAACGACGGCCGTTAAAGTATTCTGGAATAACAGCGGGCTTGATCCGGAAATTTCCTGCAATCAGGTTTTCCCCACGGAAAGAAGCGTGCCGAAAACGGAAGCACCGGCCAGGGCCGCCCTTCAGGAACTTTTGGGCGGTGTTACCGAATCCGAAGAAGCGGACGGTTTTTCGACCAGTATAAATTCCGGCGTTACCATAAAAAGCCTGGCCATAACCGGCGGTACGGCCAGGGTTGATTTTGACGACAAGCTCGAATTCCAGGTAGGCGGCTCCTGCCGAGTATCCGCCATCCGGGCGCAGATCACCGAAACATTAAAGCAGTTTCCGACCGTCAAAGAAGTGATTATTTCCGTAAACGGCCGGACCGAAGACGCGCTGCAGCCGTAATGGAAAACATTAAAATAAAAACAGGTCCTTTACCGGGTCCTGTTTTATTTTTTTCATTTAAAGGCTTCGAATCAAGCCGATTTGACAATTTGACGGACTTAAAATATTATGATAATATATTTTTTATAATATGCCGTTTATCGGCGCATAAAAAAATTTAATATTCATCCAATTCTGCGCATAACCAAAGCAGAATTTACACAAGAATGTTCACGCCCAAAAAATTATTCCTGACCAAGGGTGTCGGGGTTCACAAGCACAAACTGGCCTCTTTCGAGGTCGCGCTCCGGGCCGCCGGCATCGAGAAATGCAACCTGGTCTATGTCTCGAGCATCCTGCCGCCGAACTGCAAGATCATTTCCGCCAAGCAGGGCATCGAAGAATTAAAGCCTGGACAGATCACCTTCTGCGTTATGGCGCGCATGGAGACGAATGAACCCAACCGCCTGGTTACGGCCTCGATCGGCATCGCCGTGCCTAAGGACAAAAACAGCTACGGCTACTTATCCGAACATCATGGCTACGGAGAAAAGCCGAAACAAGCGGGCGATTACGCCGAAGATCTGGCCGCCACCATGCTTGCTTCCACGCTGGGCGTAGATTTCGACCCGAATAAAGATTGGCACGAACGGGAACAGACATACAAGGCCAGCGGCCTCATCATAAAAACCACCAATATCTGCCAATCAGCCGAAGGTAACAAGGACGGCCTTTGGACAACCGTGCTTTGCGCGGCCGTTCTGTTGGATTAAAAAAATATACATAAACAGACAACAAAAAACCGCTGATCGCGGTTTTTTTGTTGTCTGTTTGAAATTTAAGCTTTCATAGCGGCTCTGGCCATTCTAACCCTTTCGTTCTCGGTCAGGTATTTCTTCCGCAGGCGTATGTTTTTCGGGGTAATTTCCAGGTATTCGTCGTCGTTCATGACGCTCATGCCGCGTTCCAGCGTAAGTTCCAGGGGCGGTGTCAGGCGTATCGCCTCGTCCGCGCCGGAAGCGCGCATATTGGTTAAGTGCTTCCCCTTGATCGGATTGACCGCCAGGTCGTTCCCTTTGGCCACGTTGCCGATCACCATGCCCTCGTAAACCTCGGTATTGGCGCCGATATAGAGTTCGCCGCGCTCCTGGAGATTCCAAAGGGAAAAAGCGAGGGCTTTGCCCATCGCCATTGAGATCATTGAGCCGACATTCCGTTTTTCGATATTTCCGACATGCGGCCGAAAGCCGATAACCCTTGTATAAAGTATGCCTTCGCCGCGGGTATCGACCACGAATTCGCTCCGGAAACCCAAAAGGCTCCTGGTCGGAATCTCGAATACCAGCCTGGTGTTGCCATGCTCCGGCTTCATCTCCATCATGGTGCCGGATCGCCGGGACAATTTTTCTATGACCGTACCGGCTAATTTTTCCGGCACGTTTATGATAGCCTCTTCGAAAGGCTCTGATTTTAAGCCGTTTTCTTCCTTGATTATTACCTGCGGCTGGGAAATCTGCAATTCATAGCCTTCCCGGCGCATATTTTCCAAAAGAATCGCGATATGCATCTCGCCGCGCCCGAAAACCTTATAATGATCGGCTGAGGAAAAATCTATTTTTAGACCCACGTTCACTTCAAGCTCCTTTTGGAGCCTTTCCTTGAGCTGCCGATTGGTCACGAACTTGCCGTCCCGACCGGCGAAAGGCGAACTGTTGACGAGAAAATTAAGAGAAATGGTCGGTTCGTCTATGTTTATGCCGGGCAAGGCCTCCTGATCCGCGCCGACGCAGATCGTTTCCCCGATATAGATATCCGGAAGGCCGGCGACCATGACAACATCCCCGGCCCCGGCCTCCTCGACCTCTTTCCGGTTAAGACCTTCGAAAGTAAAGAGCTTCGTGACCTTGCCGCCGCGGTATTCGCCGTTAGTCTTTTTAACGATAACGGTTTGCGCTTTGACTATCTTTCCCTCATAGATACGGCCGATCGCCAAACGTCCTAAAAAATTATCGTAAGCCAGGTTGAACGGCTGGAGGAGCAGGGGTTTATCGTTGGCGGCCGCGCTTGACGCTACCGGCACCAACCGCATAATAGCGTCTAAAAGCGGGGTTAAGTCCGATGAACTATCGGAAAGATTCGCCTTAGCGACACCTTCGCGGGCGATCGTATAGATTGTCGTAAAATCGAGCTGCTCGTCGCTTGCCCCGAGATCGAGAAATAGTTCGTAGACCATCTCTTCCGCCCATTCCGGACGAGCCGCGGGCTTATCTATCTTATTTAGCACCACGATCGGCTTAAGTCCAAGCTCCAGGGATTTTTTCAAAACGAACTTAGTCTGGGGCATGGGACCCTCCTGGGCATCCACGACCAGAAGCACGGAATCGATCGAACGCAAAACCCGCTCGACTTCGGAACCGAAATCGGCGTGGCCGGGCGTGTCGACAATGTTGATCTTGGTGTCTTTATAATAGACCGAAGTGTTTTTTGAATAGATCGTTATTCCCCGCTCCAGCTCGAGTTCGTTCGAATCCATGCTGACCCCTTCTCCGGCCATGCCGGTCTGGCGCATTAGCGCGTCCGTCAGGGCGGTCTTGCCGTGGTCAACGTGGGCGATGATGGCGATGTTTCTGATATCCATAAAAAAATTTGATTAATATTTCTTAAATTAACATAAAGGAACAAGAAACAAGATACAAGGACGCAAACAAATCACAAATAATAAATTCCAAACATCAAAACGGTTTGGAAATTGGTTATTGGATATTGAAATTTGTTTGGTTATTGTATCTGGTGTCCTTGTATCTTAAATCCATTTACTCAAAAATTATCCAAAAAACAAAAAAATAGAATTTTAGTTATTATTTATTTATACTACAAATCTTAAAAAAAGTCAAGTTTACTTTTTAAACAATCGTGATAGAATATAAATAACCATTTTTAAGGATATTTCATGGGATTTTAAGCTACTTTAGGCTCTTTAAAATCAAAAAAAACGGGAGGATTATCATGACGAAAAACTATACTGTGGTTTCCGTAACCCCGGAAATGCTTATGCCTGAATTAGGCGAACCCGCCTGCGGCGCGAATTCCCGCGGCGGCCTCGGCATCCTGGCCGGCGATACTATGGCGGGTTTAGCGCAAAGAGGCATTAATGCCATCGGCTTTACGCCGCTTTACCACCAACACTGGATGACCAAGGAAACGATCAATTATGATACAATCGCTCCCAAGGCTTTTGACCAGGATGTTCTTGGTAACCAGATCGGGGTCCGACTGATTAATCGAGCCGGTATCCCGGTCTATGGTCTGGAACATCATGATATTTACGACTCTCTTTATACCGCTGACCGCGGCAAAAGGCTTACTCAGGAAGTTATATTGGGGCACGCGGTTCCGGCCGTACTCAAAAAACTTGGCATCAAACCCGATATCTTCTGGATACAGGAGGGTCACTGCTCGGTCCTTATACCAGTAGTTCTGGAAGAGCTGTTTTTCGCGAAAAAACGCTTCCTGTTTACCACGCATACGCCCGTGCCGGAAGGTATGGAAAAATTCCTGGTCAATGATTTTCCTTTTGACAGACTGAAAATCCACGGCAAATATTACAACACCTACGTCCACAACAGCTTCATTGACATGACCCGGGGATCCATGATCCTGACACACGAAGCAAATGGCGTCAGTCGGGAACATGAATGCGTTACCAAAAACATGTTCCCGGAATTTGCCCATAAGACCAGGGGTATAACGAACGGTTCCGATCGCGGTCTCTGGCTCTCTCCCCGGCTGAAAGGTTTCGAGAATACCAACAATATTACACCCACCACGCTGGCCTGGGCGCACAAGCACGATAAACAGGATTTTATTGACTTTATCGCCCGGAAAACAGGAAAAAAGCTTGACCCCAAAAAACCGATTTTGGGCTGGGTCAGACGCCTCGCCTGGTATAAGCAGCAGCATCCTATGCTCGCTCCCGTGATCGACGCGATCTGCGCGGATAAAGGCACTTTTATTGAGGTTCCCTGTTTAGGAAGGCTTGAGGGTCTCGGGTTCCAGCATTTCGGCGCCGGCCGGGCGCACGAAAGCGATTCGGAGCGCATGTTATGGATGGGAGAATTCAATAACTGGATGGAGCATCGCTTAAACGGTAAATTCGTCTTTATGCCCGAATACGGCCTGGAACTTTTACAGCGCGCGGCCTGGGGTTCGGACATCTGGTTTTCCTGCCCCAAACCAGGCATGGAGGCCTGCGGCACGAGCGAAGAGCGCGCCATGATCAACGGCGTTCCCGATATAACGACCAGGAGCGGTGGCGCCGCCGAATATCTCCGGGAATGGAGCTATATTAATTGCACCGGCAACGGCTTCTTTATCGATCCCTACCAGCCGATCTCGCTTTATTTTAAGCTGAAACAAGCCTCCGATCTTTACTACGACTGGGTTTTGAACGGCAACGACCGCTGGCTTAAACTCCGCATGAACGCTTTCGAGACCGGCAAAACACTCGATATCGTACCCATGATCGAAAAATATGAAACCGTCTTTGAAAAACTTTTAAAAATGCCGTGAAAACAAAAATATTCCCGAAAAAAACAACAAGCACAGTACCCATGACTGTGCTTTTTTATTTAGCATGCCCATGCACTTATGTTTAAAATCAGGCAACAACTTCCTAAATTAAAATTCCCACGAATCGACAAATCAATTACAAATTTACAAGGTTTATTTGTAAATTTGTATAAAATTTGCAGATTCGTGGGTAATTGAAAATCAATAGTCCTTTAATTTTATGATCCCTTCGTGTTTCTGGATCTTTTCCAGGGCCTTCGCTTCTATCTGCCGGATGCGTTCGCGGGTAACGTCGAATTCGCGGCCGACCTCCTCGAGCGTATGAGCGACGCCGTCTTCCAGTCCAAATCGCATCTCTAAGATCTTCTGCTCCCGGGGGCTTAGTTGGATGATTACCTCTTTGACATAATCCTTTAATAACTGCAGGGCGGCGCTCCGGTCCGGGGTCACGTTCTTGACGTCCTCGATAAAATCCTCGAGAGTCGAATCTTCTTCGTCCTCGCCCACGGTCGTCTCCAAAGAGATTGTATCCTGTGATATCTTGATGATATGTCTTACTTTTTCGATGTCCTCGCCCATCTCGGCCGAAATCTCTTCAGGCAGAGGCTCGCGCCCCAGATCCTGGATCAATTGCCGCTGAATCTGCTGGAAACGGTTGATCGTTTCGACCATATGGACGGGGATGCGTATCGTCCGCGACTGGTCGGCTAAAGCCCGGGTAATCGCCTGCCTGATCCACCAGGTGGCATAAGTCGAAAATTTATAGCCTTTGCGGTATTCGAATTTCTCCACGGCGCGGAAAAGCCCGATATTGCCTTCCTGGATAAGATCCAGAAGGGAAAGGCCTTTGGCCCCGGTAAACTTCTTGGCGATAGACACCACTAAACGCAGGTTGGCTTCGATCAGTTTCCGCTCCGCCTCTTTATCGCCTTTTTCCTTGCGTTTGGCGAGCTCCACTTCCTCGTCGCCGGTAAGAAGCGACACTTTCCCGATCTCCTTTAAATACATCTGGATCGAGTCGGAGCTTAATTTCGATAGGTCCGTGATATTTTTGGTGATCGGCAGTTTGCCGGCTTCCTCTTTTTCCTCTTTCTTTTCCTCGAAATCAAGGATCCGGCCGGTATCTTCGATTATCTGGATGCCGTTCCGCTGGAGTTTTTCCAAAAGCAGTTCATAATCAAAAACATATTCCTCCACTTCGGGAAAAATATATAATAACTCCGTTTCGGTCACGAAGCCGCGCGATCGTCCCTTGGCGATCAACTTATTTAACTCGTCTTCCTTGGGATAGATTATTTCCCGCGGCAAAGATTCCGGCGTAATTTTTTTTGGCTGTTTGATCAAGGGCTTCCGGGCGGGAGCTTTCTTAACCGGCTTCCGGGCGGGAGCTTTCTTGGCAGGTTTGGCCGCCGTGTTTGAACGGAGCTTTTTTTTAGTTTTTACTTTATTATTTGACATTACGTTTAGGGATCAATCGGTTTAAATCACGGATTGATCCGTTACCGGTCGAAGGCCGCCAATTCGTCGTTTAATAATTTTAATTCTTCCATTAGTTCCTGGGCGCCGCGGCCGTCGCCGTTCTTTTCGGCCTCCGCTATCATGTGCATTAGTTCCTTTTTGCGATCAGCCAGATAATATTTCTTTAAAGCGATAATGATCTTGATCATCTCCGCTTTCGCGGCCGGCTGATCAAGGTCGTAAAACTCTTTTTCACTTAAAAGAACCAGTCTGTCAGAATCCGGTGACTGGTTACTTATTCCTCCCTGCGTGAAATAACCCGTATTTTCAGGATAGAGAGAGTCTTGCGATAGAAGCCAATTACGAAAATCATTATAGTTAAACCCGTTCACTTCATAATCTCCATCCTCGTTGAGTATAACGTTATTATAATAAAATATTAAATTTTTGTAAAGGGCTTGCTTCTGTAAACCGAATATATGCTTTGTTTCAATATTTTTTATTGAATATTCCAGTAAAACCGGAAATTTTATTATCAGAGCCAATAAATGCTCGCTTAATTTCTCGCTTCGGCTTTGTGTCCTTTGAGGCGAAACTGGCGGCAACTGTTTGTTTGCGTTTGAAGCTTGGATGGGCTTCTTTTTTATTATTTTAGCGACCTCCTCCCTTAAGATATATTCCTCGCGCCCGATCTTTTCGCTCAGATATTTCAGCCAATAATCCTGCTCAATCCGATCACCGAGTTTGACGATTATCGGCAAGAGAACGGCTACGGCCCGACGCTGGTCCTCGACTTTTCCCATGTCAAGACCGCTTAAGGTTTTATCGAAATAATACTGCATCATCGGCTTGGCCGCTTTTATGGCTGAGGCAAAAATCCCGGGATCCTGACGGATACATTCATCCGGGTCTTTTCCTTGCGGAATTTCTATCACTTTAATATTCATTTTTAAACCCATCGCCTCCTGGATTCCTCTATTAGCGGCCATCTCTCCGGCATTATCCATGTCAAAAGCCAGCATGATATTATTTGTATATCTTTTTATCAGATTTATCTGGTCTTTTAAATCTTTCGGGGCCTTATTTTCAATGTCCTGGTCCGCGGTCAAGGCCGTACCGGAAGAAGCTATTACATTTTTAAAACCCCTGGTATGAGCGGTAATAGCGTCCATCTGCCCCTCGACAATAATCGCGTAATCGGCTTTTTTTATCGCCAGTTTCGCTTTATCCAGGCCGAAAAGTATTTTGCTTTTATCGTATATCTGCGTTTGCGGACTGTTGATGTATTTGCCGAGTTTTTCGGTTTTTTCCTTTTCCGGCGACACCCGGGCCGTAAAGGCCACGGTCGCCCCGTTGATGTCGTTTATCGGGAACATGATCCGGCCCCGGAACCGATCATAAAACCCCGGCCGATTCTGGCCTTTTATTATCATGCCGGCCAGGAAAATCTCGTTCTCGGTAAATCCTTTGCTTCTTATAAGTTTGAAGGTCGCGTCCCAGGAGTCGGGACTATAACCGATCTGCCATTCCTCGAGCGCATCCGCGGAAAGACCGCGGGAGGCTAAATACTGCCGCGCGGAGTCGGCCGCAGGGCTTTCCAGGAGGACTTTGTGGTAATAACGGCGGGAAAGGTCCATGATATCGAGTAAGCGATTCCTTTTCGAGGCCAGTTTCGGGTCCATGGCCCTAAGCGTAACTCCGGCTTTGGGGGCCAGTAACCTTAAAGCCTCGATAAAACTCAGTCCTTCTATTTCCTGAATAAAAGAAAAAACATCGCCGCCCTTGCCGCAGCCGAAGCAGTGCCAGATCTGCTTTTCCGCCGACACCATAAAAGACGGGCTTTTCTCCCGATGGAACGGACAACAGGCCCGCCAATTGGCGCCGGCTTGCTTAAGCTGGACGTATTCGCGGATCAATTCCACGATATCCAGTTTAGATTTTATTTCATCGCTTGGTTGCATTGGTTTGTAATTTTAAAGTTAAATATTTCCGCAAACAAAAGATGCAAGAAACAAGACACAAGGATACAAACAATACTCAATAACCAAACTCCAAACACCAAACGGTTTGATTATTGGTTATTGGATGTTGAAATTTGTTTGGTTATTGTTTCTTGTGTCTTTTTTATGTTGCGTGCCGTAAAAACATAACTCTTCAGACAATCGATCAACTCGTACTCGCTTCCGGCTACTATATCTAAAGCGCCTTTGAGCATCGGATTGAGTTTAGTGTTCGCGAAAGTGGTCCGGCTGTCGGTCATAAGTCCGACGATGAGCTTTTTGCCGTTCCTCGAATATTTATCGGCGTAAGCCATCCCCAACTCTAAGGCAGCGCCCTCATCCGGCACCCGGCCGTCTAAAACGAACAAAAATATATCCGCGGCCGATATCTTATCGCGATCCAACTTAAATATAGCTTTTCTCCTCTCGTCCGGAGGCATCTTATCAAATGGCGGCTTATTTCTTTCCGCGCCGTCGCGTTGCGGTAAAAACACTTCCACGCCCAAAACTTCTATTTTCCTGACAAGTTTTTTATTAAATTCTTTTTCCGCCTGATTGAATGAAGGACCGGCAAAATATAGTAACATAATATTTACAAAAAAATAATTTCCAAGGACACAAGATACAAGATACAAACAAGTCTCAAAAAACAAATCTCAAAATTTCAAACCGTTTGGAAATTGAAATTCTGAAATTTGGAATTTGTTTGTGTCCTTGTTTCTTGTATAGATTAAACGTTTTGTGTATCTAAAATCTCAATCAACAAATTCTTTAATCTGGCCATTTCGCCCGCCACCAGCTCTCCGTCATATTCCCCGCTGTGGGCATGCGCCCCGGACCCGGCGTAGCTCGGCTTTTTCTGGTCTAGATGCAGATTGATTATTACCCGGTCTTTTTCTTCCTTAAGATAGACGTGAAAACGCGGATAATCAAGCCGGGTCAGACGCCGGACGAAGCTGTCCAGATGGGGCGCGTAGCCGGCGTGGCGCATAAAGCGTTCTAACGGCTCCGGCAGATCTTGTTTGTATATGATTAGTTTCATTTGTTTTTTCACTAAACATTATTTTTTCTGTCATCTCGACCGAAGGGAGAGATCTATAATACGTTACCGACGCCACTGATCATGTATTAGAGATTTCTCCCTTCGGTCGAAATGACAAAACCGCTTAATCATTGATCATCTTAACATAATCCTCAAAGTACTTCTGGGTCGAGAATTTATCTTCAACTAATTTACGGCCCGCCTCGCCCATTTTCACCGCCAGCTCTTTATTTCCCATGAGAGAATCCAGTTTAGCCGTCAATTCATCTACGTTCCCGGGTTCGAATAAATATCCGTTAATGCCGTCCTGAATTATATCCGGAATACCGTCTACGTTCGTGCCGATACTGGGTTTTTTGAGCATCGCCGCCTCTATTAAAACACGGCCCAACCCTTCCGATAATGACGGCAGGACAAAACAAGTCGAATGGCGCATATGATCCTTGACCTCGAAAAGCGGTTTCCGGCCGGCAAATTCGATTCTTTTGATTCGCGATTTTTCCGTCAGCGCTTCCAGTTCTTTCCGGTATGGACCGTCGCCCACTATAAGCAACTTGAAATCCGGATATTTATCCTGAAGTCGTCCGAAGGCCTCGATTAGGAACTGCACGCCCTTCAAGCGGTAAAGCCAACCGGCGTACATTATTACCGGTTCGAAGCTTAAATCGGTTTCAGATTTAAAAATATCGATGTCCGTAAAAGTGGGATACTTATAAATTCTCTGCCCGCGGTAGTATTTCCGGGCCAGCTTTTCGGTCGCGCCTGAAATAACCCTGATCTTGTCGGCCCGAAGGAGGGAGAATTTTCCCAAAGCAATCAATATTTTCCTGACAACGCGGGCACAGGGGATATCGAAATAAAAAAAGGGGCTTTCGATCCAGTCGCCGTGGATCTCGACGATAAGCTCGCGCCGGGTAATGATTTTCAGGCAAGCGGCCACGCAGCCGTCAAGAGCCGGCGATTGCGCCACGATCACATCGATCCTTTCGGCCATTATTATCCATAAACCGCGCAGGAAACTTATGAGCATCCAGGCCGGCATCCCGATCTTGCCTAAGATCTTCGGCGTCAAATAAAACTCCGCGCCGTACTTCCGCGCCCGAAGGGTTTGGCCGCGCGCCAAAACAAAAGCGTCGATGTTTGCCGCCAGGCCTTCCCATTTCTTTTGGATCGTCTCGTCGGTCTTCGTCAGATTATAATCCGTTGTCCCTATAAACAGGACCTTTTTTTTATTTGCGTCCATATGATAATTTTTAAAAACGCCATGGTGCTGGTTATTTCCGTTCTCTGAAAATAATCGTCTTATAAACCAGGAAATTGCCGACAGCCAGACAAACGCCGATCATCGCCTGGGCCAGGACATAAAAAACGCCCAATTCTACCACCAGCACGCGGATACCCGCCGCGGTTGCTGCTATTCCGACCAAGGCGACTAATACGTAAAAAAACATCTGCCGGTAGATAACGTCGCGCCGATTGTCGCGGAAAGTCCAGAATTTCTGCAGAAAAAAACTGACGAAAAACGAGACGATGAACGCGGCTACGGCCGATGCGACCACGTCGAATTCCAAAACGCCGTGCAGTAGTATCAGGAGGGTGAAATTAGTGCCGGCGGCCGTCGCGCCGGCGATCACGAATTTTACCTTGTCTTTGTGTTTTTCCGCACAACCGTAAGATCGGGGAAAACCGACCTGAAGCCGGACTTTAAGGCTTTCGAAGATTTTATAAAATACCGCCATTTATTTTAAAACATCCTTATAAATATCGTCGATCTTTTCTAAAATCTCCTTCCATTCGAATTTCCGGCAGGTTTCCCGCCCCCCAGCGCTTAGCTTTCTATTCAATTCCTTGTCGGCAAGCAAACGGATGATCGCGGTCGCAATCTGATCGGAGTTTTTCGGTTCGATCAAAAGGCCGTTCTCTTGGTCCTGAATCACGTCCGGTATGCCGCCCACCCTCGTGCCGATCGGCGGCGTAGAACAGGCCTGGGCTTCAATAAAGACGTTTCCAAGTCCCTCGGCCCGCGAAGGGCAGACAAAAACCTCGGCGCGCGCGATCTCTTCGAGAGCCAGCCGGTGCGGAAGATTTCCGGTTAGCGCCACGGATGCCTTAAGATTTAATTCGGCTATCTGTTTTTCGATCCTGACCCGCTCCGGCCCCTCGCCCACGAAAACCAGTTTAGCCTCCGGGAATTCTTTTATAACCGCCGGCCAGGCCTCGAGGATATGCGAGTGGGATTTTTCCCAGGACAAACGGCCGACGCAAACGACGCGGTTTTTCTCTTTCGCGATGCCAACCGGCATCCCGGATAGATCCACTCCGTTCGGAGTGATAAAAATATTTTCCGGTTTAACCCCGAGTCTTTCAGCCCTCTGCGCCAAAAACGAACTGATGGCCGTAACGATATGCGGCGAACGGTGGATAATTTTCCAGGTCAGTTTAATTAGAGGGTTATTCTGCTTGCGGTCGTCATCAAGGTCTCCGGACTGCAGCGTTAATATCCGTTTAGCTTTAGGATAAAGATATTTTATTATTACCAGCGCGCCGCCGGCGTAGCTTTCCATGATCGCGTGGGCGATATCCGGCCGCAAATCCCGCGCTTTCATGGCCGCTAAAACCGGGTATAGAAATTTATCAATAGTTTTATGCCCCAGGCCCAGCCGAAAAATCTCAAAACCGGCCCGTTTTTCATAAAAAGGCAGCTTCTTGTCAAAACGCGCCGTCAGTAGCGTAGTGGCGTATTTTTCCCCCAGCCGCTCCAGTATCTCCCTGACCATCTGCTCCGCGCCGCTCATGTACGGCTCGTAATTTACCGACAGTATCACTAACTTTTTCTTATTTATATTCATAATTAATTCGTAATTCGTCATTTTTACCCCGCCACTCTTACCTAATGAACTAAGGAAGGGCGGGGCGAGTTCATAGTTTACAACGGTCGATCAAGTTTTTTCTCCTGCTTGTTCAAAAGATGGGTAAAAGTGTGCCGGACCTGGTCAACGAGGCCCTTGCCTTCGCCCGTAATACTGCTCCCCCCCGCCGCCGGGTCGTACAATTTAGCGTTAGACTCAAGTTCCGGGTCGCTTAAATGGACGGAATCCGCCCGGCGGAATATAAATTTATAGACAGGCGCAAGCATCATTTTCTTGAAACCGGATTTATTCGTTTCCGATCGGTGGAAGGTCAAAAGAAAATTAAGGTCGCGGGCGAACACCTTAAGGATCAGGGCGGCTAAAGCGCCGTAACTGGCCATAATGGACCAGACGAAGCGGAAACGATACTCTCTGGTAAGCGCCCGGCCTTTAAGCGCGCCGCGGACGGGAAAAAGATATTTCCCGAGGATATTGCCGGAACCGATCCGGTAAATATGCACGTTATCGATTGTCTCCTGGTCGGATAAATTTTTTCTTGATTTTACGGTAACGACATGGAACTCGGTATCGCTCATCCGGCGCGCCAGTTCTTTTAAGGCGTTTTCCGCCGGGCCCATGTCAGGTTCGTAGGTGGTCGCGTAAACCAGCACTTTTTTATCCGGCCGGGGCGCGGTCCGGAAATACTCTATCGTTTTCCCGATCCCCTCTTCCAGACCGACTTTCGGCTCCCAGTCGAGCTTTTCCCGGGCAAGCGTTATATCGGGCTGGCGCCGGACCGGATCGTCCGTTACCGCTTTTTTATATATTATTTCCGACTGCGATCCGGACAGCCTGATAATCGTTTCCGCCAGTTCTTTGATCGTGATCTCGTGCGGATTGCCTAGATTGACCGGACCCAAAAATCCGTCCTGCGCCATCATCCGGTCTATGCCCTCGATAAGGTCGGTGTAGAACTGGAAGCTTCTGGTGTAAAGCCCGTCGCCGTAAATCGTGATCTGCTTGCCGGCCAGGGCGGGTATGATAAAATTGCTCATTACCCGGCCGTCCCGCACGTACATCCTGGGCCCATAGGTATTGAAGATGCGGATAATCCGCACATCCACGCCGTATTGCCGATGGTAGTCCATGAGAAGCGTCTCCGACACGCGTTTCCCTTCGTCGTAGCAGGCGCGGGGGCCTAAAGTATAAACCGCGCCGCAGTCGCTTTCTTTTTGCGGGTTTTTCGGTTCGTGGCCGTAAATCTCGGAGGTGGAAGCCTGCATGATGCGGGCGTTATGCCGCCGGGCAAGCTCCAGCATATTGATTACCCCGTGCACGCTGGTCTTTAAGGTATGCACCGGATCCCATTGCAGGTTAACGCATTGGGCCGGACAACCGAAATTAAAAATCCAGTCAATCTTCTCTTTAAAATCGATCGGCTCCACGATATCATGCTTTATGAAAGTAAAGCGGGGGTGGCCGAAGAGATGCTCGATGTTCTGCGCCGTATATGTCGTTTGCAGGTTATCCACGGCGATTACCCGGTGTCCCGCGTTTAGATACTTATCGCAGAGATGCGAACCCAGAAAACCGGCGCCGCCGGTGATCAGGATCGTTTTATTTTTTTTGTCTTGCATATCATTAAAAATAATTATCTTTTATAGTATTCACGGTACCATTCGATAAAATTTCTGACGCCGGCGTCTACCGAGGTTCTCGGTTCGTAACCGAGCATCCTTCGGGCTTTTTCGATCGAAGCGCTCGTCGCCGGCACGTCGCCCGGCTGGAGTGGCAGCATATTTTTCCCGGCGGTCTTCTTTAGATTTTTTTCTATCTCGCTTATGAAATCAGAAAGTTTTATTGACTCGCCCCGGGCTAGATTGAATATCTCGTAAGGATAACTTTTATCTATTGCCGCGATCGCGCCGGCCACGATATCGTCGATATAGGTAAAATCCCGCGCCATCTCGCCGTTATTATAAATATCAATCGCTTCGCCCGCTAAAATGGCCCGGCTGAATTTAAACAAGGCCATATCCGGACGGCCCCAGGGTCCGTAAACCGTAAAGAAGCGCAACCCGGTGCAGTGGAGACCGTAGAGATGGTGGTAGACATAAGCCATCTCCTCATTTGATTTTTTCGTGGCCGCGTACAAAGAGATCGGATTATCAACCCGCTGTTCCTCGGAAAAGGGCAGTTCTTTGTTATTTCCGTAAACTGAACTGGAAGATGCGAAAATAAAATCTTTCACGCCGTTATGGCGGCAGGATTCCAATAAGTTCAAAGTGCCGAGGATATTAGTCTGTTCGTAGATAAAAGGGTTAGTCAGCGAATACCTGACCCCGGCCTGGGCGGCTAAGTGGCAGACCTTATCAAAGCTTTCTTTGCTGAATATTTCCGCGATCGCGCCATTATCGGTTATATCGGTCCGGTATATTTTTATGCCGGGAAATACGGCAGTAAGCCTCCGGATACGCGCCTCTTTAAGATTCGGATCGTAATAATCATTGAAATTATCAATGATCGCCACCTCGTCCCCTCTTTTTAACAGAGCAAGGGCAATATGGGAACCGATAAACCCCGCACCGCCGGTCACTAATACTTTGCTGTTTTTTTTATCTATTTTATTCGTCATTCTACTAAAATATTTAATTGATCGCCGCTCTTTAGCCAATCAAGGGTTTTTCTGACGCCCGTCTCCAGGTCAAGTTCCGGCTCCCATCCCAGCATCCGCTTCGCCTTCCCGTAATCCAAAACGCTCCTTAGAACCTCGCCGGGTTTGTCCGCCGCCGCGGAAAAAACGAACTTTCCGCCGACTATCCCTTCGATCTTGTTTATGATATCCATCGTGCTCGTTTCCCGGCCGGAACCGATGTTAAAGATATCGTTATAACCGGAATCGGCCGCCAGAATTATCGCCCGGATCACGTCATCGACAAAAACGTAATCCCTGGTCTTGGAGCCATCGCCGTAAAGTATGCTCGGAATTCCCCTGGCCGCGTTATGCGTAAAAATACTAATCACCCCGGTTTCCGCGCCTTTGTATTGCCGCGGGCCGTAAACGTTAGCCAGTCTTAAGATAACGTAACTTTGTCCGTACAGACGATTTTTCATTTCCAGGTATCTTTCGGCCGTATGTTTATGTATGGCGTAAAGAGATGATGAAACCACCGGATCCTCTTCCCTGGCCGGAGCCGTCACGTCGCCGTAAAGCGCTCCGCCCGTCGAAGTAAAAACGATCCTTTTTACGCCGTATTTAAGACAGCTTAAAAAAATATTAAGACTGCCGAAAGCGTTAACCTTATTATCGAAAAAAGGATCCTTAACCGACCGGGCGACGTCTATCTGGGCGGCCAGGTGAAAAACCAGGTCGAATTTTTCGGCCGCGAAAATTTCCGGAATTTTTTCCGAACAAATATCGATATGATAAAATTTTGCCGCCGGATTTATATATTCCCGTTTTCCGGATGACAGGTCATCGATTACGGCCACCTCGTCCCCGCGCTCTACTAAAGCGTCAACCAGGTTAGAACCGATAAACCCCGCGCCTCCGGTCACTAAAACTTTGCTGATTTTTTTATCTATTTTATTCGTCATTTTACTAAAATAATCAATTGATCGCCATGAGGTGCGGGGTAAACCCCGCGCCTCCGGTCACTAAAATTTTATTGTTTTTTTTATCTATTTTATTCGTCATTTGCTAAAATAATCAATTAATCATCTCTCGCTATAATTTAAAAAATTAACGGCTTATTTCCTGACGACATCTTCCCCGTAGACCCCCGCCAGAAGGTCAAGGTCTTTCGCGCTTTGGACCAGTAAATCGATATTCTTTTTTTCCAGGGCGGTAAGCGCCTCCATCCCGGCTTCGTCGCCCACTAATTTTCCGTACAGTTCTTTAAAAGCCGCGAAATCCTTTATAAAACAATGGCCGCCGGCGCCTCGCCCGCTTTTATGTATCGGCTCCAGATGAAGCTCATTGAACCGGAGGGCCGGACGGGCGTCCCCTCCCCGTTCGCCGCTTTTATGAACGGGGTTTAAGTGCGAGGATCCGATGCGCGGATCGGCCGCCAACGCGTCCCGCATTATTTCCCAGCGGCAACCCAGTTTTTGGCAAAGGTCGTATAATAAATTGATAAAAATCACCTTGCAATAAAACCAGTTATTGCCGCCGTATTTGATAAGCTCCGCCTCATTGGCCGAGCAGACCAATTCGAAAGGAGCTTTTGGTAATACACTCATGACAACGCGCGCTTTCGCCCGGTAAACCTCCTCGTCCGCGGGGATGCCGATTATGTTCCTTAAAGGATTGGCGGCGTCATAAGCCGCCGTCGCTTCGGTCAGGAATTCCGGGGAGTGCATGACGAAAATATCCGGATTGGCTTTCTGGATCGATTCGGTCGTGCCGGGAAGGATAGTTGATTTTATGATCGCTATTTTCCCCGGACCGACCTTCTTGATCGCCTGACGAATTATCGAGTCGTCGAATCCGGCCGGTGTCGTGGGCGTGGGCACGGCCATAAAAACCACGTCGCATTCGCCGATTTTATCGCCGTTCTTTATATAAGGCTCTTCCACCGCGTAACGCACGGTCTTAAAACCGCGGTTCTCGAAATCGTCGGCGTAATGCCGGCCGATCCAACCCTGGCCGATAAAACCAATCCGTAAATCCCGATCGGGGGGATAAATATCAGTAACTTCACGTTTTGGCATGTTCATAAAATTTTAATAAAATAAAAAACGCTAAGATTACTTAACTTATTCTTAAATAAACTGTGATTAACTACATTAATTATTGAATAATCAGGCATAAAAGTCAAGAAAAATTTTAAAATATTGAGTATTTATGATTTGTGGGGTATTATAGAATTAAAAGACAGAAGAACACAATAATTATCATAAAAATATATGCCATCATCCAAAAAAACCATCCTCTATCTCATAACCCAATCCGAACTCGGCGGCGCGCAAAAATATATTTATGACCTGGCCCGAAGCCTAAAGGACGAATTCAACATCGCGGTCGCTTACGGTAAACAAGGGCATGGCGGCGAACTCGCCCAAAAGCTTCGCCAGATCGGCGTGGATAATTTTGCTGTTCCGGGGCTTAAGCGGGAAATCTCCCCCCTCTCCGATCTGACCGCCCTGGTAAATATCATAAAAATTATCCGTCGTCTGAAACCAGATATCATCCATCTGAACAGTTCTAAAATTTCCATTCTCGGTTCCATCGCCGGAATTTTTGCCCCTAAATCGGCAATCATTTACACTGCCCACGGCTGGGTCTTTAATGAACCCGAACGCAATCACGGTAAATACCGCTGCCTGGAAAAATTTACGGCCAAATTCAAAGATAAAATAATCTGCGTTTCGGAATTTGACCGCCTGGCGGCAATCAGGGAAAAAATCGCGCCGGAATCGAAACTGATTACGATTCATAACGGAGTCGAGCCGATCAACTTCCTTTCCCCTGAAGAAGCGCGGGCAAGACTTATATCCATTTGTCCGGCCCCGGAAGAAGGCGCCAATAAAGGATTCATGATCAACCCTAAGGATTTCATTATCGGTTCGATCGGCAATCTTTACAAAACGAAAGGGTTTGAACACCTGATAAGCGCCGTGAAAATACTTATCAGTAACGGCATCAGGATAAAAACGGTAATAATCGGCGAAGGCCCGGAACGATCGGAGCTTAACAGCTGGATCGAGCGGCTACGCCTTACTGATCACGTTTTACTTGCCGGCCGGATCGATAATTCCGCGGAATTATTGCGCGCTTTTGATATTTACGCCTGCTCTTCGGTCAAAGAAGGGCTTTCCTATACGATCATAGAGGCGATGCTCGCTGGCTTGCCGATAGTGGCTACCCGGGTCGGCGGCAACGGCGAACTTATCGGGCATAAAAAAGAAGGGTTTTTAGTGGGGCATAAAAACGCCGAAAGCCTGGCACGGGGAATAATCGAAACGATGGACCGGCCCGGCTTCAAGGAAAAAATCGGCGTCGCCGCCCGCGCCAAGGCTTTAAGCGAATTTACCCTGGAGAATATGGTGGAACGGACCAAAGCGGTTTATTATTCTCTGCTCTGACAAGCTTATATCAAAAACACAAGAAAAGCCCATTAGGGCTTTTCGCAGTCATGAACCCCCGTGGTTCATGTATCTGCTTCGCGCCGCGACGCTGGGCCTCCACGATTATAAAAAGCAAAAAAAATTAAAATTCGTTTACGACAAAAAAATCAGTCCGGAATTTCGGGACTGATTTTTTTATAAGATAATATCAAATATTTCCGGGGTTAATTTCCGCTCTTTTCCATTTCATTGATAAAATCACGGGCATACTGTTCCGAGGCGGGATCGATCTCGACCACTTTCTCCACGGCTTCGCGGGCCTTTTCCTTTTCTCCGGTCTGGGCGTATAATTTCGCCAATTCGATCCAATTCCTGGTATTTTTCGGCTCGAGCCCCGTAAGCGCCTCGTATAGTTTTATTATCCGAGGCCAGTCTTCCGACTCGGCGTAATGGGCCAGGAAGGCCCTGACGAGGCTCGCCGGCTGGAGCATGGTCGCGCCGTTCTTGTCGATACACTGGTCGATGTATTTAAATCCTTCCGCCTCTTCTTTGAAATACATGTATGTCCGGCCGAGATGGCAATAAGGTTCGTAATCGTTTTCGTTAAGCGTCGAGGCGTACTGAAGGGTCTGGAGAGCTCCCTCTTTATCGCCGCGGGAGATCAGGAATTGCGCCTTCTGGAAATATACCGGCGTCCGGCCCGGTGTCGCTTCGATCGATTTATCTATGGCCGCGAGCGCCCGATCCGCGTAGTGGGCGTTTTTATCCTGATTGTCGGAATAATACATGGCGGCGGTATTTAATACCTGGGCGAGGACCATCTGGTTAAGGCTGTCGCCGGGATTATACTTAACATTGGCTTCGGCCTGGGCGACGATAAAATCAAGAGCCTCCTCTCCCTTGGCCTGGCCCATTTGGCGGAAAACTTCCGGCTGGCCGATGAAAATCCTTACGAGGCTGGTACGACTATCGCGGTCGAGGACCGTATTATAACTTAATGCCCGGCGATACGCTTCTATTGTCTGGCTATGCTGTCCCTGGGAAGCGTAACGCTGGCCGTCGATCGTGGCTAAAAGCATCTTCAGGGGCTTGATATTGAACTGGTATACGGACACCAAAAGAAGCAGGCCCGCGCCGGCAATGGCGAAGATCTCCTTATTATCCAATTCCCGATCGCCGGTCCGGCCCTCTTTTCCGATTATCGCGGCACCGATCGCGTAGACAAGCATCACGCCGATAAAAAGCCATAAGGTGCGCATATTATCGGCCGCTAAAGAGGAGACCTTATCCTGGGAAGCGATGATGGCGCCTAAAATAACCAAACCGGCTAAAACGTAATAATCGCCCGCTGACAGCCGGGAATAGACCGGATCGTCTGTCTCGCTATCGTCCTCCCGTTCCCGGACCAGCCAGACGATATACCCCAGGGTAATCATCAATCCGACGTAAGTAACGAGCGAATCGAACACGGCCAGGTTCTGGACGAAATAAGCGGTTAAAAGCGAAGCTAAAATCACGAACTCGTGCGTGTCAAGGCGTTTAGCCTTAAAACGGTCCCTTATCATGTAAAAACCGACCGCCCCGAAAATCGACAAATAAGCCAGCAGTCCCAAAAGACCGGAGGTGGAACCGATGTCGATGACGTTATTGTGCGCGCGGTCGAAATAAGTTTCTCCGCGGGTATAATCGTAAAAATGGGGATCGAAATACTTGTCGAAAGTGATCGCGAAGTTGCCGAAACCCGTTCCCAGGAAGGGGTGGTTCTTGAAATCCTTCAAAGCCGTCCGCCAGGAGATCAGGCGGGTCTGGAAAGTATTCTTCTTAAGATTAACATCGGTAACTATCCGGTTAAAAACCGGGGAGTGTCTGGTTAAAAAACTGTCCCGCTGGATTATAAAGAAATAACCTACGAAAACGGTAGACAGGACGCAGACGGTCAAAGTGGCGGCCTTGATCTTTTTATTGTGATGCAGGATGCCGTACAGGAAAAAGGCGAAAATTATGCTGAATCCGAGACCGACGTAAGCGCCGCTCGTATCGGCGATCGTGAATCCCCGGAAGAAGAACGGCAGAGGCAAGAGCCAGAGCCATCTTAAATATTTGTTCTTTTCCCGCCACAAAAGAAGCAGGCAGAAATACATGTTAAAGATTAGGTAGCCGGATACGTAGGCGGTGTTGCCGATCGTCCCGTAGGTCATCCCCTGTTTCTTCGAGATAGTATTGGTTTCCATGAGCGCCACCGCTACGGAAAAAATAAACAGCATCTTCCAGTCTTTCCATTCGCGAAAAACGGTAATTATAATAAGATAAAGAGCCAGAAAATGGAGAACGTGGAAAACGCCCAGCATCCGTTCGACATCGCCCCAAAAACTCAGGTTAAAATCAAGTCCGGTAATGGCGGACAAGGTAATTACCGCGAGAAAAGCGATCAGGCCGAGCGTGATCCATTGCTTTTTCGGACGGTATTCCGGATACTTGATGATAAAAGCTATCCAGAAAATAGTCATGATCTCGATCAGGATATTGAACGAGATCTGCTTCGAGGTAATGAACGGGAAGAGGAGGCCGCGGAAAACGAAAAAGACCGTAATCAGCGACAGGTAAACCCCGAATTTAAGGATATTAAGATAGGTTCGTTGGGTCATGGTTTTTTATGTTAAGCGGACATCAGGCTATAAAAAAAACAAGCTGACATC
>JAZDLN010000047.1:0-9892 GCA_043801965.1 Candidatus Falkowiibacteriota bacterium
ATTTTTTAGCTATAGCCCTAACTGGCTGTTTTTGCCAAAGCATTAATTGGATAGTTTCCCTTTCTTCAATTGTTAAATGTTTATATTTGCTCATACTCTACTATTTTAGCAGAGTGTTGCACTTACTTGTTGAACTTAGGCGATCGGTTTCATTCGATCGATATCTCCTTCGGTCTGATATTTTGCCGATGGGTTTTTCTGGTCCAGACTATTTTCAGGATTATATACAAGACCATGATCCATATCATTTGTACGCAAATTCCCCGAAGACCGGTTTCCAGGCCGGTTTTTTTCAAATAAAGCTCCGCCGGCACGAAGCATGAATAAGCGAAGGGCATGACCAGGCTGATATTGACGATGGCCGGCCAGATCACCAGCGGAAAATAACTGCCCGCCAGGATACTTTTGAGTCTCAATATAAAATTATAAGTTTCAGCGGATTCGACCGACCAAAAAACGAAAAAATGAAGAAAATACAAAATCAATAATTCCGACAAAAAGGCCAGCACCAGCATGATCGCGATCACGGAAAGATAGTAAGGATCCGAATTAATTTTAAAATCGTCGATAAAAAAATAAAACAGAAAAATCTGAAACGCCACTGACAGTATGAATGGGAGGATATTTCGGCCGAAGCCCCTGATTATTATTTTTGCCAAATAAGAAGCGGGCGAATTCATGAGCAGGGAAAGATTGTCTCGGCTTATGTCGTGAACGACTATCCGCCGCAATAAATGGTTCGTGGCCGCTCCGATCAGGTTACCGACCAGGATATAGGTAAGTATTTCTTCGCGAGTTAAACCGCCAAGAACCGCTCGCTTGGAAAATATCAATATCCAGACCGCCAATACCGCCAAAATTTCGACCGTACCGCCCATTCGATAAACCGCGTTTTTTAAAAAAACGGCGGCATTCTTTTTTTTGTTGACTCTATCAAGGGAAGCTGGTATATACATAAAAATGAAATGCCTAGTGCCTAGTGCCTAGTGCCTAGTGCCTAGTGCCTAGTGCCTAGTGCCTATAATATTATACCACAAAAAATAACCGCACAAAAAACGGCCCTGGGTGGGCCGCTTTTTCGTGGCACTTTTTTATTTTTTACTGCCTTGCAATAATTGCATAAGACTAGATAGAGGGTCGGAATTACCGGCGGCCGGAGAGTCTTTATCGGTCCCGCCTTTAAGCATGGCTTCAAGCAGGCTTTGGGTTGAATTATCGGCTTTAGGGGCCGAGGAAGTTGACATACCGGCTTTGACGGCTTCATTGGCCTTATAGCTTTCGATCATCTTATCGGTAACGGCAAGATCGGTCTCGGGCCAAAAAGTTCCTTTAAGCATTACTTCGCCCGGCATAGGATCGCCGTCATTCTTCTCCAGGGTGACATAAACGGTGCGGTAAGCCTCCTGGTCTCCCGTGACTCTGACTGACAGGGTGGCGTCCGCGGCAGCGGGGTCATATTTCATTTTACCGACAGAGAACATATCAAGCGTATCCGGATTTCGGACAAGCCAGCCTTCGTAATAATCCGTACCGACGGGCGCGGCCAGGCCCCTGGCGGCGATCCGATGATACGTGATGCCGTTATATACCGCCAGCCAGGCTTTGCTTAAAACCCCTTCTCCGGAAGCGTCGGTTAACCGGATCGTCGGAGCTAAAGCGAATACAGCCCCCGTATTATCGGCCTCCGGCACTATTGCCGGGGGGTTAGCCGCGAACCGCCCTTTCGGAACAACGGTTTTATCCGATTCCGGAACCGAAGCCGTATTGTTACCCGTAAAATCTTTGGCCATCGTTCGGCCGTATCCCTCATCATCCATGCTTTCGATGATTTTCCTTTCCACCGCGGCGGTAATTTTATTCTCAAGCTCGGTCTCGGTCATTATGGCCGATCCCAGATCGGCTAATTGATCAAGATTGACGTTTTCTCCGCCCCGGCTCGTCCAGGCTGTCGAATTCGCGTCTATGGCAAAATACAAAGCTCCCACTGCCGCCACAAAGGCTATGATGGCGATAGTGACGGAGGTACCGTGACCGTCGTTCATTTTGAGTTGTTTCATAGGTTTAATTTAAATAATTTCAGGATCTGATCTTTACGGTTATAATAATATATAATTTTTGTTACAACGCGATTATAATATGGTTAACCGATAATTAGTCGTACTAAGGAAATTTTTCGACAATAAAAAACCGACCGGTCCGCGGAAAGACGAATTTATCCGGAAATTCCGGCTTCATCTAGGGATTCCGCAAACGGACCGGCGGTTCAGGCAGGTTTTTTTTAATTTACCTGCTTTTTTATTATATTCAAATTATATTGAGAATATGTTAATGAGATATTAAAAAGATATCTATTTCTTAATCGCGCAAAAATTATAATTATATATTAACAAACTTATTATATATTTATATATTGCAGTTAATTTATAATCCCGAGAAACCGATCCCGATACCTAATTCTAGCCGATAAAATTATGTCAAAATGGATTTTTGAACCAGCCCACACGGGAGCGGAATTCTGCGTACGGCACATGATGATCACCGATATTTGCGGCCATCTCCCGAATATCCGGGGAACGCTTGATTTTGATTTCGACAACCCCCAAAAAATAATCGTGGACGTTATCATGGACGCTACCGAAATCTGGACCGGGGATCGTGATCGCGACCGTCATCTGAAAAGCGCGGCCTTTTTCGACGTAAAGAATTATCCCTCTTTTATTTTTCAGGCGAACGAGATCGAACGGATCGGCGCCAATGAATTTAAATTATTCGGCCATCTGACCATCCGCGGCATAACGCGCAAAATCATCCTGACCCTCATAAGCTCCGGCATTTGGCGGACTCCGCATATTAAAGATGAACCGGACAAAGGATTGACCATCCGCGCCGGCTTCAAGGCGACCACCGTGATAAATCGCCATGATTACGGGGTCAGCTGGAACGAAATGCTTGATCGCGGCGGCATGGTTGTCGGTAATGAAATCCGCATCACCATAAACGCGGAAGCGATCAAACAGGAATAAATAAAAAGAAAACGGCCCCGGAAGGAATAAAATCTAAATAGATATTTTATCCCTGTCGGAGCCGCTTGTTTCGCCTTGGATTTTTAAGAGGACAAGAAAATTATAGTATACACCATAAAATAGGTATACACCGTTACCGAAGCGATCGCGATCATTAAAAAATCCGCATTGAATACCTGCGGTTTTGCTTTGGGCGCGATGCACCCGCTTTTGGAGTCACTCATAGTTTTTGTTTTTGTTTTTCGCCTTATTTTTTAGGCTATAATCTAAGTATAGCACGGATTTTCCGGCTTGTCAAGGGTAAGAAAAAAAATTTTTGCGATTAGCGTGGTGTAATGGCCCGATTTCGCCTTAATAGATCTCGGCATTTTTTCCTTTTATGACAACTAAAAACCTGGCAAAAAATTGTCAGGTTATTTTTATAAAATCATTTTAAAGAGTCGGTTAAAAATTCTATATGCTTTTATTCCTTTTTTGTTTTAACCGGCAATTCGTAAATCCGGGAAACTCTATCCAATTCATCGATAATATTATCAGCTTTCCACTCCAGCTCTATGGCGGCGGCGGAGGCGACCTTAACAAGCGTTCTCCGGTCAGGTTTTCCCAAAGTGCCGATTCCGGTCCGGCGTAATATTATATCAGAGAGCGTGCGGGCCATTTCGAATTTAATCGCGTAAACCACCTCGGCCATGATCTCGCCGTCAGCGTTCAACATTTCCCTTAAGCTGGGGTCGTCCTCGGTCAGCCTAAAAACCTCTTTGGCCTCGGTGCCATAGTTGCGCCCCAGGTACTCAACCGTTTCCCGTGAAAAATCCCCGTCGTAAAGAGCGTGGAGCTTCGACATAAAAAGATCCATGTCGGTAATTTCGCAGCCGCTTAAATACAACCGATTGGAGGCCGACCGCCGAGGATAGACCCTCAGCTTTTCGGCCACCACTCCGGCTACCCGCTCGGCCAGATTCCGGCTGGTCGTGTATTTACCGCCCACGACCGTAATAAGGCCGCCCAGTCCGTCACGGGCGCCGTCGCGAATTTCGTGGCGGCGGGAGGCGTTATAGGTATCCGTCTTGTTTTCCCCCGCTAAGGGCCGAAGGCCGCCGTAGGCGTACTTAATATCGGACCAGCCGATCGGCTCTTTTACGTGCCGGCTAACCAGACTCAATAACTCGTCTATTCCTTCCGCGCTCACGCGATAATTATCGGGATGGCCCGAATACGGCCGATCGGTCGTGCCTACGAGGGAATGGCCCCGGAAAGGAATAATAAAAAAATGCCTGCCGCCCCGGGGAAAAAATCCGATCATATTCCGGCTGATCGGCCGGGTAATAATGTGAATGCCCTCGGAGCGGGTAAGAGCCGGTTTTTCCTCCTGGCCGCGGATAAGTCCTAAAACCTCGTCTGCCCAGGGTCCGGCGCAATTGATCGTCAAACGCGACCGGATCAAAAATGACTGGCGCGATATCCGGTCAAAAACCTTAACGCCGGAAATGGCGCGCCGGCCGGAAGAATACAAAAAATCAAACACTTCGGCGTAATTGGCGATCCGGGCGCCGTTTTTAAGCGCCGACTTCAGAAAGGCCAGATTAAGGCGTTCCGGAAAAATATTAAAGCAGTCTTCGTAAACGAAAGCGCCGGTCAGATATCGATCGCGAAGCGCCGGCTCCGCCGCTAAAACCGCTTCCGCCGGAGAAAAATAATGCCACGGTATTTTTTTGCTTTTATCCCGTGCCCAGCCCTTATCGTACGACAAAAGGTCATAGCAGACCATGCCGGCGCGGATCAAGCCCTTGTTGCTTTTGGGGTAGTCCGAAGTGGTAAGGAATACGGGCTTCGGATAAACGAAGTTAGGCGCGATATCACAGAGGATACGGCGCTCCCGAAGCGATTCCCGCACTAAACGGAATTCCAGGGTTTTAAGGTAACGGGCGCCGCCGTGGATCATTTTAGTGGTCGCCGCGGTCGTGCCGCCGCCGAAATCACCCTTTTCGAACAAAGCCACCTTATAACCGAGCAAAGACAAGGTGTAAGCGATCGCCGAGCCGCTTATTCCGCCGCCGATTATGCAAACATCAAAGATACCGGTGGCGCTGTTTCCGCATACATCCAAATAACGTTCCATTTTTTAACCTCCTTGCCTTTACTAAAAACGGGGACCTATCTCATTGTAAAGAACTCTTAATGAAAAAATTATAACAATTATTTTTAATATTTAAAACGCTCTTTGTCAAATAAAATCAGGTTTTAGCTTTTAGCTGTTAGGCTATTATGGTTAGATTTTTTGGGGAATAAAAAACCGCCTGGTAATATCCACGCGGTTATGATTTTTATGACCACTTAATATACTCTTTCTCCGGGCACCTTGCTTTCGCAGGACTTGCATACCACCATGCCGCAAATCCCGACCGGACCCGCTACTTCAATATATTCACGGCAATTTCCGCAAAACTGACCCCCGCAGATATGACAATCTTTTAATCTTCCTTGCGCATCCTGATTGCAACCATCGCATTGTGCCATTTTTGATCTCCTCCTTAATAATTATTATTTCTTATTAAAAAAACATGTTTATTTGCCAAACATGCGATTATCTTATTCAAAAAATAAAAATTTGTCAATAAAATCGTCAATCAACAACCGAAAATCGTCAATCGTCAATACTAATGATGCCCCAAGGTAAACCGCAGACGCATTTCTTCTTTTTGCTCCCGGCAAAGCTTATCGAAAGTGGCCCGATTCCAGGGCCGGTTCCTTAAAATATCCGCCAGCCATTGTCCGCCGACCAGGTGCGGCATCATAATATAATCGGCTCCCGCTTTATAAAGGTCCTGGAGCAAGGCGGAGTGGGATAGACTGGCTATGACCAACGCCTTCGAATTGCAAAAACGGACATGTTTAACGAGGATATTCTGGACTTCGGTGTTGGGTAAAGTCGAAATTATCATCTTGGCGGACGATAGCGGGAGTTCGTCGAGGAATTCTACGTCAGTGGCATCGCCGAAAAAATACGGGATCCGCCGGTTTTGGAGCTTTTCCAGGGCATGCGGATCAAAGTCGACGACGGCGAAATTAGCGCCCATTTCCTTAAGCGCTTCGCAGATCTTCCAGCCTAAACGATGATAGCCGAAAACAAAAACATCGAAATGCTCTTTTGTCGTCTTCTTCTCCTTATATCCGTCTTTGCCTAAAAACTTCCTGACAAGAGGCCGCAAGACCAAATATAACTGGAAATTATAGGTTATCATGTATGACGAGAAGAAGATAGTAACCAGCGCCACGATCGTAAAAATAGAGAGGATATTATTGTCGACATAACCCATCTGGTTCGCGACAAAAAGAAAAACGAACCCGAATTCGCTTACCTGGGCCGCCGTCAGGCCGGCTAAAAAACTGGAGCGGCGGGTAAAGCGAGCCATCCGATACAGGAAAAAAAGAATAATCGGGTTACCGACCAGCACGAAAACGGAGAGGACTAATCCGGGAACAACGGCGAATTGTATGCTGCCGACACTCATCTCCGATCCCAGGATAATAAAGAAAAGGGCGATGAAAAAATCCCGGAGGGGACGTATCCGGCTGGAAATCTCGGTCTGATAAACCGAGGAACCCAGGGAAATGCCGGCGATAATCGCTCCAACCTCAAGCGTCAAACCCGCCCAATCTCCTAAACCCGCGATCGCGAAACACCAGGCTAAAGTGAAAATCAGAAGGAATTCGCCGGATTGGGCCACGCTATTCAGAAAAACCGGAAGTATTATCCGGGAAAGAAAATATACTAAGGCTAAAAGGCCGATGCTTTTAAGGAACATGGCGGCGACGGCAAAAAAGATACGCTCCGGTTCCGAAAATGAAGGCAGCATGATCATAAGGCCGATCGCTATTATATCCTGCACGAGCATAAGACCGAGAGTATATCGTCCGTAAACGGTCATAAGATCACGCTTATCCGACAAAAGCTTCAGGATGATGATGGTCGATGAAAAAGTGATCGAAATGGCCAAAAAGATCGAAGAGTGGGCGGAAAAACCTAAATACAACAGAATTCCGAAACCGAAAAGGGCTGTAAGGATAACCTGGCCGATACCGGTAAAGAACGCGATTTTTCCGACCTGCTTAAAAAAGCTCGGGTTCAGGTTTAGCCCGACCAGGAACAAAAGCAGGATCACGCCGATCTGGGCAAATACCGAAAAGAATTCCTGCTGGTTATTAATCAGGTTCAAAAAAAGCGGCCCGCAGACAATGCCGGTCAGAATATAAGATATGATCATCGGCTGCCGGAGCAAACGGACAAGAAAGGCCAATGTGATCGCTATGCTCAGTAAGATGCTGATGTTTAAAAAAATAGAATTTTCCATAGATTGGTCGCGATCCCGCGGATTATCCGCGGAACTTCTTAATTTTTATTATAACAGAAAACCAAAAAAATTTAAACTTTAAATTTCCGTTTATTTAAGGTATAGTTATAGAGGGTCGGGTAACGACCCGAGTTAAACATTCATGCTAAAAATCAAAATGATCCAAATTATCGTCTTCTTGTCCGTGGCTCTCGCAATCGTTTACGGTTCGCATTTCTACCTGCACGCCACTATCACTAGATTTCTGGCGCTTGGCCCTGCCCAATCCCGCATGCTGGGTTTCGTTCTTTACGGTCTGGCCACGAGCTTTATCGCGACGATATTACTTAACCGATTGATTGAAAACCAGGCGACCGAATGGCTTTATATCGCGTCTTCTGTCTGGTACGGGCTCTTCGCGAATCTCCTTCTGGCCGCGACCGCCGGCTGGGTTATCTTCGGCCTGGGTTCGCTCTCGCGCTTTTCTATAGAACCGCGCCGGCTTTCCGCGGTCCTCTGCCTCTTAGCGATAATCGTATCCGGTTACGGCCTCTATAACGCGCGCTATCCCCGAATTAAAAATATTAACGTAAAAATAAAAAATCTGCCCCCGGATTGGTCGGGCAAAACCGCCGCGCAGATAACCGATCTTCATCTCGGCGCGGTTTACGGGGTAAGTTGGTTCACGGCGCTTACGGAAAGCATCAACTCTTTGAATCCGGACATACTCTTCATTACCGGCGACCTTTTCGACGGCACCGGACCGGATCTGGGCGTTCTGGCCGCGCCTTTAAAAAATATCACGGCTCCTTACGGGGTTTATTTCGTCAACGGCAACCACGAAACTTATATCGGCCGCGATAAGATCGAGGCCGCTCTCGCCGGCACCGGCGTCCGCTATCTGCGGTCCGAAACGGCGATGGCGGACGGTCTGACTATCGCCGGACTCGACTACGCCGATCGGGGCGAAACGGAAGATCCCGCCGGTTTTCTTAAAGGGCTCGATCCGGACCAGCCGACGATCCTCTTAAAACACGCGCCGAACGGCATCGGCGATATCCTGGCCGCGAAAGTCGATCTCGTCCTTTCCGGGCACACCCACCGCGGCCAGCTTTTTCCTTTCGGCTTGATTACCCGCCTGATCTTCGGCAAATATTATACGGGTTTAAATACCGACGGCGATCTCACGGTTTATACTTCTCCCGGTACCGGCACCTGGGGTCCGCCCATGCGCACGAGCGGCCGATCGGAAATAACTGTGATCAAATTTGAATAGTTTTCAATAAACCGACATAAAAACTTTAAAATTAATTTTTTATCATAATAAAAACCACCCTTATTGGGGTGGTTATAATTTTTTTACGGGAACACGATTACTTTGTGACCGGCACGTGCAGGATCCGCTTGGAAACGATCTCCCAATTTATTACGCCAAGCGCGGCGCCCAGGAGTCCACCGAAAATGATAAATACCATCTGTTCGACCGGTGTCGCGGCTACCGAAGCGAACCATATATAACTTACGGCTCCGCCGATCGTACCGTCCAGCGCGCAGAGAATCCGCTTTTCCGAGTGTACCAATTTAAACAAGTACCAGAAAAAACGGCCGGTATAGCAAAGCGCGCGATATACGGCGATAACAAGGCGCTTCCAAAGGGTCCACACGAAAAACTTAATGATCACAAAAATACCCCTGATCGCCCATTCGACGGCATTGGCAAACGTCGCAGGAACTTCTTGGCCATTACCAGTTACCCATCTGAACGGTTCGTGGTAGCATTTTCTCCAATAAACACCCTTTGACTCCGCCCCTATAGCGGCTAAAAGCCAAAAAGGAATGATCACTGCCATTACCGACACGAAACAAATACCAAATGAGAAAACGCAGATAATCACAACTTTGGTCAAGAGCGGTTCGGGCATTCCATTAACTTCTTCCCATAAAATCGGGAAAAGCCAGAAAGCGACGGGCAACATAACGATCAGGCCGGTGTACAAAAACGGATGCGGCCGCCGAAACCAAGCTTTAATGGAAGCAAAAAATTCTTCTTTCCGTAGATGAGCGTATTCTCTGCTGGCGACGCTGGCGGCGCGTAGCGCATGGGGAACGGCCCGGAAAATTTCCCGGAATTCATAACTCAGGTAACCGCCGGCGAATCCGGCGAAAAGCCCGAGCCACCAATAGGCCGGACTGAAAACGAGCGCCGTACCGCAGCAAATCACGCCCCCGATAAAGCATGCCACAGCGATTTTTTTCGTTGTTTCCATCGTAACCTCCTTAAATCTGTTTGTTAAGGGTAAATTTCTTCAAACGCACACAAATAATCGCTAATGTTAGGTTAAAAAAGATCCAATAAAATAGTATATCATTAATCGGCATTTTTGTCAACACCGATGTCGGTACATTCAACTCTGAAGTGCAACACCTGTCTTTTTATAGAATACCTCATAAGGTGTTTTCCAGCCAAGTCTTTTTCTGGGCCTAGAGTTTAAAAGATATTCAATTTTTCTAATATCATTATTTGTTATTGTTTTGAAA
>JAZDLN010000048.1:0-51787 GCA_043801965.1 Candidatus Falkowiibacteriota bacterium
ATTTTTTAGCTATAGCCCTAACTGGCTGTTTTTGCCAAAGCATTAATTGGATAGTTTCCCTTTCTTCAATTGTTAAATGTTTATATTTGCTCATACTCTACTATTTTAGCAGAGTGTTGCACTTACTTGTTGAACTTAGGAACGCCATTTTTGGTTAATTATTTTTTAATCAAAACAAAAGCGGACTTAAAAAGTCCGCTTTGGGACATGCTGAGTAAAAATCGAAACCCTAACCAAATAAAAATAGCCCCCTTGGGGACGATTTCTTATTTGGGCCGTTTAGCAGAGGAAGCTCGAACCGAGTTCTTTAAAGTGGAAGTGTAGTACTTTTTAATAAAGTCCCTATCGGAAAAAGTTTGTTTTTTTCAAGTTTAATTTTATAGAATTTATTTTTGTGCCAATAAATTTTAAAAGCATTGGCCTTTGGCTTTGAAGCGATTATTTTATATTGGTCATTAATAATTTCAATAGCTGAACAATTTTCAAGAGCTATGGCAACCTTATTTATTTTTTTCATTCGCTTTTTTAGATCAGCCTGTCTATCCTTTTCGGTGTCATAATGAGGGCAGTGCAGGGAGTCAATCAGATTAAGTCCCGATATGGTAATATACGGAGCGTTTTTATCTTTAAATTTTCTTGAGTCGCTTTGCCCATATTTAAACCAGCAAACAGACCCCGCGCTTAAGCCGGATAGAATTATTCCTTTACTGTATGCGCTTATTAATAATTTATCTACGCCTTTACTTCTCCACAGTTTCAGCATTTTCAAAGTATTGCCTCCGCCTACATATATTATATCTGCTGTGAAGATTAATTTCCTTATATCTTTTAAAGCAATATTGGTATTGATTAATTTAAGAACAGAAATTTTACATCCCAATTTTTTACCAAAATATTTTTTTACAACTTCAATATAACCGTCGGAATCGCCGCTGGCTGTCGGAATAAAAAGCAATTTAGGTTTTTTCTTTCCGGCTAATTTAATTATTTCCTGGTCAATTTTTAAAGTTTCTATTTTTTTACCTTGTCTGCCGATTTCACCGCCGCCAACCGCAACAATTTTTTTTGATTTTTTCATATACTATTAGTTAGAACTAAAAACACTCCTGACGTTATTATAACACTAGAAGTATTTTTTATGAAATTTGTTTTGGGGTGGCTAGGGGGCCACGCGCATCCCGAGGCTTCAGGACATGCTGAGTAAAAATCGAACCCGGTAAACTTGGGCGCTAAAAAAACAACGCCCGAAGGAGTTGTTTTGAATTTGGGTGGCTAGCCGAAAAGCTTGGCAAACTTCTTTAATGGAGTATTTAGTAAATTGATAAGAAAAAGATCCCTAGCGCCACCTCTATTTAAATAATTTTAGAAGTATTTCCTCTGGACCAAGATTATATCCAGAAAGCAAGCCCATTGATAGCAACAATAAAAATATTAAAATCAAAATAATTATTATTTTATTTATTGTTTTCATATTTATTTTAATAATCCGGCCCGGTTCTGTAATTGCTTGGTGTTTTTATCTTGGGTGGTCGATCGAAAGGGTTGACCTGCCCGCCTCTGGATGAGCAAACGGTTTTATCGGATTTAGTAAAAGTCTTTCCGCTCTAAAATTTTAAATCCGTCGGCGATAGCATCGCATAAAAAATCTTCCAGTTGGCTTTGGTCATTTTTAGCCTGAGCTTTATAAAGATAAGTATAGTATAACTGTTTCCGCTTTTGATCAATAACGGCCGGCGGTAAATCGGCTCGGAGGAGCATGGCACTCATAAGCAGGCGGCCGATGCGGCCATTGCCGTCAGAAAAGGGATGAATCTGTTCAAACCGGCTATGCACGCCGGTTATTCTGTTGATTATATCCCCGGCGCTTTTATCGGCCTTAGCGATTATTGCCGTCATTAAGTCGGGAATTTTTACGTAATTAGCGGTTGGCAGGTTTACGCCGGTAATTCTGACGGCGTGCCGGCGGTAAAAACCGGCATCGGGACGGATACCGTTCATCAGGATGCCGTGCAGTTTTAATAGTAAATCTTCGGTTATTTTTTCTTTTCTGGCGATATGGCTAAGCAGATAATTTAGGGCCGTCTGGTGGTTTTTAGCCTCCATCTGTTCAGTCAGGCTTTTATCCGGCAAAGCGGCATTATCAAATAAAATGGCGGCCGTATCCGGTTCGGATAAAGTACTGCCTTCAATGCGGTTGCTGTGGTAAGTGAGCTTTAAGATAAACTGATCGCGGATGTCGGGGTTGGCCAGAATTTTCCCAAGGACTCTTTTATGTTTTAATGATTTTTGACGCAAAACCTGCTTTTTGGCCGTCAGTTGATCGTCCGGGATTGTTTTTTGGCCGGTTATTTCTAAAAAAAGCTCATCAATAGCGGTTCGCATTTTTGGCCGGGGAAGGGATTTTTCGGTCCACCAGGAGTTAAAAGCGGCGAAAGACACGCCGAACCTTTCGGCCAATTTAGTCTGCGTCAAACCGAGAGTTTTTTGGATTATTTCGAGTTTTTCGCGAATAGTCATATATTTTCTGGTTATATAGTGATATTATCAAACTATATAAAGTTTGTCAAATTTAATAAACTTTATAAAGTTTGTTTTCGCGGTTTATGAAGATAAATTTGTTTTTACTCTTACAAAAGAAAAACGGACTTGTTAAGCCCGCTTTCGCAAAATGGGGTGGCTAGAGGGCCCCGCACAGCTCGCTTCGCTTCGTGTGCGGGGTCAAAATCGAACCCGGTTAACCGGGGGGACGCCTAAACAAAACAACCCCCGAAGGAGTTGTTTTGAATTTGGGTGGCTAGAGGGCCCCGCACAGCTCGCTTCGCTTCGTGTGCGGGGTAAAAATCGAACCCGGTTAAATTGGGCGCCTAAACAAAACAACCCCCGAAGGAGTTGTTTTGAATTTGGGTGGCTAGAGGGAATCGAACCCTCGTCACCGGGACCACAACCCGATGTACTAACCGTTGTACTATAGCCACCATAATATAATATGAAATTGTAGCAGAACGTTTAATATTTGTCCATATTTATCCTGAGCGCGTCATTTTATTCCGTTAATTTATATAATTCTTCGGCAATCAGCTTAGCGTCTTTTCTGGCGTTAACCACGTCTTCGCGTTTATCGTCCCCGTCGATTATGGGATGAGCAGAGGGTTTTTTGCCTTTTTTGACGCCGGTAAATCCAGTGCTATAAAAACCCAGTCCGGTATTAGAGCCATCTTCGCCGACGATCAGGTGGCGCTTTAATTCTTTTCTATACCCCTCACCGTTAAGCCTGTACTCGGCCGACAACGAGGCGACATCAAAATCAATATTGTTCTTTTCCAACATTTTAACGACGCTTGTTATGCTGCGCCCGCTGTCGATATACTCGGTAACCAATAGGGCGCGGCCCATGTTTTTCTTTTTAGAAATTACGAACTCCTCGACTTTTGATTCGAATTTTTTGCTTTCGTGGCGTCCGCAGGCTATAAAGAAAGTTTGCGGTCCCTTTTGACCCAGGCTTTCTTTTTTCTTCTTTATTACATCCCTTAATATTAACGACAAGATATGTCCGGAAGCGTCATCGCTTAAAATGGTATCGTAATAAGCTAGCCGGTCTTTCAGTTCGAACACCAGTCTGGCCAAAGCTTTTATTATATCCGCGCCCTCCGTTCCGATGGAAAAATCCATGGTTATTTTTTCAGCTATGCCATCAGCGTCAACCGTCTCGCTTATCTCTCGTTCGGCGGTTTCGTCGTCTTTTCTCCTGTATTCGGGAAGCGGTTTCGGTTTTTCGTTCTCAGGTTCCTCCGCGGCGATCGTATCCGGCTTAAAAAAATTTAACATTTTTTCAAAAGCCATAATTTATCTTATTTATTTATCCGGTAAAAATAAACCTTTTCCCCTTCGCCGACCTCAAGAATTTTTTCCGGCTTGAGTTCGGGCATCGGGAATTGGTAGCTTATGACAACCGCGCCATTCTTGCATTCGGAGAGGAATTTCTTTTCGAGTTTGGACATCATTTTCGGGTTAAGGTAGCAATAGACCGCGTCCGCGTCGCCGAGGTTTATGTTAAACAGGTTTTTTCGTTTGATTTTAATATTGGTTTTGGCCAGGTTCGCCTGGATAGACGCGATCAGATAAGGCACCGGTTCGTTTTCTATCCCGATAAGGTCGGCTTGCGGGTATTTCCGGGAGAGGGCGCGTAGAAGGGGCGCTTTGCCACAGCCCAGTTCATAAACCACCGCTTTTTCGGGTAGCTCCAGGTCGGCTACGATCTTATCGATCGCTCCCGGCCTGGTCGATATGAAGGGCGCGTAGCCGCGGAAGAGGAGGTTAAAAAATTGCTCCGCCATGATCAGGAAAAAAGCGATAACGAAACTCAAAAAAATGATTGTCGACATAAATAATTCATTATTTTAAAATTTTTAAGTAAAAATAATTGCGTGTCTGCGGAAAACCGATTAATGAAAATTGTAAATCTCAAAATGCAAAATAACAATGCAAAATTTAAAATGTCGATTAATTTTTAAATTAACTCATGAAACGGTAATGTGGCAGGATTCCGGCCCCTTAGGGCTGCGTGAATTTTAATTCAGCGATTCGACATTTGAAAATCGTCATTCGAAATTTTCTTGTGCTCTCGCTAGCCCCGCCATGCGGCGGGATCTTCGGTCCCTTCGGGACCTCGAGAATCTCACGCTGTGCTCTCGCTAGGAATCGAACCTAGATAACCAGCTTAGAAGGCTGGTGTTCTATCCATTGAACTACGAGAGCGTAAAATGGCCGCTTAAAGGTTTAGCGGCAGCAGATCTCTGATTTTTTTAAGTTTTTGGCCGGTTTTTAACTCTAAAAGATTCACGAGCGTCGTTAGATTCCAAAGAGAAATATTTACGCAGGCGTAATCGCTGGTGACGTTATTATATTCCCAATACAATGGTTCCACGTCCACCATGTAAATATGATTTTCTGCGTCTTTTTCGGTTCGTCCGTACACGTATTGTTTGTAATGGAAAACGTCCCATAAATACGGTTGGCGGTTTCTGGTTTTACTTGTCAGATAATTTACGAGAGACAGACAGAGCTCCTCGCCCTTTGCCAGCAATTTTTTCCCGTTTTCAGCCGCGTCGGCTTTCTCCAGGTTTTTTCCCCGCACCCGGTCAATTATCGTCAGGATAATTTTTTCCCCGGCTTCGTTTTTTCCGATCAGGAAAGCTCGCCGCGGCACGCGTACGCCGAAACCTTCCAGTTCCGTAAATTCTTTTTTAAGCCGGGCGGCTTCAGCCGCGAGCCGCAGTGTCAGAATTTTTTCTCTTTCTTTGTCCGTGAGCGCTTGAGCTAATACTTTCTCCGCGCTCTCGTCTTTATTTCGTCGGCAAAACCGCAGGAGTTTTTCCGGACAGCGGACTAATCTTTTTATGCGGGGATGGGGACCGTCCAGGCATTCCCACGATTCCGGATAGTAGGGTCTGAGTTCGCTTTTTAAGGGCACTTCGTTTCCCGGCTTTTCCATGATTACCGCCTATCATGATATATCTTGGCCAATGTTTAATTTTATAAAAGAACGCGCGTAAAATAAAATCGCCTTATTTTAACCGGCAACTATCCTTAGTTTAGCATAAATTAGGGCAAAAGTCAATCCGTTTTGACTTAAAGATATATATTTGCTATTCTTAAAGTGTTATTTAATAACTATAATCATTGTTTCGCCATTTGCCATAACTATTTTTAAGGCTATGCGAAGGGGCGAAATAACTTATTTATGAAGAAAATCATTCTTTCGGCCCTGGTTCTGTCCGTGATCGTAAGCGGTTGCGCCCTGGGCAATAAGAACAAGATGGTCATAATCACACCGGAAGCGGCCAATGAGCTGGCCGGAAGTTTCATTAACGAAAACCTGCTGCAGCCGGGCACAACCGCGACGGTTAAGGAGGTTGTTGACGAGAACGGTCTTTATAAGGTCGTAGTAAGCCTCCCGGGCGGAGCGGATGGAGCCGGCCAGGAAGTAGATTCATACATGTCCAAAGACGGTAAGAAATTTTTCGTGAACGGCATTGATATCGCTGAGGTGCAGGCCAAGAACCAGGCTAACGAAGCCGACCCGAACGCGGCTCCGGCCGATAACGGCGCGGCGGTTACCAAGACCGATAAGCCGATAGTCGAACTCTTCGTCATGTCTTTCTGTCCGTACGGCGTCCAGGCCGAAGGCGTAATGGCGCCCGTATTCGATCTCTTAAAAGACAAGGCTGATATTAAAATCCGTTTTATCGCCAGTGTCACGGGCGACGACATTAATAAAGTCCAGTCCCTGCACGGACCGGTCGAGGGCATCGAAGACGCCCGCCAGCTCTGCGTTGAAAAAAACCACGGGAAGGATGTTCTCTGGAAATATATAACCAACATCAATAAGGATTGCTACCCGATCTACCGGAACGGAGATGACGTTTATAAGGCCTGTTGGCAAAAAGCGGCCAAAGATGCCGGCATAACGAATACCGCCAAAATCGATACCTGCGTTAGTACCGAGGGCGTGGCCTTGATAGGCGCCGAAGACCAGACGGCCAAGCAATACGGCGTTACCGGTTCCCCGACACTCGTGATCAACGGCGTAAAATCGAACGCGGGCAGGACCCCGGAAGGATATAAGACCGCGATCTGCGCCGCTTTCAATAATCCGCCGGCAGAATGCAGCGAGACTTTGGCAAACGCGGACGGAGCGGCGGCTCCGAGCGGAGGTTGCAATTAAAAGTTCTCATAACGCGTAACGCATAACTCATAACGCTCGTTTGCGTCATGAACCACGTGTTGCGCGTTTTAGTTTTATGGCTTTAGTTTTTGACATTGAAACCGTCGGAGCGGATTTTGACTCGCTGGATGAAACGACGCGCGCGAGTCTGACGCGCTGGATCAGGCGCGAAGCCGGCGATGACGAAGGGAAGTATAACGTGCTTTTAACGGACCTAAAGGAAGGCTTGGGTTTTTCGCCTTTAACCGGCGAGATCGCGGCCATCGGCGTTTTTGATACGGAAAAAAATAAGGGCGTCGTGTATTTCCAGGCTCCGGATTCATTGATCGAAGAATATAAGGACGCTAACTTCGTTTTTAAGCCCAAAAGCGAGAAGGATATGCTCGAAGCTTTTTGGGCCGGTGCCGCCCGTTACACGGAATTCGTGAGCTTTAACGGCCGTTCTTTTGATGTTCCGTTTTTGCTCCTCCGCTCGGCGGCGCGCAAGGTAAAGCCGTCGGTCGATCTTATGTCTAACCGCTATTTAGGGAGCCAATATTACCGCGCGAAGCATATCGATCTTCTGGACCAGCTCTCTTTTTACGGCGCGGTCAGGCGCAAGGGCAATCTTCATCTTTACTGCCGGGCGTTGGGGATCCATTCGCCCAAGGCGGGCGGCATTACCGGCGACGACGTTGGTCGGCTCTTCAAAGAAAAAAAATACAAAGAGATCGCCGATTATAATTCCTGGGACGTGATCGCGACGGCGGAGCTTTATGAAAGGTGGCGGGATTACATTAAGGTAAATTGATTTCCCCCACCCCGGCCTGCGGGCATCTCATCTACACCCCTCCGGCCGCCTTTACCCCTCTGTCCGCTTAGGCATATCTCCGCGCTTTCCCCACCCGCTCGCTATCGCTCGCACCCCCCCCAAGTCTGGGGAGGGTAGTTGCGCTTTTAAGGGTCCGTACCCTCTCCGGAATCGGAGAGGGTGGACTTCGGGCGATCCGCCGTAGCGGAGAGCCGAAGGCCGGGTGAGGAAAGAGTCGAGGTCGAGAGAATAAAAAAGACCACTGCAATTTTGCAGTGGTTTTCGTATTTTTGAAGAAACTTAGTTTATGGTTCGTCATTCGGCGGCGGATAATGCTTTTCTTTTCGCCGGATCATTCTGAGTATTTGTAATGATAAGAACCATGTAGCGGCAGAACCGTAGAAGAGTACGCGATTCAGATTTACTATGCCGGAATCGTACCAGCTGGTATAGAGAATGACGCCAAAAAAGATCAATAGAGATATAAATTTTATGGCAATCAGGCCGCCCTTGCATCGTCGTATGGTTTTTTTATTTTTATCCATTAGACCTCTCCGTCGGCAAGCTTATACCGCTTTTCTTTTTGGTTTTATTTTTTGTGGACCATTGTTCGTTCCGTCGATCAGCTTAAGCCCCGCGTAGCTGAGGTACGCCAATATGCCCGACTCTAATGAGACTTTTAATACTTCGGCATCGATGCCGAAGTATAACGAGCAAGCAAAGAGGACGACGGACAAGAGCGCGAACATGGCCATAATCAGGGTAATCATGAATTTCAGCAAAATAATCAAATTCTTTCGGACCATTTTAGATCTCCCCGTAAACCTTAATCGGTTTGTTTCCGCCTTCGGCGTAACATTTGGCGTAAAGCGCGATCCGGCCGAGTCCGATATAAGTTTCGTTATCGACCATAAGCACCGGCTTGTCCGTATCTTCGAAGGCGTGCTGTAATACTGAATACTCTATTCCGGCTCGATCCAGTATCTTTTTGGCCTCTTTTGATTCCGGATAGCCCGGCTCCACGAGATAAAGCGTTGTTTTCCAGGAAAGAAGACCAAGAGTGCGGGCCAGGTGATTCAGGGCCGCGACGATTTCCGGATTGGATAAATTTTCTCCACGGTCATTGTCCAGGCGGCCGCGGATTTTGTTGTAGGTTTCGACGCTAGCCATCCCTGTTTTAAGCTTTTTTATCCAGTCAGCGAGGGCTCGCTTTTTTTCCGGTTCAGCATCGCCCCAGTTTTCGGCCAGGGTTTTTTCGAGTTCCCGGAAAAGCAGGTAAAAGAATTCGGGAATAAAAATATTTTCCGTGAACTCAGCCGTTCCGTGCGTCTGTAAAACGCATTTTTCCGGGTTGGGAAAGAGCAGGCTGCACAGCTTGCTGTTAAAGCCGTGAGGTCCGCCGCCGCCCCCAGGAGTCCATAATCTTCCGTAGACACTCAAGGAAAAATCGATCGCGGACCAATTTTCGATCAAATCGGCTAATTTTTTTTCGCCCACGAGCGGTGAATTGTTTTCGTGGAAATAGATCTCTAGGTCACCGATTAGTTCGAAATGATTGCGCAGCTTCAGTGTTTTTACTTTCATGTTTTTCTTTCTCCTTTACGTACCGCCCTTTTGGCGGCGGATAAAGCGGTTAATGCCGATTATTGTTCGAAGGTGATCAGGATATCTTCTATCATTACCCCGCGAATGTCTTTCAAGGGCGCGTTTACGACAGCGGGCAAACGTTTATCCGGTATTGAAATACCGAGAGTGCGTTTTTTTTCCGTTATCCAATCAGCGAGCGCCTGTTTCTTCTCTAATTCGATCTTGCCCCAATTATTATCGAGCAGATTTTCCATGTGCGCGAGTAGTAGGGGCCAAAAATCGGGTTTTATAGAGTAAACACCCGAAGAGAATTTAACATCGTTATTTTCTCCGAAAGTAAAAACGCAGAGACAAACGCCTTGCTCTCCGTAAAGACCGGGCGCCCAAAGTTCGCCGTAGACCCTGATAAAAAATTCGCGCTCTTCTCCCGGGACAAGCAAATTTAATAGATTTTCTTCGCCCAGCCGTTTGTTCATCTGGCTCTGTTTGTTCTGAAAAAAGCTGGTTAATTCCCAGTTTAATCCGCGGTAATTATTTAAGGTTAGATCCATACTCCTCCTTTACAGACCGCCCTTTTGGCGGCAAATAAAGCTCCTTGGTTAGATGTCAAAGACCCTGATTCCGACCATTCGGAATCTTTTTAAATTAGCATAAACTCTAGAATTTGTCAATATTGCTTTTTTTTTCGTTTTCCTGTAAATTATGGATATTGATAATTGAATATCACCTTTAATAAATTCTCCGGCATGAAGGTGGCCGGGGAACTCTCTTTTAAGAGGGTTAAATGCTGTTTTTTTATATTACAAATTCACAAATTTCATCACAAATAACACAAATATAGCATTTGTGAATTTGTGTTCTGATTTGTGGATTTGTAATTAAATTCAAGCAGATTTAGAGCAGCATTAAAAATATGACAGATGAAAAAAAAGAAGTAAGCTCGGACGGCGAAGAATTTAAGGATCTTCTCGATCGGAATGTCGTCAAAGTTCCGCAGGTCGGAGAGCTTGTTCGGGGAAAGGTCATTACCGCCTCCAAAGCCGAGGTCAAGCTTGATATCGACGGCGTCATGACCGGCGTCGTGCGCGGTCCGGAGCTTTACGAAGAGGACGATGAATACGCCACTTTAAAGCCGGGAAGCGAAGTCGATGCCACGGTCATAGACGACGAAAACGAGAACGGCGAACTCGAGCTGTCTTTCCGGATAGCGGGCCAGGAAAGAGCCTGGGCCGGCATCCAGGACGCTTACGAAAATAAAAAGATCATCCGGGTCCGGATCGTGGACGCGAACAAGGGCGGCCTTTTAGCGAAATACCGCCAGATCGCGGGCTTTTTGCCGGTGTCGCAGCTCGCTCCCGAGAATTATCCGCGCGTTTCCGGCGGGGATAAAAGCAAGATCTTGGACAAGCTCCGTTCTTTCGCGGGCCAGGAATTCGAAGTCAAGGTCATTACCCTGGAAGAAAAGGACGATAAGATTATTTTTTCCGAGAAAGAGGCCTGGAACGAAAAACAGCAGGACGTTATCTCGAAATATAAGGTCGGCACCTCGATCGAGGGCAAGATCACCGCGATAACCGATTTCGGGGTTTTCGTAAGTTTCGGTGAAAATCTCGAAGGACTTATCCATATCTCCGAATTAGCCTGGCAGAGAATAGACGATCCGGGAGACCTCTATAAAGTAGGGGACACGATCAAGGCCGAGGTCATCAGCCTGGAAAATTCCAAAATCTTCCTTTCCGCCAAAAAGCTTTTGAAAGATCCCTGGGAAAACGTGGGCGAAAAGTACAAATTGGGCCAAACCGTTCCTGGCATTATCCTAAAGGTAAACCCCTTCGGCTTGTTCGTGAAATTGGACGACGAGATCCACGGCCTGGCCCACGTGAGCCAGCTTTCGCTTTCTCCCGGCCAAAGGATTTACGATAAATACAAGGCCAAAGAAACCATAAATTTTGAGATCGTTTCCATGGAGCCGAAGGAACACAGGCTGGGCCTCGCCCACTCCGACAGGTTGGACGCAAAAATCGAAAAGAAAGAAGCCGAAGAAGAAGCCGTATCGGAAGAAAAAAAGACCGATGGCGAAGAAACGGAAAAAGAGGAAAAACCGAAAAAAGCGCCGAAAAAAGAAAAGGCCGCCAAGACCGAGAAAAAGGCCGCTAAGGAAAAAAAACCAAGCGCGAAAAAAGCCGATAAAACCAAGAGTGAATAACCTGAAATATACGATAAAAACAGTCCCGAAGCTTCGGGACTGTTTTTGTTTGCTAAAATATCTTTTTTATTATATACTAAATTTAATATTAGCCTAATATAAATTTTATATTATTATAAAAAATTCACTATCAGGCAACGATGATTCGACGGATAATGGCTCTCGTTGTCTGTGTATATAAACATGAAAAGCTTAATAAAAAATTTCCTTTATTTTTTCCTGATGTTTTTGGTGGTAGCGGCCTTGTTCAGCCTTTACGGCAATGTCGGCCAGAAGACGGAAAGGGTCGGTTTAGAGAAATTCATTTCCCAGATCAACGCCGGAGAAGTGGAAAGCGTGTCGGTCGAAGGCGATAACATGAAAATAACCCTTAAAGACGGCTCGGAAGAGGAGGTTAAAAAAGAAGCCGGGGACACTCTATCCGGCCTTTTGAGCAATTTCGAAGTGGACCAATCTAAATTGACCGGGGTAAAGATCGAGATCAGGCAAAACGAAGGCCTGAGTTTCTGGCTGGGAGCGATCCTGCCGTTTTTACTGCCCTTCCTTCTGATCGGCGTTTTTATCTATTTTATGATGCGCAGTGTCCAGGGGGCGAACAGCCGGGCCATGATGTTCGGACAGTCGCAGGCCAAGGAATTTTCAAAAGACACGAAAGACCGCATTACCTTTAAAGACGTCGCCGGAGTGAGGGAGGCTAAAGAGGAGCTCCTGGAGGTGGTGGAATTCCTGCGCCATCCGAAAAAATTCCAGGAATTGGGAGCGCGCATTCCGCGGGGCGTTCTGCTTTTAGGAAGCCCGGGAACGGGCAAAACCCTTTTGTCGCGGGCTGTTGCCGGCGAAGCTAACGTGCCGTTTTTCCATATTTCCGGTTCCGAATTCGTCGAAATGTTCGTGGGCGTGGGCGCTTCCCGCGTGCGCGACCTTTTTAAGAAAGCGAAGAAGAATACGCCCTGCATAGTATTTATCGACGAGATCGACGCGGTCGGCCGCAAGCGCGGCTCCGGCCTGGGCGGTTCGCACGACGAACGCGAGCAGACTTTGAACCAGATTCTCGTGGAAATGGACGGTTTCGATCCGAACACGAATATTATCGTCATGGCCGCCACTAACCGTCCGGATGTTCTCGATCCGGCGCTTTTGCGGCCCGGACGCTTCGACCGGCAGGTAGTGCTTGATAATCCGGATATCGCCGACCGGGAAGCGATACTAAAGATTCACGCCCGCAAAAAGCCTTTATCGAAAGAGGTAAGCTTAAGAAAGGTGGCCGAACGCACCCCCGGTTTTTCCGGGGCCGACCTGGCGAACCTCTTAAATGAGGCCGCGATTCTCTCTGCCCGCCGCAACAAGAAGATCATCCAGATGGACGAGCTTTTTGAAGCCGTCGAAAAGGTCATGCTCGGGCCGGAACGGAAAAGCCGGGTCATTACGCAAAAGGAAAAAAAGATCACCGCCTACCACGAAGCCGGCCACGCCGTAGTGGCGCATTTCATGCCCCACACCGATCCGGTGCATAAAATATCGATTATTGCGCGGGGCCGGGCCGGCGGCTATACTTTGAAACTGCCGACGGAAGACAAGCACATGTATTCACGAACAGAATATATCGAGGAGATCTCCGTGCTTTTGGCCGGTTACCTGACCGAGCGGGAGATATTCGGCGAAGTGACGACCGGCGCCACTTCCGATCTACGGCGCGCCACAAGCCTTTCCCGCCGGCTCATTACGGATTATGGCATGTCCAATAAACTGGGCCCACGGACTTACGGCGAGAAGGAGGAAATGATCTTCCTTGGGCGGGAAATACACGAACAGCGCGATTACAGCGAAAAAGTGGCCGAACAGATAGACCAGGAGATATCGAGTTTTATCGACGATGCCAGCCGCGCCGCTCTGGCCGTCATTAAGGAGAAAAAAGAAACCCTGCAAGCGGTGGTTCAGGAACTCATGGTCCGGGAGACGATCGAGAGGGGGGAATTCGAAAAGATCGCCGGACCGAAAATAAAGGCGGCTGACGATGAAAAAATCGGCCCGACAAAAGAGGTTGGGCACGTGCCCGAGAAAATATAAATTTAACATTAAACTATTCGATAAAATAAAAAATCCGGAATAATTTCCGGATTTTTCGGTTTATGCGCTCTAAAATAAACCCCCCGTTTTTGGCGGAGGGCAAGTTTCAGGTTCTTTGCCGGCTGTTTTTAAAGAGGTGGGCGGAATTTTTCGCGGTTGAACTCGTTCAGTGAGAAGCAGAGCGGGCAACGGCCGCAGCCGCCGCAATCTTTAACCGTTACCATGACCCTTTCCGGTTCTTTTTTTTCGAACCGGAATTTTAGCCAGCTGATCAAGAGAAAAAAAATTTTCATGATGCTTTTCCCTTTTTTGAAGTTTTGAAAAATTTATAGATCTGATCCTATAATATCACATTTTTTAATTTTTGTCAAGCAATGAATTAATTTATATATTTTTTTTATAATAGCTAATAATAAGGATAATTATAGCTTATCTCCGTAAGATCGACGTAATATAAAAGGAAAAATAGCCTCTTTAGAGGCATAAATTAGCCGGCAAAAATCAAGCTTAATTGAAGATGCTGGCCGGTTATTATCAGGGAGAAGAAAGAAACGCTGGAAGCGGTAGTTCAAGAGCCGATGGTCCGGGAGACGATCGAGAGGGGAGGGGAACTCGAAAAGATCGCCAGGCAGAAGCGATGCGGCTGAAGAAGAATTGATCGGACCGACAAAAGCGGTTGGTCGCGCGCCCAAACCGGAAATTTAAAAACGAAATTCGAATGATATCTATAACGAATATCCGCTCCGAAGACTTAGGCCGGATTATTTTAGCGCCCGTCGACGATATGATCGCGAAAAGGGTTGTGCTATCGCGGCGATTAGGTTATAATTAAATCAGATACATGCGCGCATAGCGACTTCGCATAACAAGGAGTTGCAAAAGGTCGAAAAAAATCTTCATTAAAAAAATAAGCATCGAAAAAAAATTATGGCAACCAAGAAAAAAGCGGTCAAAAAGGCCGTCAAAAAAGTAGCAAAGAAGAAACCGGCAAAAAAGAAGAAATAGGAAAAGTAAAAAAACGCTCCCGGACACCGGGAGCGTTTTTTGTTATCTGGAAATTTCTGTTTTAAGTTAATTACGCCGAATCGAAAGGGGGGACCGTGACCGTATCCGTGTTTTTCAGGGCATTTTCGACGATGGTGCCAAGACCAAGTTTTTTCTCCGCGGAGTCTACCTGTCTAATGTCGGCCTTGGTCTCCGGATGTTTCGGGATAAAGCGGACGCAGCAATCGTCGTGCGGACGGATCGAAATATCGTAAGTACCGATCTTCTTCGCGACCGCGATGATCTCTTCTTTATCGAAACCCACGAGAGGCCTTAAGACCGGCAGACCCGAGACCGCTTCGACCGCGGCCATGTTTTCGAGGGTTTGCGAAGCGACCTGCCCCAGCGAGTCGCCGGTAGCCAGGGCCAGACATCGTTCAGAGCGCGCTATCTTTTCGGCAATGCGAAGCATGAGCCGCCGGTATAATATTACCCGAAGTTTTTCCGGCGCGCCGGAAACCACCTCTTTTTGCGCGTCCGCGAACGGCACCAGGAATATTTTTCCCGAAGCGTTGAATTTTTTAAGCGTCGCGGCGAGCGCTTTCACTTTTTCCACGGATTCGTTCGATGTGAAGGGCTTGGAATGGAAATGAATGAATACCGTCCGGCAGCCGCGCTTTAGCGCGTAGTAAGCGGCGACCGGCGAATCGATCCCGCCCGAGAGGAGCACGGCTACCCGGCCGCCCACTCCTACGGGGAGGCCGCCCGCGCCTTTTATTTTTTTCGTATAAAGAAAGGCTCGCCCGTTAACGATCTCCGTAAAACAGGTTAGACCGGGATTTTTCAGTTTTACTTTTTTACCGGTTTTTAGGAAGAGATAAGCTCCCACCTCCTTGTTGATCTCGACCGAGTTTAAGGGAAAGTTTTTGTCTGATCTCTGGGTGGTAACGCGAAAAGTGGAAAACTTCCTGTCCTTAATAAGTTCCCAGGCGTCTTCGCCCAGCCGGCCGACATCAGGAATCGATTCGGCCGCCAGGGAAAAATATACCAAGCCGAATACGTTCTTAAGGGCGTCCGTTATTCTCCGTATTCGTTTTTCTCCCTGGCCGGAAAGTTCAACGATGATGCGCCCGGAAAGGATTCGGACGTTTTCCCTGCATCCCGGACACTCCCGATCCAGGGATTCTTTCAGGTTTTCGGCCAGAAGTTTTTCGAAATAAGGCCGGTTGTCGCCCTTGAGGCCGATTTCGCCATAGTGGCAAATAATATATCTTAGTCGCATAGGTTTAGTGCCAGCCGTGTTTGCGCGCTTTGTTTTTCCGTCAAAACTCCGGCTTTTATGATGAACTGTTATTTAATAAATTTCACTTATGATAAAAATGCGTCTGGTTTATGATTTTTAGTTTTGTAAAAAATCCCCCTTTATATTAAGGAGGATTGGGATGCTGTATCGGTTATCTTAATCTTTCGGTATAAAGATCTGGGGGTTTAAGATCTCGATCTCAACATCGTCCGACTCCGATCGGCGCCGGGCGCCATTGTTGCCCTCTATAGGGGCGCCCTTGCGCCCTTTTTTGAGCATAATTATCATACCCCGCTGTCGCGCCTCTTCTCCTTTTTGAAGATCTTCGTGAAGCCCCCTGGAATAGGGTAACTTATAGGATCTGGGCGCGTTTTTTTCGCTGTATTCAAAAACGTTTTTCGGGTTCGCCCAGGTAGTTTTTTTCCGGCCATCAATGTCCATTAGCCATATATAAATCGCTCCCTGATCACCCGGCCCCGGTTCTTTGATTATCAACGCGAGCACCGCGCTTCGATCCGGAATGTCGTCCGGCGTCGGCCAGCCCAGGAGTTTTTCCGGAACGTAATAAAGCACCAGGCTGTACCAAAGCACGACGGGGACGATCAGGATTTTAACGAAGATATTGATCTTCGATTTTATCAGAAGCCACAAAAGAAGCGTTCCGAGGATCACGAAGGTCGTGATTATCCCGGCGTAACCGGTCCATATGCTCATCGTTCCGTCTCCCATAATCCGCTGCTCATGATCAGCTTTTTATTAAGCGTGTTCCAGGCAGAAGTATTTCCTCCGTTATCCATGCTGAATCTGGTAACGGTAACCTCTTCCCACTGCCTGGATAAAAGCAATTTTTTATAGAACAGGGTTTTAACCGACGGATTAAGTTTTTCGATTTTTATTTCCGCGCTTATCGGTTCTTTGTCCCTTTTCCTGTACATATGTATATTAAGCGTCCATTCTCCGGAAATAAAACCCCTGATGGTAACGATTTCCTGGTTGTGCTCGTATTTAATGGTTTCTCCGTTCGCCAGGGTTATGGTGTCGTTTATTTTTCCCAGATCGTCCCTGTCTATGTGCGCCATGGGAATTTCCTTGTTACGGAACCAAAGTACGTTTCCCAGGGGGTCTTCGAGCCAGATATCGACGTCGTCCTGGCTTTGGTCCTCCCAGGTCAAAGTGATCATGAATTCGGCCTGAATCTTGATATCGGCGTTCTTTTTTTCCTCGAGTTTGGCCATTATGGAGGTCAGTACGAAAAGGCAAAACATGATTATAAGGCCGTTTAAGGTAAGATCGGTAAGGGGGATGCTGTCGCGTTCCCCGTATTTATTGGTCGTCAGTCTTTTCATCTTTGGCCTCGCATTCATCTTCACAACTTATTTCGTCGTAAAGTTTGTCCAGATGTTGCTTCGTATCGAAAAGCTGGATTTCCAGGATAAGGCTTAAGATAAGACCGGCGCCGGTCGTGTAAAACGCCGTGGCCATACCCATGGTAATTTCGGTCATGGCGTTTTTCGCCGCGATCGCGTTCGACGGATCGAGACTGGATACGGACGACAGCATGTAGATAAGCCCGAAAACGGTTCCGATCATCCCTAGCACAAAAAGAGATTTGGACGCGAAGTGACCCATGTCGTTGGCCCGGAAGAAGCTATCGATTTCTTTTTTTTCCATCGGTACTTTTTGCCCGGAAAGCCGGCGGGCATCCAGGCCGTTTCTGATCGTAAAAACGAAGAATACGGCGTAAATCAGAAAGCTGATTTTTGTAAAATCGGCTTCGTTTATTTTCGCGAACAGCCCCGTCAAGAGAAGTATTGCTGACCCCAAAACGATCAAGGCGAATACGATCCACCAACGAAGGAACAGGCTCCATTTTTTTGTCGATTGACTCACTTTGTCCTCCTTTTATCAGGCGCTTTTATGCCGGATTCCGATTATTTAAAAATAAGGGCGGATATATTGTAAAGGTTCTAATTTAAAACTAGCACAGTAATAGAATAACCGCAAATAAGATTAACAAATTTTATTATGATTATGTTGAGATCGATTTATTTAAAGTAAGCGCTATTAGCAGTAAAATATTCGGTTAAAGTATGTAAGTAATTGACAAAAACTTATAAACATGATATTATAATATGTTTATTAGTAAGTAATATCATTTTATGGTTAAAATCAACGTTAAGATTTTTTATGGTTTTATAGCCCTGGTTTTCGTTGTTACTTATATATTGCTGTCTATCCTGCTTTCAATCGCGTATCGGGCCTATCAGAAAGCTTCATCGGCGTACATAAACCCGCTTTCCCGTTGCGCGGAACCGGGTTATATCTCGAACCTGGCCGTCTTATTTTTAAATTATGAAAATATCCTTACCGGTTGCCGGGACGGATCGGGACGGATCGGGACGGAAGCGGAGATCAGGAACACCGCCGTTTTAAGCGAGATGGCGGAAAAGAATCTGGAAAGCTGGGCGGTTAGGAACGGAAAAATAGATCTAATAGAAAGAGTAGGGGTTAAATACAGAAAAGAGATAGGGCGCTCCGCACGGCTAAACGGCATTGATCCGCGTTTGATCGCGGCCATGATCGCCGTCGAATGGGATGAGCGAAATTTAGTTTCTATTCGAGGCGCGCGCGGAGAGATGGGCCTTATGCCGGCCACGGCTCGGGCCATGGGAGTTAAAAATATTAACAATTCGGCCGACAATATCGAAGGCGGGGTCAAATATCTTAAATTGCAGTTAGAGAAATTCTCCGATCTGGACCAGGCCTTGGCGGCTTATAACGCCGGTCCGGGAAACGTCATGAAGTATGACGGTATTCCGCCTTTTCGGGAGACTAGAAATTACGTGGAGAGAGTCAAGTTCTTGGCGTATTACCGGTAAGGTTTTTCAGCCCGAGGCAGATCCGCCTTAGGCGGAAGCTTGTAGCTGTTAGGAATTTACTAAATTAAAAGTCCCGTTTATTCGGGACTGTTTTTGTTTGTAAAATTTTTTGCCGGATTATAATGCCTTGGTCCGGTCTTTTTTCTTTTTCTTTTTCCTTTTCATTTCTTCCGGAGTACGTCGGCGCAGTTTATTTTTGAATTGGTCATAAAGATAGCCGATTTTTTCTCCGGTAAAATCTTCCCAAATTCGGAAATATTCCGGGATGGGCAGCGGTTCGCCGTTGTTTTCGGCCATTTTTTTCTTTATGATATCATGGATTTTCGCGTGGCATTTCTGGCAAAGCGGCAGCTGTGGCACGAAAATAAAGATGCTCCCCGGGCAGATATGATGCCAGGTCGCCTTTTTCCGTCTGCCGCATGTCGGACAAGACCAGTCGGTCGGCAATGATCTTGCCAAGGAGAACCACCTCCCTTCAGGGATCCGGAATCCGTCGCGTCCTAGAGATATTTTCCCTGGAGACGCCAATGGCCGTTAATTACCGGTATCATCTGGACGATGCCGTTGTCGTAAAGGACGGCGTTGGCCGCGATCCAGGCGGAGGCGCCGCCCAGGGTATAAGGAAGATTCAACTGGCTTGAGGTTCCGGCGATATAAGTGTCTCCAAAGATTTCCATGCAATGGCTGTGCGCCGTGATGCTTTTTCCGCCGCCGGTAATTTCCCGCGCTTTGGCGCCGCCGCCGCGCGCTCCGTGGCTGCCCTTGTGTCCGTGGCTGGCCAGCTGATAACCGTGCCGTTGCAGATTGTCTTTTAACCTGAGGAAATGGACGTTCGCGGGAATCGATCCGTGCCTTTTCATGCCCTCTTCAATAAGATAAGTGGCATCGTCAATATCTTTTTCTTCCTTGGCCAGAGTAACGCCCTTTTGGAAAAGATAGGCGCCGACTTCGGCGTTCCAGAGATTATTTTTCCGCCAGGCGTCGCTATTTATGTAGGTCGGCAGAAATTGGGCGTGATTAGAGGAGACTATGAATATTCGGGTTTTATCTCCGGCTACCCTGGATAAGCGGACTAATTCTTTACGGCATTCTTTGAGTTCAGCGTCAAGAAAAAGTCGGCCCCTGTTGTATTCCCTGATTTTTTCAAGGTAGTTGTCTTTCTGGTGATGGTTAACGCTATGGCCGTTGAAAAAATCGTGCAGGAAAATCCTTTTGGGCTGGAAATAACGGATCATTTCATAGTTGGCTTTGTTCGTGCTCGGGTCGTGGTCGCCCCAGTGGATATCACCGAGGACAAGCGAGTCCACGCCGATTTTTTCCGGGGATTTGTCTCCGTCGTATTCGTAACCCAGATCAACGAATTTACCGTTTTTTAAAGCCCGCAGATTCCGCAGGTTATAGCAGGATTCATCAACAACCTCAATGATCAGGGCGCCGATGATATGGTTTCTTTCGGCATTTCCGCCGCGATCGTTCGCCAGGTTATAATTCGGCAGGGTAACGGCGCCGGTCGTATAGATATAACGCGGCAGATCCGCGTTAAATATGGGCACGGGCATAAAACGCTGTTTTGTGTGCGCGAACACCAGGGAGGAGTTGTATTTGGAAACCAGGTTCTTTTTGCCGGTGGTCGGGTCCGCATTTTGAGCGGGCACTATGATATTCCTGAGCTGGACGTTTCTGTTCAGTACTAAAAGTTCATCCCAGGAAACTTCGGGCCGGTCGTTCAGAGATTCGTGCAGGATATTCTCCGTCACTTTTTTGCCGGCGATCGGCCGTATCAGGAGTTCGGCTCCCTTTTCCTTGGCAATCGTTTCCAGGCCGGAGAGAAAATTTTTGTGCGGTTCCGCCTTTGCCTTACCGCCGCCGTAGGGTTCAACGTCCCCGTCTTTATTGAGGTGGTAGCAGGCCTGGGCGGCGGTGATTATGTATTTTTTTGTCCGCGATGTTTTTTTCATGGGAACGCCCTCCTTCGGTTTGCGTGTTTAGGTTTTTCGTCCGAATCGTTCGGGCGTCCGTTATCCGTTATCAGTATCCGGATTATCGGGAGAGCTCGATTCAGCGGGATCGATGTTGACCAGCCAGAAAAAAATACCGATCAGGGCTAAAACCGCGGACAGGACCAGAAAGCCCAAGAAGCAAAGCCAGCCCCTGGCCGATAAAAAAGCGGATAAAGCGCACATGGCAAAAGCGTAAAGAAGATTCAGACTTATGTTGTAGGTGCATTTTCGCAGTTTTACGATATCGCGGGTCTGTTTCATTATGATGATTATCGCGATGGTCAATATAGCATAATTTACGCTCAGCCACATAAAAACTCCTTTTCATGAATTTGGAAAATAAATTGTGAATGAACCTTATCGTATGAATTGATCGTAACCGGGGGATCTTTCCGCGTTAGCGCTGTTCTTCGAGTTCTCTAATATTTCTTTAATTATATCAAATTACGGACGCCCCAAATAGTTTTTTGTCAACGATTTTGAGGAGGCAGGCAAGGTTAAAAATAAAAGCTTAATATAATAATATTAGATAAAATATTTTATGGATATTTGCGGTTGGTTATAAAATTTTTTATGTATTAATTATTGTTAATAAGGTGTGAAGAATGCTTCGGGGGCCGGTACAAACCGTAGTATTTGTCAAAAAGGCGTAAAAATACGCGTCCTATCCATAAAAAAACAGTCCCTGGCTTAAGGGACTTGTGTCTTTTTTCGCGATTAGTTCTTTTTCTTTTTTTGGCCGTTTTTGGGCTCCGCGAGATAATGCGCCCAGGGATTGGATTCGTCCAGAACCGGATTACGCGTACCGGTGAAGTGAAGCTTACTCAACTGGGCATTTCTTTTTTCAATAATGAAATTTTGCAGGTTATTACCCAATTCCTCCATGCGCCGTTCGAAAATGCGTTTGAATTCCTCGGCCGAAATTTGCCTTCCCCGCAGATTATTCAAAAACATATTGACCGTAACATCGAGGATTATCTTCCAAAGATTGGACCCTAAATTCTTTTCCGGAACGGCTTGTTTCGCCAGTCCCAGGTAATAGGCGGTTACCGGATTCCGGAGAGCGATGATTTGCGCGATATTGACCAGGGCGTTGGCCGCGTAATTTATGTCATTCGAAAACTTTTTATCTATGTTATCGTAAAGCCATTTTTCCAGTTTAGCGTCTTCGTTGTTCTCGAGCGTTGACTGATAGCAGAGATTGATCATGTAAATAAGCATGTAAATGGCGGAATTAATATCGGATCGTGAGGGTTCGTGGAAGCGGGGCGGGATGCTTTCCATGGGCACGAATTTATATTCGCCGTATTTATCTTTCCACCCGGTCTGTTCTTCGATGGCTATGAGTAAATTAATGATAAAGCTGTTCTGCTTGAATGCTTTCGGCACCTGGCACATGGTTTTCTCCAATCGATTTTAAAGAACCGTATTCATAAGGTTGCTTTTTTAATAAACTAATGTTAAATTAAAAATATCATGATTAATAGAAAAAAGCAAAATTAAAATCAAATAAAGGAGGTGGGATATGCTCGAATTTCGAAATTTAAAAATCGAAGACGAACACGACCTGCTGATATTGTGGAAAGCGAGATTAACGGCAAGAAGAAGCCCTCAGTGGGACATAAATTCGTTCGTAAGCGATAATAATTGCCGTGGAATAGTCCTGGAGGACAGGTCAAATGGAAAAATAGCCGGTTTCGGAGCTATTATATTCTTTCAGACGCCGATGGATGGCTTAATCGGCACGATTCAGGAAGTGGCCATAGATCGGCAATACGGCGGCCAGGGCTGGGGCAGAAAACTTACTCAAGAGCTTATCGCTATTGCCCGGCACAAAAAAGCCACAAGCATTTGGCTCACGAGTAACGATAAAAGAGCCGAAGCCATACATATTTATTTAACAGAAGGATTCATAAAAAAGACACGAATTTTTTCGTTAAAGAATTAAATTAATTGTAAGATTAGAAAGCAACTGGAGCGTAAAACGCTCTTTTTTATTTGAATTATCCACAAATAATTTTATTGATATAAGTAATAAACTGAATAACAAACATATGAAAATTATTTTAACTTACATTAAATAAAAAACTATGCATGAGTGAAATTACACAATTATACGTTAACTTGCATTTTACTATTCTATAATGTTATAATAACATTATCAAGATATTTTTCTCGAGGGTCGAGATTTATATCAAATTCCTTTAAAATGGCAATTCTCGAGGGTCGAGATTGTTTAATTTGGGCCAAATTATTAAATATTTAGCTAACTTCAGTTATTTGGATAAATAGCAAATTCTGCCTAAAAAAATTAGTATCCTGACCCACGAATTTATCACCGCCACAGCGGGATCCCGCATTTTTAGAAAATTAACGAGCGGGACAAATCGTTTACGAATATACAAATATTAAATATAAAAGTTTAATTACGTATTTGTAAATTTGCGGGAATCAATCTAAGATGACGCTTAATTCTGATAAAAATCTTATTAGCCTGAAAGAAGCGGCGAAAATATCCGGCTATAGCGCCGATTATATCGGCCAGCTTATCCGCGCCGGCAAAATTCCCGGTCGTCAGGTTTATTCTAATATCGCCTGGATGACCATGGCTCAGGCGGTTATGGAATATAAGGGCAAGGGAAAGAGCGAAAACAGCCGTGAATCTTTGGGGGATAAAATCAAGAACAGCGGGCAAAAAATCGCCATGGAAATGAATATTTTAAAGCTATTTTTTCAGACTTTCCGGCATGCCCTGCCGATACTGATAATTATTATTATCAGTTTTTTGTTGCTTAGCGGATTTGTTGTTTATAATTTTTTTAATTATAAAAACGTTGATTCTTCCGCCGTCCCCACGGCGACCGAAGATAAAAGTTTAACATTCTAGGGTCTTCTTCGCCCTGATTTCAGTTTTGACAAAAACAAAAACAGTCTTATTTCGAGACGAAGCCGGGAAATCTATAATGCCCAGTTAAGGATATCAGCCGGGTATCATAGATTTCTCCCTTCGGTCGAAATGACAAAGCTCTGACCCCGATTAGCGGGATTATAGGATTAACTTGATTAGCTTAAGTAATTTTAAAAAGCATCCCCATGCTTGCCAAAAAAATAAAATATTTTAATTTTGTTATAGCCAATTCACAATGGATAACGCGGATTATCCCTGGGAATTGGCGTTTTGCTTTTTTGGCTTTAGTTTTAGCTTGTTTAGTTTCGGGAATTTACCCCTGGAATATTTTCCGGACCATAACCCGGGCCTTGAGCAATAATACTAAGACGATTAATTTATATGCGGGCGAATGCGCGACTGAAGTTTTGTCGGATAATTACGATCAGGGCTGGTGGAACGCTGGATCGGCGCAAGGCGAGCCGGAGACGGGCCCGGATGAAGATATTTTAGTTTTTAACGACATTAATTCGGCTTTTTATGTCGGCGGAAATTATAGTCTGGTTTGCGGAGGATTTATGTTCATAAAAAAAGAGCCAGCGCCGGAAGCCGAGTTGGATGAATCCGCCGATGATCAGGAAATATTGGTATCTGAAGATGAAAAAGAAAGCGGAAATCATGATGAGGGCGGAGCTATAACGGATGAAGGTGCCAGCTCAGAACCGGAAGAAAGCGTTTTAGATAAAATTACGGAAATAATCGAAAATAATCCCGAGACAGTGCTGGAGGAATCAGACGGCGATGATGACGGCGCGGACACGGTTGCCGATGGGGCTGTGGTAGAAATTATCGATGAGAGCTGGATGGATGAGGCCGATACGGTGGATGTGACGGAAACGGATAACGACGGCAATGGCGAAACGGAAGATGAGATCGAAGTTATATCGGAAGAGGTTATAAACGCAACGGAACCGGAAACCGGCGCGGTTGACGAGCCTTCGGCCGAATCAGCCGAAACCGAAACCGAAATTGATATTGACGCGGAATTTGAGATCGAAGAAGTGTCGTGGTTTAGGGGAATTAATAAATTCTTAAGCACCCCGGCGGTTTACGCCGGCGAGGTTCTGGCCGACGAGGTAATGAACGACAATATCGAAACCTTGGAAGACTTGGGAAAATTCACGGGCGCGAAAATTAAATTTTCTCTGGCTCTCCTTCGCCAAGGCTCCGGAGAGGAGACGAAGGATGAGGCGGCGGCAGAAACGGAGTTTGGTTTTGAAAATAATGAGGAAGCGATAACGCCGGATGATATCGCGCCCGCGGAAGATGAATTAATTGCGAATGACGAACTCGCCCCGCCAGCGGGCGGGGTAAAAATTACGAATTCCGGCGATGAAGAGCCGGATGGGGGCGATAATGCGGATATTATTGAAATCGGCGAGGCGGAAATAACCACCAATAACAGCGGCGAACAAGAAGGAAATGTGGAGATAATCGATTTTGATAGTGGATTTTTAGCGCCTGAACCCGGGTTAATTACGCCCCCCTACGCTGAAACTACGGAGGGTAAAAACAACGAAGATGAAAAATCGAATGTGGAGAGCGAAGAAGCGGCGGTGGAAGAATCCGATCCGGTCAGTCTTCTTGAATTATATCGCATTCTGGCGTCACCGAGGACCGCCTCGGCCCAAAACGAATTCCTGCGGGAAAACGCGAAAATAATCATCTGGTATTCGCTTGATAGTGCCAGCTCGTCCGATGAAAAGGCGGGAAGCGATAACCGCGTTTGGCAAGAGCTTGATATTTTAACTGCCGATAATTTGTCGAATGCTTCGAATAACGGTTATTTCAGTTATAAAGCTGATTTTTTGGAAAATTGGGATGATGTCCGTGGTTTAAAATTGAAATTTGAGGGTGTGATCGGGGCGGAAGTTGAATTCATGGCTTACTTAGACAGCGTCTGGGTGGAGGCGGAGTACGAAAGCGAAGACGAGCTTGATATGCTCGAGAAACGGAAACGTTGGGAAGAGGCCCTGACCCTGCTTTCGGAACAATTGGTGTTCGGCGTGAACGAAGAAGGGGAGATGGCGTTCCGTTATAAAAAGAACGAGAACCGGATCTGGGATACCTTGGGCGAGATGATCGGCCTCGGGGACTTCTGGAGGAACGTCGATATCCGGGCGGTGTTGTTCGACGGCGCCGGCAAAGAAATGGATTATCCTCTGACCTTGATATTCGAAGAAAGCGGGGAGTTTACGGTAAAACTGCCGGAAGTGACAGATAAGCTTAAACCGGGAAAATATTCGATTAAATTTTATATAACGGATCGTTCCGGAGAAGAGATTGAGGAGTTTGAACTAAGGCAGGATTATTCCTGGGGAGTACTCGCCATGAATTTTAATAAGTCGGTTTATGCCCCGGGAGAGGAGGGGTATATCCAGATGGCAGTATTGGACGAGTCCGGACATACGATTTGCGGCAGCAATTTGAAACTGGAAATTAGAAATTCAGAATTAGGCCTATCCGAGGTTTTAAGCGTTGAAAACGGCACGATTATGCTTAACCCGGCTTGCGGGCCGGAATCGATAACGAGCGAACCGGATTATTACGCTTATTATGAATTTGCGGAAGCCGAGGAATATGAATTTACGATGATTGCCGGAGAGAAAGAGATCAGTGAAACGATCGTTGTTGCGGATAATCGGGACTTTGACATAGAGCGTTTGGGTCCGACCCGGATCTATCCAAAATCTGATTATGGAATGGTAATTAAGATAAAGTCTGTTGATGATTTTAAGGGAGATATTGTCGAGTCTGTGCCATTGGGATTTAAAATTTCGAATGACGAATTACGAATTACGAATTCTGACGAAAGGGATCCGCGCGGCGGGAATTATAAGTTTTATGAAACGGAAGAGGCCGGCATGAAGAAATTGGTTTGGCAGGATGTGGAGCTAACGACCGGCGACGAGCTGGAAATAAGCTATACTTTTGACGCCCCAGATCGTTCACCTGAATTATATCTGCTTGGTCCCTTGGAAATTAGAAATTCATTCGACATTCGAAATTCTTCATTCGAAATTCGTAAGTGGCAAATCGCGTCGGACGCGGTCCGGAAGCGCGCGCGGACGGTTATGTTTCAGGCGGGAACATGGAACGACACCTCTGCGGGCGGAAATACGGGGCAGAACACGAACCAGGATTATACTTTTTCCAGTTTTAACTTTAAACTTGCGGAAACGGGCGTTGATATTAAAAATGCTTTTTTAATATTCGAGTTTCACTATGAAGCCTATACGGCCGTAAGCGATACGAATTATTCCGGTTATAAACTCGGTTTTGACGCCTGCGAAACCGGCGGTTGCACGTTAAATCCGTTCACGGGTACGGGTATAGTTTTAGAGGACAATAATAATGTTCTTTCTTATGACGATGCCGGAACCGGAGACGGCGAAAGCAATATCGTCAGACTGCTTTTAGACGTTTCGAACGAATCGCAGTTGGCGGCTTATTCCGGCGGCGGTACGGAATATGAGGGGCAAGTCGGTTATCACTTTAAAAACAGCGTCATTAAGTCTTCGATCGCCAGCGCCAAGGCGGTGTTGATTTTGACCTATACTTACGATGTCGATTCGGAAAATATTACCAATACAGTCGTTTATCCTCTTGATTCGACTGACGGAGCGGACCGCGGCAGCCGGGTAGCATCAATCGGAGTTTGCACTCGGGACGGAGGCGCCACACCCTGCCCGGTATTCGATTACAATATGGAAATTCCGGAATTCCCGACATATGCCACTTCGACCCACCGCTTAAGCCAGTGGTTTACTATGTATGACATGAACGACGGCAACGGCGCGACCGATATCCGTACCAACGTCAATATTCAGACCTATAACGTGGATAGCGATACGTTCCATTTTGAATCGGCTTTGGGCGGAGCGCAAAGCACGATGCCGGCCATGCATTTTTCGAACTGGACCGATTCGGGTTACGAGGAAAATTCAGCCCAGCAATTGGAATATTACGTCAGCGCCGGCACGAATTTTACGGTTGGCGGCGAGGTTTTCGAAACTTATATCGCCTCCTCTTCCGCGGCGACCAGCACCCGGACCGCGTCTTTCCCTTACGGGGTCATCAACAACGGCAATACCACGAGTCTTACATTCGCAGATATCGATGTTTATTTTCCGGAAAACGGAAGCGCGACCGGCACGGTTAAGGTAAAGAGCGCCTGGGTAAGGATCATACCGAATCATTTCAATAATGGCGACATGGATACGACTGTTTCCACTAAGGTTGGGAGTAACGCCACCTCGACCGATCTGGCTTACCGCTGGAACGCCGGCACCGTGGCCATGAAGAATTCTTATAATATCATAAATATTATTCCCTCCGGCGATTACGCGGCGCTGGAGGAGGCTAATGCCGTAAATCCCGTCACGGTTCGTCTTAATACTACTTATAATAATGCCGACTTCGGCGGCGTTTCGGCCGAACTTATGATTACTTATACTTACACCGATGAAGCGGATGGGTATTTGACGAGCCTGAGTCTGTTCGGCGGCCAGTTGACCGCCAATCCGGCCACAAGCGTTAACCTTTCCACAGCCGATTCGGTTTTGCCGGAACCGGCCGGAAAAACGATTTTGGGAGGAGCGCTGTTGGCCAGCTACTTAAACAGCGACAGCGGCGGAGACGTAGGCGCCGGTACGGTTTTCCTTATGGACGCGAATTTATCCACCGGCGTTCCAAGTTGCACTAATAACTTCGAGGTGGAACCGGACGATTTCAATAGTTATAAAGAGTTTTATAAAGACGTTAAAAGCGCTTTAAATACGACTGATAACCAGTCTTATACCGCCTGCTATAGCCATGATACGACTTTAGCGGCAACTGACGGCGCGAAAATGAATGGTATTTTGAGCTATACTTACGGCTGGGAAAATAGCGCGCCGACGAGTTCGTTTATCGTGGCTTCCACCACGCAGAAAACCAACGGTTCCGGCATTGTCGATATCGGGATCGAAGTTGACGATCCGGACGATCAGGACGCGCGCGCGCGCCTAGAATTCGCGACTGGTACCGCCTGCGTATTCTCGACCCCCGGCGATCCGATTTTAGACGAAACGGACGGAAATATTACGGCGGATTTTGGCGATCCTTATGTCGAAAATGACGAGGTTTATCAGGTAGGCACCGCAGACGGCTATGTCGAAACCGCTTCCGGGTCGAATTCGGTCTTTTTCGATTGGCGGGCGCGGGAGAGTTTAGGCGCGGTCGAAGGCGATTACTGCCTGCGGTTAACCGCTAACGACATGTACCTTGATCAGGAAACCCCGGCCACGACCACGGTTTATATCGATACTAAATATCCGACAGCTCCGGGCGCTTTAAGTTTATCGGCGCGGACCGGCGCGACCACGACCTTGTCTTTCGGCGCGACCACGACCGAAACTAATTTTCGGGAGTATAAAATCTACTACCAGCCGTACGACGGTACGGACCCGACCGAAACGGACAGCGTTTTTAGCTCTTCCAGCGACGCTAAGCTGGGCAATAAATTTTTTAACGGTCTGGCCACCACCTCGATCGGCAATCTAAGCCCCAAAACGACCTATAGTTTAGCGATCTGGGCTTACGATGATTACGGCAACGCCGCGAGTTCCAGCCGGGTCGATATAATGACCAACGACGCGCCTTCGGGCGGATTTAATTTCGGCGACACGAAACAAAGGACCGACGGTTCCGGCATCGTCGATATTTCGATCGAGGTGGATGATGACAACAATGACGATACCTGCCGGGCTAAAATTGAATACGTAGAGGGCGCGGATTGCGATTTTTCCGCGCCGGATGATCCGGGCTTAGATCCGGCAAGTATTACCAGAGATTACGGTTTGGCGGAGATTGACAATAATTTTCCCTATCAAATAGGCACAAGCAGTTCCGATCACTGGATACTGACTTCTCCCGGTTCCAATACGGTCACTTTCGATTGGAACGGTAAAACGGACGAGCCCTACGCCTCAAGCACTTACTGCTTGCGCCTGACCGTAAACGACGGATTGGACGACCAGTACGTCGCTACGACCGCCGCCCTGTCCCTGGATAACTTCAATCCGACCGCGCCGGGAATCTTAACTCAAGGAGATGTTACGATAAACAGTATCAAACTTATTTTCAATACCGCCGCGCCGTCAGCCGACACCAACGAACCAACGAATAATGCCTATAGGATATTTTATAAAAAAAGCGCGGCCGGAGTCGTGGATTACGCGGTCGGCAATAACCTTGAGCATGATAACGCGGCCTTGGACGCTTACGATTATAATGGCGTATCTTCCACGACCGTAACCGGTCTTGATTCCGATACCTGGTACTACTTTAATATTTGGTCCTACGACGCTTTCGGGAATAAGGCTACTTCCACTGAGATAGCGATAAAGACAAACAGCACGGTCGCCAACGGCTCTCTCGCTTTCGTTAACCCGGAGGCGGGCAACATAGCGATCGCCGGCACGTCCACGGAATGGACTTTTCGCGTAACCGTTACCGAAACCAACGGTTATCAGGCGCTCGCTTCGACGACCTTAAGGCTAGCCGATAATTTAGACAGCGTTTCGCCTTTTAGTGACCTCGTATTTTATTGGGATCAAACCGCTGACGCTTTTTATGAGATCGGGAACGATACTCTGGATTCGGCCGAGCTGTCAGAAAACAGCGCATCTAATTGCGCCGGCACGACCTGTACTTTGGATTTTAAGATTTTGTTCAATAAGACTTTCGCCCTGACAAGCACCAACTATACGGCCGAAGTTTTAACCGGCAATGACAGCAACAGATTTGATTTTGATACTTACGCGGATATTTTTCAGGTGCGGTTTCCTTACGTCGAACAAGTGCATTATAGATGGCGGAATGATGACGGGGGTGAGTAAATTTCGAATTTCGAATGTCGAATTTCGAATGTCCTAATTTTATGAGAAACAATGATTTAAAAGATAGGACTAAACAATTTGCTTTAAGGATTTTGAAGTTGGCTAATGCATTACCGAATACGGATGAGAACGGGGTTATTAGAAAGCAAATCATGAGATGCGGGACGTCGGTCGCGTCTAATTATCGCGCGTCTTGCCGCGCTAAATCTAAATTGGATTTTATCGCTAAATTAAGCATTGTAGAAGAAGAAGCCGATGAAAGCGCTTTTTGGATGGAAATAATAGTTGAGAGAAAATTGCTTAAAAAAAGTCTGGTCGAACCGCTTTTACACGAAGCTTATGAGTTAACCGCCATAATGGTGTCATCAAAAAAATCAGCTCGTAAGAATTCGTAGTTTGGTAACCCGCATAATTCGTCATTTGAAATTCGTAATTCGAAATTTGTCACTCCCGAAGAGCGAATAAGGCCGTTAATGTATCCCCATGCATTACAACCCGGTCTTTGCCTTAATTTTTCGGTCTTTATTCGCTCTTCCGGGGTTGATACAAATACTCGTGTCATCCTGAGCGAAGCGAAGGATCCCGTGTAAGTTGCGCCAGTCTCGGGATTCTTCACTCCGCTTCGCTCCGTTCAGAGTGACACGTCTAATTAAACTTATTATTCGTAAAGAATAAGAAAAGCCGATGGAGCCATCCGGCGGTTCGCTGCAGAACTGTCGGATGGCCGAATCCGGTTATCGAAATTTAGACGATGAATTCAGGATGTCAAATAAGCAAGTCCAGCTTATGCGAAAAGAGTATTTGTATTATATTTATATTGCCACTAATCATCCCAGAAATACTGTTCTTTATACCGGGGTAACGAATAGTTTGTTTGCACGTAGTGCTCACCACAAAGAAAAATTATACCCGAATAGTTTTACCGCCCGGTATAACGTGAATAAAATCGTTTATTATGAAATTTACGGTCTTATCGGTGCGGCCATTTATAGAGAAAAACAAATAAAAGGATGGACCAGAAAAAAGAAGATTGAATTAATAAATAGCCGGAATCCGAGATGGGTGGATGTCGCAAAGGAGATGAAGAGTGCGGATGATTGACGATTATTCGTGTCATTCACTCCGCTTCGCTCCGTAATCCGTGTCATCCTGAGCGAAGCGAAGGATCCCGTGTAAGTTGCGCCAGTCTCGGGATTCTTCACTCCGCTTCGCTCCGTTCAGAATGACACAATTAATTTAGTTATCAATAATGAAAATCCAAACCAAAAAACTAAATAAAATCGGATTGACCCTCTTAACCATAGCGGCGGTTTTCGGTTTGTTCGGGGCGGGGCGGGTTTTGGCTGGAAATGAAAATATCCATATTAAAGACGGTTTTGAATTAGAACTGCAATCCGAACAAACGGCGTTTGCCGCTGTTGAGACGCCGGAGATGGAATTTCGGTTTAAAAAACAGAGAGGGTTTTTCGGGGGGGTCGGCGCGTTTTTCAAGGGGATAGTTACAGACGAATATAAAAACGTTGAAATAAAAGCTGAGCTAGCAGATACGGCCGGGAGCGGTTTAACGCCGGAGGTGATTTATGATAAAAACGGGAAATTCTCCGTTAAGTTAAGCGCGGCCGGGCGGGAGATAAAGCCGGGAAAACGAACGGTTAGGATTACGGTCAAGGACGCCAATATGACCGGGGACGAGACGATAAGTTTTACCCAGGATTTTCTTTGGGGGGTCTTGGCGTTCAATCCGGACCAGTCAATGTATCGGCCGGGCGACACTGCCTATCTTCAGGCGGCGGTTCTGGACGACGAGGGCGATACGATTTGCACAGCCGATTTAAAAATCGAAATAGACGAGCCGGGTTGGGGCAAGACCGTCCTCTCTACCGCGGACGGCACGATCACGAGAAATCCGGCCTGCGGCCTTAATAACGTTATTGATGCGCCGGATTATTATGCAAATTATGAATTAGAAGAAACTGGAATTTATAATATTACCGTTATTGCCGATACGGTCAATGGCCAGAGAGTTATTAATGATAAAATAGAAGTTAAAAAAGAATTGCCGTTTATTATTCGGCGCGAAGGCCCGACCCGGATAAATCCGAAAGCGAATTACAGCCTGAAAATTCATTTAAAATCGGAAGAAGGATATAGGGGTGATATTATTGAAAGCGTGCCGGCGGAATTTTCAATTTTCAATTTTCAATTTTCAAACAATACTCAATATCCAATATCCAATATCAAAATTGAAGATGATAAAAGCGAAAAAAGAATTATTATTCCCGATATAGAGTTAAAGCCCGGAGAGGATTATTGGTTCAGTTATGAATTTGATGCATTGGATATTTCTCCAGAATTTTATTTATTGGGTCCGTTGAATTTAACGTCAAATGTCAAAGGTCAAATGTTAAATGTAGCGAGCGAAGCGCGCCACTGGCAAATCGCCTCGGACAACCCGGGCGCGATCGGGCATCAATATTTTTATTATAATAACGCGGTCACAAAAACCATTAATTTCACGACCGACAACTGGCAGGAAGTTACGGAATATTTGATTGCCTCTACCACCTTTACCGCCGGTAAAGATTATCTTATAGTCGTAAATTTTTCCATTCATAACAGTAATGTAAACGCCAATTCCATGGCTCAGGTGCGGCACGGCACCACGGCTTTTGATGATTCAGTCTGGAGGTGGGAAACCGATCGGAATCTTTTAGCCGACATCGGACATGGCTATCAGTATTTTACGGTCTGGCGGGCGGTAGCCGGCGAAGATATCCATGTGGATGTTTCTAATGCAGGAGGTACGGATTATACCGTTCGTACCGAGGATTTTCAGGCTTTCGCGCTTAATTTGTCCGATGATTTGACGCAAAACACGGATTGGTATTTTGCATCCACGACGGTGAGCGGCGACTTGCCTAACGGCTCCTGGACTGTTAATGGGGCCAGCGTCACTATCGACGGCGGAGGTAATGATTGGATGATTGTGGGTATGGGCCACCTTCTTTCTGATAGCACTTCGGCAGATTTCATGATGCGTCTTTATAATACCACGGATGCGCAGTCGTATAATGAGGTACGTTATGAAACCGAAGACGCGGCCGATGAGCGGTCATTCATGCTTATGAGCGGCGTCAATATTTCCGGCACTAAAACTTGGCGTATGGACGCGCAGACAGATACGGCCACTACCCATGACTGGACTTATTCATCGATTTTTGCCCTGAACTTGGAAAAATTTCAAAGTCATGCCATAAAATATGATACTACTTCAACCTCCATAACTCCTCTTGATAATTGGGTAGAAACTGCCAGTACTACATTTCAGGCAAAAAGTGCCGGCGATACTTTAATCTGGTCGCAGGAAGTAAATGACACGGCGGAAAACACCAAGAACACTTACAGCCGGATGCTTATTGACGGCAGTCCCGTTCCTTCGGGATTCGCGGACACTAAGCGGGAACAGCCGCATGGGGCGACAGATGAAGACGCTCATCATAATTTTTATCTCGGCAGTCTTAGTCAGGGTTTGCGGCAAATTTCTGTCCAGATGAACGAAGATACCGATGTTTCCGGACCGCCTGTAGCAGACATCCACAATTTAGTTGTTTTTTCCATGGAGCTTAAAACTCCACCGATCGGCACCTTCGATTCCGCGGCCCAGCGGACGGACGGAAGCGGCATAACCGATATCGCGATCGTGGTGGAGGATAACGACTGGGAACCCTCCCGGGCGAAATTAGAATGGGCGACTTCGACCGATTGTTCTGATTTCTTTTCGCACGATCCGACTTTGGACCCGCTTGACGCGAACGCAACCTCGACTTACGGTGACCCTACCGTTTATAATTCTACTGTCTATCAAATCGGAGATATTATTGAACCGGAAGGTATTATCGCTACTGGCGGCACCATTACCGAAGACGGCGGTTATGTAATTCATACCTTTACTGGCGATGGGACCTTTGAGGTTACGTCCGGTTTCGGCGATATCGAGGTATTGGTCGTCGGCGGCGGCGCTGCCGGCGGTACCGGCGGAACCGCGGGTCGAGGTGGCGGCGGTTCGGGTGGAATAGTGTATGATGACGCTTACGCGGTTGGGTCCGGATCGTATACCGTGACGATCGGCACGGGCGGAACCCCCGGGACGACGGCCACGGTCGGCGGTCCGGGCGGTAATTCCGTATTCAGTACCTTAACGGCTTTGGGCGGCGGCGGTGCCGGGCCGCACGCGACCGCCGGCACGGCTGGCGGTTCCGGAGGCGGCGGTAGCGGATATTCGGGAGAAGCCGGTGGCGCGGGCAACCAGCCCGGATCGCCTTCCGGCGGTTACGGCAACGCTGGCGGAGCTTCTTATGACGGCGGCGGCGTGGCGCCGGGAAGGAACGGCGGCGGCGGAGGCGCGGGAGCGGTCGGACAGGCCGGTCAAATTACTGGCGGCGGCAACGGCGGCGCAGGCGTGGAATTTTCCCAATTCGCCGGCGTCGGCGGTTCGCCCGCCGGTTGGTTCGGCGGCGGCGGAGGCGGCGGAGCCTCTTCCGGATATACCGCCGGCAACGGCGGCAACGGCGGCGGAGGCGCGGGGAGTTCTACGGGCGTCGGCACGTCTGGTACGGATAATACTGGCGGCGGAGGCGGTGGCTCTATCTCGACCGGCGGAGCGGGCGGATCAGGTGTCGTGATAGTCCGGTACCCGGCTCCGGAAAGTAATCCCTACTCTCATATTCTTACGGATTCCGGACCGAATACGGTTAACGTGGATTGGTTTTCCGATACTGACCTTCCGAACGCGAACGGCGAAACTTACTGTTTAAGACTTACCACTAACGACTTCAGGGTTGATCAGTCGCCTTTAGCCACTACTACATTGACGATCGACAATACGGCGCCGTCCATCTCCAGTCTTGTTACTGATAATTTAATGTACTCGATCGGCGACACATTGCGCGCGACCGTGACGGTCGCGAGCGAGTCAGGAAATCTCACGATTGGACCAGGGTCGAGCATAAACGGCGGCACGGTCACTAATATATTAAAGAGCAATAATACGACCTTTACCGTCGATTATACGGTAGCTTCGGGAGAGACCGATCGGGCGACTGGCACGATCCCTTATTCTGTGTCACTGGTCGATCCTTACGGCAACAAAAGCGCGACTTCGTCCAATAATTTCGCGAACGGCTCGATCGACGCGAACGCGCCGTCGATTTCGTCCGTTATCGCGCCGGATCTTATGTATGGAATCGGCGATACGTTAACCGCGACGATCACGGTTTCATCTGACGCCAGCATTTATAGCCTTGATGTTTCTTCCGTCAACTGGGCGACGAGTTCGACTGGCAATTTCAGAAAGATCAATAATACGACATATACGGTAGATTACACCGTGGCCGCGAGTGATGTTGATCGGGCTTCAGGCACGATTCCGGTTTATATCGTTTTACGCGACATTTACGGAAACATGAACGGCGCCTGGACGACTTTAACCTCTAATGCGTCGGTCGACGCGAACGCGCCCGTGATTACCACGGTTTATATTACGAACGGCAGCTACGCGATTGGTGATAGTATTGATATTATTGTTAACGTGAATAAATCTTTACCCGATTACCCGAATTATTCCCTTGGTCCGACTACGGTCAACGGAGTTTCCATTATTCCATCCCAGTTCGTTTACCAGCCGGGATCGGAAAACTATAGGCTGACTTATACCGTTTCCGACGGCGATACCGATCGGGACACGAATGAAATCCCGGTGTCGATAGTTTTTACGGATTGGTACGGAAATTCGAACGCGACTTTCACGCTGCCCGAAAATAATAACGCTTCGATAGACGCGCACCGGCCGGAGGTAACGGAAATCACGATTCCGAACTCGTCTTATAAGATCGGCGATACGGTAACAGCTACGATCACGATCACCGGCGACGACGATTATACGAATTATACTTTAAATACCGCCTCTTCTTCGATCAACTGGGCCACGAGTTCGACCGGCAACCTTATTAAAATAAGTTCGACTACATTAACGATCGATTATACGGTAACGAACGGCGATTACGACCAGTCCGCCGGCGACGTCCCGGTAACGGTCAGCTTTACGGACGGCGTCGGGAATACGAGTGTTCCCTATGATATCGTTACCGTTAATACGGCCGCGATCGACGCTAACCGGCCGGTTATCCAGTCGGTCAGCTTTAATCCTTCTTCCGGACTTTTGGGGGTGGGATCAACTACGATCGCGACGATTACTATGTCCGGCAACGAGACCGGATGTACGGCCGGTACGACCATGAATATCAACACCAAGAGCGTACTCGGAAGTTTTGCGGAAAGCGGCGGGGGATCATATACCGTTTCTTATACTGTCGCCGAAGGCGATCCGTACCATCCGGACGGAGACGATCTGCCGGTTTATTTCTATATTTTCGACGCCAATGGCAACGAATCGGATCCGGTCTATTCCCAAACAGACGCGTTAAATCGTCCCGGTGTCGACGGCGATACGCCGCAGATCGCTAACGTTATTTTTACCCCGACTGCCGGCACGCTTAAAGTCGGCGATACGGCTACGGCTACGATCACGGCGGTCGGGGGCGCGACTGGACTTTTAGCCGGACCGGTTATGACCGTGAACGGCGAGGACGTTAGCGGCACTTTCGTCGCGGTCGGCGGCGGCCAATACCACGTGACTTATACGGTCGGCGAAGGGCACGCGGATGTCGACGATACGACAGAGGATTTAGCCGTTAACCTGACCATCCGGGACAGTGCCTGGAATATTTCGGACGCTTCGACCACTCCGGATATATCCAACCGTCCCGGCGTGGACGGCCATACGCCCGTTATCGCTAACGTCATATTCACTCCTGGTTCCGGCACGCTCAAGGTCGGCGACACGGCCACGGCCACGATCTATGCCGTGGGCGGTGAAACCGGAGCTTTAGCCGGACCGACCATGACCATAAACGGCGTTAACGTGGCTGGCACCTTTTCCGAGGTTGGCGGCGGCGAGTACCGCGTAACCTATACCGTCATCGAGGGCCATGCCGATATTAACGACGCGACCGAAGATCTGCCGCTCTATCTGACCCTTAAGGATATCCATGATAATGTCAGCGTCGCTTCGACTACCGTCGGCATAGCGAACGGCCCCGGCGTGGACGGCCATACGCCCGCTATCGCTAACGTCATATTCACTCCTGGTTCCGGCACGCTCAAGGTCGGCGACACGGCCACGGCCACGATCTACGCGGTTAATGGCGAAGTCGGGCTTTTCGCGGGGCCGGTTATGACCATAAACGGCGTAAATGTGGCGGCAACTTTCCTGACCAGCGGTTACGGCATCTATACCGTTACTTATACCGTAAGCGAAAGCGACGCGGACGTCGATGACGCGACCGAAGATCTGGCTATTGATCTGACTATCCGGGACGGCGCTTATAACGTTTCCGACGCTTCTACTACTCCCGATATAGCTAATCGTCCCGGCGTGGACGGCCATAGTCCGACGATTTCGGGCGTCAGTATCCCGAACGTCAGCATGAAAGTCGGCGACATTGTCACGGCCACGACCACGGTCGGCGATGACGGCGGCAAAACCTATGTCTTGATTTCCGGTTCTATCGGCGGCTTCGCTTTAGGAGGATTTACCAGAGAGAACGCGACGACTTACACGGCGACTTTTACCGTGACCGAGAGCGGAGCTGACGTCGCGGCCGGAAGCGATATTCCGGTATCCAGCCTCGTTATTCGTGATCCGGCTTTTAACGAGAGCACGGCTTATAATACCCCGATCTCGCAAGGGTCGGACCCCATAGACGCTAACACTCCGACCGTGCCTGGAGATTTAAGCTTCATAGATCATGGCAATGACAATATTACCTTAAAATTAGGCGCTACGACCACGGAGACTAATTTCGCGGAGTATAAGATATTTTATAAGATCGGTTCGGCTGGCGCGACCGAAATCGACTCGGTTTGGGACCAGACCGATGACGGCAATTTAAGCGATAAATTCTTCAACGGCAATACGACCGTTACTGATCTAGCTACAGGCACTACCTATTATTTTAATATCTGGGCTTACGATACTGCCGGCAATAAAGCGCAGGCCGCAACCGAGCTCCAGGCTTCGACAAACTACAATCCGGACGAGCCGTCCGACTTAGTACAGAAACTTAACGATAACTATACTGTCGTCGCGAATAACGCCTGGGCGATCGACCAATCCATGGTTCTTTCCGCCAGCACCACTGATCAGGATAATGAATTTATCGATTACTATTACGAGGTGATCGCCGCGACCGGCACCCTGACCACCGCTACGACCGTGCCGGCTACGAGCTGTAACTCCGGCACCGGCTATGTCGAATGCGCGGAGAAGATATGGAAATATTCGACCGGTCCGGCCTGGTTCAACGAGGATTGGCTTTACCGCAAGCAGATCGTGATCGATTCTGATCTGGTCGAGGACGATCTGGAAGATTTTCCGTTTCTTATAAGCAACACCGACGATGATCTTATGCGCAACGCCTTGTCCGACGGCAGCGATATTATCTTTACGTCCGCGGACGGCGTAACCGAGATAAATTACGAGCGCAAATTATATAATCCGGCGGACGGCCAGCTTATCGCCTGGGTTAAAACAGATTTGTCATCGTCCACAGACACGTTTTTATACATGTATTACGGCAACGGCGATATCGCCTATGACCACTCCACGACCACCGGTGTTTGGGATACCGATTATCTCGGCGTCTGGCATATGGACGAGCCGCCGACCGGAGCGGCCGACGATATCAAGGATAGTTCCGGATACTCTCATCATATGACCTCTTATAACATGGATTCCGCCAAGCGCATCGTTACCAACACCGGTTACGCTTACGATTTCGACGGCGCCGGCGATTATCTCGAGGACACGGACGGAGAGAATTACGTGAACGGCCTCTCGCAATTTACCGTGGAATTATGGCTTAAATCCGATCTGACCGCCACGGATCGCGGTTTTATCATCGGCGAACCGCCGGCCGGCAACGACAGTTTTTTCACTTTGCGCTACGACGAGGCCGGCGCCAATATGGGTAATACGTACCATAACCTGGTCAAAGGAGCCATTACGATTACCGGACCGACAGAAAAACAATATGAATCCAGCGCTGGCGTGCAAACAACAAATTGGCAGCATTTGGTTTTTCGGTGGCAAAGCGGCGGCCAGTACGAGGTTTTGATAAACGGCCAGTATGATTCTTATACTTTTAATTCTCCGGCCGGCGTAGGGACCACCCAAGGCGCGTCCATGCTCCGGATCGGCCAGGGCGGAAAAGACACGACCGCGGCTTTGGGTTGGGATGGCCTCATTGATGAGGTTCGCATCTCGAGCGTTTACCGCACGGATGCCTGGGAGAAAACGGCTTACAATAACCAGTCAAACCTGACCGATTTCGCGCTTTTGGGCGCAGAGGACGCGGTCCGGATCTTTAATCTGCCGGAATCTTCCGACGGCTATAAATGGCAGGTGATGGCCTGCGATTCTTACGGCGCCTGCTCGGAGTGGACGCATTATAACGACACTACCCCTAATTTTAAAGTTGATAATACGCCCCCAACCCCTCCGGGAGATTTAACCGAGAATTCAAAAACCTCGACCAGCGTGACCCTTAACCTGACCGGTACCACCACCGAATCTTTTTTCAGCGAATACCGGATATACTATAAAGAATATGACGGTACGCCGGTTTCTACGGGCAATTCCTTGTTTGACCCGTCCGGCGACGAAAATTTGGGTGATATATTTTTTTTCGACGCCAGCACGACTACCGTACCCTACCTGACCGCTGATACGGAGTACGAATTCAACATCTGGGCCTTTGACGAATCGGGGCAGTCGGCTTCGGCGACGCCCGTCAGGGTTACGACCGATATCGGCAGTAACCGGCCGACCGGTTCGTTCACGGGGGCGGCGGAAAAGAACGACGCTTCGGGCCGGATAGATATCTCGATCCTGGTCAACGACGCCGATAATAATCCGTCCCGCGCGCGCTTAGACTATGTTCTCGGCTCGGATTGTGATTTTACGAGCCCCCTGGACCCGACTTTAGACGCCACGCCCGCCAATGTCTCGGCCACTAACGAACCTAAGCCTCTGATCGACAATCAGGCGGTTTACCAGATCGGTACGGGCACGGATTGGATATTGACCGCTCCGGCCGCCAACACCGTCAGCTTCGACTGGCTCTCCGCGATCGATCAGCCGCACGCTTCGAGCACTTACTGTCTGCGGCTTACCGTCAATGACGGCGTTTATGACCAATTGGTGCTCGCGACCACGACGGTTTATGTCGACAATTACGAACCGAGCGCTCCCGGCGCTTTATCGCTTAACACCAGGCATACGGATAATTTGATCCTGGATTTCGGCGCCACTACCACTGAAGATAATTTTGCCGAGTATAAGATATTTTATAAAGTCGCTGATGGTTCCGCTCCGACCGAAGCCAGCTGGGTGCTTTCTTCCTCGACCGACGACAATCTCGGCGACAAGTTTTTCGATACGGCGGCCACGACCACGATAACCGGCCTTTCCGCCGGTACGATCTACAGTTTTGCTATCTGGGCTTACGACGCTTACGGCAATAAGGCCAGTTCCAGCTTCGTCGATATTACCACTAATTATTTATCCGCCGCGCCCGCTAATCTCGAGCAATACAAGAACGACGGCGTAACCATTATATCGAACGGTACCTGGGCCGTGGAAGACAACGTAAAACTATCCGCGAGCGCCCTGGACAGCGACACGAGCGAAATTATTACCCTGTATTTCGAACTGCATGCCGATAACGATCCGTTCACAACCGCCACGACGACGCCTTACGGAGGCTGCGCCTGGGACGAGGCCTGGAGCGTCTGCAACTCGAAGATCTGGGCTACGACTTCCCCGGCCGGCGACTATAGCGTGACGCCGTTTACGGCCATGGTCAATCCGACTGCTATATCCTCATCTTCGGCCGGTTATAAATGGCAGGTGCTGGCTTGCGACGACGATGGGGTTTGCGCGAGTAACTGGACGCCATTCAACGCGTCCACGCCGAACTTCAAGGTAGATTTTACGCCGCCGACCGCGCCCGGGAATTTAAGCATACTAAGATATACCAGCACCTCGACGACGATTGCTTTCGGCGCTTCCAGTATTGAAGATAATTTTTACCAATACGCGATATACTATAAAGAAAATACGGGCGGCGTTTTGGAAACCGATACGTCCTTCGGGTCTAGTACCGATTCTATTTTTTTACTTAAAAATTACGGCGGAGCGACCACGACCCGGATAGACGGCCTTAACCCTGGTACGCTTTATTATTTTAACATCTGGGCCTATGATGAGGCCGGTAATAAGGCGGCGGCCCCAATAGAGGTGTCTACCACCACCAACAACCTGCCGACCGGCAGCTTTACGGCGACGAGCACGAAATTGAACGGTGGCGGCGGAGTCGATTTATCGATTTCCATAAGTGACGCCGACGGCCAGAACAGCCGGGCGAAAATCGAATATGAAGCCGGTTCGGGCTGCGCTTTCGCCTCCGCCTATAAGGCTACGATCGACACGACCGACGCGAATGCGACCTCAACTTACGACGACGCCAAAGTGAACAACAGCAATGATTATCAGATTGGTAATTCGTCGGGTTGGATCACGACCGTGAGCGCGAACGCCGTGCATTTTGACTGGCTTTCTGAAACGGATCTGGTGGACGAAGAAGGTAATTATTGCTTAAGACTTACCGCAAACGACCAGATCGAGGACCAGGCGGCGCCGGATACGGTAACGGTCTATATAGACAATAAGGAACCGTCCGCGCCCTCAACCCCCTCTCTTTATTCGCGCGCCGGTAACTCCATTACCCTGTCCATCGGTACGACCACGGAAACGAATTTTCTCGAATACAGGATATATTACAAGATCGGCGTGGCCGCGGTAACCGAATCCGACACGCTTTTCGGCTCCACTTCCGATTCGAGGCTTGCCAATAAGTTATTAAACGGTTTTTCCACTACCACAATCGACGATTTAACTCCGAATACGACTTATAGTTTTAAGATGTTCGCGTACGATACTTACGGCAATAAATCGAACTCCGGCCAGTTGGAGGTTACCACTAATTCTTTGCCCTCCGGCACGATCAATTCGGCCGCGGAGAAAACGAACGGTTCAGGCATTATCGATATTGAGATCACGGTCGATGACGGCAATGATGACGATTGCCAGGCGCGGATCGAATACGCCCTCAACGCGGAGTGCGATTTTACCTCGTCCTTGGACCCGACCTTAGATGCCGCTCCGGCGAATATCAGCTCTAACCGCGTCCCGAAACCGGAAATAGATAATCTGAATCTGAATCAGATCGGGTCTTCCACCCGGATCATCACTTCAACCGGAGCTAACACCGTCAGTTTCGATTGGCGGGCTTTGACCGACCTCGGGGCCACGACCAGTGCTTTCTGCTTAAGACTTACCGCTTTCGACGGTCAGGACTATCAGGCGACTCCGCATACTCTCGTCGTAACGATCGACACCGCCGCGCCGACTATTCCGGGAAATCTTGACGATTTGAGCGTCGCCGGCATGAGCGTTACTTTGGGCGTGGGCGCTTCTTCGACCGACGCAAATTTTTCCGAGTACAAGATATTCTATAAGATGAATTCCGGCGGCGTGACGGAAAACGATTCGCAGTGGAACAAGAACGATGACGCTAACCTGGGGTATTCGCATTTTCGCGGCGCGACGGAAACGACCGTAACCAATCTTGATCAAAGCACGCTTTATTATTTCAATATCTGGGCTTATGACAGTTACGGCAACAAAGCGTCGGCCGCCGTCGAAGTCTCCACTTCGACCGTGATAGTGCCCTCCGCTACCTGGCGCGAAGCGGAGGATACGCCGGATCCGACCGCCGGTTCTTATTTAGGTAAGGAAGCGCCGGTTCGGGTGCGCATCGCCGTCGCTAATTCCGGCGACTGGAACGCGGAAAGCTATTTTTACCGCCTTGAGTACGCGGCCCGTGAAGGCGAATGTTCGACTACGCCGTCCTGGACCACAGTGCCGATCACGGCCGGAGCCGAACATTTCGAAATGATCTCGAGCGCTTTTTTCGAAAATTATGCGTCCACGACCGCCAGACTCTCCGCCGGAGCTTATAGCTTCACGCCCGGCTATATGGTCGAGAGCCCGTTTAACATGACCGGTTCTTCGACTTTGGCCGGCGGCGCGTTTACGGAGATCGAGTATGATTTCCAGGCGACCGCCAGCGCCGTTTCAGGGGAGACCTATTGTTTTCGCGTAAGCGATAACGGCGCGCCGCTCGATCGTTATCTTTCCTATCCGGAACTTACTTTATCGCCGCCTACGTCCGGAACCATCGGATCGGCGGAGCAAAGGACCGACGGGTCGGGGGTCGTTGACGTAGAGATAGACGTTTTTGACCCGGACGGCAGTCCGAACCGAGCCAGGCTTGAGTTCGCCACCGGCACGGATTGCGTTTTCACTTCCCCTGGAGACCCGACTCTGGACGAAACCGACGATAATATCACGGCAACTTATCCGGACCCGGCCATAGATAACGCTTATCCGTATCAGATCGGCACAAGTACCGGCATGATCGTCACTTATTACGGAACCAATACGGTCGCGTTCGACTGGCAGTCGCAAAGCGACTTATCCGGTTATGAGGGCGAATATTGCCTTAGGCTTACCGCGAACGATCTTTACGACGATCAGGCGGTACCGGCCACGACCACGGTAGAGATAGATAATAAAAATCCCTCGACACCCGGCAATCTGACGGTGGTAAGCAAAACCATGAACAGCGTGACCTTAGGTTTTGGCACCACCTCATCTGATCTTAATTTCCGCGAATATGTAATATATTGGAAGGAGGGCGCGTCCGGCGTGTCCGAGACCGACAAACCGGTAAGCTCTTCGACCGATCCTGATTTGAGTTACGCTGATTTCCGAGGTACGGCCACGACGACCATAGGCGGTCTTTTAGCGGACCATCAATATGTGTTTAAGATCTGGGCTTATGACGAATACGGCAACGAAGCCGCGTCATTGGGGGAAGTTACGACCAAGCTTGTGCCTTCGATCTCTGGCATAGTTTACGCCGCTGACGGCGTTACTCCGATATTAACCGCTCCGACCGTCTCCATGGCCGTGGGCGGAGTCCTTATGGAATCGGCGGCGGCCTCGGCGGTTGACGGCAGATTCACTTTCCAGGATATAGATCCGCCCGCCACCGGCACCCCCATGATGGTATTCATAAACGGCAACGCGGCCAAAGGGGCCACTTACAGCCGTTACGGCGGCGCCGGCGAGGTCAATGATTTTAATGTTTACCAAAATCAAGTGGTTATGCGCCATGACGACAATAACCCCTTGACGCTCGACAACGTCGATCTTTACGATTCTAATCAGGATACTGATATTCCCTGTACGGTTACGGACGGAAGTTTAAGCGTCAACGCCGGCGTAAAGCTTTATGTCTGGCCGGGGAGCACGTTCAATACCGGAACGGGCGCCCTGACCCTGCGCGATGTCGACATCGAGGGCACGTTCAATGCCAGCGGCACGCAGGTGATCTACGTTTCCGGTGATTGGAACGCGAGCAACGGGACCTTTAACGCCGCTTCCTCGACCGTAATCATGAATTCCGTATCCGCCGGGCGCTTTATTGCCGGCGGCGGCAGCGCATTTTACGCCCTGACATTGGACGGCGCCGGCGGAGAATGGCTTTTACTTGGGAACGCTACCACGACCGCGACCACGACTATAACACGCGGAACCTTAATTCATGGCGGTAACAATGATTTCGAAACCCAAAGCCTCGTAATCGCCGACGGAGCGGTTTTCACGAAAGCGACCGGCACGGGCAAGCTCATCTTTGAGGGTCCGGAGAACGGTTATTTCGAAGACGGCAACTTGACCCCGAATAATTTAGGCAACGTTCAGATCGGTTATTCACCGGCCAAGACTTATTTAAGTTCGGATTTCGCGGGCGACAGCCTGACCATAAACTCCGGCGACGAATTTTACACCCGCGGTTACGATGTTGGTATTACCGGTTATATAAGCGTACACGGCACTTACGATTGTCTCGATACGCTGGCGGGCGACGGCACGATTACGACTCTGGGGACCGACTGGACGGTCGATCCGGGTGCATTTTTTATCGCCGGCAATTCCACGACAACTTTCGATGGCGCCAACGGCGGCGTCATAAACTCCGGCGGCACGGACGCGGATCATGATTTTTATCATCTGTCTTTCGATAAATCGTCCGCCACCACGACCGCGCTCGCGGGCGATATCAGAATTTCCGGCGGCTTGATGATTGGCGCTAATTCCACGCTGGACGTGTCCTCTTCAAATTTCGATATTTACGCGGCTGGCAACTGGGCAAACAGCGGAACCTTCACGGCCAGAGAGGCCACGACGACTTTTGACGCTCTTTCGACCGGATATTTCATCGATCCGGGCGCTTCCGCTTTTTATAATATAATTTTTGATAGTTCGTCCGGCGGCTGGACGATAACCGGCAACGCCACTTCGACCAATAGCTGGAGTCTCTCTGACGCGCAGTTATTCATAGCCGCTTCCGGAATATTTATCGAAGTGGGAGGCGAATTCTTAAATGCCGTCGGCGGCGGCAATACTGACTGGACCGGCTCGACTCTTTATCTGAACAATGGCGGGAATTATGCCATTAATACTAAATCAGCCGGCGGCGACGATTACGCGAATCTGAAAATCGGCGCGAATACGGATATCGAGATGTGGAATTCGGCGGCCGGAACTTATGACGTTAACTCGACGGGCTCGCTTTATTCCATGAATTATAACGCGGCCGCGGGCCGGCTCCGGATCTACGGCGATTATCATGTATCCGGGGGAGAAACGGCTTATTGGAATTACAGCGATGATTTCGATGGCGCGCCCTTGGGCGGTTCGCCCCGGATCTGCCAGGTGGAATTAGCCGACGGCGCGGCCGTAACGGTCGATGGCGGAAAACTTGAAATTATCGGCGCGGCCGGTGCTTCCACTACGCTTGCCAACCAGGGGTCAGGCGACTATAGCCTGGCCGTAGCGAGCGGCACCCTCGAAGCCAGTTATTACCAGATCCGGAATATGGACGCTAGCGGTTTGAATTTATCAGCTTCATCATCGGTCATAACACTCGATTATGGCGATCTTGAACTTAGCGCTAACGGCGGCAGACTTATCACTTTAACCGCGGACGTCATAAACGCGAACCCGACCCTTGACCCCCTAAGCTGCCGTTTCGCCACTTCGAGCGGGATAAGCGGATATAACGTGAGTCTTTCCGGCGTCCCGACCGACGATTGGAAGTTTGTTGGCCATTACGGCAATCTCTCCGGCGAAGCTTACGACGCCGACCCGGGTGATCCGCGCGGCTATATCCTCTGGGATGACAGCGTTGAGTACACGCCGAAATCGCGTGACTGGCAATGGTTCCATAACGCCGACGACGCCACGCCGACTTCGACTCCCGCGGCCGGCGCCACAACGACGCCAAATATCGGACCGAACAACAATATTAAATTAAGGCTCACTATCGCGGAAACCGGCGGGCTAGTGGGAGAAGATGTTAAGATGCGGCTCCAGTACTCGACTCAGGCGGATTTTTCCTCGGATATCCACTGGGTAGGCGAGGTCGGATCCACGACCTCGCTCTGGACCTATCATGATGGCGCCGCCGACAACGACAACGATCCGATCACGGAAATTATTTTAGACGACGCGACCGAAGCGGCTACGCATAACGAATCCGGCCTATCGTCATCGGATTATGACCACGATCCCGACACGGCCGCCGAATGGGAATTCACGATCCATAATAACGGCGCGGCCCTAGCCACGACTTATTATTTCCGGGCTTACGGCAGTTATTATTTCAGCATAGTCCATAGCTATGAAAAAGCGGTCGTAACGGATGACGACGAAAACTATCCGAGCGTTATCGTGAATGACGCCATTCTAACTTTTAATATCGGCGGTTTGCCGGCCGATACGGTTGTCGACGGCGTTACGACCGACCTCGAAACGACCGCCGCCTCAGTACCGTTCGGCTCGCTTACCAACTTAGACAACGTCAAAGAGGGTGCCCAGCGCTTCACAATTACCACCAACAGCGAATACGGCTACCAGCTTTTCGTCTATCAAACGCAAAACCTGATCGCGAATAACGGCGCCACGATCGATCCGATCCCCGCGACCAACGATACTCCGGGGGCCTGGTCGATCGGAGCCGCTACCGGCGGCTTCGGCTATCACACGACCGATCCAACTTTATCAGGATCTAATCCATCACGCTTTTCGCCGCCGAATACTTACGCGCGGTTCAACTCTTCGATCGAAGAAATAAGCTACAGTCCTTTGCCAGTCGCGGGAGAAAGCCTTGATTTCGTCTATAAATTAGAAGTATCCTCTATGCAGCCGGCCGGGGAGTATGAGACCGAGGTGGTTTATATTTTAGTGCCGACGTTTTAGTTAGCTTTTAGGTTTAGCGGTTAATATTGAAATGAAAGTGGAGCCCCCTTCAATTGGAATAATCCTTTTTTCTGTCATCTCGACGACCCGCGGGAGGAGAGATCTATAATACGTTGTATGTGCGCCAAACGTCATTCCTGCAGGCACAATGTATTATAGATCTCTCCCTCCGCTCCGCTCCGGTCGAGATGACAGAAAAAATATTATTCAAAAAATACAACCCCAAAGAGTCTTCACTTTCATTCTAATATTAACCTATAGCTTTTAGGTTTTAGATAATTATGATAAGATGTTTTTGTAATTAGTATTTAGGTTGTAGTTTTTAGCAAGACCGTAAAAGCCATAACCTATAACCCACAACCAATGCCCACAGACAAAAAAACAATCTATTTTAAAATCATCTGTTGCGCTTTATTGATATTAATTGGTTTCGTCGCCGGCATTTTCGGCATGAAATATTATGAGGATGCTAAAAAATCAGAAGAAGCGCCGCGGGAGATTCGAACCGGAGGGTTTGAATACATAAATCCACTTTTAGAATGCGAGGCGGTAGAATATAAAATAAGCGCTCCTCTTAAACCGATAAAAAACAAGATAAATGCTTATATCGATAAATTAAAAACAGAAAACAAGATCAAGGACATTTCCGTCTATTACCGCAATCTGAACAATGGTCCTTGGTTCGGTATCAACGAGAGATCGGTATATAATCCGGCGAGCCTCGTAAAGGTGCCGATGATGGTCGCCTATTTAAAGGTAGCGGAAACGCGCCCGGAAATATTGGACGCGGAAGTTAAATATGAGGGCGAATACGAAGATAATGATAATTTGTCCGATCCGGCCAAGTCGCTTAAGTCTGGCGACATTTATACAATCAGGGATTTAATATATAGAATGGTGGCATTTTCCGACAACAAGGCCCTGCATCTGTCGCATCGCTATTTAGTCGATAACGTCGATAAAAACCTGCTGGACAAGATCGCGCTCGAGATGGACGTTTTTTCCACCGGCGCTTTAAACGCCGATAACCGGCTGAACATAAAAGACTATTCTTCGGTCTTCCGTATTCTTTTTAACGCCTCTTTTATTAATAATGAACTTTCCGAAAGCGCCCTGAAACTTTTAGCCGACAGCGATTATGATGAGGGCTTGGCCGCCTCCTTGCCGCCGGATATTAAGATCGCCAATAAGTACGGGGTATATACGGTCGGCGAAGACGATTCCGAACTGCAACTGCACGATTGCGGGATTGTTTACACGGAAACCCCCTATCTTCTCTGCGTCATGACCAGGGGGGACAAGAAGAATCAGAACGATATGATCATGGCAATTAGAGAGGTTTCAAGGATGGTTTACGAGGGGCTTGTTGGCTTATAGCTTTTAGGTTTTAGCTTATAGCTTGGCGCCTAAAAACTATGAGCTGACAGCTAAAAGCTAAATATTTATCCACAGCCAATTTTTTAAAAATTTGTCAATTTAATTTATGGCTTATAAATCTTTAAAAATTAATGAATCATTAAAGATGAATTATTACTAATATTAAATATTAATTAGCTTATTAACAGTATCCGCATTGACCAAAAGGGAATTCTGGTGTATAATATAAGTATTAGTATAGTACTATAGCGCAAAAGAAAATCAAAAAATTCAAATAAAACAAAAATTCCGCCAAAATCAGCGGAAAACAAAAATGAACAGAAATAAAAATAAAAACCATATAGAAATATCTATTATTTTAGACTTTTTTGTTTAGCAAAGAAGTTTTTTTGTTGTTCAAAATTACTATTGCTCATTACAAATTCACAAATCATAACACAAATAGCACAAATCGGATGCCAATAATATATTTGTGAATTTGTGACAAAATTTGTGTATTTGTAATCAAAATTAATATAACTAATAAAGGTCGAAAATAAATCAGTATTTTAAAAAGCGAATACTGGTTTAATCTTAATTAGTTTTAAAATAAAAAAATATGGAAACAAAAAAATATCGCTTAAAGGACATTGAAGAAAAGATCGACCGAGACAAAACCACGATTATCCGTTGGGAGCGCGACGGGATAATTCCCAAGGCCAAAAGGGATTCGCGGGGTTGGCGGTATTACAGCAAGGACGAGATCGTAAATATAGTCGATAAAGTCCTGTCCACCGATTATTTCCGCAACATGCAAAGAGCCTAAACAAATTAATATAATTAACTTAAAACAAAATATTTTATGAAAACAAAAAAACAAAAAAGAATATTCATTCTTTTCCTGGTAATCGCGATGGTTTCCGCTTACGGCTATTTTCCGAGGCCGGATACCGCGAACGCCATTAACGCCATAACGGACGCCAAGGATCTTATGACCGATACCGATCTGGGCGTAACCGCCACGCACACTTTTACGTTCACCACCAGTACCACGACTGAGACCGGTAATTTCTGGCAGTTTTCGTTCCCGTCCGAGTTTACCACGGTCGGGGCCGGAGCCGAAACTTGCGGCATTAACGCGACACAGCAGGCTCTTTTCGCGGCCGCTTCCACCACGGCTCAGCTAGTGGACTGCGTGGCTACCGGCGACCTTGAGGCCACGTCTACGCAGGTAACTATTGCCGGCGTTACCAATCCAGTCACTGATAATCCGAACGGTTACACGATCGATCTCACCCACTATAGCGCCGCTTTGGAAATTTTGGAACGCGTCCAGATAAAAGTGTATATCATCTCTGACGTCTGGGTAACCGCCCGAGTTGATTCGACGCTTAATTTTACGGTAACTGGCGTGGATGCGTTAGACGCGAAAACCGTGAACGGCATCGGTTGCGGCGGCACCACCACCTCGGCCACGATTCCCTTCGATACCCTGGTTGTTAACGCGACGAGCACCCGCTGCCAGACCTTAAACGTTACCACGAACGCCGATGATGGCTATACCGTAACCGTCTGGCAGGACCAGGAACTTACCAGCGACAGCCTTTCCACGATAAACAGCTTTGATAACTCGCCAGATAATACCGGTTCGACCACGGCGCATGTCTGGACCAGCCCCCGCAATATGTTGGATGTTGAGTATACTTACGGTCATATGGGTCTTACCTCCGATGACCAGGATTTAAGTTCGGCTTACGCTAACCAGAATTATTACAACGGCGGTGGCACCGCGCAATATGCCGGTTTAAACTCTTCCGATCCGCTCCCGGTCATGCACCACACCGGTCCGTCCGACGGCACTACCCAGAACATGGGCGTGGCCACGGTCGCTTACTCGATCCAGATCGCGAGCTTACAGGAAGCCGGCGATTACGAAAGCACGCTCACTTACGTCTGCACCCCTACCTTCTAAATCGTAGGGGCGAATAATCATTCGCCCCTACCTGATTATATACCGGATTAAACCGCAAAAAAAATCCAACAACGTAGGAACTCATGGAAAACGTTCCTACGTTGTTTTTTTGTTGCGCTGTACCCCTCCGTCCCGAAGCGTCGTGACACCTCCCCTTGGTAAGGGGAGGAATGTTTGGATATTGATATAAAAACAGAACATTCTTCTTTTGTCATTTCGACCGGAGGGAGAAATCTTTAATACACGACCGGCGGCACCGACAACACACCATAGATTAAGGTAGAGAAAAATATGCCCAGTACTGCAAACTGTGTATTATAGATCTCTCCCTTCGTCCCCGAAGCGTCGGGACTTCGGTCGAGATGACAGAGGTATTTGTTTTTCGATTCAAATAGAAGCGTTTCGTTTTTATTCCGACATTAACCAATAGCGTTCATCTTTATCCACACCCGGCAGGAAAATATGAAGAAAAGATAAAAAAAATATAAAAATTTTATAAAATTTTATAAAAAAACGGCCTCCGCC
>JAZDLN010000005.1:0-20196 GCA_043801965.1 Candidatus Falkowiibacteriota bacterium
CGCATATCCCGAGTTCGGCGATGTTGCTCCGCAGGGCCGCAGGCCCAAAGGAGTGACAGAGCCGGACGAGGGCTTGCCCGCGGCCGTTCAGCAAATTAGCGAGCACGGCACGTTAGTGCCGGCGGAGCGATTTTGCTGAACAAGTTATATGCGAACTTGTTGATTTATTATTTGAAATTAGTTAAAATATGTTTATAAACATGTTAGCATATTTGACTATGTCATCATCTGTATATACAAGAACAACTATGGAGTCCCGGGATCCCATGAACAATTTCGCCAGAGAAATGCGGATTCGTAATTTTAGCGTGAAAACCATCGAAGCATATTTGTATTATAACAGGGAATTTCTAAGGTTTGCAAGCAAATTTTCCGATGAAATAAACCGGAACGACATAAAAGATTATCTGGACTGGATGTATGACCGCGGTAAGGCCACGTCCACTGTTAATTTGGCCATAAACGCGTTCAAGCTGTATTACGGAGCAATCATGAAACGAAAATTTTTTGTTGATGATCTGGTGGTCAAGCGTCCGAAAAAGGAGAAGTACCTGCCGGTCGTATTGTCGAAACAGGAGATTGCCCGAATGATTTCGGCCATGGACAATCTAAAGCATAAACTGATGATCCAGGTTCTGTACAGTACCGGCCTTAGGGTGGGGGAATTAAGAGGCTTAAGGATAAATGATATAGATTTTGACCGAAAGTCGGTTTTTGTTAGGGCGGGTAAGGGTAAAAAGGACCGGGTTACCGTGATTTCCCGGACGGTACTTGATAATGTTGATAAGTATTTAAAAGAATATCAGCCTTTAAAGTATCTTTTTGAAAGCTTTACGGCCGGTGAAAAGATGAGCGAGCGGTCGATGCAAAAAGTCGTTTATGCCGCCGCGGCCAAAGCCGGTATTAAAAAGGGCGTGAGCGCCCATACCTTAAGGCACAGTTTTGCCACGCATCAGCTTGAAAATAACGTGAATTTAAGGTATATTCAAGCTATGCTGGGTCATGCCAGACTGGAAACCACGCAGATTTATACCCGGGTGGCGGTTAATAAATTCAGCGAAATAGGGGATTTGCTGTAATTTAATAATTTTGGTATTGTGTTCAAGTTTGTACGAATCACCCCTGGATCCCGGATACGCTTCGCGTTCCGGGATGACAAAGAAAAGCAAGAAGCAGCTAAACATATTATAGTAATGTCTTAAAGTTTTTAAAGAAACGAATAAGTAATAGTTTGCTGATAATTTGAAAAGTGCTGGGTAAATTCAGAGTATGCTTGGTCACGCCAGATTGGAAACCACGCAGATTTATACCCGGGTGGCGGTTAATAAATTCAGCGAGATCGGGGATCTTCTGTAATGCTCAATTTTCAATGATCAATAATCAATTAATTTTCAATTTATTAATTTTCAAATGAACACGGAAAAAGAGAAAAATATTGAAAAAAAAGAAAGATACCGGCCGAAGCTCGAGCTCGCGGTCGACAAAGAATACGACAAAAGGGTCGGGGTGGGTTTTTTGTCGGAAGGGGAAACAGCGCCGCACCCGGATCTCGCGCGTCTTCTGGGTGAAACCGACAGGGATAAGATCCAGCGGGAGGTTTTCGGGTACGTGGAGAAAGTTTATGAGGCCGATTCGGATAAGATTGAAAGAGGATTCCGGGAGGCGGTAGACGGATGGGCCGGGGTCGAAGATTATTTTTACGAGAAGGCGGACGAAATATTCAAAGGTTATCCCTGGCCGAAGGGGGATTATACCGGCTACGGCTCGATCTGGAATATCTATCCGCGGGAGATCGAAGAAAAGGAATTCACCTTTCCGCTCGAAACCAGAACCTTTCCGAAATGGGCGCCGATAGACGCGAAAAGCACGATCGCGCACGAGATGCTTCACTTCATAACCTATGATTATCTTGAAAAGAAGCATGGCCTTACACCTTCGGAATGCTATGACGAGGACAATATTTTCTGGCAATTCACGGAAAACCTGAATTGCCTCATAGAAAACGACGCTATGTGGGAGCCCCTAAAGGGAAAACTACCGGTGCCGCCCAGGGAAGAATGCCGGGAGCTTTACGAGCGGATGAAAGAGGTTTGGGACAAGAACAGGGACCTTGATAACCTGGTCGAAATATTCTTAAAGAAAAAAGATGAATCATAAGAAGGTCGCGATCGTCACTTTAGGGTGGCGGGAGTATACAATGAAATATTTTGAAACTTTCATGGCCTCGGCGCGGGCGCAGGATTACCCGGGCGAGATAAAGGTTTTCGCGACCGATAACGAGACCAGCGGGGAAACCTACGGACTGATCGCGAAAACCGCGCCGGACGCGGTCGTGATCTTAAATAAGACCAATGACGGCTTTGCTAAGGGCATGAACGACGGCATGCGGGAAGCTCTCCGGCAGGGATACGATTATATCGCGGTCATAAATATCCATACGACCTTTGAACCGGATTATATCTCCGAGCTCGTGCGGGCCGCGGAAAAGGACGAAAAAATCGGGGTTATCCAGGGTCTGATCCTTATGCCGGACAAAAAGACCGTCATGACCCTGGGCAACGCCACGCATTTTCTCGGCTTCGGATACGGCGAGGACTATAAGCGCGTTTACGAACCCGCGATCGCGGACGGGGGACTTAAGGATATCTTTTATCCGTCCGGCACGTCTATGTTTTTTCGGAGAGAAGTGCTCGAAAAAATCGGGGTTATGGACGAGGAATACTGGATGTATAACGAAGACCAGGAGATCGGCTGGCGGGTTTGGCTCGCGGGTTATAAATGCGTGCTGGCCCCGAAAGCGGTAATGTACAGCGATTACCGGTTCAAGCGCTCGATGGCGAAGGTTTACTGGATGGACCGCAACCGGATCATATCCCTGCTTATCTGCTATAAACTGCCGACTATACTTTTGATATTGCCGGCTTTCATTATCATGGAGATCGGGCAATGGTTTTTTGCCTGGAAGAACGGATGGATAAAAGACAAATTAAGGGTTTACGCTTATTTTTTGAAGCCTCGGACCTGGGCCTATCTTTTAAGAGCCCGGGCGCGCGATCAGGGATTGCGGATAGTGTCGGATCGGGTGATAGCCGGGCAGATCACGGGAGAGATAAAGCACCAGGAGTTCGGGGATTGGAAATTAAGGTTGGTTAATCCGGTGTTTGATTTGTATTGGCGGATCGTGAGATCGTTAATGTTTTGGTAAAACAAGATAGTATTTAGTATTTTGTATTTAGTATTTGGCGGACCGGTTGTATGGCTAAATACTAAATACTGGATACTATATACTAAAATTTATGGACATCTCAATCATCATTCTCCACTACAAAAACACGGCTAAAACCGCCAAATGCCTTGATTCGATAAAAAATTCGGATCTGGGCGCTTTAGCATACGAAACGATCGTTGTCGACAACGGTTCCGGGGACGATATCGCGGCAATTCTTAAAGACCGCTATCCGGAAGCGATTTTGATATCGAGCGAAAAGAACCTGGGCATGGGCGGCGGCAATAATCTCGGCATAAGAAAAGCGCGCGGGGAATTCCTCTGCGTTTTGAACGATGATATTGTTTTAAAAAAAGACAGTCTGATGATTTTATACCGGCAGACGCGCGCGGACGATAAAATCGGCCTGGCCGCGCCGAAATTAATTAATTCCGACGGCACTTTCCAGCCGTCCGGCTTCCGGTTCCCGAGCCTGGCCACGCCGGTACTCCGCCGGACCTTCCTGGGCCGTTATTTTAAAAAATATCTCGACGGCTACGTGGCCGGTGAGGCGGACAGCGGCGCGCTTCGGGAATGCGACTGGATCATGGGTTCCTGCCTCTTTATCCGGAAAAGCGTTTTGGATAAAGTCGGGGGATTCGACGAGCGCTTTTTCATGTACTTTGAGGACACGGATCTTTGCCGGCGAATTTGGCACGCGGGTTTTAAGGTTTTATATTACCCGGAGGCCGCCGTCATCCATGAGCACAGCCGTTATAGCGCCCAAAAGCCCTGGTATATTGCGCCGTTCACGGACCGGCTGGCGCGCGAACATATTAAGTCATTTATAAAATATACATGGAAGTGGAGAAATACGCGTAACTCATAACCCGTAACAAGTTTTTTAATATTTAATGATCAATGTTCAACATTCAATCAATGATCAATAAATAAATGATCATTGAAAAATTGAATATTCATTGATTATTGGTTATTGAAAATTGATCATTTTTTTTAATATTTAATGATCAATGTTCAACATTCAATCAATGATCAATAAATAAATGATCATTGAAAAATTGAATATTCATTGATTATTGGTTATTGAAAATTGATCATTTTAGTATCTTAAAAAGTTTTAAATATTAACTTAACGCGTATATGCGTTTAGCGATAAATATGCAAAAGATCAAAAAGGCAGTTGTCGCCGTGGCCGGTTCCGGCACGAGGCTCCTGCCGGCGACCAAGTCGATGCCTAAAGAGATGCTGCCGATCGTTGATAAGCCGATCATACAGCTGGTGGCCGAGGAATTGGTGGCGGCGGGCATCGAAGACATAATCCTCGTTACCAAGTGGGACAAAAAGCCCCTGGAAGATCATTTCGACCACAGCTGGGCGCTTGAGAACGACCTTAAACTGGCGGGGAAGACCGACAAGCTTAAGGAGATATCCGATCTGGCCGAGATGGCGAACTTTATTTACGTGCGCCAGAAGGGCCCTTACGGCAACGGTACGCCGATACTGTCGGCGGCGAGCCTCGTCAAAGACGAGCCCTTCGTTTATGTCTGGGGGGACGATCTGGTCAAATCGAAAGTGTCATTCACGAAGCAGATGGTCGATGATTATAACGGCAGCGGACACCTCCAGATCGGCGTCCAGGAGATCGAGCGCGACCAGGTCAACCGCTACGGGATCGTAAAATTAAAAGAGGGGACGATGCGGATAGAGGAGATCGTGGAAAAGCCGGCGATAGAGGACGCGCCTTCCAATCTCGCGGATTTCGGGCGCATGATACTTAACCAGGACATAATCGACGTTCTTAGCCGGACGAAACTCGGCAAAGGCAACGAGCTTTGGGTCGTGGACGCGATCAGGGATTACATAAAAGAAGGCGGTGAATTTTACGCCAAGAAGGTCGAGGACGGCGAATGGCTTACTACCGGCGATCCTTTAAACCTTCTCCGGGCCACCCTGAAATACGCCTCGGACCGCGAGGACCTCAGAAATATGATCAAGGAGTTCAGTAAATCCCTCTAAAGCGGATGAAAGTTCCTCACATAAGAAACTAAGCTTCCAACGGGAAGCTTAGTTTCTAACATCATCAGCAAAAAAATCCTGCTACCGGCAGGATTTTTGTTAGAGAAATGTCAAAGTGTCAAATGTTAAATGTCGCGTCAAATGTTATTGGAGATAAAGCTTATATACCCCCTCCTGGTTGCCGATCTTGGCGGAGAAATAGAGGATGTCGCCCTTTTTGTTGAGTATCGGCCGCTCGATCTTTTCGAGTTCGATCAGTTTCGTGATATTGTATTTTTCCCGGTCGTCCATCTCGATCACGTTGACGCTTTTTTCCGTGACGTAAATAATATTATTGTTGTTGGGGTGCCAGATCACTTCGCTTAAGGGTTCGCTGATCCTGGTTAAAAGTATTTTTCTGCCGTTTTTCGGGTTGAATATCCAGATCTCGAAATCGTTGGCGCAAAGCAGGGTATTATCATTGACCCAGTGGGCCACTTTGATATTGCGGAGAGTCTCTACGAGGGGTTTATAGGCGGAAAAGGGGTCGATAAGATAGAGCGTACCGGAAAGATTATCGTAAAGGTTGATTATGTCGCGTTCCGTGTTAAGGAAGCTGTAGGAGGAATTCGGCAGGTTGATCTCTCCGGCCGGCTGATCGTCGCTTAAGCGGCGGATCAACAGGCGGGTAGAGCCGGTCTCCCGTTTTATGAAATATAAATGATCTCCTTTCGGCAGGTAATCGCCGGGGTCGGAGCGGACCAGGGCGGTTTTTTCCCTGTTGTCCGAGAGATCGTAATAATGTATGCCTTCGTCGTTTTCGTAAAATACCCGGTTGCCGTTTATAGCGTCCCACCTGACGTTTCTGATATTATGTCCGATAAGCCTGTCTAAGGCGATCGGACTATCCCAGTCGTCTACCCGGAAGATAAAGCCGCCGGCGATAACTCTTTCGCCGTTGGGGGACCAGAGTCCGTTTACCGTGTTATCGGAACCGGACGCGATAAAATCTTCTTTATTTCCGTTTTCCAGATCGATCAGGCTGAAAGTCGTCTTATCGTCGGAGCTTTCGGCCGTCAGGAGATTCCGCCCCCCGGGAGAAACCGCGGTTTCGATAAAGGCGCCAGATTCGAGCAGTTCGGGCATGTTCTTTCTGAAGAGGCTTATATCTTCCGCGAAAGTGGATTGGCCGGGATTCACGGTAAGTTTTTTCTGCCAGGGCCAATAGCCGGGAAGTTCGACCAGGACGTCATAGGTGCCGGGCAGGAGATTTTTTATTTTAGCCGGTGTTCTTACGTAGCTTTGGTCTTCCGCGTATATCCTTTTGAAAAAATTCTGCCGGATCCTGCCGTCAAGATAGATTTTAGCGCCCTTGGGTTCGGTATCGAGGATCAGCATGCCGGTTTTCCGGAAACTGAAACCGGACCCGATCTTATAGCCGATGGCGTATAGCGAGATCAGGGGCGTGGCGGTCAGAAAGACCAGGATGAAAAATATATATAAAGCTCGGCGTTGATTCAGTGACATTTTAATTATATTTGACACTTATAATTTTAAACTGGATACGTTGGGATTTCGCGTTTATTTTAGAATCAACCGTTAAAATTTACAATTTTCAATGATCAATTTTCAAACAATGATCAAATTTTCAATTTACATAATCATCATTGCTTGGAAATGAAAATTGAAAAATTGAAAATTCATTGATAATTGAAAATTGTATATTGAAAATTAAATCGTTTCCGTTTCAGGGTTAATTCTCAACTCGTTCTATATCCGCTCCCAGGGCCCGCAGCCTGCCATCGATATCCTCGTACCCCCGGTCGATCTGGTAGATATTGTCTATCTCCGTCTGCCCCTGGGCGCAAAGGCCGGCTATGATCATGGCGATGCCGGCGCGGATATCGGGGCTCGTCAGTTTTCTCCCGTAAAGCTTCGTCGGTCCGTTGACCACTACCCGGTGCGGATCGCACATGATTATATCCGCTCCCATCTGCATGAGCATATCGACGTAAAGGAGCCTGCGGTCATAAATGGTTTCGTGGATCAAAGACGATCCCTGGGCCTGGGTCATCAGGAGCGTAAAAGGCGATTGCAGATCGGTCGGGAAACCCGGATATTCATGGGTTTTAATGCTGTATGGCCTGATTTTAGAGGCCGGCTTAATCAGTAGATTATCGTTAAAACTTTCGTAAGGGACGCCGATCTTGTCGAAAATATCCAGAAGTATCCGGATATGGTCCGGCTCGCATTTTTTTATGAGAACTTCGCTTCTGGCGGCCGCGGCCATGATCGCGAAAGAGCCGGTCTCTATCCGGTCCGGAATAACGTCAAAAGCGCCGCCTGTCAGGCTCTTAACCCCCTCTACGGTGATCGTCGGAGTACCGGCCCCCTTTATCCTGGCTCCCTGGGAATTAAGATAAGAAGCCAGGGCCGGAATCTCCGGTTCCATGGCGCAATTGCGCAAGGTGGTCGTTCCGTCGGCTAAAACCGCGGTCATCATGAGGCTCTCCGTGCCGGTAACCGTCATGGTGGTGAAAAAATAATCCGCGCCCTTAAGTTTTCCGGCTTTAATATGGTAGTAGTTGTCCTGAGCGGTCACTTTAGCTCCGAACCGTTCGAATCCCTCCAGAAAAAGATCGATCGGCCGTTTGGCGCCGCTGGCCAGGACGCAGCCGCCGGGCAGGGGGAATTTCACTTCGCCGAAACGGGCCAGAAGCGGGCCGGCGAACATGATCGAGGCCCGGAATTTTCCGGCCGGACCGGAATGGAGATCGGAGCTATTGACCGATCCGGTATCTATGACCGCTTCGTTTCCGTTCCGCTTTATCGTCGCGCCCAGGCTTTCGAGAAGCCCCAGCGCCTTCCCCACGTCCTCTATATCCGGCAGATTGGTTATCTTAACGCTTTCGGACGAGAGCAGGGCGGCCGGAATTATCTTTAAGGCCGAATTCTTCGCTCCCTTGACCTCGATCTCGCCGGCTAATCTTTTCCCGCCGTTAATGATTAATTTAGACATAATGTTTAAGAATTAGGGTTAGAATGGATAACGGGGTTTTTCCCGCCATATAATCAGTATAACTTATTTATGGCATAATTCAATGGCTTTACTTGTCAATCAACGGGTTAATATGGTAAAATTGGTAAAGATAATTAATCGATCATGGCGATAGTTTGCTTAATATCTGATACTTTACGTAAATTATCACATTCATTCAAATGAATAAAGGCAAAAAAATATTATTCGGTTTCGGCGTTTTAGTCCTGATGTTCTTAAGTTTTCTCGCCGGTTCGATCGCGGTCACCAAAAACGATATCATCCGCGAGATCGTAACCCGGGAAGCGGTTTATACGGGCCAGGTATTGGGAAAACACAGCCTGGATAATGGCGGCATGGGGCGGGATGTTGATTTTGATCTGTTTTGGCGCGCCTGGGACGCGCTTGAGGAGCAGTATGTCGATAAGGAAAAATTAAACGAGAAAAAGATGTTTTACGGGGCCGTCAAGGGCATGGTAGCCGCCCTGGACGATCCTTATACGGTTTTTATGGACCCAAAGATCGCCGAAGATTTTTCTAATGATCTGGCCGGAACCTTCGAAGGCATCGGCGCCGAGATCGGCATTAAAGACGATGTCCTGACCGTGATCGCCCCCCTGCCGGACATGCCGGCCGAAAAAGAAGGCTTAAGGGCCGGGGACAAGATATTGGCCATAGACCAGGCTTCCACCCAGGGCATGTCGGTGGACGAAGCGATCACAAAGATCAGGGGGCCGAAAGACACGGCGGTGGTCCTCTCGATCCTGCGCGACGATTTCGACGAGATCAGGGATTTTACCATCACCAGGGATAAGATCGTGGTTAAAAGCATCCGCGTCGAAACGCCCGAGGACGGGATCATCCGGATAACAATCGCTAATTTTAACGACGATACCGTGGGGTTATTCGGCGAAGCGGTCAGAAAAGCGATCGACGACGATCCGCGCGGCCTTATCCTCGATCTAAGGAATAATCCGGGCGGATATCTTGATTCGGCGATCGAGGTGGCGAGCGAATGGGTCGAAGAAGGCGTGATCGTTACCGAGCAGTACGGCGACGGGCAAAAAAACGAGCATCTGGCCCGCGGCCGCGCCCGGCTGAAGGTTTTTCCGACGGTCGTATTGGTAAACGAAGGCAGCGCGTCCGCTTCGGAGATAGTGGCCGGAGCGCTTAAGGACCACGGTTTAGCCAGGATTGTCGGACAAAAGACCTTCGGCAAGGGTTCCGTGCAGACCTTAACCGATTTTGAAGACGGTTCTTCGATAAAGATCACGGTCGCCAAATGGCTGACGCCTTCGGGATCGAGCATCAACGATCAGGGCGTAGAACCCGATGAGATCGTCGATTATACGACGGAGGATTATACCGCCGGACGGGATCCGCAATTAGAGCGGGCGGTGGGAATTCTAACCGGAGAAGCGGCGCCGACGCCGGAAGATTCCCCGGCGACATCAAGCGATAAATCGCTGGAATAAGCGAAAATTACGAGGATAAAAAATATAAGCGTCTTATAATATTGATATAAAAAATATAATATGAATAAAAATAATATTATAAAAATACGTTTAAACGCTAAATTGTATCCCAAAGAAGCGATCTTCGGAGCCGCTTACGTTTTCATAGACCGGGTTTATGTTTTTCTGGACGCACCGAAGCCAGACGTGATCGACGTGTCTCTGGAAAGCAAGTCCGGCGCGTCCGCCAAAGGGATGGAAAAATTGCGGGGAGAATTCCAAAATGAATTATTGAACTATGTCCATCGGATCAATCTCGCCAAATTCAATAAAAAGATCCGCGAGTATATCGTGGAGCGTGCGCTCTATTCGTCGGTGGAAAAAGAAAGTCAATTATCCGAAGCCGTATTTGACGACCCTCTGGGCATAGCCGTGCCGTGGGAGGAGAAGTATGGGACAGAAAGTAAAAAGTGAGAAGTAAGAAACAATGCAATAATGTTTTTATTGTCATTTCGAACGAAGTCCCGAAGTTTCGGGACGAAGTGAGAAATCTATAATACGAGTTTAGGCGACAGAGGCGTATTATAGATCTCTCGCTTTGCTCGAGATGACAGAAATAGAATTATTTGAATTTTTTCAGAATAAAAATATCTATGACCATCCGATTTAACAAAAAATTATATAGCGCCAAAGCCGTCAGGCGGGGGTTGGCTGATTTTAAGGATCTGGCCGATTTTAAGATGACCGCCGCGGGCGCCTATTACGCGGTGGAGATGAAGAATTGCCGCGAATACCCGGAAAAAGCCGTCAAGAACGAGCTGGCGAATTATATATTGCAGTTAATGAAGACCTAATCTATGGAATCGAAGATAAAAACAACGAAAGAAAAAATAAGATACGGCCGGTTGCCGTTTTTACGTTTCCGGAAAATACAAGACGAATATTTGCTGACCAACGACTGGGGCGGCTACGTCTTTTTGCCTGCGGCCGAATTTAATGCCTACTTATCCGGCAGTCTCGATAAAAAAAGCGCCTTTTACGGGCCGCTGGCCGAAAATAATTTCATCAAAGAGGAAATGGACATGGACGCGGCTATCCGGAAGTACGGCACGCGGAAAAATTTCGTTTTCGGCGGACCGGCCCTGCACATAATCGTGGTTACCTTGCGCTGCAACCACCGCTGCGTTTATTGCCACGCCTCGGCCCGGAACCTTGAGGCCAAAGAAACGGACATGACGGTCGAGACCGCCAGGAGCGTGGTGGAGAGGATTTTCGATACCACCAGCCCGCGCGTCATCATCGAATTCCAGGGCGGAGAGCCTACGCTTAATTGGCCGGTCATAGAAAGCGTCATCGCGGAGGCCAGGAAACTCAATAAAGAGCGCGGAAAACAGCTTGAATTCAGGCTGATCTCGAATTTCAGCCTGATCACGGAAGACAAGTACCGCTTCCTTATAGATAATTCCGTCGAATTATGCACTTCGCTGGACGGCCCGAAAGAGCTTCATGAACGGAACCGTCCGCAGATCGACGGCCGGGGTTGCCACGCGAACGTGCTTAAATGGATAAAAAGGCTCAATAAAGACTACCCCGAAATACGGAAAAAGGGTTATATCTGGAAAATGGGGGCGATCGTCGTGATCAGCCGTTTTTCACTCCCTATGTACCGGGAGATCGTCGATGAGTACGTCAAAGCCGGTTTTTCCAGCATGTTTTTGCGCCCCTTGAATCCTTTCGGCTTTTCCCGCGAAGTCTGGGATAAAATAAAATATACGGATCTGGAATTTATCGATTTCTACAAGAAATCGCTCGATCACATTATCGATATTAATTTAAAGGGCACGCTTTTCGTGGAAAAACTGGCGAAGACTTTTCTCGCCAAGATACTTACCGATAATGATCCCAATATGATGGATATCCGTTCTCCCTGCGGCGCCGGTCTCGGTCAGCTGGCGTATAATCATAACGGCGATGTCTATACCTGCGACGAAGGCCGGATGATGAGCATGATGGGCGATGAGAGCTTTAAGATCGGCAACGTGCGCGAGAATACTTACGAGGAGATAGTGACGCATCCGATAACCAGAACCCTTTGCGCGGCGTCCTGCCTCGAAGGTTTGGCCGGCTGTTCGGATTGCGCTTATCTGCCTTATTGCGGCACTTGCCCGATCTATAATTATTTCGAACAAGGCAATATTTTCGGCCAGATGCCGAATAACGAAAGATGCCGCATTAATATGGCCATTCTGGATTACCTGTTCGAGAAGATGAGGGATGAAAAAGTCAGGAAAGTGTTCGAGAATTGGCTGGACAAGTAAATCGGAAAACAGACCGCAGAAAAAAATTGCCTAAATTAGCCCCGCAAAATAATTCGATATTCGCATTTTTTCGCTTAATGTTTTCTTAATATTGAAATTCTGCTATAATAATATTAGTTATAAACAGCCAGCTTATTCGGTATAATCGACGCCATGCTTTCTAAAAATAACAAAAAAAGAGGTTTCCCCAGCTTAAAAAAGGACGTAAAGGCTTTTTTGACCAGTGAAGAGGGGAATATCAATAAAAAGAACGCGGCTAAGATCTCCATGGGCGTTTTGGCCGTCGGTATCGGCTTGGCCGGAGCCATGAAGCCGGACGTGACCGAGGCTAACTGCTTTCACGCTTCGCACAGCTCCCACGGTTCCCACGGTTCCCACGCCTCCCATGCTTCCCACGGTTCCCACGGCTCCCATGCTTCGCACAGCTCCCACGGTTCGCACGGTTCCCACGCTTCCCACGCTTCCCATGCTTCGCATGCTTCGCACGCTTCCCATGCTTCGCATTCTTCGCATAGCTCGTATTAAATAAAAAATACGCATTGTATGCTTAATGGTAAGAAAAACAAATTCCCCAGGTTAAAGAAAGACATAAAGGCTTTTTTGACCGATGAAGAGGGGAGTATCAATAAGAAGGACATAGCTAAGATCGCCCTGAGCGTTTTAGCTGTCGGTATCGGCCTCGCCGGAGCCATGAAACCGGACGTGACCAACGCGGGTTGCTCCCACGGTTCCCATAGCTCCCATGGATCACACTCCTCCCACAGTTCCCATAGTTCCTATTAAGGATTAGTTTCGCTTTTCGGGTAAATGCGTTGATTGACGCATTTTTTTTGTAAAGGACTTTTTATTTTTTCGTTAAATTTCGTGATTATTTGTTACTTTCGTGTTTTAGTTTTTAACCATCCAGACACGAAAATAACGAAAAAATACGAAACGAACGAAACGTTGAAGGCTTATTTTTTTATTGACTTTTGTCGGATTTTAATTAAGAATGTTATTATACGAGAAGCACATTTAAAATATCCCAAGGAGGCATGATGGAAATAGAATATTATAGTCCGGATGATCTAAGGATAAGCGGATTATCCCCCCACGAAGCGGCCGTCGAAGCGACCGACCTGTTGCGCCTCGTTTATCGGGAGAGATATTACGATCCCGGCCTATGGACGGACGGATTTGTCGCCTACCTGGAAAAGAAAATAAAAAGCAGGGAGTTTTTGCCCTTTTTTGCCCTTTCTCGGAATAAAGTCATTGCGTCCTCTTTTTTGGAAATACAGGGTAATCGGGTCGAGCTGGCCAAGTCGGTAATACACGAAGATTACCGCCAAACCGGCGTGGGCAAAAAGCTTATGCGAATGCGTCTTCCTTACGCGAAAAATAACCTGAATTTGGAGCTGGCCTATATAAGGATAAGGGCGGTCAACCCGGCCGCTGTCGCCATCGCTTTGGAGCAAAAATTCGTGCCCGTCGGATTATGGTTCGAAAACCCGGTCCGGAACGCGGCCGGAAAGATTTCGTGCCGGGAACCGATACTTTTCGCCGAATATTATTTGGGCCGGGTTTATGAACCGCCGAAAATTTTCGCGATTGACGAAGGACTGCCCTGGATAAATTACGTCAGGAGTCTGATCGGAAAGCGGTTGGCATATTCTTCCGCGGCCGAAATGAAGCCGAAATATATTTTTGACGCTAAATGCGGCGTACATTATTTTACGAATAGGCTGCCCGATCGCCGGTTCAGATGTCATGCCAAAGAAGAGGTCGCTCTTCTGTTCGATATTTCCCGCGATACCCTGGATCTGCAAAAGGAAGCTTTGAGTCGGGGATTTAAAACGGCAGGTTATTATCCGCCAACGGATGGCCGTCCGCCGGAGATAGTTTTTACCGGCGGAAAAAGCCCGGTGGCCCCGGCCGTATTGCCGGTCGGAAATAACGATTTTTTAGCCGGGTCTTTACTCCGGCTGGCTGGTTACAGGACGGCAATAAATAAAAATTCATAAAATACCGGGATGGTTTGATCCCGGTTTTATTTTTTTGTCTTTATATTTTCTTAAATGAGCTTTTTAAGGTCCATTTTTGCGTCGTTATGTTTCAAATACACCCTTAGCATATTTTAATGGTTCACTATTATGAAAAGACCATGGTGGTTTTTCTTGTATTGATTTATGCTATATTATTATGATAATATGAGTTTATAATCTTAATTATAATTTTTGGTAAAAACTATGTCTAAAATCGTTTTTTTATTCCCGGGCCAGGGTTCGCAATATGTTGGCATGGGGAAAACTTTGTGCGAGAACTATCCCGTTGCTAAGTCGGTTTTTAAGGAAGCTAATGAGGTTTTGGGCTATGACCTTAAGAAAATCTGCTTTAACGGTCCGCACGAAAAACTATCAGAAACCGTGAATACTCAGCCGGCGATTTTGACCTCCAGCGTGGCCGCTTTTCGGGTATTTAACGAAGAATTGGGCCTGGAGCCGGATCTCGTCGCCGGCCACAGTTTTGGAGCCTTAAGCGCCCTGGTTTGCGCCGGCAGCATTTCTTTTAAAGACGCTTTAAAATTAGCCAGGCTTAAGGGGGAGCGCGCGGAAAAGGCGGTTGCCGGAAAAAAATCATTAATGGTGGCCGTGGAAAATTTAAAGGAGGAAACGGTGGCCAAAGTCTGCAAAAGCGTTTCCGGCGAGGTTTATGTGGCTATCGTAAATTCGGCGAAACAGATCGTTGTTTCCGGGGAAGAGGCGGCGGTGGAGCGGGCAGAAAAAGAACTGCTGGGTTTAGGCGGAAAAACGGAAAGACTTTACGTGAGCGCGCCTTTCCACACCCCGCTTTTAAAAGAAGCGGCCGAAAATGCCAAGGCGGCTGTTAAGAAAATCAAGTTGCAGAAAAATAAATGGCCTATTTTATCCACTATTGACGTTAAATTACACAAAGACGCCAAGGGCATGATCAATGATCTATATTTTGATTTGATTCGGCCGACGAAATGGCTCGCAGCCGTACAATATATGGTTAAAAGCAAAATAAATATTGGTATAGAAATCGGACCCAAGACGGTTTTAAAGAAAATTGTGGAAAATACGACCGATAAGATCAGTATGCACTCTTTTATTTCGCCCCGGGACATGGATGATATTAAAAAATCTTTAAAATTAGACAAGGAATCCAAAGAGGATGTTCTGATCGCCTGTTTGCGTATTTTTGCGAGCACCATGAATTATAATCATAATCAGGAAGATTTTGAGCTCGGTGCCTCTAAACCTTATCGGGAAATAAGGGAGTTACTCGATAAGCTGAGAGAAAAAAAAGAAGAGCCGACAATGGAAAACGTTTTTTGGTCTTTGGAAAAACTGGAGGTGATTTTAAACACAAAAAAACTTGATGTCCAGGAGAAGAAAGAAAGATTTTATGAAGAAATATTCAACGCAAACGAAATCCTGTTGCGCTTTCCGAGAGTTAGGGCTATTGCCGACAGGTTATAATCAGGCTTTTTAGCTATGCCCACCAGCCGTTCCCCCCAAACGATTTATGAAATTATAAAAATGCGGGCCGAAAAATATCCGGATAAGCCGTTTTTGGCTTTTCCGGGCGGAAAGATCATCCGCTCCCTTGACCTTTGGCGCGCCAGTCTGGCGGTAGCGGAAGCTTTGCGGGCGGCCGGCCTCAGACAGGCCGACCGGGTCGCGCTTGTCATGTCCCGGGGTCTGGACGACGTTATAGTGAATCTGGGCGCTTCTTTGTTCGCGACCGCCGTGCCGTTAAACCCGGAGAGCGGCGCGCGAGAGTTTGAGTATTTTTTTGAAGCCTTTGGCGTTAAAATTTTAATTACTGACATCAGAGATGGCGAAGCGGTTATGGTTGCCCGCAGGCGTAAATTGCCGATCATCATTAAAGGTGATTGGATAAGCGAATTTAAACCGGCTTTCGCCGCCGGCAGTCGTAAGACCAGCGACATCGCCTTTGTCTTGCCCACTTCCGGCACCACCTCACGTCCCAAATTAGTTCCTTTGAGTTTCGGGAATATATATTCCGGGGCCATGAATATAAAAAACGCATTGAAACTTAAAGCGGAGGATCGTTGTTTGAGCGTAATGCCGCTTTTCCATGTCCATGGATTGATGGTTATGATATCCACCCTTGTTACGGGCGGTTTTTTTATCTATACGCCGAAATTTGAGCGTGATTATTTTTTTAAGTGGCTAGAGGATTTTAAACCCACTTGGTATACGGCTTCCGCCGCCCTACAACAGTATATTGCCGGACGGGCCGACAAATATGAAGATATAATAAAAAAACAGAAATTGCGCCTGATCCGATCCTCATCGGCGCCACTGCCAAAAGAAACAACGGAAAAGTTGGAAAAAATATTTAAGGCGCCTGTCGCGGAATCTTACGGCATGACCGAAGCCACGCTTCAGATCACGAGCCAGCCCTTGCCGCCGGCGAAGCGTAAATTCGGGTCGGTGGGAAAACCGGCCGGAGTTAAGATGAGGATATTAAACGGGCAAGGGGAGGCGGTTCCGGCCGGATCAATCGGTGAAATAATCATTAAAGGCAAAAACGTGATAAAGGCTTACGGCGAAAATCCGGAAGCCGACCGTAAATCTTTCCTGCGCGGATGGCTAAAAACCGGGGATCTTGGATTTATGGATAAAGACGGATTTGTCTTTATCAAGGGCAGGATAAAAGAAATGATAAACAAGGGCGGCGAGAAAATATCGCCGCGCGAGATTGACGAAGCTATTCTTAGATATCCGGACATAGAGCAGGCGATAGCCTTTTCCGTGCCGCATCCGGAACTAGGCGAAGATATCGCCTCGGCCGTCGTTATGAAACAGGGGAAAAAATTCAACGAAAACAAAATCAGGCAATTTTTAACCGGTGAACTTGCCGGATTTAAAATTCCCGCGCGGATAATAGACGTAAAAGAATTGCCCAAAACCGGCGCCGGCAAATTAAAACGCGTGGGACTTTATGAAGAATTTAAGCATTTACCGGCCCTGGTCGGGTTTTACTCCCGGAATGATAGGCGGTTGGAGTATAAGAAAAATACAGACAAAACATCGAAAAAAGATATAGAAAAAAAATTAATCGGAATTTGGCGGGAGATTTTTGGTATTAAGGAAATTAATCTCGCTGATAACTTTTTTGAATTAGGCGGAGATTCGTTAAAAGCCGGGGAATTTATCAATAAGGCCCAGGACATGGGCCTGATAATCCGGCATAAAGACCTGCTTAATTACCCCACGATCAAAGATCTGGCCAATTTGTAATTTACATAAAAATTTAATTTGGCAGGATTATTTAAAAATGTTATAATAAACATATATAATTTATTAAATTAAGTTTTTGTATGGGCAATGAAATTCAAATTAATAATATTAAGCAGCCTTTTTTTTCAAAAAGAAAGATACTAATCATTCTTTTTATTTTATTTTTAATAGTAGACGCCGGACTTTTTTTGGCTTGGTCTAACAAGAAAAAAGCCGCACAGATAGAACCGAAAATCAACAAATATTGCCAGAACCGGGATGAACTGGCCAAAACAGTGGCCGATCCGGAAGAGCTAGGGGGTTTGATTATTGATATGCTTAATGATAATGAAATTACCAACGGATACATCCAGAGAAATTTGAGTGATTTGTTTATAAGGTATCTGGGGTGCAAATTGATTCAAGAGGACGACGAGCAGATTGACGAACATATCCATCAGATAGGAATTGATTTCATGGGTAAGCCCAAAACAAGTTTTATCAGTTATAAGGAAAAACCGGAGTCAGAAGAAATGGACAAAGACCAATATGAGCTCCATTTGAATCTCAAAAGATTTTATAAAAATTTATCGGACGAAGAAATCAGGGACTATAAGAATTCCCGGACGTTTGAGGAGTTGCTGTTTAATTTTTTTACCCCGCTGCCCCAGATGTGCCCGTATTTATCAGAGAAGTGCCTTGAAAGTGAATTGCGAAAAAATAATCAGACTCCGGATAGTTTTTGCGAAAATTTATGCGTGAAATTATCTGAATATGACAATGACTCCGGTAGATTAAAAGAGGAAATGGTAATGAATAGTTATAAAAACTGGGACAACGCAGAAATTTTGTCCGAAGAAAATTCCCAAACCGCTTATTATAGGCTGATTATGCTTTATCGTTTCGGGGGAAGAGATCTGCTTTTGAATGCTTGCGATTATGTCCCCGCTGAGAAAAAAACAGAGTGCGTTAAAGTCAATCGTGCCTTGTCGAATCGGATTGAAATTTTCAGAAGAGATCTGATCACCTGCGACGCGGTGCCGGAAAAAATGGTGGAATGGATCTGTGGCGCCATGTGATTTGGATCCGCAGCTGTTCATGACAATATATACGCTCCGAAATAGTTGGAGCGTTTTATTTTATTATTCGGCTTTCTGATAAAATTCAATTTTTTATGCTTAGAAAGAAATACAAAAATGCGATATTTGTTAATCCGCCTTTTACGGAATATAAGGCGGCGGTGGCTGGCATCGCGCATATAAGAGGATTCTTAAAAGAAAAAAAAATAGCGTCATCGATTCTTAACCTGAATGATATTATTTTATCAGACCAAGAATGTTATGATGAATTTTTATCGGTCAGAAAACGTTTATCCGCCACAATAGCAGAGCACAGGCGTTTTACCATCCCGGAGTTCATTGAGCCGGAGATCGTTTCTGGTATTTTTTTGTCTTGCGACTTTGATAAAATCCGGAAGATAATTAAAGATGCCGGTACTTTTGATTCGATTTTTAAAGAGCATTTGAAAGTATTGGAAAATTATCAAATTGTCGGTGTTTCCATTACCTATAAATCGCAGATATTATTTAGCTTGATGCTGGCTAACTATATCAAAAACAACATCGGCGATTCAACGAGGGTTGTCTTCGGCGGCGGCATAGTTACCAGCCACGTAAATGATTTTTTAGAATTTTTAAAGGACGATCCCTTGGTTGATTTTTTTGTAGTCGGGGAGGGGGAAACCGCCATACGTAAACTAATAGACGACAATGAGCCAAGCCATATTCCAAATTTAATATATAAGAAGGGTAAGAAATATAGATTTTCAGAAAAACAGGGTTTTTTTGAGAATATCGTTAAGTTGCCGGCGCCCTTGTACGAGCCGGAGGATATACCGACGCTTTACATGTCCAGACAATGCTATTGGAGCAAGTGCGCGTTTTGCAACTATGACAGGAATTATCATAAAAAATTTTTAAATATTTCAGTTGATGACACTATTGATAAATTAAAAAAAATTAACAATGACATAAAAAACAAAGACGCTACTTTTTATTTTGCGGACAGTTCATTACCTCTTAATTTTGCCGCCGGTTTTTCCCGAAGAATAATAGAAGATGATTCCTTGCCCAGAAATTACAGGGCATATATGAGAATGGAAAATTCTCTTGATGAAAATTTTTTGCGATTAGTCAGGTCGGCCGGATTCGGGCGGGGCGGATTAGGCAGAATATCTTTCGGACTGGAAACAATTGTTCCGCGTTTGCAAAAAATAATCAACAAGGGTATTAACATCGATTACGCAATGCGTATTTTGGATATATGCGCAAAACTTGATATTTATATTGATCTTAATATAATGATCGGCCTGCCCACCCAAACCAAAGAAGAATTTTTATCAGAACTGGAATTTATGCGCTCGGTATTAGAGAAATATGACAATATTAATATATTGTGCAAACCGCTGCTCGTGCAACGCGATTCGGAATTATATTATAATCCCGAACTTTATAACATCGAGATTGTTCCGGCCAAGACGGGCGATTTATTTAAAATGGGTTATCAATTTACGCAAAAATATCAAAACGCTATTTCCACCAGAGAAGCAGTGATTTTATTTTTGGATTTTTATTGCAGACTTCCCGAAAATAAACAAAAAAAGTTTAGTTATTTTAACAAGCTAATGCTTTATCCTTCTTAATTTTTCTTCTTAGTTTGATTTGGGCATAGTTTTTGACATATGCCCTGGATTATCATGAAAGTGCAATATGTGCGTGCACATTACCGCATAAGTTCAACAAGTAAGTGCAACACTCTGCTAAAATAGTAGAGTATGAGCAAATATAAACATTTAACAATTGAAGAAAGGGAAACTATCCAATTAATGCTTTGGCAAAAACAGCCAGTTAGGGCTATA
>JAZDLN010000007.1:0-23082 GCA_043801965.1 Candidatus Falkowiibacteriota bacterium
ATAATATATTATTAATATTCTTATGGAAGAATATGATCAAATGATTTGAATGCGCCGCAAATAACCCATAAAGGATTTTAAGCGGCGTGATAATCATTGCAATTCCACTAAACATAATTACCCTGTTAAGGGCATGCAAAAAAACAGGGCAAAGACAAGAATATTTACATGTAAGGGCGGTTCTTTATTAAAAAAGCTTTAACCACTTTGTTAAATAAACATCCCTCAAGCCTTAAAAACCTGAGGGATGTTTATTTTAATTTAAAATTAACTCTTTTGTGTTATAAATTAAGTGGTAATTACTAATGAACATGAGCGATTAACAATCCTATGTTAAGGAGAAACGGATCGTAATTACTTAGAAAATATTAATTCATATGCCCTTATAAATTAGTAATTTACCGTATGTTCTTTCGAACAAAGAAAACACGCACCGGTAGCTCCGGCGCGTGTTTTCTATTTAAGCTTTGGCGGATTTATTTTTTATATAACGGATTCATGTCGCGCAAACGCTTGACGATCGGAGGCAATTTTTCTATGACGGTTTCTATCTCGGTTTGCGTGTTATGCTTGCCTAAAGTGAACCGGATGGAATTATGGGCCACCTCTACTTTGATGCCCATGGCGATTAAAACGTGCGAAGCTTTTAAGCTTCCGGAGGCGCAGGCCGAGCCGGTGGAAACGGCGATACCCTCCAGGTCAAGGGACATAAGGATCGACTCCCCTTCTACGCCTAAAAAGGAAAAGTGGGCGTGCGAAGGTGTCGAATTTTCCCGGTCGGTGTTAAGGATGGCGTCAGGCACGTTTTTGATTATGCCGTCCACGAAAAGGTCGCGCAGGGCGGCTATTTTTTTGTTGTTTATTTCCTGGGATTCTTTGTCTAATAGAGCGATAGCCGCGCCCAAACCTACGATTCCGGGAGTGTTTAAAGTACCGGAGCGAAGGCCGCTTTCCTGATGTCCGCCGTTTTGAAGCACGGACAAAGGCACGCCGGTCCGGCGGTAAAGCGCGCCTACGCCCTTAGGCCCGTAGATCTTGTGGCCAGAGAGAGAAAGAAGATCGATATAATTCCATTTAACGTCGCAGGAAAAAAAATTCACCGCTTGCGTGGCGTCAGTGTGGAAATAAACCGGTTCCGGGCGCTCTCCGCGTTCTTTTGGCCCAAGTTTTTTCCAATTACGCTCTCTCTCTTCATTCCGTTTCCGGATTATCTTGCCGATCTCCCGTATGGGCATGACCGCCCCCACCTCCGAATTTACCCACATGATCGATACCAGGACGGTGTTGTCCTTAAGAGATTCCTTGAAATGCTCCAGGTCAATAACTCCGTTCGGTCCGACCTTAATATACGTCACTTCCACGCCTTCTTTTTCCAGTTCCATACAGGGCTTTAAAACGGCGTCATGTTCGACCAGGGAGGTTATGACGTGCATCGGACGGGGATTTTTTGTCTTTTGCCGCAGGGCTTTTATGACCCCTTTGACCGCGAGGTTGTCGGATTCGGTCGCGCCGGAGGTAAAAATAATCTCGCTCGTTTCGCAATTCAAAAACTTGGCGACTTCCACCCGGGCTTTATCGACTCCGGCCATCGCCTCCTGTCCGAAAGAATGGATCGAAGACGGATTGCCGTAAACATCACGGAAATAAGGCATCATGGCCTCAAGCACGTTTTTGTCCACCGGCGTAGTGGCGCTATGATCTAAATATATTTTTTGCATATTCGTGGTAGTATTTAAGTTATTAATTCTTAGGGTAGTTTCACAGACAATATAATAAAAGCCAAGGACGCAAGATACAAGGATACAAACAAATTTCAAATTACAATTTCCAAGCGGTTTGTAATTTGGTTATTGGATATTGTTTGTGTCTTGTTTCTTGTATCTTTACCCGAGTACTACGCTCTTAACCTCCGGCACTTCATTTTTTATTTCCACCGCTATGCCCTGCTCCAGGGTAATGGCCGACATCGGGCAATGCAGGCACATACCCGTCAGGCTTACTTTTACCTGTCCGCTTTTTTCATCCCAAGACACGAACTCAACGTCGCCACCGTCGGCCTGCAAACTAGGCCGGACTTTTTCTAAAGCTTTTTTTATTTTTTCCTCCGTAGAGATTGATTTATTTTTATTGGCTTTTTTTTCTGTCATATATTTTTTTGCTTTTAGGTTATAGCTTATAGCTTTTAGGCTAAAAGTAATTTTTATGTTTAATATTAAATTAAAATATTATTTATTACGTATTTCCCTTGACAAATTTTACGACGCATGCTAATATGGTATCAATAAAGTCCAGGTGATCCAAAGGATCGCCTAAATAAATCCCACGGCTTACTTCGGTAAGCCGTTATTTTTTTCCGGCTTCCGGCCTCTCGCCTCCCTCTCTATACTTTTTTATCGCCTGTTTGAGGGCGTCAACGCCGAGCATGGAGCAATGCACTTTCTGGACCGGCAGTCCGCCCAGGTCATTGACGATATCGTCCTTGGTCATTTTCATGACCTCGTCCAGGGTTTTGCCTTTGGCCATGTCGGTCATGGCCGAAGATACGGCGATCGCGGCCGCGCAACCCAAGGTTTCGAATTTGATGTCCTCGATGACATCGTTTTTTATTTTCAGATAAACCTTCATGACGTCCCCGCAAACCGGGTTCCCTTCCTGGCCGACCGCGTCCGCGTCAGGGATAGAACCCTGGTTATGGGGATTTTTAAAGTGTTCCATCACTTTTTCGGTATATAGCATAAAATTTTTTAATTTTTAATTTTTAATTTTGTAATGTCAAAACGCGCGTTTAGCGATTTTGTTTAAAAATTAAACCGCAATTCAGTATATAAATACCGGCGTTCCGACCGGCGTCCAATCGTATAAAAATTTCGCGGACCCAACCCCGAGCCGGACGCAGCCGTGCGATACGGGAGTGCCGAGATGATCCTCCCCTTCTTTCACGCCATTCGGCCATTCCGGGAGTTCATGGATCCCGAAATAACCGCCGTCCAGGGCCATCCAGTAAGGCATCCAGAGGCCCCAACGGTTTGACCAGGCCCTCGGCGCTTTATTATCTATTTTGTAGTGGCCTTTGGGGGTGTGCATGCCGGGCTTACCTGAAGACACGCGGAACGTTCCCATCCGGACGCCGCCCAGGAAATAACTTAATTCCTGCTTCGGCCCGGTATTTATTTCTATTCTTTTATCAAGTAAAACCTTGGCCGGATTTAAAGGGTTGTAACCGGCCGCGATCTCGTCCCCGTCTTTAAACCCGTCGCTGTCGGTATCGGGATTAGACAAATCGGTATGAAAATTAAGTTCCAGGCGATCGCTTAAGCCGTCTTTATCGAAATCATTGTCCTCAAGCCTGGCCGGCTTCGGGTTTAGAGGCGAAAAGCCGGTATTAAGTTCCAGCCAATCAGAATAGCCGTCGCCGTCGGTATCTGGTTTACTGATATCCGTATGATAAATATTCGTTTCGTCCTGGTCTGGCACGCCGTCTAGATCCGAGTCAACTAAATTATTGGCGAATACGGTTATTGGAATAGTTAACGCCAATATCATGGTTAATATATATTTCATCTTGTGTCGTCGCTTAGATTAATTCGTTTAATTTAATATTTTTCAAAGTGTCATTAACCGCCGCCTGCACCTTCCCGAGAACCGCCACTACCCCGCAATCGCACTTCACGGCGCAATAGATCTTGCCGTCTTCGTCCAGGCAATGAAAAGGCGTCATCTTCCCCTCCAGAGATTTAATTATATCAAAAACCGTAATTTGGAAAGCTTCCCGGCTTAAACGGTAGCCACCGGCCGCGCCCTTTTCGGCCGTTACCAGGCCGTCTTTTTTTAGTTTAGAAAAAAGCCGCTCCAGATATTTGGCTGATATCTTTTCGTCTTTCGCGATAGTCGTTAAGGAAACGCTGTTCCCGTTCCTGTTTTTAGCCAGCTTGATCATAGCCCTTAGGCCGTAAGTTGTTTTTGTGGAAAACTTCATTATTTTTTCTAAACTCCTACTAAATTAGTCGGCAATTTATACTATAACATATTTAAAAAATAACGCAAGTCCCTTTATTATCGCGCGTTTGACATATAATATTAAATCTATTAGTCTAATAAAAGGTTCTTTATAAAAATCGGGGGTATAAAAAATGGAAACTAAAGAATATATGGAGTTCGTGAGCTTTACGTCAGAGTCGAGGGTTGAACTTATCGAGCTAAACGAATACGTCTACGGCTTCGTGGAAAAATACCGGATCGCCGCCGGACAAATAACCGTTATCTCGCCGCATACCACCGGCGCCATTATCGTCAACGAAAAAGAAAGCGGACTCAAGAACGACATCGTTAATTTCCTTTCCCGGGTCATACCACGGTCAGCGCCCGATACGATAATCTGGGAACACGACGACCTCGCTAACCGCACGGAAAATATGTGCAAAGGCGAAAAGCAAAACGGCCAGTCGCACCTTGTAAGGCTTTTCCTGCCCCGCGACCAGACGATCTATATCGTGAACGGTTTTCCGATCCTCGGACAATGGGAAGAATTATTCTTCGTCGAACTCGACGGACCCCGCTACCGGAACGTCGTTTTTAAAATTACGGCTAAATAGCCGCAAAAAAAACCGGGCTGTCAAAAGTCCGGTATTTTGTTTGTTTGAAAAAATTCTTTTTTTATAAACCGGTTTTAATTACCAAGTCGGTGATCGGACCGCGGGATTTATCGCCCTTGAGCACTAAATGGGCGTAAATCCGCTCTCCTTTGAATTTATTGACCAGCCAGTTCAGGCCGTTATTTTCGGCGTTCAGATAGGGGTTGTCTATCTGATGGGTATCCCCGAGACAGAAGCACTTGACTCCTTCGCCCATGCGGGACAGCAAAGCGCGAACCTCGCCCCTGGTCATGTTCTGCATTTCGTCGATAATGACCACGGCGTTTTCAATGTTCATGCCGCGGATATAATTTAAGGGCAGGAGCTCAAAGCGCATCGGGTTAATCTGGGGCGGCCGCTGTTCAGCGTCAATAAAGATGCGGTTGGCTGGACGGGTTTTGTGCAGCTTGAGCACCAAATCAACGATATAGCGGGTATATGGTTCCATCTTTTCCGCCACGTCTCCGGGCAGAAAGCCCATCTTCTGGCCGATCTCAATCATCGGCTTGGCTACATAGATCTTGTCAACGCTCTTTTTTTCCAGAAGCAGATAAAGGGCCGCGGCCAGAGCCAAGTAGCTTTTGCCGTAGCCGGCTTCCGACTGCAGAGAAACGATATGGATCGTCGGATCGGTCATGAGTTCCAAGGCGAGATTCTGATAGACGTTCCTGGGTGTCACGTTCCAGATCTTGTGCTGGTGGCCGATGACCTTTTCGCCGTTATTGCTGAAATATACCGGCTTGCCGTTTTCCCACATGAAGCAATTGGAAAAAGCTTCTTCGCGGCTGTTCACAAAACCGGTTATGTGTTCGGCTTCTGACTTGAACGGCACCGACTCCAGATAAGGCTGGCTGTTGATGCCGCGCAATAAGGCTTGCAGCTGCATGATGTTATCGTTGGTGACGAGGATGGCGCCCTCTATCTTCTCGACTTCATCCATTATAAACTTATCAACCAGACCGGCAAACGGGGCCGCAATTTTATCCGCGCGGAGAATTTTGAACTTATCGGGATTCTCCTTGAGAATCTGGACGACCCGGGCGACGATATGGCCCAAACGTGGTTCTTTCTTTTTTTTGTCCAGTTCCAGAAGAACGTGATAAGGGACAAAAACATCGTTTTGGTTGCCGTTTCGCAGTTTAAAAAGAGATTCAGGGTCCTCCAGAAGCACGTTGGCGTCGACAATATAGGTCTTCTTGTTGTTGTCGGAAGAACCGCTGGCTTGTTCCTGGGTCATTAAAGACTCCTTTCGTGGTTTCTTCTTTTTTACTTGTTCTTTGGCTCTCGCAAATCCTGTTTGTTTTATTAATAAATTTTGAAGAACTGGTTAAGTTTCAATTTAGCATTTTTTATTTTTTTTGTCAATCGTTTTTATCAAGGTTCTTGACATATTTATTTTAATCCTGTATTATAATAATAGTTATGAACAACCGCCCGACCAGGCTGTTTTTATTTAAAAAAATTTAGCTTATAATAGATAATTTTATGACAAACAAACTAACTCTCTATCTATCCGGAGCTATCCAGGAAATGAAAAAGGTTACCTGGCCCACGAAGACTGAAACCAAGAATTACACTCTTTTGGTAATAGGCATCAGCCTGGCCGTGGCCGCTTTTTTAGGCGCTCTCGATTTTATTTTTAATTGGGCCTTGAGCCTCGTTATTATTAACTAAACCAAAGAATATAAAAACGTAATCTCGGAAAAACAATATGGCTAAACAAATCTTAAACCAGGGACGCCGGTGGTACGTGCTCCACACTTACTCCGGTTACGAGGAAAACGTCGAAAAAAACCTGAAGCAAAGGATCGAGTCCATGGACATGGAGGATAAGATTTTCAATATACTGATCCCGACCGAAAAGAAAATAAAGATCAAGAACGGCAAGCGCAAGGTCATCGAGGAGAAGATATTCCCGGGCTATGTCCTGGTCGAGATGGTCGTAACCGACGACTCCTGGTACGTCGTCCGTAATACGCCGAACGTCACCGGCTTTATCGGTACCGGCACGATCCCGACGCCCATAAGCGATAAAGAGGTGAAAGATCTCCAGAAACGGATGGGCGTTGAAGAACCGAAATTCAAGATCGACGTTTCGGTCGGCTCTCCGGTCAGGATCGTGGATGGCCCCTTCAAGAATCTCGAAGGCAAGATCACTAACGTCGACGAAGCCAAGGGCAAGATCAAAGTTCTGGTTTCGATGTTCGGACGCGAAACTCCCGTGGAGCTCGACTTTTTACAAATTAAGAAAATATAATATTACAAATACACAAATCCGAACACAAATATCACAAATATAAATTTTCAAAGGCTAAATGCACGCTTCTCTTTGAATAATATTTGTGAATTTGTGATAAAATTCGTGAATTAGTAATCATATGGCAAAAAAGATAAAAACAGTCATAAAATTACAGATACCGGCCGGCGCGGCCAATCCCGCTCCCCCGGTCGGCCCGGCTTTGGGCCAGCACGGTCTCCAGATCCAGGAATTCTGCACCCGCTTCAACGAGGCTTCGAAAGATCGCGCGGGCGATATCGTACCGGTCGAGATCACGGTTTTCGAGGACCGCACTTATACTTTTATCATGAAAACCCCGCCGGCGGCCGAACTCATAAAAAAGGCGGCCAAGATCCAGAAAGGCTCGGGGAAACCTTTGACCGACAAAGTCGGTTCGCTAACCAAGGCCCAGCTAAAGGAAATCGCAGAGAAAAAAATGCCCGATTTGAACGCCAAAGATATTGAAGCGGCCATGAAGATCATAGCCGGTACCGCCCGCCAGATGGGAGTAGAAATCAAGTAATTATTAATAAAATAATTTGTGGGAGACATTTTGATTTTCGTTTGACGATTTTTCGAATGTCGATTTACCACGAAAAACTATGGCAAAAGCTAAAAGCAAAAAAGAGAAGAAGACCGCCGCCGAGCCTGTTGCCGGCGGAAAAAACGATTCGAACGTATTCGAAAAATCCAAGGCTTATCCGATCGCGGAAGCTGTGCTTTGGGTCAAAAAGATGTCGAAAGAAAAATTCGACGCTTCCGTCGAGGTCCATATGAGACTAGGAATTGATCCCCGCAAAGGCGAACAGCAGATCAGGACCGCGGTCAGCCTGCCGCACGGCACCGGTAAAACCGTTAAAGTAGCCGCTTTCGTCAGCCCGGAAAAAATTAAAGAAGTTAAAGAGGCCGGGGCGGATATCGTCGGCGGAGAAGAATTGATCGCTGAGATAAAAAATACCGAAAAAACCGATTTCGAGGTAGCCGTCGCCGAACCGGCCATGATGAAAAATCTGTCTCAGATCGCGAAAATATTAGGCACCCGGGGGCTCATGCCCTCGCCCAAGAACGAAACGGTTACTCCGAATCCGGCCAAAGCGGTCGCGGAAATTAAAAAGGGAAAAGTCAGCTTTAAAAACGACGATACCGGCAACGTGCACGTGGCGATCGGCAAGGTTTCTTTCGATCCCGCGAAACTAACGGAAAATTTCGATACTATAATCGAAACGATCAAAAAGATAAAACCGGCCAAAGTTAAAGGCATATATATCCATAGCATCACGATCACTTCGTCCATGGGGCCGGGCATAAAGGTACAGGCCTAATAAAATCTGTTATTATATTAAACAAAACAATCCCGACGCTTCGGGATTGTTTTGTTTTGTGACAGTATTTTTTAATTAATTTTCAATCAATGATCAAATATCAATTTTCAATTTTGTCTAAATTTTGCCTGATATCAATACTACTTATTGAAAATTAAAAAATTGAAAATTCATTGATAATTGAGAATTGGTCATTCAAAATTTTATGATTTGCTCTTCTCCCCCTTATTTGTTAAAATAAAAGAGCCTGAAAAATTTTATCCACAGGCCTTGATTTTTACTATGAATAATGGTCTAACAGACAAATGTTCCTACCGCCGGCCCTCCTGGGACGAGTATTTTTTGCGTATAGTGGAAATAGTCGGCAGCCGCGGCACCTGTGACCGGGGACGTTCGGGTTGCGTTATCGTCAAGAACCGGCGCATAATCTCGACCGGCTATGTCGGCTCGCCCGTGGGCCTTGAGCACTGCGATGAGATCGGCCACGAGATGAATACGGTCACGCACAACGACGGCAGCCAGTCCCGGCATTGCATCCGCACCAGCCACGCCGAGCAGAACGCGATCTGTCAGGCGGCTCGTTTCGGCATCGCCCTGGACGGAAGCACTCTTTACTGCAAGATGACCCCCTGTTATATCTGCGCGAAAATGATAATAAACGCCGGCATTATCGGCGTGGTCTGCGCCCAGGACTACCACGCGAGCGCGAGAAGCAAAGAGATCTTCGCGTCTGCGGGCATAAAATTCAAACTTCTTTCCGACCGGATGACGGTCTACGAGGATATGGCGCCGGATAAAAGTGACACAAAACCATTCTCGGCTATAAAGCCCAAAAAAGAAGAAGAGGAAATCCCGTTCCCGGTTTTCTAATTATTCTCATTACAAATTCACGAATTTAATCACAAATAACACAAATATCCATCAGACATGTTTATGTGGTATTTGTGGATTTGTGTTTTGATTTGTGTATTTGTAATTATAAATATGAAACAATACTTAGAACTTCTTAAAACCGTCAAAGACAAAGGGGTCGGCAAAGACGACCGCACCGGCACCGGCACCCGGAGCCTTTTCGGTTACCAGCTGCGCGTTGATCTGTCCCAAGGCTTTCCGCTCCTGACGACCAAAAAAGTCCATTTAAAATCCATTATTTACGAATTATTATGGTTTTTGCGCGGCGACACGAATATTAAATATTTAAACGATAACGGGGTAACGATCTGGAATGAATGGGCGGACGAGAACGGCGACTTAGGCCCAATCTACGGCAAGCAATGGACGGCCTGGGAAGCGACTGACGGCGCGAAAATAAACCAGATCGCGGAAGCGGAAAATATGATCAAAAACAATCCAACCTCGCGGCGGATAATCGTAAGCGGCTGGAATGTGGCTGATTTGCGCCTGCTTATCGCCGGCAAAAAGACGGCTCCCCCGCCCTGCCACACGATTTTCCAGTTCTACGTAGCGGAAAATAGACTGTCCTGCCAGCTCTACCAGAGAAGCGCCGATGTTTTTCTGGGCGTGCCCTTCAATATCGCTTCTTATTCGCTTTTGACCATGATGATGGCCCGGGTATGCGGCCTTGAACCGGGAGATTTTATCCATACTTTCGGCGACGTGCATATTTATAATAACCACATGGAGCAGGTCGATCTGCAGTTATCCCGAGAACCGCGCCCTCTCCCCACGATCAAAATAAACCCGGAGGTCAAAAGCATCTTTGATTTCAAATACGAAGATTTTACGCTTGAAAACTACGACCCGCACCCCGGCATTAAAGCGCCAATCGCGATTTAAAAAGGCGTTAGGCGCTAGGATATTAGGCATTAAAGCCTAAAGCCTAAAGCCTAAAGCCTAAAGCCTAAATATGATTCCCGTAACCTTAATGATGGCCGTTACCCTGGACGGCAAAATCGCCAAAACCGACAAGCATTTTCCAAACTGGACCAGCCGGGAAGACAAGAAACTCTTCGCGAAGATCTCTAAGGAACATCGCGCGGTCATGATGGGCGAAAAAACCTTTGCCACCTTTCCTTCTCCGCTTCCGGACCGGCTTAACGTCGTTTTCACGTTAGAAAAAAATCCGCCGGTGATAGAAGGTGTAAAATGGGTATCGGGAGACCCTGTCGCCGTATTGCAGGAACTTGCGAGCATGGGTTACGAAAAAGCTTTATTGGGCGGCGGCGCTTATTTAAACACCCTTTTCCTGGAAAAAAAACTGATCAGCGAGATCATTTTAACCGTTGAACCGAAGATATTCGGCGCCGGTCTTTCGCTCTTTAACGGCGATTTCAATATTAATCTGGAGCTTCAGGAGTTAAATAAAATAAACGACAACACTTTTGTGGTTAAATACAAAGTAAACTACTAAAAAATGACAGACAAAAAAATCATTCTTGGCTTGGTCGGGCAAATGGCCTGCGGAAAGGGTACGATCACGAAATACGCGACCGAAAAATATGGGGCCAGCACCTACCGTTTTTCAACGATTCTCTGGGATTTACTTGATCGTCTGCATATAGAAGTTAGCCGAAACACGCTGCAAACACTGTCAACCTCCCTACGGCAAAATTTCGGCGAGGATATCCTGGCTAAAGTAATGGCCGAGGATGTCAGAGGTGACAATAATCCTATAATAATCATAGACGGAATCAGACGCCTGGCAGATATCAAATATCTAAAAGAAATGGAAAATTTCCGATTGGTTCGGATCGTGGCCGATCCAAAAATACGCTTTAAGCGCCTAGTGGAACGAGGAGAAAAAGCCGGCGATACGGAAAAAACGTTCGAAGAATTCATGTCTGAACAAACCAAAGAGGCCGAAGCCGAGATTCCGACGGTCATGGCTGGGGCAGAACTAGAAATAAATAATAACCATGGCTTCGAAGAATTACATCGACTAATAGATGAAATAATAAATATTATTAAATAATTTACTTAAACATGGAAAAGAAAACTATTATCGGCATAATCGGCGAACAGGCCGGCGGCAAGGGCTCCGCCTCTGATATTATTATAAAAAGATACGGCGGCGTCCGCATTACCACTTCCAGCATTTTAAGGCGCACTCTGGACAGTCTGCATATTGCTTTTAGCCGGGAAAACCTGATCAATCTGGCTATGATCCTAAAAAAAGGCTTTGGAGATTCCGTGCTCATGGATGCGGCCCTGAAAGACGTGGAAAACATCGATTCGGACCTCGTGATTGTTGACGGCATCAGGATGAAGGGCGATACTGATCCGTTCAAAAAAGTTTACAAAGAAAGCTTTACCTTGATCTACGTAACGGCTGACCCGAAGGTCAGGTACGAGCGAAGCAGGAAACGCGGGGAAAAGTCCGGAGAAGACCAGGCCACTTTTGAGGAATTCCTGGAGAAAGAAAAAGCACCGACCGAAGCCGCGATCGCGGAAGTCGGAAAAACCGCAGATTTTAAAATCACGAATAATGGAGATTACGAGGAGCTGGAAAAAGCGGTCATTGCCGTCATGGAAAAAATATAGAAGAAACAACTATGAATAACGACTTATTCCGACGCGTTAAAGAAATGCGGCTTCCGCTGGGCCGATACGCTTTGTTTGGCAGCACGCCGATGGGAATCAGAGGACTCAAAGTTTGTCAGGACGCGGATATTATCGTTACTGAAAATTTATGGGACGAGTACATGAACAAGGGCTGGGAAATAAAAACAATGCCTCATGGCAGCCGCTATCTCCGCGACAATGAAATCGAATTATGGAAAGATTGGAGTCCCGGAAACTGGGATATTGGGCAATTGATCCGGGAAGCGGAAATGATCGACGAGCTACCGTTCGTAAAATTAGAAACCGTACTTAAATGGAAAAAAGCCGCCGCCAGAGAAAAGGATTTAAAAGATATTGATATTATTGAACAATACCTGCGAAAAACGAACTAACAAACCGTTAAAACCTATAAACAAGGAGGAGTGCTTTTTAAGCGCTCTTTATTTAGTATAAATGAAAGATTATCCCGGAAAATTCATAGTGATCGACGGCACCGACGGCTCGGGCAAGGCCACGCAGACCGAATTGTTGGCGGAAAAGCTCCGGTATGCCGGCTTTGACGTGGCTATAGCCGATTTCCCGCAATACGGCAAGAAATCGGCCGGTCCGGTTGAGGAATACCTGAACGGAAAATACGGCCCGGCGCATGAGGTCGGTCCTTACCGAGGGTCAATTTTTTACGCTCTGGACCGGTATGACGCCAGTTTCGATATCAAGGAGTGGCTCGAACAGGGCAAAATCGTAATCTCTAACCGCTACGTGACCGCCAATATGGGGCATCAGGGTGGGAAAATAAAGGACCCTGAAGAAAAAAGAAGATTCTACGAATGGCTTTACGAATTGGAGTACGAAATATTCCAGATCCCGAAACCGGACCTGAACATAATACTCCACGTTGACGCCGAGGTCGCGCAAAAATTAGTCGGCAATAAAAGCGCCCGAAAATATATCGAACAAGGCGACAAAGACATGCACGAGGCTGACCTTGAGCACCTCAGAAACGCGGAACGCACTTACCTCGAGATCGTCGAGATGTATCCTGATTTTACCTTGATAGAATGCACTCGCGAAGACCGAATCATGCCGCGCGAAGAGATAAACTATCTCCTCTGGAAAGAGGTCATGAAAATAATAAACGGCCACGCCAATCACCCGCTCGATCTGCACATAAATCATTTCAATAATATCAATCGGCATATTCTTCCCTCTCCCCCCGCCCCCCTCTCCGATTCCGGAGAGGGAGAATCGAACGCCCGGTTCCCTCTCCGGAATCGGAGAGGGACGGTCCACCAGCGGGCGGACCAGGGTGAGGGAATGAATGGGTGCCGTACCTCCATTCCCGTCATTATAGAAGATGAAGCGCCGGCAGAATTCCTTAAAGTCCAGCGCATCTCGCCCTTGGCGAAGTTTCCGAGTCGTGCTTATGCGCACGATATCGGCTATGACCTTTATGCCACGGGCTATTACAGTATTCCGCCTGGAAAACGCGATATCGTCAGTACGGGCATAAAAATGGCCATACCGCCGGGGTTCTCCGGTCTGATCTGGGACAAAAGCGGAGTAGCCAAGGATGGGGTGCACGTCCTGGGCGGGGTATACGATCCCGGTTTCCGGGGAGAAATTACCATTACCATGATCAACCTGGGAGAAGATATTTACAATATCGCGCCCGGGCAGAAAGTGGCGCAAATTCTGATCCAGCCAGTAGCCACCCCGGAAATCATAGAAACGGAAATAAACGACCAGACCGAACGGGGCCAGGGACGGCACGGCAGTTCCGGATTATTTTAAATTCAAAACATAACATAAATTAATTTCAATATTATTTATCCGCGCTTTATCTGCGGATAATCGTTTTAACGCGGAATTGGCGCGGATTTATTACGCGGATTTTCGCTGAATTAAAATTCCTTTACGTTAAAATAAAAAAACAAAAAAGGAGCGGGTCGTGAAAAAAACAGACATGGAAACCGGGACAACTTATTTCTTGTGTCCCGACAAAAAATGCCGTTTATTCCTTGATATCGAGCAAACGATTCCGTGTGAACACAGTTGCCCGCATCGGGATAAGCTCGTCAAAATGCTAATTTGCCAAAATTGCGGAAATATCATAGAACTTCCGGGCGACCATAACGCGCTTTGCCACATAAGCCACGCCTGTCCGGACGGACGCAACACGCTTAATTTCCGCATGAGCGGCAGATATTACCTGCTTTATAAAAAACCAAAATAATTTTCGCTCTTTCAACAAGGAGATCATCGATGTCTAAAGACCGCAACCATCCCGGACTGATGATAAATATCGACGGCACCGACGGATCGGGCAAGCGCACGCAGGCCGAAAAGCTTCTAAAAATTATCAGACAGTGCGGCTTTAAAGCCGCCCTGATTTCCTTTCCGCGTTACGATAAAACAGCCGCCGACGGAGTAATCAAGTACCTGAATAAAAAATACGGCGGCATCAACGATCTGGGACCCTACGCGGCTTCGATATTCTATGCCCACGACCGGGTCGACGCCTGCTATCAGGAATACGAAAAATTTCCCAATATCAAAAAAATGCTGGAACAGGGATTTATCGTGATAACGGACCGCTTTAGTTCCGCGAATCTGGGGCATCAGGGAGGAAAGATCCGCGACCGGAACGAACGGATCGACTTCTATTACTGGCTTCTGCGCTATGAACACGATCTTCTGAAACTACCCCGTCCGAACATCAACCTTATACTGCACGTCGATCCCGATGTGTCGCAAACCCTGGTTAGCCGGAAAAAAACGCGTGAATACACGGACAAAAAACACGATGCCCACGAAGAGGATAAAAACCACCTGCGCTCCGCCGAAAAAGCCTTTATTGAGATGACGCGGATTTTGCCTGATTTTAAACTCATAGAGTGCATGCGCGACGGACGAATAATGCCTCCGGATAAAATTACTAATTTGATCCTTGAAGAGGCACTGCCTTATGTAAAAAAATGTACCGCCAATAACCGCCTGATAAGCGGTTTTTTATTTGCTTTTTATATGTTTTTGCGGTAAAATAAGTATAACATCAACCCGATCCTAAAACCTAAAAGCTATAACCTAAAAGCCAAAAAAATGAAATACGATGTCATAATCGGCCTGGAAATACACGCCGAACTCAAAACTAAATCCAAGATGTTCTGTGCCTGCGATAACGACGCCGAGGGCAAAGCGCCCAATACGACCGTCTGCCCGATCTGCATGGGGCATCCGGGCACGCTCCCCTCGCCCAATAAACAGGCGATCGAATGGACAATACTGACCGGCCTCGCTTTAAACTGCAAAATACACGATAAAAGCAAGTTCGATCGGAAAAACTACTTCTATCCCGATCTGCCCAAGGGTTATCAAATTTCGCAATACGACCTGCCGTTCTGCCACGACGGTTATCTTGAACTCGACGGAAACAAGGTGGCAATCACGCGCATACACCTCGAAGAAGATACCGGCAAACTTACCCACCCGCAGGAAAAAAACCACTCATTGGTCGACTTTAACCGGGCGGGCACTCCCTTGATGGAGATGGTTACCGAGCCGGTAATACGCGACGCGGTTACCGCCAAAAAGTTCTGCCAGACTTACCGGGAGATACTAAGATATTTGGATATTAGCGATGCCGACATGGAAAAAGGACAGATGCGTTGCGAGGCCAACGTGAGCCTGCAGGCCGAAGGAAGCTGGAAATATGAAAACGGCCAGATACTGCCTACGGGCGGAAGCAAACTCAACCCCAAGGTCGAGGTTAAAAACATAAACTCTTTCAAAGCCGTGGAAAAAGCCATCAATTACGAAATCAGACGCCAGACCGAAGCTCTTTCTATCGGCGAAGAGATAGTTCAGGAAACGCGCGGCTGGGACGAAAACCGGAACGTTACGGTTAGACAAAGGGTTAAGGAGTCATCGGCCGATTATCGCTATTTTCCGGAACCGGATATCCCGCCCATAAATATCACGCCCGAGATGATCCTTAAGATAAGATCCTCCCTGATAGAATTGCCGCCGGCTAAAAAGATCCGGTTTATGGAGCAATACAGCCTGGACGCGGAAACCGCGGAAATCCTTACGAGCGATAAAGATCTGGCGGCTTACGCGGAAAACGTCATTTCCGAATTACGTGAATGGATCGGAACGAACGGCGATAACTGGGAAAGGCAACGGAAAAAACTCTCCAAGGCCGCTTCAAACTGGCTCGTGGGAGAACTTTTCATGCATCTCAAAAAAGACGATCTGGACATTAAAGACGTAAAAATAACGCCGGAAAATTTCGCTGAACTCATCACTCTTGTCTATCAGGATAAAATAAACTCGTCAGCCGCTCAAAAAATCCTCGGCGTCATGTATAAAAAAGGCGGAGATCCGACGAATATCATGTCTGATCTGGGCTTGGAACAGCTTGACGATGAAACCGAACTGGAAAGCGTCGTCGCTTCCGTCCTGGTAGAAAATCAGACACAAGCCGACCAATACCGCGCCGGTAAAGCCAGTATTCTTCAATTTTTAGTCGGCAAAACCATGGCCGCCACGAAAGGCAAGGCTAATCCGAAAAAAGCCGCCGAGATTATCATAAAACTCCTTAAATAATATTACAAATTCACAAATCTCAACACGAATAACACAAATATCCACCGGACATGTTATGCGAATATTTGTGCATTTGTGAAAAAATTTGTGAATTTGTAATCATAAACAATATGAAAAACACTTTTGAACCAAAATTCTCTTTAACCGAAAAGGAAAAAGCTCTAGCATCCGACCCGGAGAAACTGCGGACGAAAATAGATATCGCCAACGAAAAGCTTAAGATGGCCGGAGAGGAAAAGAGCGATGAAGCTAAAGAGAAAAAAATGGCAGAGATCATGGAATTTGCCCGCAATAAATTCTCGACACTCAAAGAATACGTAGAAGAGCTTGTGCCGAACATCGAAACGTGGAACCTCAGCGAGAAACAGGACTTCATCGACCAAATCGAATCATTAAAAAAGAAACTGTTGTCCGTAACCGGCGAGGAAGCCGGAAACATGATCGTGGGACTTGATGAGATGAAGAAAAAAGTCATGGGTTAATCCCGATTGACAAATTTCTTCCCATCTACCAGGATTTGACCAGAATTAAATTACTAAAATAAATAATTTAATGTCAGAAAGAAGCTTTGAAAATTTAATAGCCGAAAAAGCCGACAACGAATCTCCAAAAATGTATAACCTTGATAACTTAGAGAAGGCCAAAAAAAATCTTAAGGAATGGCAAGACGCTTTTGCGGACGATAGCAGTAATAATCCCGATAAATATCTATCACAAATTAGAAGTGCTCGACGACAGGTACGAGCGGTTGTCAAAGATTTAAAAGAAAGAGGAATACTAGAAATGACCACGGAAGAAAAAATCAGCGCAGAATTAGATAAACTATATCCAAAAGCAAAATCGAAAACTGTCGTCGAATATAATGAAAATAAATATCGGCTTCACTTTTTTCCTTTAGAGCATAGTCGATCACGAAAAACTGTTACAGAATGGGGACATCAATGGGTTATGATCGACGCTGATACGAAGGTTTCCAATTTTGTGCCGAAAGAAAAATTAACCGGAGATATTCCTTTTGAAAAAGATGGTACTGTTGATATAGCACAGAATCCGATGACGCCCAAGGCGTATAATTGGCTTAAAGAAAAAGGGATATTAATGAAAGATTATCCGGAATTAAAATCATGGGCAGTAACTCGTTCACAGATTGTAGCCAGGCAGTTAACGAGGCCGGATTTGGAGTATAACTGGGATGAAATAAGCGCCATAATTTCCCGTGAATATGAGCAGGGGGAAATGGCGGCAGAGTTACCAATGGGATGGACAAAAGAAAAGATTGTTGATATCAATATTTGGTTTGAAGCGGGTTACGGCAACCAACCGACAAATTTAAAAATAATAGGCATAACCGAAAGCGGATACAGGGTAACGATTAAGGCGATAAATACGGACAAGGGGTCGGTTGAGATTCTTGATAAAATTAAAATGACAGAAATGTTTACGGCGAAATATATCGGCGGAGAGCTGGAATTCAATAAAATGATCAAGACTACATTTGCTGGCGAAAAACGTCCTTACTGCAGGGCTAACCCAAAAAACCTACCGGGAGATATAAGCAAACTTTCTTTTGTTAAGATTAAAAATTGGTATAATAAAATTATTGAAAAATAAAAAATTATCAAAAGCATAATACTAATACATAATACTTAATCATAAAAAATATGGCGAAAAAAAATGTGCTCATTATGGGAGCCGCGGGACGCGATTTCCATAATTTTAACGTCTGCTTCCGCGACCAGGAGGAATATAACGTTGTCGCTTTTACGGCTAACCAGATCCCGAATATCGACGGCCGGGTCTATCCGCCGGAATTGGCCGGTAAGCTTTACCCCCAAGGCATAAAAATCTACGAAGAGGAAAAATTAGTCGAATTAATAAACGAGTTCAATGTCAACGAAGTCGTTTTTTCATATTCGGACGTAACCTTCGAATACGTCATGACCAAGGCTTCAATAGTCAATGCCGCCGGAGCCTCTTTCCGGCTCATGGGCGGGGAGGAAACCCAGCTTAAAAGCTCAAAACCGGTAATATCCGTACTGGCGGTCCGCACCGGCTGCGGCAAATCGCAAACATCGCGGAAAATCGCGGACACCCTGCGCGCGGCCGGAAAAAAAGTAGTTTCCGTGCGCCATCCCATGCCCTACGGAGACTTAGTCAAACAAAAGGTCCAAAGGTTCGCCGAGCTCTCCGATCTTAAGAAGCACGATTGCACGATCGAGGAAATCGAAGAGTACGAACCGCATATCGTTTCCGGAGGCATAATTTACGCCGGCGTCGATTACGAGGCGATCCTTCGGGAAGCCGAAAAAGAAGCCGACATAATCCTTTGGGACGGCGGCAATAACGACATGTCTTTCTATAGATCCGATCTGACCTTCGTCGTGGTAGATCCGCACCGTCCCGGACACGAGCTTAAGTATTATCCCGGGAATACGGCGCTCCGGATGGCTGACGTGGCTGTTATCAATAAGATGGACTCGGCGCATCCCTTAAACGTGGAAATCGTAAAAAGCAATATCAAAGCGGTCAACCCTAAGGCGGTCATTATAGAAGCCGATTCGCCGGTTACTGTCGATAATCCGGAATTAATAAAAGGAAAACGCGTTTTAGTGGTAGAGGACGGTCCGACTTTAACGCACGGCGAGATGAAATACGGCGCCGGCACGGTCCTGGCGAATAATTTAGGAGCCTCGGCCATAGTCGATCCGCGGCCGTATACCGTCGGTCTGATCACGGAAACTTTTAAAAAATATCCGAATATCGGCTCTATCCTGCCCGCTATGGGATACGGAGCCGATCAGATAAAAGACCTTGAGACTACGATCAATAAAACGGATTGCGATTCGGTGCTGATCGGCACGCCGATAGACCTTTCGCGCATTATAAACATCAATAAACCTGTCGCCCGCGCAAGTTATAATCTCGCGGAAAGGGGCGATCTTGACGTCCGAAGCGTGCTTAACGATAAGAAATTATTATGAAAAAAACAGCCGTTGTCGCCTTGGGAGGAAACGCCTTACTCACGCACGACGAAGAGGGCAACATAGAACAGCAGGAAAAAAACGCTTACCGTACCTGTCTGGGTCTTACCAAACTCCTAAAAACGCATAACCTGATAATCACGCACGGCAACGGCCCGCAGGTCGGCAATATTCTTTTGCGCAACCATGCCGGCTTTAATGAATTTAAAATCCCGCCGATGCCTTTGGATATCTGCGTGGCCGATTCCCAGGGCGGAATAGGCTATATGATCGAAAGGCAGCTCCTTAACGCGCTCGCGGCCAATAACCTTAAATACCGGGTTATAACCGTGATCTCGCAGGTTCTGGTAAGTTTAAATGATCAGGCCTTTAAAAATCCGGCTAAACCGATCGGACCCTACTACCAGGAAGCGGAAGCTAAAAACTTCGCGGCCAAAAACGGCTGGGAATTCAAGGAGGACCCCCGCGGCCGGGGTTGGCGGCGGGTCGTGGCCTCTCCCCTGCCCGTGGATATTTTCAATAAAGATATCATAAAAAATCTTTCCGGTTCCGGTTATATAGTGATAGCCGCCGGCGGCGGCGGCATTCCGGTTTTAAGAAAAGGAAAAAAAACTATCGGCGTGGAAGCGGTCATAGATAAAGACCTGGCGTCGGCTTTTTTAGCTAAAACCGTCAAAGCCGAGGCTTTATATATTATTACCGACGTGGAGAAAGTCTTTCTTAATTTCAATAAACCGAGCCAAAGGGCAATAGATAAGATAAGCGTAAAAGACCTGGAGGCTTACTATAAAGCCGGAGAATTTCCGGCCGGCAGCATGGGCCCGAAAATAAAAGCGGCGATAAACTTCATAAAAAGCGGCGGGCAGAAAGCCGTTATTACGAATTCGCCCGAACATACAGGAACAGTAATTACAAAATAAAAAATAATTACAAATACACAAATTAAAACACAAATTCACAAATAGCGCACCATAATATCAGATAAACATTTGTGTTATTTGTGATAAAATTTGTGTATTTGTAATCATAAAAATATGAAACATTGCATCAGCATCAATGATTTCACTAAAAAAGAGATTTTCGACGAGATCATTCCCGGCTGCCGCGCTATGATCGCCCAGGCACGCGAGAGAAAAACGATAAAACCCCAGCCGGAAAAAAAGGCGATCTTCGCCTTCTTTGAACCGAGTACCCGGACGCGCGGCTCTTATCTTGAAGCTTCCCGGCTTTTAGGATGGACGAACGCGGAAATTTCCGGTACCGAGGCCACTTCACTCACCAAAAAAGAAAGCATCGCCAACACGGTGCGGATGTTCGCGGCCCAGGGAGCCGACGTCCTCGTGATGCGCTCGAAGATCGAGGGGGCGCAACGCTTCGCCTCGGAAATACTGGACAGCGAGGGCTACGAAGTTTCCGTGCAAAACGGCGGCGACGGCACGAACCAGCATCCTTCGCAGACCTTTCTCGACCTTTTGACGATTTCGGAAAAATTGGGGCGGCTGGATAGATTCAAAATCGGCTTTTTCGGCGATCTTAAATACGGCCGAACCGTCCATTCGCTGCTGTGCGCTCTCGCGCACCGGAAAAACATTTCCTTAACGCTCTTCTCCGCTCCGGAAACAGCCCTACAAACGCAGTATAAACAGCTTTTTACCGATGTCAAAGAGGTGCATTCCATAGATAAGCTCGGGGATTGCGATATTATTTACGGCTCAAGGCTCCAGGAAGAAAGATTTACCGGGGATCCCGTGGCCTTGGGGCGTACCCGGGAAAAATTCCGGATCACGTCCGAAATCCTCGACTCTTTCAGGAAAAATATCCTGATCATGCATCCGATGCCCTATGTCCAGGAATTCGATCCCCGGATAAGAAAAGACATCCGCCTCATTATCGATCTCCAGGCCTGGCACGGCATTCCGACGCGCATGCATCTTCTCTCGGAGGGATACCGGAACCGGAAAGCCAAAACCCTGCCGACGGCCAAAAAAGACGCGGAATTTAAAATTATCAAAGAAATAGCCCTGAAAGACTACCTGGAACAAAGAAAGAAGAAAAAAACAGCCAGCCGCTATTTCCTGCCGATCACGAACGGCACGGTCATTGATCATATCCCGCACGGTCTCGGGCTTAAGATCCGGGAATTCCTGTCCGCCAAAGATATCCTGGTCAAAGGCGTAAAACACACGATTGAAGACGTGTCTTCGAAAAAATGCAAGCTCAAAGACGTGCTGGTGTTGGAAAATATTTTTATTCCCGACTCTCTCGTCGGCACGATCGCCTCTTTCGCTCCCGATATCACTTTTAACACCATCAAAGACGGTATATTTAAAAAGATAAAGGTAAAAACTACGGACAAAACCGCCGGTATCGGCGTCTGTCCGAACCAGAACTGCATAACGAACCACGACCCGGAGGCCGCCGCCCGCTTTACCCACATAAACGGGGGCCTCAGGTGCCATTACTGTGAAAAGGATTTTACGCAGAAAGAGGTGATCTGATTTCACGCAACACGAAACATGCAACATAAAAACAGTTCCGAGGTTTCGGAACTGTTTTGGTTTTTATTCAAATGTACTAATTTCTACCACCACCCTTGGACAGTGCCGAGGATCGGCAGAAGTATAACCGCAAACTCCGCCACACAGGACAGATAAACTGTCTTTTTACTTATCTTCAAATCTTCGGTAATGATGAGGGCGGCGGCGACAATGAAAGCGGCAACAAGCAAGGCGGCGGCGAAAGTGGTGCCAGAGGTGATGGCGAAAACGACGGCAACGAAGGCGGCGGCGAAAGTGGTTAGGGAAGCGGCAAAAGTGGCGAAGGCGACGAAAACGACGGCAACGAAGGCGGATATGTTGTTATCACCAGTAATATGGCGGGCGATACAAAAAACTGCCAAAGTTATCACTACCGCTAACAACTGCCACTTACCCAAAACGGACCACCAAGTCTTTAAGACACTCTTTTCTTCCATTATTTCTTCCATTGGTTTTTTCCTTTCTTCTTAAGAGTGTAAAAAATCTAATTTCTTCTCTCCTATTAAACTACCACCACCCCCGCATAGTTCCGAGGATGGGTAGTAATGTGACTATAAATTCTGAAGTGCAAAAAATATATATCGCTGACTTTTTCATTCCTGTATCTTTGAAATCAAGTTCTGTATATAATCCGACAGCGAAAAAAGCGAAACTCAAAGCTAAAACGGCCACCACAAGTCCACCGGCGGTTCCAGGTTCATTGATATTGAAGATAGCTACAGCTAAAGCAACGGCAATTGCGCTAAGAGTGACGGAAAAGGCAGTGGCGGCCGCGCCTAACATAAAGCCGCAAAATATAACTGTGAAAAGGGCAAGGACAAGGACGACCACTAAAGCAGCACCGGCATTATTACCATCGATAAAATGACGCATGGCATAAAATACCGTCAAGGTAATAAATACCGCCGGCAACTGCCATTTTCCTATGCTAAACCACCAATCCCCTAACAAACCATCTGTTTCTTTCATTGGTTTTTCCCTTCTTTATTTAATTGTAAATAGCAAAATTTTTACTCGTTAATTTATTAATATAACAAAAAACTTGTTGTTTGTCAAGCCAAAATAAGGTACATTCAACTCTGAAGTGCAACACCTGTCTTTTTATAGAATACCTCATAAGGTGTTTTCCAGCCAAGTCTTTTTCTGGGCCTAGAGTTTAAAAGATATTCAATTTTTCTAATATCATTATTTGTTATTGTTTTGAAA
>JAZDLN010000008.1:0-6029 GCA_043801965.1 Candidatus Falkowiibacteriota bacterium
GCTCCAGGCGCCGTATTTCGGTCGCGGCCGCTTTACTGCTTTTTTTGATATCGGGAGGGATCTGGGCGGCCGCAAAATACGGAAAGCAGGGCGAAGAGGAAGAAATCCTTGCTGATCCGCGGGCAAAGGAAGTGAAAATCATGACCCTGGATAAGGAAAATAGCTCGACCATCAAAGCCGTCGGAACCGTTAAGGCCGATTCAAAAATAGACGTGGTCGCGTTGGCTGGCGGAACGATAAAAAATCTGACTTTCGCGGTCGGAGACCGGGTATTGTCCGGGGGCGTCCTGGCTTCGCTTAACGACAATACCGTCCTGACTAACCTGATCAACGCCGAAAATAATTTCGCTAATCTCCAAAGCAGCCTGATCTTAAGCCGCTGCCTGACCGAGCAAAGCCTTCGGCAGGCCAGCCTCGGAGTGGACACGGCCAGAGAGGGGGTGGCGGCGGCGGAGATCGCGGCGGAAGCCGCCAAAAATAACCTGTTAAACTACGACGCGCTCAGAGGGAAGGGAGACGAGGACGCGAAACATAACGCCGTTATCGCCTTTACCGGCCATCTAAACACTATCTGGGGCGCGCTCGACCAGGTTAATTATCTGATCAAGGCGGAGGGCAGTCTTCAATTGCCGGGAGTCGAGAATATTCTCGGCGTCAAAGATCTGTCGAGCTTGAGCGCGGCAAAACAAGACTATTCGCAGCTTAAAAAATCTTATCTGTCTTTAAATGATCTGTCTCCCGCCGAAGACACGATCACTTCCGCTATGGCCGCGCTTTCGGACGCTTTAGCTTTGACAAAACAGCTTGTTGACGGCACCATAGCCGTTCTTGATAACACGATCACGAGCGCGGAATTTCCCGACAGCGCCTTAGCGGCCCAGAAAAACAGCTTTTCCGGCCTGCGGGCGAATATCGTCGGCGCTCAGACCGCCGCCGGCTCCACCAGACAAGCCCTGGAAAATCTCGGCCTCGTCAATACGCGGGAACGGGAGGCTTTAGTGAGCGCTCTTAATACGGCCAACAACCGCCTGACTTCCGCCAAAACCGCTTACAGCAATTCGCTAGTCGGAGAAGAAAACGCGCGCCTTTTATCCGAAAATCAGGTTCTCTCCGCCCAAACCGCCCTGGACGGGGCCCGAAGCCAGCTTAACCTCGCTCGGGTAGCGGCCGGAGATCTCTCCGTTAAAGCTCCCATTTCCGGCGTTATTACCGCTAAATACGTCGATATCGGGGCGGAAATGAACCCCGGGCAACCGATCGCCCAGATCAGCCAGGCCGAGATGATGAAAATAGAAACCAGCCTGCCCTCCGAAGATATCTATCGGATCGCGATCGGCCAGGAAGCGATCATCGGCAATGAACTTAAGGCGGTTATCTCGTCAATCGATCCGGCGGCCGACCCCGTTACCCGGAAAGTGAAGCTGGAAATCGTATTCGACAATAAGAACGGGGAACTTATCCAGGAAACTTTTGTTGATATAGCCATTCCGGTCAAAACCGGCGCGGAATCGATTTACGTACCATTAAAAGCGGTTACCGTAACCCAGACTGAAAGCTATGTGTTCGTAATCAAGGATGATCGGGCCGTAAAAACGCCTGTTATCCTGGGAAAAACCGAAGGAGAGTTTATAGAGATACTAAGCGGCCTTGATCGGGGGGATACGCTGGCCGTTGACGGCGCCAAGAATCTTATTGACGGGGATGAAATAAAAGTGATCGACTGAATTCGATCGTCAAATTTATAATACCCAAATATGGAATCAACTTCGAATAACGAAGAATACAGACAAAAACAGAGGGAAAAACTGAACGCGGCCGTTAACGACACGAAGCGGTCGGTTTTAGGTTTTCTGATCATCAATTACCGCATTACCTATCTGGTTATATCGGGACTGGTACTGGCCGGCATTTTCGCGATGCTTACCTTGCCGAGAGAGGCGGAACCGGAAATCCGTATCCCCTACGCCGCCGTGACGACAATCTATCCCGGCGCCAATCCGGTCGATATCGAAGAACTCGTGACCAGAAAAATAGAAGATGAGATAAAAAACCTGGAAAACGTCAAATTATACAGCTCGACCTCCGGACAAGGCGTATCAAGCGTTTTCGTGGAATACGAAGCCGAAGCCGATCTGGACGAAAGTTTCCGCAAGCTTAGGGAGGCAGCGGACAATGCGGAGGCGGAATTGCCAGTAGACGCGGAAACGCCGATCGTGACGGAAATAAACTTCACGGACATGCCGATCGTGACCTATTCGCTGGTCGGCGCTCAGTATGACGAAGTCGCTTTAAAAAAAATCGCTGACGATCTTGAGGAGGCTTTGGAGAACGTCAAGGACGTATCGAAAGTGGTCGTCTCCGGCGGCCTTACCCGGGAATTCCGAATAGCGGTCGACCAGACGAAACTGTCAAACTACGGATTATCGTTAGGGCAAATAGTGGCCGCCGTCGGCCGCGCCAACGTGAGCCTCCCGGCGGGCAACATAGACATAGATAACTTCAACTATGACGTCCGGGTAAAGGGGCGTTTCGAGAGCGTTACCGATCTCTATGACATAGTCGTAACCACCCACGACGGCTCCCCGGTCTTTCTTAAGGATCTCGGGCGGATCGAGGATACGTTCAAAGACAAAAAAACCGAATCGAAAATCGGCTTCCGGAATGTGCCGGCCGAAGATACTGTTTCACTCCTGGTCTATAAGCGGACCGGGGGCAATATCCTCGATATTGTCGATAACACCCGCAAAGAAATCGACAATCTTTACGCCCAGGGGGTTCTGCCGTCCGATCTCAAAATCCAGAAAACCAACGACAATTCCGTCTTTATCAAAGAAGATTTGAACACTTTGGGAGCTAACGGCATCCAAACCATGATACTTATATCCGTCATCCTGATGCTGGTCTTAAGCTTCCGCGGAGCGATCATCACGGCTTTATCGGTACCGATGGCCTTTCTTATGGCCTTTATGTTCCTGAAACTCGAAGGCCTGACCCTTAATTCGATGGTGCTTTTTTCGCTCGTGCTCTCTTTGGGCCTAATGGTCGATAACTCGATCGTCATAATCGAGGGCATCAACGAATACGTTACCCGCCATAAAAAAACCGTCGCGGAAGCCGCGCTTCTGTCGGTCTGGAACTTTAAATGGGCTATCACTTCCGGAACCATGACGACCGTGGCGGCCTTCCTGCCCATGCTCCTGGTTTCCGGCATTCTCGGACAATATATTTCGGTCTTGCCAAAAACGATCACCGTGACGCTTATTTCCTCGCTTTTCGTAGCCTTGGTGGTCGTGCCGGTTTTAGCCGCCCGCTTCATAAAGATCAAAACGGTGGACGGATCCCATCGGAATAAAAAACGGCATCGGTTTTTCGACGGTCAGTTTTCTAAAATCCACGGCTTTTACGGGCCATTTCTTAAGGGCGTACTTTTAAGCAAGACGAAAAGGCGCCTCTCTCTCGCTATCGCCTTCGCGGTTTTTCTCGTGGCCGTCGGCATACCGGCCGCCGGTTTCATGAAAATCGAAATGTTCCCCAAGGTTGATCTTGATTATTTCCTTATTAGCGTAAAACTGCCGGCCGGCTCCACTCTGGCTTTAACGCGTCCGGTCGTCCAGGAAGCGGAAAAAATCGTCAATACTATCCCGGAAATGGATAATTACGTCGTTAACATCGGCCAGAGCCAATCCGTTAATCCGGGCGAGGGCGGAGAAGCGGGTGAAAATTTAGGCGGTATAACCGTAAATCTGGCCGAGAAAGATTCGCGCGACCGGAAAAGCTACGAGATCGCCGATTCGATCCGCGGTGAAATCACCGCGATTCAGGGGGGCGAGGTTACCGTGGAAGAACTCTCGGCCGGGCCGCCGACCGGCGCCCCGATAGAGGTACGGATCTTCGGGGATACGCTCGAGGGACTGACGAATACAGCCGGCAAAATCAAAAAAATATTGGCGGGCAATCCGGATATTTTCAATATCAAGGATAATATCGAGGACGCTGCCGGCGAATTCACTTTCGATATCGACAGGCAAAAAGCCGATTATTACGGCCTTGATATGGTTACCGTCGCCTCCACCTTACGGACGAGTCTTTACGGCAATGCCGCGGCCGAGATCAACCTTGAAGGCGATGATGTCGATATTACCGTAAAATACGACCAAAACGAATTTAAAAGCGTCGACGATCTTGAAAAAGTGCTTCTGCCGTCCCCGCGCGGATACGTCGCCGTGAAGGATGTCGCCAGCGTCAGTTTTAACCCCGCCCTCCTCTCTATCCAGCACCGGGACGGGGTGAAATACGCGGCCGTGAGCGCGGACATAAAAGATGGTGCCAATCTCCAGAAGATCCTTGCCGATTTCGAAGAGAAAAGAACGTCGATCGAGCTGCCGCCGAATTTTTCGATCAAGGTCGGAGGCGAGGTCGAAGACATTGAAAAATCCTTCCGGGAAACTTTCATGTCACTGGGATTGGCCGTAATCCTTATCGCCTTTATCCTGGTTTTGCAATTTAATTCTTTTAAACAGCCGTTCATTATACTCTTTTCCCTGCCCCTGGCCATTACCGGGGTGGTCTTCGGGCTCCTCGTTTTCGGCCAGCCCTTCTCTTTCCTGGCTTTTATCGGTATCGTGTCCTTGGCCGGAATCGCCGTCAACGACGCGATCGTCATGATTGACCGGATCAACAAAAATATTAATGACGGACTTGAACTTGCCGAAGCGATCGTCGAGGCCGGTATCTCCCGCATGCAACCGATTTTCCTTACCTCCCTGACCACCATAGCCGGCGTCTTCCCCCTGATTTGGACCAATGAACTTTGGCGCGGCTTTTCCCTGTCTTTATCTTTTGGCTTGATCGCCTCTACGGTCCTGACCCTATATATCATTCCGATCATGTTCGTCGCCCTCTGCCGGAAAGACCACGAAAAGACTCATTGAAAAAATAGAAAAATTTCCGCATATTAAAACCCCAGTCTTTTGACTGGGGTAATTTTTATTCAATAGTTATAAAGAGCTAGGCGGCCACCGCGTTGGTAATGATCTTATCATGCAAAAACACAAAGATCTTTTCCGCCTCTTGGCGGCATTCCGGCTCGATCCGCTCGAACCTCTCTTTGCCGCCGATAGGCCGGTAATGGAAAAACCATTGGTTTTCAAGCTTTAAATTGTTTAAACGGATAAAGGACAAATACGCTCCGTCGTCGAAGTGGATCCTGATCTCACAGGATTCCTTGCAGTTTTTCGCGATCTCAATTCGCAGCTCTCCGTGTCTGATGTGCTCGGGATCGATCATTATGCCGGCCAAAGCCGCCATCGTGTCCAAGATTTCCTTAATTCCGGCCAAGTCAATGATTTTTTGGTTCACGCTTTTCTCCTTTTTGGGTTTACATTCCGATGTCAATATTATTTCTTTTTAATTAAAATTATGTTAAAAACAAATAACAATAGATCAATATTTGGGGATGCCGGTACAAAAAGCAAAAAGCCATATCGTCCAGGCATAAACAGAATATTTTCTGAACAGACCGGCTGCCCGACTCCGCTTCTTAAGTGCCCGGATAGCCCAAATAAAATGAACAGTCATTATCAAAAGCGCTAAACAGCCGAAAAAAGCATGAATATTAGCAATAATCCTCCCAGGCAACATTAACATGGCGGCGGTACCGGCCAAGTCAAATAAAAAGCCTAAGGCGAATATAGCTATTATTGCGCGGCTGAGTTCTTGGCTGATCTTTTCCGAAAACACCGCCGTTGTATAAAATACAAACGCGGATAAAACAAGAATGACAGCTGCCGGCAAATCAACCTCCCTTGAAACGCAATTGTTAATTTACATTCTGATAAACAGATTATCCGTATACTAGCATATTCTGATTCTTTAGTCAAGAATGCCCGAGGTACATTCAACTCTGAAGTGCAACACCTGTCTTTTTATAGAATACCTCATAAGGTGTTTTCCAGCCAAGTCTTTTTCTGGGCCTAGAGTTTAAAAGATATTCAATTTTTCTAATATCATTATTTGTTATTGTTTTGAAA
>JAZDLN010000009.1:0-41289 GCA_043801965.1 Candidatus Falkowiibacteriota bacterium
ATTGCCCCGCCTTCGTCCCGACGCTTCGGGACTACGGCGAGGCAGGCAGTACTTTAATAGCTCCCAAACCTCTGTAGCTGCCAGTAGGGCGTCGTACAGGCCGAATCGCGGCAGCCGCATCTCCAGGCCGTCCCGGTCCAGTTGCAGATATAGGCGATAAGGTTGTTCTCCTGAGCCAGTTCCTGCGCGGTCAGGTTAACGGTCGCGGTAGCGCTTCCTCTGAACCAGTTGCCTTCATAGGCCGGAGTAGGACCGGTAAGATTTACCTGCTGCCAGGCGCTATTGCGCCAGATATAGCCGTAACGGTAGATATACTGGCTGGTAGAATTAGCGCCGATATTTATGACCGCCGAATTGGCGTTGCAAACTACGTTCATGAGCTGTTCAGCGGAAACGGAGAGGACATTATAGGGAGCGCCGTAACCGGCGGGGATGGTCGAACCGGCAGAGAGCTTCTGGCACTGGCCGCCCGGGCATGTTCCGCAATCAGAGGCGCAGGAGGAGCAGGTCTCCCCTGTTTCGCAATTCCCGTTGCCGCAGGAGGCGGCTGTTTGGCATACCCCGGACGCGCAGCAACGAGTACAAGTACCGACCGTGGTAAAAGAACCGCTGGAGCAGATCTGGGTGGAAGAACAGCAGTTCGAGCAGGTCTGGGCGGGAGCGTTGACTGTCACTTTGACCGGAGCACTCTCATAGCCCGTATTTCCGGCCGCATCAACGGCGTGGAGGCCGTAATAGAACGTCCCGGCGGCGGTCGGAGAAGAAGTGAAAGTGCCGGTCCTTGAGGTGCCGGTAATATTAGCCGATGTGACCTGGGTCCAGACACAACCGGTCTTCGTCGTATCGGTGCAGTTAGTGCCAGAGGGCGCTCTCCAGAGTTCAGCGCGGGACAGGGCGGTATTATCGGTTACCCCGTAGTTAGCCGTAATGCTCGCGCCGACGGTCAAGGTCGTCGGGGTAACGGTAAAAGCGGTGACGCGGGGGGCGGTCGTGTCGATATTATCAACCCTGACAAGCCTGATCGCGTCCGCGCAGGCGCCTTCGGTGCTAACGGTCGATGTCAGCCTGATGGTCACGGAAGTTGAAAATGGATAGGTGCCGAGCAAATTCCAAGTGCCGTTGTTCTGTTCCTGGTTGACCGCGACCTGGGCGGTGCCATTAGCGTTAACGATCGAATAGCTGGCGCCGGTTGGCCTGCCGGCCACGGCCGTCCATCGGGCATAGACCTGGTATGTTCCGCTCTGGGATAATGGCGTCGTCCAGGTGAAGGTATCGCCGGCATTATTGGATGAATATTGATAATTTGTGCCGTAATAACCGGGGTAAGCGGTAGATACGATCCAAGTACCGGTCTGGCTAGTCGTATTATCTGTATTGTCTATGATTATCTCGTTAGTGGAACACGCCCCGCAATCGGAAGCGCAGGAGGAGCAGGTCTCCCCTGTTTCGCAGCTTCCGTTGCCGCAGACCGGGGATGTTTGGCAGGCAGTAGCACAGCAACGCGCGCAACTGCCTACGGTCGTAAACGCGGTCGGGCAGGTCTGGGTCGAGGAACAGCAGTTCGAGCAAGTGGGCGTGCCGCCGCCAGAGCCGATCGTTACCGGGTAGCCGTTAGAGGCGTTGCCGTTGGCGTCGATGACGAAGAGATAGGCGGTCTGGCCGGAAGTGAAGGAACCGGGGTTGGCGGTAACAGAGATCGAACCGGATGACCAGGCGGTCGGAGCCTGGATTTCTAAATGTGTTGATGCGGAATACGTAGAAGCATTCCCAAGTATTACCCGTGAAAAAGTATTATCCACATAAATATCATCCATCCACCAGGTTATAGAAGGCGGGTTATTTCCTCCTCCGTCAAAACCTATTTTCCAAAGTTCATTAAAACTAAATGCCGTGCATCCGCTCCAATCTACATTACTCAATGTTTTTCCGTTTATTCTTATCGTGTAAGTACGGTTTGAACTATTAAACCAGGCCTCTATAAAATTCCAGTTATTAGGATTGCCGTTCCAACCATCCCATTGTAATCCGCCGTTATTCTGACAATAACCCGCTGATCCATAGGCGTAGTTGGCCATTTGAGTAAAAGAAAAAGTTTTACCAGTTTCATCTGATGCGTTTGACATGCGGAGCCATTTAGAAGAATGGTCGCCGCCAGAAACATCCCTGTCCTGTTTCCACCACCAGGAAACATAAGCATAATTAGTTGCGGACCAAGTCAGACCGTCCAGATAAGCCGCGACGGCATTAGAAGCTTTGTATTGCGCGCTACTTACGCCTCTCTGAGCATCAGATGTATTAAATTTAACATAATCCTCTCCGCTGGAGTTACCATAAGGACTTTTCCAGGGGTTTGATCCTCCGACTGGAATGGTAGCACCGTTTGTCAAATTGGAATATGATGAAATATTATCCACTCTATCCCAAAGCACTGGCGCGGCCTGCGTTTTGCTTCCAAACCCGGAACCGGCAATGGTAATGGCGGAGTCGGAATTGAAAGTTCCGGAGACTGACGAAATAGATAATCCACCGCCCGTCGCGTTCTGGCAGGCAGTAGCGCAGCAACGCGCACAGCTGCCCACGGTCGTAAACGCGGTCGGGCAGGTCTGGGTAGAGGAACAGCAATTGGAGCAGGTCTGGGCGGGGGCGTTTATGACGACGCGGACGGGGGCCGGTTCATAGCCGACGTTATTGGAGGTATCCACCGCGTGGAGGCCGTAATAGAACGTCCCGGCGGCGGTCGGAGAAGAAGTAAGGGTGCCGGTTCTGGATGTGCCCGTTATATTAGCTGAAGTAATTTGTGTCCAGACACAGCCGGTCTTGACCGTATCGGTGCAGTTGGTGCCGGATGACGCCCGCCAGAGCTCGGCGCGGGCCAGAGCGATATTGTCGGTGACCGTATAATTGGCGGTCAAAGTGGAGCCGACGGTGAGAGTGGCCGGAGTGGCAGTAAAAGCGGTGACGCGGGGGGCGGTCGTATCAGTAGAGGCGTTTTGGCAAGCAGTCGCACAGCATCTTGTGCAGGTGCCAACAGTTGTGAACGCGGTCGCGCAGGTCTGGGTGGTGGAACAGCAATTGGCGCAGGTAGGCGTGCCGCCGCCGGAGCCGATCGTTATGGGGTAGCCGTTGGAGGCGTTACCATTAGCATTAATGACGTAAAGATAGGCGGTCTGACCGGAAGCGAATGTGCCGGAATTAGCAGTGATAGTGATTGAACCCGATGACCAGGCGGTAGGAATCTGGATTTCGCGGTGAGTGCTGGCGGCATAAGTAGAAGCATTGCCAAGAACAACCCGCGCCCAAGTATTGTCAACATAAATATCATCAAAATAATTAGTTACGCTTCCGGAACTATCCTGAATATACTCACCGAAACGAACCGTATCCGGAGAACACGAACTGCTTGTCTTTAAAATAAAATTGCTTTGTCCGCCCTGATCTACACCGTTTGCAAAGACGTGAATGTATCCGTTTGCCGTATCAACGCTACCAAAATTAGCGATCATTTCTATAAATTGCCACTGGCCAAGATTGGTATTTTCAACAGAATCGTACCAGGCCGACCCACCGGGGGGGGCGCAGGTGTCGGATGCCGGGTTCGTAAACTGATACCTTGCCCATCCGTCAGTTCTAAAAAAACTGTATGTCGGATATCCGGATGCGCCATTGGTTCCGATTCTCCAATATTTAACCTGATCCCCGGGGGCATATGACGCAAACCTGCCCCAAAAAGCTATATAAGCGTACCCGCCGAGATCTAATCCGTCCCTATACATAAGGTCATGATAGTTGCCGTCAATATTCATTCCGCTAACAACGGCGGCGGCATTACGGGAACCGGTCCCGGCATTACGGTTATTGGTTGTAGAAAATACGGGAGCTGTCCCGTCTGTTCGCCAGGATACACGGGAGGAATTCGCAACGGACTGGCCTGCGCTCCCGCCGCTTTCAAAATTATCCCACAATAAAGGAAGGGCTCTCGCCTTTGTCCCAAATGACGACCCGGTAATAGTAAGCGATGAATTGTGCGAATACGTGCCGGATACAGAAGAAATGGTTTGGGCCCGAACGCCGCCGGCCAGACCCAAAAATAAAACCGGCAAAATAATTCCGGCGATAAAAAAAACGATTTTTTTTAATAAATTCATAAAAATTTTAAAAATATGGGCATAACTCCGAATACTCGGAGATATAGCTTATTTTAGTTTAAAATTTATATCAACTTTCTCGCAACTTTTAGAAATAATCGTTTATAAACATCTATTGATATTATACAATATTTTCGCTTATTATTAAATAGTTAATTTATATAACAAAAACCGCCCGGTTTTTTAAGCCGGACGGTTAATATCCTGAAAATTAAGCTAATTTAACGCGTGGCTCCGCTATAAGTAATCGCTTGCATGATATTCCAATCCTCAGTCGTGGTTGGCAAACGGTCAAACAGGGCCTCAAAAATCTGGATACCGTTTTTTTCTGACCGCAGGTTGCGGTTGCTCGCCTTCTGCCGGAGGCCGTAGGCCATAATCGTCACGGCGGCGTTGTCTTTCGGGTTTTCCATGTCCGGTTCGCGCTTATAGATGAATTTAAAATTCGCCTTGGCGGAAATTTCCGCTTCTTCGGAAGTTTTTCCCGGCCAGCGACCATTGGCGATCTTGATCGCGTCCGCCAATTCCATTTCATCTTCCGGTAATTTGCCGAAAGCCGATTTAAAGGAATACATCACGGCCGCCCGCTCCCCCTCGCCCAGTTTCTTCGTATTTTCGTCCACGCCATAAGTAATAAAATTAGTAATTGAAGTCTGCATCGCGTCGGTAATTGCCGAAACGCCGATCAGTAACTTTTTCAGATGCGTGATTTCATTTTGTTGCTCTTTAACCAGGTCGCGCAAGGCCTTAAGTTCGGCCAGAATCTGATCCATCTGGTTATTGGAAAGCTGGCCGGCTTTAGCCTCTATTTTTACGATATCCGCGTCTTTCGGACATTCGCCGTAAGCTTTTTTCGCCACACCGGCCGCGTCTAAAACGCATTTGTTGGAATAGGTCTTGCCGTCAACGCCGCAAACCGGATTATAGTCCATGGTACAGGCGACCGCTTCCTTGCCAGCGAGATTTATTTCCACCTGATCGGAATAAAGTCCGCAAACGCCGCCCAAATATTCGCAGACACGGACGTAGTACTTGCCCGTGCCGGAAAAAGCCGTCAAAGCCGTAAAGCTGTAATTCGGATCGGAAAAATACAGATATTTATCGCCGGAGCGGGTCGGATAAACCGGGTTCGCGTCCTTTGACCAGACGACCTTGAATCCTTTGGCGCTATAACCGGTTGTCGTCCACTTTACCGTGTTTTCGCTTTTAATCGACAAGGCGATCTTTTGAACCGTGCCGGTTTGATCCTGGCACTCCCCCTTATACGCGACGTAAGTATCGTGGCATTCGGCGTCAGCGGCGCCGCAGGAGTAGGTTTTTCCGTCTTTGCCGCATACCGGCTCGTAAACCAGGCACTGGATCGAGCAGGCTTCCGTTTCTCCTAATTTTAAACTAATCTCATTTGAATATTTACCGCATTTTCCCCCTAAATATTCGCAGACGCGGACGTAATAGGTGCCGTCGCCGGAAAACGCCTCCAGGGCATCGGCTCTTTTATCCGGATCTGAATAATAATGATATTGGTCGCCTTCGCGGCAAGGATAGGTCGGGCCGGTATTTTTCGACCAGACGACTTTAAATCCCTGATCGGATCGCCCGTCCACGGTCCAGCTGACGCTTTTGCCGGAGCCGGACAAAACTATCGACTCAACGCCCCCGGCGGTATCGTCGGATGTATCGGTGGTGGCGCCAGCGTAATTCACGGTCATGACCGCCAAAATAATAACCGCTAAAACGGGTAAAATCTTTCTCGTTTTTTGTTTGATCATAATTTTTTGATTAAAGCTCTTTATTAATTTTTCCTAAATAAAATTTTTCGATAAATTCCTTGAGCCCCCGGTAAAAAAGGTCCATTTCGGAAATATCAACCCATTCATTGCGGCCGTGGATATGTCCGCACTTAATTTTCGTAATGATAGCCGGGATTTTCTTCTCGCAGAAGTATCTGGCGTCAGACGCGCCTTCAGATCGGGTAAATTCTATTCTCCGTCCCAGCGTTTTCTCGAAAACTTTCTTATAATCCATGATCCGGGCGTTTTTATCCTGGATAAAAGTACTGCCGTCCGAGATGATTTCCGCGTCCGGAGCGATCCTTCTGATTTTCGCCATGATCGGGTGGCGGTATCGTTCGTCCACCAGCCTTATGTCCAGAAGCATTTCCGCGTAGTCCGGAACCTTATTGGTCGCCTGTCCGCCGGCGATCTTTCCCAGGTTAAGGCTGTTTTTCCATTGTCCGCGCTTAAGTTCCGGGATTATTTTCCTGATCTTCGCGTACTTGCCGATCAGGGCGTCGATGGCGTTTATGCCCAAAAACGGCCTGGCGCCGTGCGCCGATCGCCCGAACGATTTGATTTTAAGGTCGATAATGCCTTTTTCTTTCAATACTATGGCGCCCAGATCCGTTCCCCCGTCCGGCACCACGGCTAATTCCGGTCTGAATCCTTTTCTCCTAAGCAAAAAACCTACTCCGTTTTTTCCGCCGATCTCCTCGTCGGCGGAAAGGATAAGGCCCAATGACGGCTTTGGGTCGGCTTGGGCGAAATTTTTCATTACCTCGATCATTACGGCGCAGGCCGCTTTCATGTCGCCGGTTCCCCGGCCGTAGATCCGGTTATTCCTGACTATCGGCCGGAAATCGCTCGGCCGTTCGGCCGGAACGACGTCAAGATGTCCGACCAGGACAAGGCGAGGGTTTTTTTCCTTCTTAAGCGTTACCACCAGCGAAGGAACGCGGTTGGAAACCACTTTTTTAGCGTAAACGCCGCTTCCCTTGAATTCGTTCTTGACGAAATCGATGATCGCCCGCTTTTCCCCTGGATTATCAGCGGTCGTCTGGAACCTGACCAGCGATTTCGTAAGGTTTATGATTTTTTTTAAATTCTTCTCTTGGGACATATTATTTATTTTATGATACCAGAAAACAGATAAAATTAAAAGCAAAACCCCGCGTATTTCGCGGGGCTTGGTTTTTCCGGCTAAAAATCCGGTTTAGCTTAATTTAAAATGATCGATAGCCTCTCTTCAAGGAGGCGCTGTTCTTCCGGCGTACCGGCCAATAATACGCCTAATTTGCCGTCATCGACGCAACCCCAATTTAAAACGATCGCTCCGGAGGCCCTGTCCCGGTCGTATTCCACCTCCCCCAGGTCGATGTCGGCAAAACTGCGGCGTCCGGTTTTAAAATTCTTCGCCGCCCAGCTATCGATCCTCAGTTTTTGGGCTATTTTCGTCGGATAGGTGGCTCCGTTGTAGCGCGGATTGCATTCGATGAACAGGTATCCCCCGCCTTTTGTTACGGCCAGATCGAACGCGAATACGCCTTTCATGCCCCGACGGAACATATCGGCGGCGACAACATCCGTCAGTTTTCGCGGATCGTGCGAAGTGGGATAAATATTACCGGCGTGCTCGTTGCCGTTAAGTATCTGCCGCGTGATCGCGCCCCGGCGCAATCGGCCCCCGATCACCTCGTATTGGACGTTTATGAAGGCCTCGGCATCGACTTCCGCCTGAAGCTGAAAGGGGGCGTTCTCAACGAGCTTGTGCAACTCCGCGGCTAAAACGATCGGATCTTCGCATCTGATAACCCCCTGGCCCGACGCGGATACGGCCAGCTTGAGATAAAGCGGGTATTGATATTCGTCCAGACCGGCTATTTCCCTCTTGCCGTTATAGCAGAACGTTTCCGGGGTCGGAAGACCGAGCAGGCGGCAATAGCGGATAAACTCATTTTTGGAGTTGGCGAATTTCGTGGCTTTATACCACCGTTCGTCCGGCCGGGCCCGGTGGGCTTTTTCTCCGAAAAAGAAAACCGAGATCTGGTGGTCCGGGAAATCCCTCATGATCTCGAAATCATCGTTCCAGATTATATCCCTGGAGTGCTCGAGCCCGATCCGGCGATAATGTTCGCTCACGTAGCTGAAATGCTTTTTAAGATCAGGGTGCAGCTGGACGATATCCCCTTCGGCCGTTGATCCCAGGACCCGGCCCGGATACTTGAATACGCCCAAAATCCTGGCTAATTCGTCCGCCTGGGAGCAATCGGACAAGTCATGGTTTATTATCCGCCCCACCGCGTCCGTCACGTGATGGTTAAAGATCATCTCAATCTCCCCGTTAGTCCTGTGATTGGTAATTACCGGCATAACGCACCTCCCTTTCTTGATTGTTTGACGCCGAAGAAAACTAAAACACAAAGAACAAAATGGACGCCTATCCCCTGTTGATCGCTAAAAATTTAATGATCATCAGCAGATACCCCATTCGAAAATGGGGTAGGGTAATTATAAATGAACAATGCTTGTCAAATACCGTCGGCCAGATATTTGGCCGGCACCTTGCGTCCGTCGACTACGACCCAGGTTTCGGTATCTTTTTTATTTTTTTCTTTGTCGTTGTCCGGGACTGCCGGTCTTTGGCCGGCAAACTCTTCGAGGGCGGCCGTAAAAGCTTTCCGGAAATCCAGTTTCGTGATCACGGACAAGCTTATCTCCGCCGAGGAACCGTTGGCTTTGACGAGTTTCGCTTGCGGCCAATGGGAGCGGCAATCGATCTCCAGGGTAACGCCGGTCGGGAAGACCATCGCGTCGATGACGCTTAAATGGCCGTTCAGGCCGATCTCGCGGAAAAAATCGCGGATTTTGGCCGGGGCGTCCTTGAAGCCGATCGGTTTCGGCCAATCGCCGATCAATAAAATTTTCTCGTCTTCTTTGGTCTTGAACACCATGCCCTCTTTGTGATACATTTCATGACCGTAACGCATGCGGCACCTCCTTTAATTTGCGAATGAACGAAAAATGAAGAACCGTCCGGTTTTTCCCGAGACGGTTCTGGCTTATAGTTCTTACTCTATTTATTGGATCCTTAAACCAAAACCGTCCCGGTAAAATACCAGGCCAATAGGCAAATAAACAGATAATGGATTTTCGCGGCGTACATGTTCATGGGTTTGATTTAATGATTGGCTGTTTTTTTATTTTTCCTTTTTCGCTTCTTTGATCTCTTTTTGTTTTTGTCCGGTTTCCTCGGCTTCTTGCTCCCGGGGAAAGAGCGGTTTTTCGTACAATCCGGGGCCGTGATCCGGGCGGGTAAATACGTCTTTGGCCATGGTCTTTTATTCCTCCTATTATCCCTTAAACGAAAACCGGGTCCCTGCGGAACCGGTTTTGGATATATTTCTAACTAATTTGCTTAATAGTTCGATAACACCAAAACCGGCCGACGTAGCCAAATGATCGGTAGAATAAACAGATAACAGGCTTTGGTAACATTTATGTTCATAAATTTATTTATTATACTATCAAAATCTGTTGATCATGTCAATTCCGACCATATTATTTAATATTAGCAATAAAAATAATAATCACTTTTTAAATTTTTTGCCTAGAGGCTTTGCTTGTCAGTGGGTATCCGTCCGAATACGCTATAATTATGATTATATGCCAAAAATATTATATAAAAATTAATATATTTTTAAAATAAAATAAGGAGAATTAATCTTGGTTAAGCCTGGGGAAAAGCGGCTCACCCTTGTTCACTTTGGCTCCCGGCTGAAGCCCGCCCCACTCGGTAAGCTTATTAAATCCTTTCTTTAATTCCATTTCCGGTTCAAGTCCGAGCCGGCGCATGATCTCTTCCGCGGTTGAAGGCATAAACGGGTACAGCAAAACGGAAATTATCCTGATCCCCTCCAGACAATTATATAACACAGCGGCCGTTTTTTCTTTGTCTTCTTTTATTAATTTAAACGGCTGATAGTCGCTGATGTAGCCGTCCAGGGTATTAATACGGCGTGATATATCCTGTATAACACCATACAAATCAAACGCATCCATAAATTGGCTATAATACGACAAAGAGAAAGTAAAATAAGATCTAACGGAGCCAGAGTTGGGTTTTCCCATAACTCCCGCTGATACCGCTTTTATTAAAACGGGTCCGCCTGATTGCGTATTAGCCGGGACTTTGCCGTCAAAATATTTCTCTGTCATGCCAATTGTCCGGGCCACCAGATTCCCGAGTCCATTGGCGAGATCGGCCGTATATTTTTCATCGAATTTTTTCCAGGAAATATCGCCGTCATAACCGTAAACAGCCGCGCTTAAGAGAAGATAGCGGGTCGCGTCCGCTCCGTATCTGGCGATTAAGTCTTCGGGCGCGATGACGTTCCCGATCGATTTCGACATCTTCTGCCCGTCCACCAAAAAAAAGCCGTGCACGAATATCTCTCGCGGCAAGGGCATTTCCAGGGATAAAAGCATAGCCGGCCAGATAGTCGCGTGCACGCGCAAAATATCCTTGCTCATAAGCTGCAGGGCCGGCGGCCACATCTCCGGCCGATTCGCCGGATTTCCGTCCCAGCCCAAGACCGTAAGATAATTCAGAAAAGCATCGGACCAGACATAAGCCGTATGCGCCTCATCCCAGGGCAGGGGTATTCCCCATTTAATATTCTTTCGGCTGAAGGAAACGTCCTTTAAGCCTTCTTTTTTATAAAAGCTTAAAATTTCATTTTTTCTTTCCTCCGGACTAATCTTAAGCTCATCGGATTCTATTATTTTTAAAAGCCGGTCCGCGTATTTGCTCATCTTAAAGACATAGGTTTCCTCGCTCATGAATTCCGGAACCGTCTGATGATCGGGGCACTTGCCGCCCACCAGGTCCTTTTCGTTCTTGAACTGTTCGCAGCCGACGCAATAAAGCCCTTCATATTTATCTTTATAGATATCGCCTTTGTCTTTCATGAATTGCAACGCGTTTTGCACCGCTTTTATATGATCTTTTTCGGTCGTGCGGATAAACCGGTCATATTCAATATTCATGTCGCTCCAGGCTTTTTTAAATTGCTCTGAAATTTCTTGAACGAACTCCAACGGTTCTTTGTTTTCACTTTTAGCCTTTTGGGCGATCTTAGCGCCGTGCTCGTCCGTGCCAGTCGCGAAAAAAACCCGAGCGCCGGTTAATTTTTGAAAACGCGCCAGCGCGTCCGCGGCTACCGTCGTATAGGTATGGCCGATATGCGGCCTAGCGTTAACGTAGTAAATCGGCGTGGTTATGTAGAATTTATCGCTTGACATATTTTAAAATTTATGATATTTTAACATAATAATAAACAGCTCATTCACAATATAACACATAAATATAGAAAGGGTTAACTCATGAACAACGCCGCCCTGGGCATAATATACGGCCTTGTGGCCATGATTTGCTTCGGATTAATGAACGTCTGGTACCGGGTCGCCGCGGCCAAAACGGACAACCTCAGGATTTCCTTCTTTCGCAATGCTTTTATTACCCTGATATTTTTGGTTTTACTGCCCTGGCTGCCGATCAGGCTGGAAGCAGGGCTCTTTTTATCCTGGAAATACATGGCGATCGTTCTCGGCATATCCCTGGCCGGTTTCATCTCTATCCTGACACTTCTTAAGGCCATGAACGGAGGCGAAAAACTCGGCATCATAGTTCCGATCGCTAATTCCGCCGTCGTGCCGACGACCCTGATCTCCGTCTTCTGTTTTAATGAATCGCTCGGTATCGGCCAGCTTCTGGCTATTGCCCTTATTTTCTCGGGCATCCTGCTCGCCACCACGAACCTAAACGATCTTAAATCCGGAAAATTACGCCTGTCTTCCGGAGTGATATTCGCCCTGATAACCTGCTTTCTTTGGGGATTGGTTTACGGAGTAATGCGCATTCCCATCGGCTGGTTCGGCCCCGTCCTGACCTCAATCATCATAGAGGCGAGCATTTGCGTTTACGGCGCAATCGCCATTAAGTTCAAGGGAGGAAGCTTTGCCTGGCCCGACCGAAGAAGCCTGAAATATATCATCGGTATCTCCCTGGCCGCCATTACGGCCAGCCTGGCTACCATGCTCGGCTTTGAAGCTTACGATGACAGTATTGTCTCGGCGATTTTTTTCGCCAATCCGATCGTGGTGATTATTTACAGCCATATCGTCTTCGCGGAAAAACTCTCTCGCCCGCAGTTAGCGGCCGCCGCGCTTATTATAGCCGGCATTACCGGGGTTTGCGTTTTATAACCCCCTAAAAAAGGAGAAAAAAAATGGCTAAAGCTAAAATGGTCCCGCATCATGACGACCCGCCCTGCACCGACCGGCTTTCCCCTTGCGGCTATTGCCACAAATGCGGATTAACGCCGGACATGCAGAGCACTTGCCTTTATCCGTATTGCCCCGATTGCGATACCCCCCTGAAAAACATGCGCTGCCCCAAATGCAAAACTATTTACGAACTATAAAAAACACCAAAGCGACCAATCCGTCGCTTTTTATTTTATCCGTATAATTTACTATGCGTACCCAGTAATAAAAAAACAACAATATCTTCATTCTTTTCCTCATAAATCGCGCGCCAATCGCCCGTAATATCAATACTGCGGCAGCTATTGAACTCTCCTGTCAGTTTATGATTGCGCAAAACCGGACAAAACGGGTCTAACTCGAAAATTTTGATCTGTTTATAAAAGGCGGCCTGTATTTTTACAGGCGCCTTATCAAGCGACTTGATAAAATCCTTCTTGAAGTCAATGAACATATTTTCGTTTTTTGTCCTTTAACCAAGCAATAGTGTCATCGGCGTTATCAAAAACGGGAGAGCAGCCCCTCCCTTTTCTCGCCTCTCTTAAGGCGCTGACCATATAGTCGTTGGGTTTTTCCTCCGGATCGGCGCTAAAACTGACCACTCTGTTCTTTATTAAGGTTCTTAAACATCCGTTAATGACGGCGCTTAAGCTTAAACCCAGCTCTTCTGCGATTTTCTTGGCTCTTTTTTTAGTGGCAACATCAGTTTTTATATTTATCGTGACGGTTTTCATGTTTTTTATCTTAAATATTTAGTATATACTTTATATACACAAAGTATATACTATAGTATTACCGCTGTCAAATTAAAATTCTGTTAAAAATTACTGACTCTACTTCCCTACGATTACCGTAAACTCCCCCCTCTGTTCGTCCTTGTTGTCCCTGATCTGTTTAATTATCTTATCGAGGCTCCCCCGGTAAACCGTTTCGTGCATCTTCGACAGTTCGCGGCAGACGACGACCGAGGTAACCGGTTTCCGCCTGACCGCCTTATCCCGGTTTTTATAATTTTTCTTTACTTCCTCGTCCAGCCAATCGTTTTCCCTTTCGATCCCCTTATTAAGCGCCGCGAGCTCCTCCAGGAATTTAAGTATCCGGTGCTTCGATTCGTAAACCACGACCGGAAATTCCGAGAACGAGATCCTCTCTATGAAGGTCTGCCGTCCCTTTTTGTGGGGCGGAAACCCCATGAACACGAACTTATCCGTCGGAATCCCGGAAATGGACAAAGCCGCGACCACGGCCGACGGCCCGGGCACTGATTCTATTTTTACGTCATCGCCGAACTTGTCAAAAACGGCTTCCACCAGCTTCCCTCCCGGATCGGAAATTCCGGGAGTGCCGGCGTCGGACACCAGGGCGAGATCTTTTCCCTGGGCCAGATACCCGAGGATATGATCGATCTTTTTCACGTCCGAATGCTGGTGATAGGAGATCGTCGGCGTTTTTATGTCGTAATGCTTGAGCAAGTTTCCGGTCACGCGCGTATCTTCGCACAATACGAAATCAACCTCGCCCAGAATGCGAAGCGCTCTCATGGAAATGTCTTCAAGATTCCCGATAGGCGTAGCGACGATATATAGGGTGCTCATAAAACATGAAGCATGAAGCATGAAACAAAAAAAGTTACGTGTTACATGTTATGTGTTACGTGATTTAAATCTCGTCCTTCCTCTCGCGCACGTATTTCGTCCATTCTTCGGCGATAGTCACGAAGATCTTGAACGGGGCCTCGATAATGAAATCCAGGACGAAAACGAAAACATTAATGCGGGAAAATTTCTCGGAAAGCCATTTGCCGGCTTCGACGATCGGCACATAAAAGAAATCAGCCAATAAGCTGAATATATTTTCTTCGCGCTCGACGATCAGGAGGTCTTTGGCGTTCTTTCTTATCCTGATACTGAAGAAGCTCACGAAGGCCAGGAAAAACAGGAAAATAATGATACTGATCCAGGAAAAATTCAGTTTATCCAAAACCCAGACTATAGTGCCGAAAGACAGGAAAAAAGTGACCATATAGATAAGCTTGAAAGTCGTGTGCATAAGCTGGCTGCGCTTGACCGGCGGACGCAGCTTATAGGTACGGTTTTTCTTTTCGTTGAATATCACCTCTTCGACGCCCTCCGCTATCCGGGATGAATTCGCTTCCGAGGGCAGGCGGGTAAAAAGAACGATCAGGAATAAGAGCAGGGCGGGAAAAGAAATATTTATGAGCAAAGAAACCGGATTGAGCTCTTCCCCGAACCATTTATTCGCCGGCACCTCCAGTATTATCGCGAAAATGGATTTGGTTATGAAAATATAGATAATGCTTCTCGCGGCCGACCGCCATAATTTTTTCCGGGCGGTCAAATAACGCTTGTTGCAGACCTTCTTGACGCTGCGGGCGAAGGCTTTCGGATCTTTGGCGAAACCATCGTACACGCCGCGGGGATCCTCCATGATCACGTCCTTAAGGATCGAAAAAAATACGTTGTATTTTCCGATAATACGGTTTAACTGGCCGGTAAGCGGGTGGTCAAGGCTCTTTTCTATCCGCTCCTTCATTTCTTCCATCTTTCTGGCTATGATCTCGATGGTTTCCTGAGAGGGGGCGTTTTTCCAGTGCGGGTTATAATGCTTGAACAGGATGAAGCTCAGCATGTCCCGATCGAATTTAAGGTAACAGCGATGTATACTTACGTATATCTGTATCTCCCGGTCATTCTGGTAAGGCGAATTTTCCGGCAATTCGATCGTTCGCGAGAGGATATCGTACATAAAATCCACGATGGTCAGATCGGTTTCGCTCCGTCCGAGTTTTTCCTCGATCTCGCAGGCCAAAAGGGATATTAACCAACCCGTAACGTGGTTCTTTTCATGGAATAATTCCTTGCTTTGCCGCAAATATAGTTTAAGCTTCAGGTATTTATCGACCACCGCGCTTATCTCTTCGATCTTTGATTCCGGGATGGCGTTGTTGGGAAGATAAGCGGCCCTGATAAGCTCCGTTAAGAGCTCCCGGGCTATCTCTCCGGCCTTCGGCCCCTTAGTGGCGATTGCCCCTTCGATAACTATTTGGCGGCGCAATATCCGCTCGATCGCGTTTTTACGAAGCAGGTGCTCCTCTTTATAATCCACCGTATTGCGGATCTTTTCGTAATAAAAGGCCATCTTGGAGATCAGGTCGGAAACTTTTATCTTCGCCACCTCGTCGTCGCTTTTCTTCTCCCGGGCCTGCTCCTGGTAAACGACACGGAATAACCGCGTGGCGTCTTCGACAAGGGTGTTTTTCTGGTCGGTTTTTCTCGATAATGTTGGACTGGGCATATTTTATATTTGATACGTATCTAGCGCATCCGCTAAATACCTGACACTAGGCTATTTTTATTATAACGATTAATTTATTCTATCCTGAAGCCGCCGATTATTTCCTGCTTCATTTCGTCATTCCATTTTTCGCTCCAATCGGACGGCGCCCCGTCCCAGAATCTGACCGTGTATACCCGGCCGCCTTTCTCGCCCAGTTTAAGGTAGGTCGTGCCGTCCTCCATTCCCTCGAGGATCTCGTCCCAGCCTTCGACCGCGAATATCCTTACTTTGATCGGATTGGCATAGCCGGGCACAGCCTGCGGATAGGCCGTGTCGCTTGTCGGCACGAAAATATCGAGATCGATATAATCGCTCGATCGGTCTCCGGTCCTTTGCGTCTGGTAATAAACGAATTCCGAGGGCAGGACCAAAGAAAAGCCGAGGTCGGCGTTCCTGTAATGGTAGCTGTCGTCTTCGGATAATTCATCCATATTGACCGGTGGCCGGCCGCAAGCCGTTAATAGTATGGTTACCGCTATCATAATAACCGGTAACGTTATCTTTGTTTTTCTCATACTCATGCATTTAAAATTAATATTAAGGTTATCCGTGACCTATCCGCGTATAAATCCGCGTTAAAATCAGCGGGCAAAAGTTTTCAAACAGACAAAATCCTTTTATTCATCGATACGTCCATCACCCTCCTTTTATTAGACAGCTTAAAATTTAAAATGATCCCTGATCGTTTTTTTAAGCGTCCAGATCTTATAACCGCCGTAAAGAAAGACGTAAGCGATAGCCAGTACCAGCATGCCGAAAACCAGCCGGAGCATGAAGTCCGTCCAGACAATCAAGACGGATAATATAAGAAGGATAATGCCCGTGCTTACGAGCGACCAGATAAGGCCGTTGATCTTTTTATCGATCTGACGAAATAAGTTTTCCATATTTGTTGATTATATTATTTTTTAACGCAAAATCCCAAACTGCATTCAAGGTCCGCCGGACCGCATCCGTATTCGCAGCAAGGCTGGTTGAAGTCGCCGCAGCGGTAGCATAATCCGTTATTAAGGAGATTGTCCGCGCTACAGGCCGGTCCGCTTTGGCAGGCCGCCTGGTTTTTGACTCCGCAGGGAGTACAGATATTTTCCCGGCATTCGGTCCGGTCAGGGTCGGACACGTCTTCGTTCACGCACTCTATTCCGTCCCGGCAGCAAGGGTGCCCGCTTAACCCGCAGACGACGCATAAATCGCCCAGGCAGGCCAGGTCGCCTTTGCAGCCCCCGTCCGCGCAGCAGGGTTCGTCCTTCCCCCCGCAAGGAACGCAGCGGGAGCCGGCGCAACCCAGGCCGGGATCGCACCGCGGTTCGTTCTTACAGCAGAAACGGTCCTCTCCTCCGCAGGCGCAATCAGCCGCGCACATGTCGCTCCTGATATCGTTCGGATCGGTACAGCACTCGAGGCCGTATTGGCAGGCCGGTTCCTTGTCCGCGCAGCAGGAGAATCCTTCCAGTCCGCAATCATGCCCCATCATCACTTCATCCTTCCAGCTTTCGTCCTCCGCGCCCTTATTCCCGCACCCCGAAATCAAAACCGCCAGCAATATCAACCCGCAACTGAAATATACAATTACTTTTTTAGCAATAAACATTTGTTTATCAGCGCCAAATCCGCGTAGCCATCTGCGTCTAATCCGCGGAAAAAAATTATTATCCAGGAAAAACGACAAATCGCCGCGAAGACAATAAACACTGCCTGTCACATCTTATATTTCGTAAAAATACGCCCTCTTCTCCTTCTTGAATTTCCGGTTCTTACGCTGGAATAAATTCTGGTTCCGGGAAAAAATATCGAATCGTCCTTTCCGGTCCGGCAGATCGATTGTTTTTGCCGGCGTCAAAAAAGGAATATTAAAACCAGTGCTTACTATCACGGTCCCGGGCCGGCATTCAAATTTAAACTTTTTTCCCAGCCCGGCCATATCCGGCGGGTAAAGATGGCAATATATCAGACGGGCCTCTTTCACGTTAACTCGATGAATCGCGCTTTTTATCACCCTGATTCCTGATCGTCTTATCAGGGACTGCGTCTTAGCCACGATATACGGGAACAATTTCATTTCCACGCCGATCAGAGTCGCGTTTTTCTGGTATTTTTTTTCCAAAGCATGGAAAAATCCTGACCGGCCCGAAGACAGGGCGATAATAACCGGATTTTCTTCCGGCAATTTCAGCTCCGACAGAATCTGGTCGGTTACCCAGGGGCGAGAAGGCAGGAAGGGTGAAAACCCCCGCAAAAGCAAATCAAAAATAAAGTTAACAAAAAAATAACTGAAAATCAGAAAAACCGCTCCGTAAATTATATAATGATAGTTTTCTAAAACAAGGGACATGTTCATACTACACGCTAAATATGGTTTAATTTAATAAAACCTAAAAGCTATAAGCTAACAATTATATTTTACAATTATTGTTCGAAAAAAGCAAACGAAAAAACAAGCCGCCTTTTTGGCCTAATCGTTTGACATCGCGGCGGGCTTTGCTTAAAATAAATATACGATCTTTAAAATATAATTTTTTTCCAGGAAAGGGGAAAGAGAAAAATGAATCCTTTTTACGAAACGATCGAGCAGGCGCACAAACACCACCAATATGAATGCGTGTCTTTTGACGAGGAAAAATACGGACTATTTCTGAAGTCCCTGATCAATCAAAAACTTGAAATACCGAACTGGCGCAACGACGCTTACTGGCCGTTCGACGACCGGAATTTCATCCAGTTCCTGGTAATAACCTCGTCCATCAACGCCTACTACTGCGACGCTAATTCAAAAAAACGTTTTACTATGGAATGGAGAGGCCTCTCCCGAACCAGTTCTTTCGGCATGATCTCCGCCTTTATGCGGGCCTATGAAGAGGGCTTTAACCTGCTTGACGCCAAAACTTTGGCCGGATTGACCGACGAACAGATGAAGCGCGTTTTCCGCGGCGATCCGCCGCTTCCCCTGCTCCTGGGCAGAAAAACGATCCTTAACGCCGTCGGCAAAGCGGCGCTGCGGCTCTATGACGGCGAATTCGCCAATCTCTTCGAGGCGGCTAATTATCGCTGCTTCCAAAACGGCCGGGGCATCTGCGAACGCCTGGTCCGGGAAATACCGGAGGCTTTCTCGGATACCCGCGCGCTTGACGGCCAAACCATCCTTTTTAACAAAAAAGCCCTCTTGGTCCCCCTGCTTTACGTGGGCCGCGCCCATGACAGCGAATACTTAACACCGCTAAAGGATTGGGATTCGCTTAGTCCGGTCATAGACTACCGACTGCCGCAAACCCTGTGCGAACTCGGGATAATCCGCTGTTCGGAAAATTTTCAAAAACATATCGCCCTCCAAAAAGAGGTGCCGGCCGGCAGCCTGGGCGAGATCGAGATGCGGCTTCTGACCGGCGTCGCCGCGGCGCGCCTTATGTACGACATTGGCGTGCTTATGACCGAGCTTGATTACCTGCTTTGGGCTTCCGGAAAAAATTGCCGAACGCCGCACATGCTCGTTCCCACCCTGGATTATTAAACAAGAAAAGCGCCCTATCTGCGTGATCATAAAAATACAAATAATTTAAATTCCTTTACGAAAACAAAACAGTCCCGAAACCTCGGGACTTTTTTAATATTACCAACAAAAACGGGTATGAATTTAAATCAAGCGCGATTATACAATTATTATTTTTTCATAACCCCGTGAGCCACGCTTTCGTTATAACCGGCGCTCGTGATTTCTATAAAATCGGCTTTGCCGCGTAATTTTTCTATGGTATCAGCGCCGACGTAGGTCATGCCGGAAGCGAGTCCCCCGAGTAACCGGTTCACTATTTTCACGACCGGCCCCTGGTAGGAAACCAGGGTCATCTCGCCTTCCACGTGCACGTCCTCGCTTACTTTCTGCCCGTCAAGCTTAAGCTTCTTGATCGTCGCCCGGTAGCTCGCCATGCCGCGGTATTCTTTAAGCTTCCGGCCGTCTTTTTCAATGATCTCTCCCGGCGTTTCGTCCGTACCGGCGAAAAGCGAACCGATCATGACCGTGTCAGCCCCGGCCCCGATCGCTTTCGTAAGATCTCCCGGGTGCTTAAGTCCCCCGTCGGCGCAGACCGGGATCCGCCCCTGGGTCGCTTCGTAAGCGTCCATCAGGGCCGTTATCTGCGGCACGCCCGCGCCGGACATTATCCGGGTCGTGCAGACCGAGCCCGGGCCGATGCCGACCTTGATCGCGTCGGCGTTTTTCGAAATGAAATATTCGGCCGCGTCCTTGGTGGCGACATTGCCGACCATGACGTCCAATTCCGGATAATTCTCCTTGATCCAGTCCAGGGTCTTCCCGGCCATCTTGGAGTGTCCATGCGCCACGTCAAGCACTAAAATATCGACTCCGGCCTCTTTAAGCGCGCCAGCCCGCTCTTTAAAATCCTTTACTCCGACCGCGGCCGCGGCCAATAAACCCTGCTTTTTAACCTCTCTCGTCATGGCGGCCTGCTCCGCAATTTCCAAAAAACGGTGAATAACCCCGAGTCCGCCCAAGCGGCCGATCTCGACCGCCATAGCGGTTTCGCAGACCGTGTCCATGTTGGCGGCGAGTATCGGGATATCGATCTCGTGGTTTCTGGTCACGCGGGTCCGGAATTTTACGTCCCGCCGGGAAGTGATCTTATTGTATTTCGGCGATATTAAAACGTCATCAAATGAATAACCTTTAGCGATAATGCGAGCCATATTTTTTTGTATTTAGTATAAAGTATTTAGTATTTAGCGAAAACAGTGTTGAGTAATGCCTTAAATATTATAGACCCTATCCCGATTCATGTCTATCCATTAAAAAACCAGTCCTGGTATTTTCGGACTGGTTATTGTTTTTAAGCTTTTAAAGCTTCTTGGTTTTTTGGAGGAAATTTTTTGTAGCAGTGTCTGGCAATCAACCATGAGGCTAACATGGTAGTTGCCATAAAGATCAGGTAATAGATAAAATCTTCGTAACCCTGGTCAATAACGAATATTATGCTACCCGAGAAGACCATTACGCCTATAAATATTCCTATGGGCCCGCCAACATCACCAGCGGCATACCCGCCAACGATAAGGCCGGCCACTCCGAAGCATAATAAAAAAAACGTTAAAAGCGTAACGATAGCCGCCGGATTTAAGGACAAATCCATCGTATTAACGGCTGCCGGAACGATTAGGACCGCCAGTATAAAGGCGCACAGAATGAACAATTTTTTGTCGCCTTTGCTCTCGTATCGATTAGCTAAAGAGAGAATCAACACTCCCAGTGCCGGCACAATAATGACGACAAAGGTCAAGAGCCAATTTTGCCCCTCTGCGGTCTTTGAGTCGTCGGTTTTCTCCTGCCATTTTCCGTCGGCGATATACCCGGTCGTTTCCTTGTCGGTAGTCCGGACTTTAACCGGAAGGCTGAAACTGAATGACGTCTTTACGTGCTTCTTGGTGCTGATACCGTCAATTTTCCCCCGCAAAAGATCGCGGGCTTTGGCCGCTTCGACGGTATCGGGAATACCGGCTGTGTTAGCCCGCCGATCCGTTTCGACCCACCGCTGTTCGTAGGTCACGATATCCCCGTTATCATCCCGCACCACCTGTTGCGGATTTTCTTCCGCGGCCAGGGCCGGGATAACAGCAAGAATCACTGCGGCCAAAATCAAAATCGCGTTAATCGTTTTTTTCATCACGAACCTCCTGAATTTTTTAAGATCTATTGATGGATTTACGAAACCGGTCGGTTATTCATTTATCTGTTAGAGGTACTTTATCATCGAGAAAATCCTGGATGAGGCGGGAGCTTACGGATTCCAGGTGGCAGTTGTATTTGTTCTTTGTTTGCAGCTTGCCGGTCTCCTTTTCCTGCCGCGAAAAATAATCGTGGTAGTATTCGGCTTCAGGGGCCATGATCTTGAAAATCGTCGCTATCAGCCCTCTTAAGACCACTTCCTGCTCCGCGATCGAATTTTCCTGACCCATCTTAATTAGCGCCCGCTCCCAATGATCAAAAAGCGAAAGCAGGGCGAGCTTTTCTTTTTTTTCGTCTTCCGGACGTAAAACCAAACCGAATTCGCGGCTTCGGGCCAATTCTTTGTTGGTCGCTTCGATGATGTGCTTGATCTGACCCGGAGAAAGATGATTGTATCCTTGGCTGAGATATCGATGATATTCCGGCGGACTGACAAAGTCTTTAAGCTTTTTCACGGTTTTATCAAACCATTCCATGATCACCTCCCATTATAGTTTAAAGCTGTTCGTTATCTTATTAAACCTCTCCTGTTTCCAGAAAGCGAGCCCGATAAAGCATAGGAAGAAAAAAGCCATAGCCGGCAAACCGATCGACAAGACAAGGGACTGATACTCCGGGTCCAGACTTGCTAATAAGCCGAATAATCCCAAAACCAGGATAACCGTAACGACAAATTCGATGATCTTGGCTAAGACATAAACAGACTTTAAAAAAGTAACGAAACAGAAACAGCCGCAGGCCAGGATATTCTCGATTATTTTTAGCATAAAATACTCCTCTTTTGTAAATGAACCGATAAAAAACCATAGCATTTATTTTAAATATTGTCAAGTTCAAAAACCCACAAAAACGCCGGGTCATGACCCGGCGTTTGTATTCTATTGTTTCATGATTTATTATTTGAGCTCTAGCTCCGCGTGGCCGATCTTGTCTTTATACGTGATCGCAAATCCCCTTTTCTCGAATATATGTATCATGGGCGGATTGTCTTTAAGGAAACTGGCGTAAACCTTCTTTAAGCCGCGCTCGCGGGCAATCTCTAAAATATAATCAGTGAATTTATTCCCGAGCCCCTGCTTTTGCCAGGGATCGGCGACCACAATCGCGAACTCGGCCGTTTCGCCGTAAGGATCGGCGATCAGCCGGACCACGCCGAGCATCTTCTTCTCTTTCTTTTCCGTAAGTTCGGCGACAATCGCGATCTCGCGGTCATAGTCGACCTGGGTATAACGCTGGAGAAGCTCGTGGGTAATATCCCCGATCCGATGGAAAAAGCGATGCCGTTCGGTTTCGGCGGAAAAATGGGTGAACATCTCGGCTTCCATGGGTTCGTCTTCGGGGCGGATCGGGCGCAAAACGACTTTCTGCCCGTTTTTCATCTTAAAATGCGCCATGTATTCCTTGGGGTAGGGAGAAATGACGAGGTGCGAATACGGTTTTACTTTTTTGCCGATCACGTTCTTGTCCAGAATGATCTTAGCGTCAAGCACGATGCCGCCGTGCTCGTCGATCGCGAAAGGATTAATATCCAGTTCCTTGATCTCGGGAAAATCGGCCAGAAGATAGGCGAATTTATAAAGCAGAAACTGGATGGCCGCGATATCGACCCCCGGCATCCCGCGATAGCCCTTAAGGAGCTTATAAATCTTCGTAGCGCTGATGAGCCTTAAAGATAATGACATATTTAAGGGCGGCAAACCGACCTTCGTGTCCTTGAATACCTCGACCGCCACGCCGCCCATGCCGAAAACTATGGCCGGGCCGAAGATCGGGTCCTTCTGGCAGCCGATCAGAAGTTCGTAGCGCTTTTTTACCATCGGTTCAATGAATACGCCCTCTATCGCCGCTTTGGGCTCAAAGCGGCGGGACGATTCCATGATCTCCGAAAAGGCCCGGCCGGCCTCCTCGGGGGAATTGATATTCAGGCGCACGCCGCCCACGTCGGTTTTGTGGATTATGTCCGGAGACAGTATTTTCATGGCTACCGGAAAACCGAGTTCGGCCGCGGCGCGGCTCGCTTCGGAAGCGCTTCCGGCGATGCGGTTAGCCACGATCGGGATATCGTAATTGGCGAGCATTTCTTTGGATTCCGCTTCGGTTAAAACCTCCCGGCCCTGGTCCGTGATTTTTTTAAGAAGTTTCCGGTTAGCCTCGGTTTTGGGATCGAAAGCGTGCGGGATCGTCGCCGGCGTTTCATAAAGGAATTCAAGATTCTTCGAATAACGGCAGATATTCATGAAGCACTTGATCGCGTCCTCGGGCTGGCGGTAGATCGGTATACTTCCCTTTTCCAGAGCGGTGCGTCCCGCTTCGACCTCGTAGCCGCCCATCCAGGAGGCCAGGATCGTCTTACCCCTTTTATCCCGGCACAAAGCGACCAGCTTTTTCGCGACCGCGGTCGGATCGGTCATGGCCTGCGGCGTTAAGATCACGAGGATCGCGTCGGTATTCTCGTCGGCGAGGCAGATCTCGACGGCTTGCCGGTACCGGTCCGCGTCCGCGTCCCCTAATATATCGACCGGATTGCCGCGGCTCCAGGTGGCGGGGAGTATTTTATCCAAAGCGCTGACGGTCTTTTTTGAAAGAAGGGCGATCTCGCCGCCGGAATAAACCAGGGCGTCGGTGGCGATAACGCCCGGACCGCCGGCGTTCGTCACGACCGCCACGCGCTTGCCTTTCGGCCGCGGCTGCATAGCGAGAGCCTTGGCGGTATGGAAGAGCTCGACGGTAGTATCGACCCGGACGATCCCGGCCCGCTCGAAAGCGGCGTCAAAAACCGCGTCGTTACCGGCTAAGGAACCGGTATGCGACTTGGCGGCTTTCGCCCCGGCCGAACTCCGGCCGACCTTTAAGACTATGATCGGCTTGGAACGGGAAAAGGCCCGGGCCGCGGACAAAAATTTCCGGGCGTCGTTCAACGATTCCATGTAAATAAGGATACTGGAGGTTTCCGGGTCCTGGCCGAAATAATCGATAAGATCGTGGAAACTTACGTCTATCATCGAACCGATCGAAACGAAATGGCCGAAACCGACGTTATTCTTTATGGACCAATCTAAAATAGCGGTGCAGAGCGCTCCGCTCTGGGAAATAAAAGCGAGCTTGCCGGGCAGAGCCATCTGGCTCGCGAAAGAGGCGTTTAAATGCAGTTTCGGACGGATAAAACCGAGGCAGTTGGGGCCGATCACCCGCATGCCGTACGCTAAAGCGAGCTCAAGGATCCGATCGCAGGCCGCCTCCCCTTCCCGTCCGGCTTCTTTAAATCCGGCCGAGATGATCACGACTCCGGCGACTCCGGCCTGGCCGCATTCCTCCACGATGCCCGGCACGGTCTTGGCCGGTGTCGCGATCAGGGCGAGGTCAACCTTATCCGGTATATCTTTGACCGATTTATAGGCCTTGATGCTCTGAATGCTCTTATGCTTGAAATTCACCGGATAAACGGTGCCGCCGTAGTTGCTCCCGATCAGATTCTTCATCAAAGCGTAACCGACGCTTTCTTCACGGTCGGAAGCGCCGATGACGGCTATTGTTTTAGGATTGAAAAGTTTGTCTAATTTCATAAAATATTATGCGAATACGCGAATTTTATGCGAACCTACGAACATGCGAAAAACGAAGAACCTCCCTATTCACAAATTCCCCCATACGCAATACTAATTCCGTCGCATATTACATTGTTTATTCTACCACTAATCATAACCATATTCAAATAGATTTTTTGATTTTAATCAGAAAACGCGATATAATATAATTAGCTAATATTACTTTTCATCCCTATGCCCGGACTTTTGATTATTTTGGTCATAATCTACGCCGTCGTCGTGCTGGTCTGGATAATAGACCGGATCAGGGAAAACCGCGGCCCCATCGGCCGGGAAACCTTTTGGCCATACCGGAAAAAGGAATTTTTGCTTACGCAGACGGAAAAAAGATTTTATCATCTTCTTGAAGACACCCTTTCGAAGGGCTATCATGTTTTTCCCAAGGTGCGGCTTCTGGACATGCTTTATCTCGACCGGGAAATGATCCGGAAAAAGAAATTAAACCCCGAAAAGATACTCGCGCGCGTCCGGCAAAAGCACGTCGATTTCCTGATCGCGAGCCGTTTGAACGTCCGGCCGCTCCTGGTGATCGAATTGGACGGCGACCCCGGGGATACCCGCGGCCGCGAGTTCCGGGACGAATTCCTAAACGAGATCCTCTCCGACGTCAAGCTTCCCCTTCTCCGCGTCCGGGCAGCCTACTATTACGACGAGCGCAAGATCGCCGCGGACGTGAACGAACTTATAAACAAAGCCCGGAGCAAGTAGACCGGGCGCATCTCTCACGATACAAATAAATAAGAGCGCGGTTGTGCTCTTTTTTCTAATATCAGATTATTCTGCTTTATTTTGGGGAAAATCGATTTCATAACAAGAATAACGATAACAATATATTGACAAACGATAAATAGTAGAATATAATAAAAATATAATAATAAAAAAATATTTATGAAACAAACATCAGCAACATTTTTTCAGACGGTGATTGGGCTCGTCGGCGTCTTGGCCCTAGCCTTCCTGCTTCGCCTTCCCTTGACCGAAGGGAAAGCGGCTAACTTAGACCTATTCAGTATTTACTCTGATCCGTTCATTATATACGGGTACCTGGCGTCTATCGCGTTTTTTATGGCGCTCTATCAGGTTTTTAAATTGCTTGGATTTATCGGGCAAAATAAATTATTCTCGCTAAACTCCGTTAAGGCTTTAAGGACTATAAAATATTGCGCGATCACGCTTAGCATTTTGATCGTTATGGCGGGACTATACATAAGGATATTTCACGCCGAAGACGACGATCCGGCAGGCTTTCTTGCCCTGTGCATTGCGGCTACTTTTATTTCTGTCATTATCGCCGTGGCCGCGGCTAAATTCGAAAGGCATCTCCGAAAAGCCATAGATATAAAAATCGGAAAAATAATTTAACAGTGTAAAAAATGGTTCTTTGGATTCTGTGGGTTAATTTCAAATAATTTTAGATAGTCCTCTCCCCTCCCGGAGGGGAGAGACAGAGAGGGGTCGCACGGACATGAAATAAATTATTGTTTTTCGCGCTCGTCAGACCCCTTCCTGTCCTCCCCCTCCGGGAGGGGGAGGGACGTGCTAACGCGTAAAGATAATTTTTACTGCCTAACCATTCTAATTTCCCACAAATTTATCCAAAGAACCAAATAAATTTTATGAAACAAGGATCAACCATGTTCTTAAGGGGTGTCGTCGTCCTGATCGGACTCACGGTACTCGCGCTATGCGTTTTAATACTCTACGTCGCGATCACTTCGGAGGAGTTAGGCGCGTATCGCTCGGTCTTATTGAGCTTGTATCTCCCCGCGATACCGTTTTATATCGCGCTTGGTCGAGCCCTGAAGCTCTTAAGCTCTATCGATAAAAACGAGGCGTTTTCGCAGGTTTCCGTCAAAGCCTTAAAAAATATAAAGTTCTGCGGAATCGCGATCAGCGTCTTATTCGCGGCCGGCATGCCTCTTATAATCCGCGCCGCCGACCAGGACGACGCTCCGGGCGTTGTTATGATCGGCTTGGTCATTATTTTCGCTTCGCTCGTCATCGCGACCTTCGCGGCTTTACTGCAAAAGCTTTTGAAAGAAGCACTGGACATAAAAAAAGAAAACGAATTAACGGTATAAATATATGATCATAATCAATATTGACGTGATGCTCGCGAAACGGAAGATGAGCGTCACCGAACTTACGGAAAGGGTCGGAATAACGATGGCCAATATTTCGATACTTAAAAACGGCAAGGCCCGGGCGATCCGGCTCTCGACTCTCGAAGCGATCTGCAAGGCCCTGGATTGCCAGCCCGGGGATATTATTGAATATAAGAACGACTAAAAAAACCTGATAATAATAAATATGCTCTTCGATAAGGTTTCTGGTTTAATGTAAATTGTAAATCTCAAAATGCAAAATGACAGTTTAAAATGCAAAATTAAGAAAGTTACAGCTAAAAAAAGAATATATTCTTCCTGTCGGCATTATCTTAAGTAAAATTTAAGAAAGAATCGGTTTATGCAAAATTCTTTTCAAAAAAATATAGTCATTTCCGCGATCGGGACGGCGCTTTTACTGCTGATTCCCTGGTTATTAATGCGTTTTCAGGTCAGCGCCCCCGATCCCGGCGGCTCGACGGAGGTTCCGGTCTGGACCTTATTCGATTTCGTATTCGCCGGCATCTTTCTTTTCGGCTCCGGTCTCGCTTATTCCCTGATAACCAGAAAGATGAGCGATACCGGCAATCGCATTATTGTCGGCATAGTAGTATTTATAATTCTTGCTCTCATCTGGGGAGCCGCCGCCACCGGCTTCGGGACGTAATAATGCACAGCAGTAAATTTACAGGTGTAACAGCTGTTTTTGTCATCCCCGCGCAGGCGGGGATCCAGGGTTAATACGTACGGCCGTTTTGCTTATATCTATCGTTAAAAAACATAACCTTCGTTACAATTAATTCTGTTCGGCTTTTTCGATTGAAAAATATTGGTGTATTAATTTATTTCCGTTTCATAAAATCAACGACCGTGCGGCTCCATCCTGGATCCCCGCCTGCGCGGGGATGACAAATCTAAAGAGTTTAGAAAAAAGGACGAACTTATAATCGGAGTATAATTTAAAAAACAAAAAAAGAAGCTCGGTTTACGGCTTCTTTTTTGGTTAACCCCTCAGGCTTGAATGATACTCTTCAATAATATTACCTTCTGAATCATTTTTACTACGCCCGTTGACTCAGAAATCATTTTTCACTACAAAATCATTGTGCCCTTTGGTGGTTTTTTTAAAAATTTATTTTGATTTTTTGACGTTATTTTCCGACTCAATTTTTAAGTCATAAAAATCAGGGCTCACATTCTCTATAAGATAAGTAAATATTTTTTCAATTCTCTCATTCCTATCGGTGAGCCCAGAAAATCTTCCCGCATAGGTTGTTAGATGACCAATCAAAAAATTGTCTGGCGGATATTTCATAATCAATTCAAAGCAGTCTAAATAATCATCAAATTCTTTACGTTCAAACATTTCATTGAAAATCTTATCAAAATGATAATAAGCCCTCCAAGTTGAGTGTGTATGGTCTCCTGGTGTCTTCAGGGCCATAATCTCTTTGTCAGCGATTATCTTAAATAGTTCCAAACATTCCTCATAATATTTATTAATATTATTTTCAATAAATCTGTATATATCGTTGTATGCTTCGGGAGAATATTCTTCTAACAAAATTTTTATATATTTATTTGATATTCTAAATAATTCTTCTTTTGCTTCTTCTGTTTTGCCCTCACTCATTAATACAGAAAATTTCCAGGCAAACATTTTTTTAATATCAGAATTTCCTGTTCTTAAAACTTCAATTAACAAATTTTTTGCTTGTTGGTCGTCAAAATTTCTTAAATAATCAAAATTTTCTGAGCTCCAAATACCGTCTTGAAAAGCATTTTTCCTAAATTCAGAAAAGAAAATAAACAAAGAAACAATATTCTGCAATGCTTCACCGTCTTTTACGTCTTTAAAATAATTCAATACTTCTATTGCGCGTCTGGTATCCAAACTTCTCATATAAATAAATACCCTGGTTAAACCGTGCACAATCGCTTTCAGCTTTCTATTCTCCTCCACGTTTAACATTGCAAACGCAATGCTCTCAACACGATTCGCTAATTCTACGGGCATAAATCTTTCAGTAGAACCTGCCTCCATTACCGTGTGTCTAATTCTGACTAATTGAGACAGTGGGAATGTAGACATATATCTAACATAATAATTTTCATCCTTTGTTAGTTTTTCAACCATATCAACAATTTCTTCTATATAACCACGCCCCTCTACAACAGATACCTGAGCCAACAGCCAGCAGACCCAACCCCTTACAGTTGATATTGATATAGTATTACCGCCTTCTTTGCCGTCTTTAATTTTTTCATGGTAATTAAATTCTTTATCATCTATTCTTGGGTTAGGGTCATTAATAAATATCCGAGCAATAATCATGGTTTCTTCTGGGTGTTTAGCTTTTGCCAAATCCTCACCCAACCTTACAATAGCCTCTCTGGCATAGTCATGACTAAACTTTTTTAACATACTAGAACCAATTTTATCAGCAATACCCCCTTTGATTTTATCCAAACAATCAACTCGCCCTATTTCTAAAAATAATGGTAATAAAAATTTGTCAAAAACTTTTTTCTTATACTCTACGTTCTCTATCCTTTCTATGCCCGTTGCAATCAAGGTCTGCTGATTTACTGTTAAATTCTCTATCTTACTAACTTTATTAAGTATCTCTATGCCTCTCGGAAAATCTACTTTAAAAATTAAAGACAATAATTCTGCAACACTAAAAGCATCAAACCTTTCCAGTTTGGTAATAAAATCATCTTTGTTTATAAAATTTTCAAATAAATCTATACCTTTCAGTTGTTTTGCTTTGTCTTTATCAATAATAAATTTCTTTATAGCTTCTAGCGTCCCCGTTTCCCAGCCATACCTAGCCTCTGCTAACCCGAATTCCTTTATGCTTTGCTCAAGCCAAGTCATAGCTGGTTGATAATTATTGGATGCCAATTCACCGATTATTCTTTCCATAAAAATATTAGTGGCGATTTTTTTCTCGTTCCAGGGAGCGTTAAAAATTATTTGCATAAAATTCCATTGCACATCCTTAGTAAAGTCTTCTCTGTGATTATAAATATATTGGCATATTAAATCTCTTTTGTTTGGTATTCCACGTTTCGATACTGTGAATTCTTTCAATATCTCATATGCTTCTTTTTTGGGAGCGCCCGCACATTCTTTATATCTTTTTAATAGCAGTTCTATGATTGCTCGATTCAAAAAATCTGGCTTGTCCTTTGAAACTTCGTTTTCTTTTGAATAACAAAGTTGTTTAATAGTAGTCCAGGCGTTATTTTTGTTTTCTGTTCCATTATAATAACTCATGATTGCTGGAGTAAAAGCATGTTCATTAAAATGTCTATCACTTATGTGAAAATGGCTTCCACTTTGTGATATGCCTCCACCTGCGAATTCCCAACCATTAAAATCAGCCTCCCAAATGATTTCATATTGTTCAATCATGATGCCACATAACTCTTTGAGGTTTTTTTCAAAATCCAAGTCAACATAACTTTTTAAAATTTCGAAAATTTTTCCGGGAGAGTACATTTCCATTTCACTGTCATCGTCAACCAAATTATAATTTTTTACAATATAGTCAACGACCCCTTTAATTTTATCGGCATTTTGAGTTTTTAAATAAATATCAGATATATCTTTTACTAACTCTGCGATTAGCTGTCTCTCATAATCACGGCTCATCCGCAATTCTCGCAATTCTTTTTTATCTTTCTCCTTATCCAAATTAGAGACCCGGCCTAATATGTTAAAAATTGTATCGACCAAATCCTTATTTGTTTTTAAAATTTTATTCAGTAATCGAATCACCAAATCTAATGAATTATCCATCCATGGTTTTTGCCTATAAAATATTTTATGGTTTCTTCTAATGAAGCCCAGTATAAATTCGAAGTTCTCTTTTGTTGCACTATCATCCAAGATTTTATAAACGAGGTATGGGCCATCATAATATTCTTTTACCTTTATCAGCGATTCTAGTATAAAATCAATACTTCTTAAATTTTTGTGTTCAGTGGCCATTTTCTTTGCAAAATGATTTCTAACAGTCTGTTTCTCAAACAAAGTTAAAATTTCAGGCTTGTATTTTTGATAATCTCCTGATTTTAATATTTTGTCTACTAGTTGTACGTCTTCAAATTTAATCATATTATTTTTGATATAAAACAACGCTATAAAATTCATGTCCATCCGAAGAGCTTGTCATTTTATTGGCATAAGCAAATGACTTAACCACATTATTTGTTTCTTTTAGGTTTATATAAAAATTATTCGAAAATTCAAGGGCATACTTAGAATTTATTTTATTCCTCATTCCAATAACATACTTCAACATTTTATTATTATCTAATAAATAATTTGCAATACTATCCACATATTTTGTTTGAGTACTAGAATGACAAAAATTTAGATAAAAAAATTTTCCTCTCACTTGAGCCAATTCTTCTTTTGTTATATATTTTTTATCTCTAATGTGCATGCCCGAAATATCGCCATGACCCGCCAGATGGACAACGTCACCACTAAAACCTAATAATTCATTATTTTTTTGATATTCATCAATATCGGGTAATATTAATGAACTATTTTTAAAATTATTTTTTATTATTTGAGCCTCAGCAAGCATATCCGCACTAATATCATCAATTAAATTTTGAAAATTATTTATACTTGAACAAAATACGGCCCCATTCTTTATTTCAATATTATCACTCCCTCCCCACAATCTTCTTATAATCACATTCTTTAATTTACAAAAAGTGTTTTGATAATCCATTTTAATAATCTCCCAAGGTAGTCCAAATATTTTTTTATCATCTGAAATAATATTAACCAAAAACTGCATTTCATTATTTGCTTTAAATTTTTCAGAGAATAATCGCAATATTGAATTATTTAATTCTTCTATTTTTTCTCTAAAGGGAGTTATCGTTGGGTCAATACCTTGGGGCTCAATCATATCTAAGATACTATCAACATCTGCTTTGGAAATGATAAAATTTAATTTCTCGTCAAAATCCACAGAAACATCATATTCTTTTATCTTTTCTTTTTTAATAATTTCACCGCTTCCTTCATTCTGGCTAATAATCGTTTTTATTTTAGAGTTAATTTTAATATTTATTTCTTCCATAATAATCCTTTTGTAATTTCTCAACTTAGGGCTCCACCAAAGAAAAACAGGCGGGTTTTTGTGTAATATATTATTTTTATAATACCCCGTCATCAAAAAAATATCAACCCAATATTACAATAAAAATGGTGATAAAAAGTCAAATTTCGAAATCAATTTTTATACTGATTATAAATCGCTTTAAGTTCTTTTATTATAGTGGTCTGTATTGGCAGTCGGATGGATTACCTTTATTGAAATATTGTTTTAGTTATACGTGAGTTACAACTATTAGGCTCGCTAAATTAAAAAAATAAAGACAACAAAAAGCCCATTTGATTGGGCCTTTTTAGTTATAGACGATATCAATCGTCTTTTCTATATATTATAAACCAATCTAACGTTCTTGTTTTCTCCGTGATTATATAAAAATAAACCCGCTTTATTTCACCTCGTAAACCAAGGTCACCTCGACCTTGATCTCGTTCTGGCCAGGCTGGATCTCAGGGCTGGGGAGGGCCGCGTCGTTCATGGCTTTCGCTTCCAGCCGGATATTCGAATAATCGAGGGGGCTCGGCACGGGCAGAGAGGCGCTTTCGTAAAAACCCTTGATCTCTCCGAGTTTCATGCCGGTTTGCTCCGCGATTGATACCGCCTTCTCCTTGGCTTTTACGATCGCCTGCTCCCGGGCCTGGTTTTTAAGATCGAATTCGTCGTCGATCGTAAAGGCGATATCGCCGATCTGGTTCGCGCCCTGTTCGGTCGTCCGCGCGATCACGTCCCCGATCTTTTTTAGATCCCTGATTTTCAGGTTTATATTCTGCGTGACCTCATAGCCGGTAAGAAACTGGCCCCTGCCCTCCGTCCAATTATAGATCGGGTTTAAGGTATAGCCGGAGGTCTTTATGTCCTTTTCCTCGACTCCGAGCGTTTTAACCGCCTCCACGATCTTGTTCATCTTCTCCGTGGCCTCAGTGGAAGCTTCCGCGGCCGTTTTTTTCGTGCCGGTTTTAAGGCCCACCCCGATATTGGCGATATCGGCTTTGGCGTAAACCGTTCCCGAACCGGTTATTGAAAACCGGTCTTCGGCCCGCTCCTGCTTCAGGGAAAGAAGCGAGGTCACGACGATGCCCGTAACGGCCAAAACCAAAATGACCGCCAGAGCGAAATGTAGTTTTTTCATAGATGTATGGTTAAATATTATCCTCTCTATATTATAACGAATTTATAGTAAAATTGTAACATTGTTGAAATTAATTTGGGAAATAAAAGGAGCGGCCGCATTGCGCTAAGCCGCTCTTCTAAAAGTGCGCTTGATTTTAGAACTGGATTCCGTCGACGGAATCCCAGTAAATTTCTTTGCCGTTATCCGTCTTAATTTTGACGAAGACGTATGACTCGGGACACATCATTTTAATTTGTTCTCCGAGTTTTGCTACCAGGGCGCCGCATTCAGCTATGCCTAAATAAAACTTTCCGTAAGGCTCGAAGGCGGCAAAGATGTTGCGTCCGGCGGTTTCAGGTACTAGATCGGCATCCAGTAAGACCTCCACCGCATTCTGATCGATTCGGGCCGCTTTGTCAAAAACAGCGGCGCTCAGGCGCTGATACACCTTCCGGAGATTGGGGTAATCAGCCGGAAAACCCTTCACGGTAATAACCATTTTTTTCATGCTTACCTCCTTGACGCTTGGTTCTCTGTTTTATTTAGAGTTATTCATGCAAACCTTCCGCGCATTCTTGTTTGAATTGTTCTGCCTCGCTAATCGCGAACCAAAATCCCGCATACGGATTAATTGGCAAGGCTTCGCATTCCACCCTGGCTTCGGGAAATAATTTTTTAACAGCGCGGCCCACTGCTTTTGCGAGTTTGTTACGAATTTTGTGATCGCACAATAGGGGAACCTTCGTAATTTCAATGCTAATCTCTGTCCCTAAGCCATAAGTCATTAAATCCTTTGGAAAAAGATTGAGCATACCGCTTTCATCTTTAACATCGGTTTCAGGAATAGATATTACGGCTCCCACGATGGCATTGTGCAGCTGGTTTAATTTTTCTTCAGACAAATTTTCCGGCAAACACCATGTTTTAATGGTTAACATCAAAAGCCTCCTGCCTTAGTTGTTTGTCACAACGTGTGTTTTCTTGACTTCCTTGTTGGGTGATCTGCTTTTAACTCGGTCGGATATTTATCAAATCAAGTAAGGACGTATAACGACCAGGTAAACCATGACGCATTCCACGACCGTAAACGTCAGGGGCTGCAGCGCGTTCGCCAGATCCCATTTACGAACGGCGAACAAGGCGCAAACGCATGAAGCCAGCCAGATCAGCCAGGCTACCGGGTCTTCCTGGGCGGGATTTGAGTAGGCCCGCGCGAACGTCGGAAAGGCTCCGATGAATACGGCGATCTGGGAAGAGACGATCGCGCACACGGCGTTACCGGTTCTCTGCCACAGGATAATGCCTATGGCCGCTCCCGCGACGCTCAACCACTCGGTCGCCCCCATCGACGGCTTGCCGCCGAATATTAGGGCGAGGATCGTTATGAGCCAGGCTCCCGCGACGGCGCCGGTAAGCTGCCCGCTTTTCGCTCCTTCCTTTCTCATGGCGATAAGCGCCAGGGTATCGACGCATGCCCAGATAATCCACGATACGGGCGAAGGCACCGTATTACCGCTCATTATCGATAAAACATACGGCAAAAAGGCCGCAAAAAACAAAACGCCGGAAAGAGTATTCATGGCTCCGTCTCCTCCATTTATTAGTTAAAATATATACAACCAATATTGGTTGTTTTTTTAAAAGAACGGCTAATAATTAAAAAATTGTATAATACAAAAGTATAGCATAAATATCATTTTTTGTCAAATATTTGATCTCCCCGCTAATACGGGGGGCGTTCAAAGTTTTTTAAGTAAATAAAAAAGGATTCCGGTTTGGAATCCTTGTTCGTTTTTATGATTTTCTATTTTTTCGATTTTCTCAAGAAAGATTTACTGGACCTTTCTGCCCCAAATGTACATAACGCAGACATCGGAGAGTTGTATATTTTTGTTTTTTAATGTAGCCATCAATATATCATAATCAGGGTCGGAGGCAGCCAATCCGTTTTTGTCGGCGGCAACCCAATTGTGTGCGGGCAGGGTGTCGTAGTTTTTTTCTATCCACAAAGATCCCGGATGTTTGACCATTTTGATTATCCCCTCTTTTTTTTACTTCCAGGCTGATACAAAAGGCAAAAATTTTATAATGAAGCCATATGTTCAGTAATCTGTTTTATCAGCTCGGGATAAACTTTCTCTTCATAAACTTCCCTAGCTTCAGATGGAGAATGGGAATCTTTTTCCGGACATAAGATATCTAAACGATCCTCAACATCAAGTGTAATGATTTCTTGTTTATGTATCTTGTATAATCTTAAAAATTTTTCTTTAATGCGTGGCATTACAAATATCAGAATATCACTTTGGTCGATCTTATCTTGAGTGGCTAAATTTTTTGTTTCCGGCGATATGCCGGCACAATCGGCTATAAAACCTTTGCCAGTCAAGTAATCCGCGAGATACTTGCTTCTGTTCCTTCCCATGTAACAAATTACCAATATTCTTCGGTTCATATTTTTTATTCCTTTAAAATATGATGATGTTAAGGTCCAAAAAAATAATACAAAATTTTTAAATGCAATATTTTAGTTTAAAATATTTTATGAATTCAGTCAACTAAGTTTTATTATTTTTATTATAATAAAAATAATACTAAAATAAGCACCGCTTGCTGCTTTGATGGACAAAATCCTGGCTGCGGATTTAAACCCGTTTTGTGGAACAAAAAACAGAGCGCAGAGCGCTCTATTACACTGGTGGTAATAAAATTAAATCTTCAGCCCGATGTGCTCTTTGATCTCCTTACGATGTCATTTTGCATCCTGTCGTGGGCGACCTGATTCGATAATTTCTCTATTCTTGAATCTTTGACTTCTTTAGCCAAACCATCTATAGCCTCAATAACTTCATTATGGTTTTGATCGATTTTTTCTTTGATCGGTCCTAATTCATCATTAACAGTTTCTTTTAAAATTTCCTTGAATTGTTCCGGGGTGATTGACATATTTTCGATAATTATTCTATTTAAATATTATAACATAATTTTGCGTATGTCAAACTGCTAGGCCTTCGATATTTTTACCGTTTTTTTAACGTACATGAATATTTTTTTTAATCAGACAAAAGAAAAACCGCATGGCAGGCATGCGGTTATTGTTGTCGCGATTTAATAAGACGATCTGCCAAATTTCCGATTTATCGGCATATTTCCTTGTAACATCGTTGTTATCTTTCTTTTTAATTCTTTTTCTTCTTCTTTATTTTCTTTTTTGATTTTTTTGGCGCATCTTTCGCAATACGAGCAGCCGTCAATAACCGTTATTTCTCCGCCGTGGTCCTGTTGGTCGCCGGGACCTAGCTCCACACAGATCAGGTTTGTCATTTTTATTTTACCCCCCCTTGTTGTCGCTTTTTTTATATTTATGTTTCCGCGGAAGCGGAGGACCTTAGCCGGTCAGACACGGATTTCTGGCGGCGGCCGTTTCGTCCAGGCGTTTTACCTTGCAGAGCGTCGGGGCGTTTTTCAGGTTTTCCGGATTGGTTTTCGCTTCGGCCACGATCTCTTTTATCGCGGCGATTAGATTATCGACCTCTTCCTTTGATTCGGTTTCGCAGGGTTCGATCATGATCGCCCCGTGAACGATCAGCGGAAAGTAGATGGTCGGAGGGTGATATCCGTGGTCCATGAGCCGCTTGGCCAGATCGACCGTTATTACCTTATAGTCGTGCAGGTTTTGATCCGAGAACACGCACTCGTGCATGCAGACGCTGTCATACGGAAGATGAAGCGTCCCTTTGAGCATTTCCTTCATGTAATTGGCGTTCAGTACGGCCAGCTGGCTGGCTTTTTTTAATCCGCCTGCTCCCAGGCTGCGGATATAGCTATAGGCCTTGATCATAACGCCGAAATTTCCGAAGAACGGATGAAGCTTGCCGATCGAATCCGGCAGATCTTCCGTAAGGCCGTAATTCCGGCCCTCTTTTACGACCCGGGGGGCGGGCAGGAAGGGCTCGAGGTGTTTTCTGACGCACACCGGTCCGGAGCCGGGTCCGCCGCCGCCGTGGGGAGTCGAAAAGGTCTTGTGCAGATTGAGGTGCATAACGTCAACGCCGGCTTGGCCGAGATGGACGATACCCATGAGGGCGTTCATGTTCGCGCCGTCGCAATAGACGAGGCCGCCCTTGGCATGGACGATATCCGCGATGGCTTTGATATTTTTCTCGAATAGTCCGAGGGTATTCGGGTTGGTGACCATTATGCCCGCGGTGTCCTCGTCCATGACCGCTTCGACCTGCTCCGGGCTGATTATGCCCTCTTCGTTGGATTTAACGGCCACGGGCTGGTAGCCACAGAGGGCGGCGCTGGCCGGATTCGTGCCGTGGGCCGTATCGGGTATGATTATCTTTGATCTCTGTTTTCCCCGCTTCTCGTGGTAAGCGTGGACTATAAGCATGCCCGCGAGCTCGCCGTGAGCTCCGGCCGCCGGCTGGACGGAAACCGCGTCCATGCCCGTGATCTCGGAAAGGAATTTTTCGAGCTCGTAGATGAGTTGAAGCGCTCCCTGGGAAAAGCGCGGCGGGAGTAAGGGATGGGAGCCGGCAAATCCCGTAAGAGAGGCCATTTTTTCGTTGATTTTCGGGTTATACTTCATCGTGCAGGAGCCCAAGGGGTACATTCCGGTATCAACCCCGAAGTTCCATTGCGAGAGCCGGGTAAAATGGCGCACCACGTCGATTTCGCTCAGGTCGGGCAGATCGGGCGCCGGACCGAGAAAGCGTTCGTCAAGTTTAGAGCGCGGCACGTCGCGCCGGGGCATCGAATATCCGCTTCGGCCCTCTCGCCCTTTCTCCCAGAGCAGGGGCTCGTTTTGTATTAGCCCGGAGGTTCCTGATGATGTTTTCATGATGCCAACTCCTTTACTATTTGGTCCATATCTTTCCTGGATGCGGTTTCGGTCGCGCATAAAACGTAACAATCCGCCAGCTCCGGATAATAAGGTCCGATGGGCAAACCCGCGACGATCTTTTTTTCGAGCAGGCGCTCGTAAGCGTCCGCGGGGATCCTCGCGACGAATTCGTTGAAAGTGGCGCCCGCGAAAGGCAGGGTCAGGCCGGCTTTTTTTAACCCGGCCTTGAGATATTCCGATTTGTCGCGGTTAAGCTGGGCCAGGTTCCGGAGTCCGGTCTTGCCGACCGAAGCTAAAAACATAAGCGCCGACAGCGCGCAGAGGCTGCTGTTGGTGCAGATGTTAGAAGTCGCCTTTTCCCGGCGGATGTGCTGTTCGCGCGTGGCCAGGGTAAGAACGAAGCCTCTTTTGCCTTCTAAATCCACGGTTTTCCCGATTAGGCGGCCCGGCATGCCGCGGACGTACTTAAGCCGGCTCGTAAAAAGGCCGAGGCCGGGTCCGCCGAAGGAACGCGGAATGCCAAGGCTTTGCCCTTCGCCGCAGGCGATATCAACCCCTTGGTCGCCGGGGTTCTTTAAAAGTCCGTACGCGATCGGTTCCGTAAACGAAGCGACCATCAGGGCGCCTTGGGCGTGCGCGCGCTCGGCGGCCGTTTCCAGGTTTTCAACGCATCCGAAAAAATTGGGCGATTGGACGGCAATGGCCGCCACTTCGCCCAGACCGTCCAGGGCGGACATATCCAGGGCGCCGTCCGCGCAATAAGGAATTTCCACGATCTCGCAGCCGATCGGGCGCAAATAGGTTTTGATCACCCGGCGATAGAGCGGATGGGTCGCGGCGGAGACCGCCACCCGTTTCCGGCGCGTTACGCGCATGGACATAAGCAGGGCCTCGGCCAGGGCCGAAGCGCCGTCGTACATGGACGCGTTCGCCACCTCCATTCCCAGAAGACGGGAGACGAGGGTCTGGTATTCGTAGATCGCCTGCAGCGTTCCCTGGGATAATTCCGGCTGGTACGGGGTATATGAGGTCGTGAATTCGGAACGGCCCAATAGATAAAAGACCGACGCGGGAATGTGGTGGTCGTAGCTGCCGGCGCCGATGAACATCTTATATTCCGGCGCCGCGGCCATACTGCCGGCCATCTCTTCCATTAAAGAGCCGAGCTCCCATTCATTAAGGGTCGCTGGCAGTTTAAGCGGCTCCGCGCGGCGGCAGCCTTCGGGAATCGGGGAAAAAAGTTCATCCAGGTTTTTAAATCCTGTCGCGCCGAGCATCTGGGAAATATCTTTTTTCGTGTGCGGCAGATAACGCATTCTTCACCTCTTTCTCTTTTTTTAACGCGGTTTATCGGACAACGGATTTTTTACGCCTTTCTCCTTTCTTTTTTTCTGAAATTTTAAAATAAATATTCAGGATTATCGATTGTCAAAGAACATAATTTGATGCTTTAGATTAACACATACGCCCGGTCCTGTCAACGAAATTTTGTCAAATTTTAGTTCAATTTTTGCGTTGTTAAACCCGGGCGCCTGGCGTTCTAAGCTTTTTTAAGAAAATAAAAAGCGGTTAGGCGTTATGCTAAACCGCTTGTTTGATATTTAAAGTTTCTGGCGCCGCGCCAGATCGGGCGTTTATTCCAGCCTGGATTTTTGTGGGTCTCTTAAAACCTCTTTGACCCACTCCTTGATTGTCTCTACGTCCTTTTTTCTTTTAATAACATACGGACTATTTTCAGGATACTCCTGAATCAAAAGGAAGTTTAATGCCCTTTTTGCATTTTCCAGATCACATAATGCACAATCTAAAAAATTCATGTAATTTTGCTTGTCTTTCAACCACGTTTCAAATTGATCTGGAATTTCGTCTTTTTCAAAGGTCTCTTTAATACACGTGATTATATCTTTTCCCCTCATTTTCAAATAGTCGTCAACCGTCAAACAGTCATATTGAGTATCGCGCATTAATTTTTCTCCTTTTGTAAAATGCTCCGTCCTTTTTTATGTAATCGCTATTTCCTGATGCATTTGCGATCGATCAATCCGATGTTCATAAAATAGTGTTTGAGATTACGGGTTATTTCCCGTTTATCCCGGATGATAATTTTATGAGCACCTGCTTTTTTCAGGGATTTAACAATTTCATTTTCGGCGGGAAGTTTTATTTTTTGCGGATCAATTTTTATTTTTTTAAAATCCGCCCCGAAAAGGTCTGCTGCGGCCCGGGAAACCAGTTTTATTCCTGCCGTGACATCATCAACGGTTACCACGTGGGCAAAGCCGATCGGAATAATGCTATAGTCGCCGGCAAGCTCTGCTCCGGTTTTTATTTCCGAAACCGCGTCAGCCACATAGTAAATCCGCTCAACGCCGTATTTTTTAATGATGTGCTCAAAGTGATCACGACCCTTAAGAAAGCCCGGCTTGGAGCCTAAAATTTCGGTCAGATAGGGGGCGATTTTTCTGCCGCCAGCATCATGATAGGCCCATTTATCCAAGACCGCCTGATCAACGGCCGAAGTAATAAAATTAAATACTCCGGCGCGGTGCAGACTTTCCAGCAATTCAATCGCTCCGGGAAAATATTCGGCGTGTTCCGCCGCTTTGGCGGCAATTCGGTTATAGTCTTGAGACGCTTTTTCTACGTCATGTATGATATTTTTTGCCCCCAGATTATAAAGCCTCATTTTTTCAGCGGCCGAATATCCCGACTTAGCGAAGCCGAAGTTGATTAATTCGGCAAGCAGATCGGAATTATTTTTATTTTCCAGGGCGATGTGTCTTAGGGACGCAAAGGCTAAGGCCACCGGATTGATGTGCATCCGGTTGACCAGCACTCCGTCCCGTATCCAGGCCACGGCAATGTTTTTTGTTTTTTTTTGCGCTCATGAATAATTCCTCCGCCAAATACGTTTTTTCCGCCGATTATGTAAACACTTAGTTTTAAGGAGCTGTTTGATTTTTTAATCTATCATGAATTGATTAATTTGTCAAAACCTCCCTAGGTACATTCAACTCTGAAGTGCAACACCTGTCTTTTTATAGAATACCTCATAAGGTGTTTTCCAGCCAAGTCTTTTTCTGGGCCTAGAGTTTAAAAGATATTCAATTTTTCTAATATCATTATTTGTTATTGTTTTGAAA
>JAZDLN010000021.1:0-59217 GCA_043801965.1 Candidatus Falkowiibacteriota bacterium
GGTATTATCCGGGTAATTTATATAGGGTTCTATATTTGTTGTCACTAATACCCCTTGGCCTTGGCCATAGTAAGCAGGGTACGAAACAGTATCTTTACGTCGCAGATAATTATCCGCCAAGCCGGCGAAGAAGCGCACATATCAAGGTACTCCTGATCCAGACGTTCCTGGCCCGCCCCTAATTCGCCCTTGCGCGCCTGATAAGGCCCGGTCAGTCCGGCTCTAAGCGCGGTTTTAGTCAAACTGCCGGTTTTTACGTGCCGTTCGTAAACCGCGAGATTAAGCGGCCGCGGCCCGACCAGACTCATGTCGCCTTTTAGCACGCTAAAAAGCTGGGGAAGTTCGTCCAGGTAAAGGCGCTGCACGATCCGGCCGACCCGGGTCAAGCTCTGTCCGTCGTGCTCGAGGCTTTTCGTATGGATGAATTCGCCTCTTTTTTTCATGTCCGCGATCGTCTCCGGTTTGAAAATATTGAATTTCACGAATCGGAACGGTTTCCCCTCTGACACCCTCTCCTCCGCGTAAAAAAGCGGAGCCAGGATTTGTCCCCGAAAAACGTGCTCAATTAAAATAGCGGCCGCGATCAGGACAAACAACGGCAGAGCGGCGAGCAAAATAAAAAAAGACACCGCCAGATCGAAGAATCTTTTCAAAAGAGGAATCGGAATTATAACCGATGAATTTTTGTTGATTTTTAAATCCATAATAAAATATTAACCTGTATTCGAAAATTAAGCAAACTATTCGAATATTTTGGCTTATATAAAAGATAAAAATATATTCTTCTGCTTAAACCCGGATATTGACAAAATTCGATAAACATGATAATTTTATATAATTTCGTACCTTAACATATCAATGAATTAATCGGGGAGGCAGTCATGCATTTTACCATCCTTGTCGCGGTATTAACAGCCGCTATTACCGGATTGGCCGTAAAATTCATTTTTGACCGATTCGTAAAAACACAAAAAGAAATCACCTGGAAAGAATATGGCATCGTGATGGCCGTAATAGCTTCATTGGCCGCGCCCGGTTCGGTTTATATGGGCTGGGAAACGGCCAAAAAAAATTTAGTGACTTTTAACGAATTCTGGTCGGGTTGGGAAACCGAAGTCCACAAGGAAGACGTCGAATGCTATCGCGACGGACCCTGCCGGTGGGAATACGATTGCGATCCCTATACGGTATCCTACGATTGCGATTGCAACGACAAGGGAGAATGCGATACTTGCAAAAGAACGGAATACCACGATTGCCCATACGCGACCGAAGAAACTCATTATTACGTCAGAACCACGATCGGCACTTACGAGATCGACCGGCACAGATTGCCGGAAAATCCGCAGGCGCACAGATGGCGCCGTTTCGAAAGGATCCCCGATCGCGTGATCTCGAACGCGGGAACCGGAGAGCATCCTTTCTGGACAAAAGCCAAGGAACGGATCGCCGCGGGGGAGCCCGGACCGGTCACGAAAAAATGGGAATATAATAATTATATTTACGCGAGCGAACAAAAAATACTGCAAAGCTTCTCGGCCGATATCGAGGTTTACGAAAAAAGCGGGCTCTTCCCGGTATTCCAGAGCCACATTTATGATTTCTATCACGCGAACAAGGTTTATTTCGTCGGCTTAAATCCGCCGAACCGCAAAGATTGGTTCGACGCGATGTCCTACCTGAACGCTTCTTTCGGCAAGGTACTTCAGGGCGACATGCACCTGGTGATCATCCGGAACGATTCGATCGCTTCCGACCCGGAAAAGTACGCCTTGGCGCTCAAAGCCTATTGGCAGGATATAAAACGGCACGGAGAGAACGCCTTAAGCAAGAATTCAGTCGTCGCCGTTACCTTGACTGATGGCGAAAAGATCATCTGGACCAGGTCTTTTACCGGCATGCCCGTCGGGAACGAGACTATGCTCACGGCCCTGGACAACGGTTTGCGCGGGACCGAACTCAGTCCGGAAAAAATTATCGGAAAAGTAAAACGAAAATTAAAAGGAGGCAAAGCGGAAGATATTTACGGGGAAGGAAAGGTCGAAAATATCGTTTTCGGACTTAAGGACCCAGAAACGCGTTTTAAGCGGATCAGCATGTCGGCTAAAGATCCCGATGATAATGGCCGGGGATTCCTTTATCTCGTGGACCAGATCCAGCCGACAAAAAAACAGAGAATATTCATCCATGTCGCTACATTCTTTTTTTGCGGTCTTGGCTGGGTAATCGCCATTGTAATCGGCGACAAAGGTAATACCGGATTCCATTTCCGTAAAAAGCGATAACCAAAAACACACAGGAGGAAAGCATGAAGAATCAAAAAGGCGGCGTAAAGATCGTATTGATCGTTTTGGGGGTAATCGTCGGCGGTCTTTTTCTTCTGGGGTTAGGCGGGTATGCCAAACTGAATGGTTTAAGGACAGCTTCGATTCATCACGAGACCGGCCTGAACGCCCAATACCTTGATAACCAGAACCTGCTGTCGGAATTCGTGAACGGGTTTTATGAACAACTGGGCCTCGCTAACCACAAGAGCGACAAGATGGACAAGATCATCCGCGACGCCGTGACCGGCCGTTACGGGGATGACGGATTTTCCGCCAACGGCGCGTTCTTCGCGGCGGTAAAGGAAGCTTATCCCGATCTGGCCGGCCTCGATATCTACGACAAGATCGCGGATTACGTCCGCGCCAAACGGGCCGAGTTCAAGAATTACCAAACGAAAATTCTTTCCATGATCCAGGCTTACGAAATATGGCGCCAGGACGGATATATCGACAGTATTATCATCGAGAAGATCATCGGCGTGCCCACGAGGCGCCTTGAGGCCAGAATTGGCGAAGACGTTTATTACGGACCCGAGGCTCTGGAAAAAATGAAACGGATCGTCATTTCCGGGAAAACCAAAGACGCTTTCAAAAACGGCGAAATGGGCCCCCTGGAAATAAAATAAAAAAAGACGGGACAAGCAAAAAGCTTGTCCTTTTTAATTATCCGAAAATCCTTGACCTCTTATAAATAATATGCCAATATAAAGAAAATAATAAAGATACGTACTTTTAAATTTAAGCCAGCCCGGCAAAAAAAAGGGGGGGTAAAAATGGCATTTTGGATACTGTTGGGAGTTCTCATATTCATCCATGAATTCGGCCACTTCCTGGCCGCCCGTCTCTGCGGCGTAGGCGTAGAAACCTTTTCTTTGGGTTTCGGACCGCGCCTGACTGGCATCAGGGTAGGTTTAACCGATTACCGGATCTCTTTGATCCCTCTGGGCGGTTACGTAAAAATGGTCGGCGATGAACGGGAGCGGGAACTTAAGCCGGAATTCGCGCGCCTGTCTTTCAATAATAAGCCGCTCTGGCAAAAAAGCCTGATTGCCGCGGCCGGACCGGTATTTAATTTCCTCCTGGCCGCGATAATCATCTTTGGCATTCTTTTTACTCAGGGAGTTCCGATAAAAAACGGCAATGAATTTTCCTACCAAAAAATCGGCCCGATTAAGTCCGCTCTTACGGCCGTAGTTGTAACCGGAAAAATCGCCAAACAACAGGCGACAAACATCGCTAAAATGGCCGCCGGAAAAATTTCCGTCAAAGAAAATCTGGGCAGCCCGGTCGCTATTCATAAAATGAGCATAGAGGCCGCACAAGAAGGTTTGATAGCGTTTTTCTACTTAATCGCTAAAATAAGTATCGGCCTGGCCATTTTCAATCTTCTGCCCATCCCCGCTTTAGACGGCGGTCATCTGCTTTTCTTCGGCATCGAAGCCGTCAAGGGCGGCCCGGTAAGCCTTAAAACCAGGCAGAGGGCGCAGGTCGCCGGCGTCTGTATTTTGCTCGCGTTGATGGTCTTTACCATATATAACGATATCGCCCGGCGGATACTCTCCTAAAAACAAAGTCCCGAATAAACGGGACTTTTTCATTGCGTAAATAAAAAATAATCAAAATATTTTCCACCATTTTCTTTTCTCCATTATTATTACGCTCTCCATGTGCGGCGTCTGCGGGTAAAGATCGAAAAGCCGCCAATGGCGCGCCCGGTATTTTTTCTTAAAGAGGGCGAAGTCGCGCGCCTGGGTCAAGGGATTGCAGGAAATATAAATAAAATTTTCCGGCGCTTTTTCGAGGATTGCTTTGATAACTTTCGGATGAAGCCCTGTGCGGGGCGGATCCACGATGACAGTATCAGCCTTAGATAAGATTACGGACAGATCCTGCTTTTCCGCGGCACCGCCGATAACCGCAGCGTTGGCGATCTTGTTTACGGAGAGGTTGAAACGGGCCGCCTCGGCCGCCCGGAGATCGAATTCGACGCTTATTACCCGCTCGAAGTCACGGGCCAGAGAAAATCCGATCGTTCCCACGCCGGAGTAAAGATCTATAAGCGTTCCGCCTGGCCGGATATTGTCTTTTAGGTAACTAAGAAGGCCGGAAAAGGCCGGCGGGTTGGTCTGGAAAAAACTGTCATAATAATACTTTAATTTCAGGCCGGATATTTCTTCGGTCAGATAATCCCGCCCCTCTTCATGTAAAACTTTGGTCGTGACCGTCGCCGGCGTCCTCGGGTCGGAATAAATTATCCGCCAACCGGCCAAACCGGGAATATCCGCGCCTCCGACCGGAAAATTCTCATCCGCGACAAAAAGCGCGGCCAGGCATTTATCTTCAAAATAACCGTATCTTATCAATAAATACTTAAGCTGTTCCCTTTTTATGTTCTGCGCCGCCAGCGTTTTTACTATTTCTCCGGCGCAGGCGTTTATCCGTTCGTGCGCGATCGCGCAGCCGGTAAGCGGCCAGCATTCATAACGGCTGCCGCGCTTATGCAGGGCCAGGGACAGCCCGCCGGATTTATTTTCCGTAAAACTGAATTCCATCTTATTGCGGTAATGCCATAACCGTTCGCCTCCGACGATGCCGGGATCGCTTTGCGGCAATTTTCCCGCCGATTCCCGGAACATTCTTTCCGCCGATTCCCGCTTGTACTTAAACTGCAGTTCTTCCGGAATTATCTGCCAGGGAGAGCAGGAAAAAAAATGGTCCTCCGCGGCCGGCCGTCTCGCGGCCGCGGGTTTTATTACCTCTAAAAATCCGGCCGTTATCCCTTTCCGCCGTTTTTTAAGCGGCCTCGCCATAACGGTTTCTCCGGGCAGAGCCCCGTAAACGAAAACCTCCCGGCCGCCGTACCGCCCGACACCCTCGCCCGCAAAAGAGAATTTTTCGATTTTTACCTCGAATTGAGACGGAAGTTTTTTTGACATATTACTTACTTACTTTCTGAATTTTAAACAATAAACTTGCCCGCGCTTAAAGCTAAATAAATTCTACACCTCTTTAAAACTTCTGACAATAATAAAACGGTCTCGTTAAAAGACCGTTATTTTTTTTAAGCCGTCTTTTTTTTTGCCGCTCTTTTTTTAAGGAATTCGTCCTGCTTCCTGATCTCTTTTAACTTCCTTAACGATTCATTCGGAAGATTATCATAGTCATCCTCGTCTATGATCCCGAAAACAGAGTCAAGGAACTCATCGATGTTTTCTTCAACATCATCCAAACCGTCCTTATCGATTATTCCCCGGACATTTTCCCAGGCCTCTTCTCTTAACTTGTCCGTCTCCTCATCGAATTGATCCATATCTTCTTCGTCAATCGCGTCTTCCTCCATGATTTTTCTTGTCCTGTCCTTAAACTTGTCAAAAATCCGGTCAAATACCTCTCTTTTTGCTTTTTCCGCTTCCTGCGCTTTCTGATTTTCTTCTCTGGCCTTTCTTACTATTTCGTCCGGCGTCATCTTTGCCCCCTTCTTAATTTTGGAATTTTAGGTTAAAAATATCTTTTGCTAATATTCTATTATTAAATACGCGGATAAGTCAAGCTAAAAACAAAAATTAATGTTTGTTTAAATAATTTTTATGGTATAATTAAACAAGTATCAAGCCAAAAGCATTAAATATCGGGCAGTTAGCCAACTTAACATTTTATATTTAATATTAAATAATATGACTGACGTAAAACAATACATAAAATCCAACCAAAAAAAATTCTTAAACGAACTTTTCGAACTTCTGCGCTTTCCCTCCATTAGCGCCGACCCTAAGAACAAAAGCGATATCCGGGCCGCGGCCGAATTCATCAAGGTGAAACTGATCGCGGCCGGCGCTGACAAGGCGGCCATAGAGCTGACCGGCGGGCATCCGGTGGTTTACGGAGAAAAAATCATTGATAAAAAATTGCCGACGGTGCTGGTGTACGGGCATTACGACGTCCAGCCGGTCGATCCGATCGCCCTCTGGAAATCAGCGCCTTTCGAGCCGACCGTAAAGAACGGAAAAATTTACGCGCGCGGCGCTTCGGATGACAAAGGCCAGATGTACGCGCACATCAAGGCTTTCGAATATCTTAATCATGAAGAAAGCCTGCCCGTAAACATCAAATTTATTATCGAGGGGGAGGAAGAGATCGGCTCGGCAAATCTAGACGCTTATATCCGGAAAAACCGGAAAAAACTCGCGGCCGACATCGTTTTGATCTCGGACACCGAAATGTTCAGTAATTCCGTACCCTCGATCACGGCCGGGCTTAAGGGGCTTGTCTACCTCGAGGTCGGGCTGACCGGACCGAATCACGATCTCCATTCCGGAGTTTACGGCGGCGCCGTAGCCAACCCGATAAACGTGCTTTGCGAGATCATAGCGCGGCTCAAAGACAAAAACGGCCGCGTTTCAATTCCCGGATTTTATGACGATGTCGTTCCGCTGACTTCGGCCGAGCGCCGGAGCATGAAAAAAATACCCTTTAACCTGGCCCGTTACAAGAAAGAACTGGGAATCGCGGAAGTAGCCGGGGAGAAAGGCTATTCTACCCTGGAACGCGCCGGCGCCCGGCCGACCCTGGACGTGAACGGCATCTGGGGCGGGTTTACCGGGGAAGGCTCGAAAACCGTGCTCCCCTCGAAAGCGCACGCCAAAATATCAATGCGCCTGGTGCCCGGCCAAAACCCGAAAAAGATCACCGCCTTATTCATCAAGCATTTTAAAGCTCTGGCGCCGAAAACCGTCAAAGTTAAAATCAAAACCTATACCGGCGGCGAACCATTCGTGACCAAGCTCGACTCCCCGGTTTTCCGGGCCGCGGAAAAAGCTTACGCGCGGGCGTTCGGAAAAAAACCGCTCCCTCTCCGAACCGGAGGCAGTATTCCGATCACGGCTTTATTCAAAAAGATACTCAAGGCGGAACCGATCCTCATGGGTTTCGGACTTGACGCGGACGCGATCCATTCCCCGAACGAAAGTTTCGGCGTCTGGAATTATCTTAAGGCCATCGAAACGATCGTTTATTTCTACGAGAGTTATAAAAAATAATATACTGAAATATTAACGCGAGAAGCAATAAAAAACCGGTTCTAATGAACTGGTTTTTTGTTTTTTAATTTGTTTACAGGAATTTGAAAAAAATAACGGCTATGATCGTTGCGATTATAAGGGGCCAGCTTATTTTATTGACCAGCCGCTTTATTTGACGGCAATCGGGACAGGTTCCTTTTTCGTCCCCGTAAAGCAGGAAATATTTTCCGCAATGGTCGCAAGTCCCCACTTCATCGAATTCCGCGTCGATTACCTCATTATTATTTCCCAAAATTCCTCCCTTCTTCTAAAATAAACAATCGCCGATCTTATAGTAATCTTCATTTTGATTCCAATTTTTTATTTATTGGAATATTCAGTAATGATCTATGGACGAATTAATTCGCCTTATCGAGATCTTCCCGCCATTTTTTTATCTCCTCGAAAAATCTATTCTTATTTTCATCGGCAATGGCTTTGCCGGGCGGCAGAATCTCTTTTAAAGGATTTACCTTGACGCCGTTCTTGACCATCTCGAAATGCAGGTGCGGTCCGGTCGAAAAACCCGTGGAACCGACATAACCGATAATTTCTCCCTGCTTTACTTTAGCTCCGCGCTTAACTATAATCTTCGACTGGTGCGCGTAGTTCGTCGTATAAGTGCCGTTGTGCCTGATCGAGGTAAGGTTGCCGTAACCGGCCGCGCTCCAGCCGGCGGAAACGACCGTGCCGTCGCCGACGGCCCTGATCGGCGTCCCTTGGGGCGCGGCGTAATCGATCGCCCGGTGACCGGTCGCGACGTTAAAGGCTTCTACATACCGTAGACCGGTCGTAAAACCGGAAGAAATATATTTAAAAGCGACCGGCGCTTTCAAAAACATCTTCTGGACAGAATTGCCTTCTCCGTCAAAATAACCGCGGTTATCTTCATCTTCTTCGAAATAATACACGTCGTAAGCCTGACCGTCGTTAATGTAGCGCCCGGAGAGGACCCCTCCCGGCATCTCGTATTTCCCTTCCAGGTAGCGTTCTTCGAAGATGAATTTGAAGGTATCGCCTACTCGCGGATCCATGGCGAAATCGATCGTCCACTGGAAAGCGTCAGCTAATTCTATTATGGCGCGGATATCGATATCATTGTCCAGGGCCGCCTGGTACATCGAGGACTCAACCGTGCCTAGGGCGGTTTTTATTCTGACCTCATAGAGTATGGGGGATACTTCCGCCATCCACTCCGCGGTACTCGAAGCCGCGTCTCCGTAATATTTCTTATTCCGCACGTGAAGCTCGTCTTCCGAATCGATCTTATACCTGAGCTCTTTAAACTCATCCGTTTTCCCGTCGAACACCAATTCCAAAAAACGTCCGGCCCTTATTTTTACCAGATCATAAACCGGCGCGGCCGCCCCGTAAACCGCCATATAATCGGCGTAAGCGATACTAGTCGAAGATAAGAGCGTTCCGTAAGTCGCGCCGTCCGCGATCTCGATCTTTTCCACGCGATCAGACTTGATCCGCGCCACGGCAACATCGCCCTGCCCTTCACCTGGATCTGCTTGTGTAATATTAGTGACATCCTGATTTATTCGCCACAAAAAAACAGCCGTAAAAAGGCTAAAAATAAATAAAAAAAGTAATTGAATTTTACCGGTGCGGAATTTTTTCATAAACCGTAGGTATATTATATCCGGAAAAAAGAATTCCGGCAATACGCCGTCGTAAACGCGCCGGCTTTCCGATATATTCCGTTGATTTCGTCAATTGACTTAAAGAGGCGGATATAATAAGATAAGATAAAATCAAACGGCAAAAAGTGCCGGAACAAAGGAACATATAAGTGTTCGTTAAAATTTTATTTTTTTTGCCCATCCCCGATCGGGGAAGAAGGGAAGGATAACATGAAGTTATTAAGATCGTTCCGCGTTTTCGGATTCACGGCGCTAATCCTGCTTCTGGGATCTACGGCAATTTACTGCCAACCGCCGCCCGGATTCGGATTCATGATCACGCTAAACGACCAGGAACGGCGGATATCGGAGCTCCTGGACGCTTTCGAAAAATCCGTGGCAATCGTCGCCCGCGAATATTATCGCTCTCTGACGGACGAAGACGTAAAAAAACTTGAGGAATACCTTCAGGATTATTTTCCGAAAAATCTGGACCAGCATACCATGCTCATGTCCAAGAAAGAGCTAAGCCGGTTTCTTGAATCCTCTATCGGCGGCATCGGCATTCTCGTCGGCCTTTGCCCTGAAGCGTTTAAGGAGGCTCAGGAAAGCTTAAAGAAGATTGAAGCGGAATTCCTGACGGAAGCCGGCGCGGAAAAAATAAAAAACGATCCAAACGCTTTTCTCCGGGCGACACAATTCCTGGAGACCGTCAGTCCGGAATATAAAAAAATCAGCGAAGCCCTTATCAAGGGAAATCTAAACTACCGGGGGGTTTATATTAAAGAGGTCGTCGAGGGTTCTCCGGCGGAAAAATGCGGTTTGCCCAAAGGCTGGTATATTACCAAAGCGGGCGAAACAAACGCGGCCGGCCGCACTCTGGGAGAAATGACCGACGCGATCAGAGGAGAAGCGGGAACGCCGATAACAATCGCGGTCAGATCGCCGGACGGTTCGCGAATAAAAACCTTCACGATCATTCGTGAAGTAATCGAAATTTCCCCCGTAACGAGCCGCATGATTCCCGGTACCGAATTCGGCTACATAAAAATTTCCCGTTTTGATGACAATTGCCTGGAATTTTTGAATAAGCTCGAAATTCTCAAAAAGGCCGGCGCGAAAGCCCTGGTCATCGACGTCGAAAATAATCCCGGCGGAAACCTTATGGAAACTTTGCAAATAGCCGACGCCTTTATCGAACCGGGGAAACCCTTGCTTTATACCAAGGGACGGAAAGATGAGACCCCCTCCCTTTACCGCCAGTCAAAAACCGCCAAGTCGTTTTCCGGTCCGATAGTTGTTCTCATAAACGGCGGTTCGGCCAGCGCCTCCGAAGTATTGGCCGGTATCCTCCAAAACTACGGCTTGGCCACGATCGTGGGCATAAAATCATACGGCAAGGGCTCTGTCCAGGTCATAAGCCTCTTACCCGACAATTCCGGCCTGAAAATCACGATCAAAAAATACCATCTGCCCGTGACCAAGGCCTGCCCTGACGGTATCGGTATCACGCCGGACGTAAAGATCGAAGATGATCCGACCACGGAGGAGAACGAACCGCTTCAAAAAGCGATCGAAATTTTAAAAGGAAAAATATAAAAAGACTGTTTTTAAAAAAACGAACGGATGCGCGCGCGTCCGTTTTTTATTTTTTTCTTCTTTGTTAATTTAAAAAGCATCCCGGAGATGCTTTATTTTTTTGTTTAGCGGCCGCTTTGGGCCTTAAAAATATGTCTTAAGACAAGGTGATACTTGGGATTAAATAAATATACGGCCAAAAGAGGAATAAAAAGGGCTAGTCCCGCCACCACGATCATAAGCGCCCCTAATTCGCCGTATACTCCCCGTTCGACCACGAAGATCTTATTTAAGTAAACCGTTAAAAGCTGGCTTAAGGACAGGGCCAGATTCGTAAAAGCGGCCATGACCGCGAAATAAGTAGCCTTCTTGTCCCGGGGCGCCTCCTTGGCGATCCAGGCGAGCATCGGGATCATAGCCACCTGGCCCATGGGAGAATCGGCCATCGTGTCGATTATGGCTATGCCTTTGGCGCCGAATCCGAATATCTTCTCGGTCCATTCATGCAATCCGTAATACATGCCGATAAAAGGCAGGAACATGACCGTGGAATAAACGGACAGAAAGACCACAAGGTAAGGAACAGGGCGTCTGGCCATCCAGCCGCGCAGGGCGAACATCCCGATAATGGCCAGGATCGACGAAATCTGGCGGAGAGTGCCGAAAAACGCCTCATCAAAACCTAAAACGTCTATCTGCCACCAGCCCGCGCCCGGCCCTATTCCCGGCATGGCCCGGAAGACGAAAATAATGACCGCGATGCCGACGATCTCCCGCTTTTTACCGGGATCGATGTCCCGTATAAGCTCCATCATAAGATAAAGGACGATAAAAAGCGAAACCGCGAAAATAATTTCCATATTTCCCGGAATGCGAACAAGGCCCAGGATAAGAGTAATGACGATAAAGAGGGCGCTGCCCGACAAGATCCGCCAATTGGGCTTAGGCGGCGTTTCCTCTCCATACTCGATCCGTCCGATCTCGGCGGGAGATAGGCCTTCCGCCGCGAGCCGATGGCGCCGTTTTCGCGTCATCCAATATCCGGCCGTCACCCCGATGATCGAAATTACCGGTATTAAAAGGGACATCCGGTACATGGCCGAATAAGAAATAGTGGTAGCGAGCCAGCCGCCCAATCCGGCCACGAACGCGCCGCCGCCGACGATCGCGATCCTCCCTAAAGTCTGCATGGTAATATGTCGCCGCTGCAGCTCGGCTTCATTGATCTTTATTCCCTTATCGGTATGTGTGGGCACGGCTTCGACCGTCATGGCGTCGGCGACCACGTCCTGAAGGACGTAGCCTATGGGCGCTACTAGTACCGAAAGGATATACCAGTCGGCCAAAGGCATGATCCCGGCCATCCATTCTTTGTAGCCGGTAAGGCCGACCATAACAAGGAGACTAAACGCCATGAGCAGGGCCCCGATATAAACGAAGAGGGACTTGCGCCGCCAAAAAAGATCGACCAGGTGCCCCAGGGGCATCTTAAGCGCCCAGGGAATCCCGGCCCAGAAAGCCAAACCGGCGAGAAAACTCGCCGCGAGCCCCAATTCTTCTTTAACGAAAAAAGATTCGATGATCCCCGTAAAAGCGGATACGCCGGCGGCGAAATAAACCATCAAAGGCGGCACGTAGCTTAAACGGATCTCCCGGAATATCCCCAGAAAATCGTAAGCCAGCCAGCGCCACCCGGCCCGTAATTTTTCTCCGGGCGAATTCATAAAACCTTTGATTTCGTAAATTATCCGTTTTAACAACAAGCAGAATCTACTATTAATACTTTGCGGCATCAACCTGTCCTTTCGTAATATTATTATTTATTTTAAAGATCGTAAATTAACCGTTCATGAATATGTTAATTCCAAGCTAACATAATATTAAATTTACTGTCAATCGATTTAAGCAAAAGACGGGTCGATCGATCCGTCTTTTTATCTTTAATCTTATAGTTCGATTATCTCTTCCCAAGGCAGTCCGGCTTTTCCGAAATGGCCGTAGCTCGCGGTCGGCCGGAAAATCGGTTTTCTTAAACCGAGCCTTTCAACAATGGCGCGCGGACGGAAATCGAATTTTCTCCTGACCACGTCCTTGAGGCTCTTACCGTCTTCGTCCATGGCCTCTACCATCAAAGGCTCGGCGTGTCCTATGGCGTAAGCGACCGAGACTAGGCATTTATCGGCTAGGCCGGCAGCCACGATGTTTTTCGCCGCGAAGCGGGCCATGTAAGCGGCCGAGCGATCGACCTTGGTCGCGTCCTTGCCGGAAAAAGCGCCGCCGCCGTGCGGAATGAGCCCGCCGTAGGTATCGACCATGATCTTTCTGCCGGTAAGCCCCGTATCAGCCGCGAAACCGCCCAAAAAGAATTTCCCGGTCGGATTTACGAAAACCTCCACGCCGGATAAATTGTTGATTACCGGCGCGATAAGTTTTTCAATCAAACTCCGCCGAATCTCTTCCTGGTCGACATCTTCACCATGCTGGGTGCTTACAAGAACGTTTTTGACCCGGCCGTTATCGAGCGTTACCTGCGCTTTGCCGTCCGGCTTAAGCCAGCTTAGCTCCCCGCTTTTTCGGAGTTCTTCCAGTCCGCGGGTTAATTTATGAGCCAAGACCACCCCCAAGGGCATGAATTCTTCTGTCTCCCTCGTGGCATAGCCGTACATTATTCCCTGATCTCCGGCTCCGCCCGTGTCGACGCCCTGGGCGATATCCGGCGACTGCCTGACGATCTTAGTGATCACCTCCAGATCATTATCATAGCCGATGTCCTTATAAACCTGCCGGGCAATCGCGGCCGCGTCGAAATCGGCGTTGGTCGTGACCTCGCCTCCGACCAAGAGCAGGCCGTGGCCGCCGAAAGTTTCGACCGCCACCCGCGATGCCGGGTCTTCTTTTAGGCAAGCGTCCAGAATAGCGTCCGAGACCTGGTCGCAGACCTTGTCCGGATGCCCGGCCGTAACGCTTTCGACCGTGTAAAGATTTTGGTGATACATAATCTTTTTAAACTAAGTAAATTAGATTTTTAAAAAATATATAAAATTATCAATTTTCAATTCTCAATTTTCAATCAATTCTTTAATTTTATAATTTTCAATTATTTACCAATCCTTATCCCGCCGACTGATCATAAAGACAAATTGTTAAATTTAATAATTGAAAATTTATTGAAAATTGATCATTGAAAATTAAAAATTGAAACGACGGATTACCGCAAAAATAATTTATCCCGGCCTGCGTTCATAAAAGCGTTCAAAGAAGATAAAACAAAAAAGCCTTTCCCCGCGGAAAGACTAAAACAAAAAATCATCTTTCCCCGGCATTACGGGGCTGGAAGGGGCACCTTTTCCTTTTAGGGAATGGTTGCCGGCGGGTCATAGAGCCAGTACTCCGGCCGTCCGCGATAAATCGCTTCGGGCCGTCCCGGGGTTCATCCCGGGATCGCCGCGCTCGTGATAAAATTATCAACAAGTATTCAGTTGTTATCTATATTATATAATACAAAATAAATTAATGCAATATAAATTTTCCATTTATTCACCGCAAATACTATCCCGGCACTCGAGCGGCAGATAGCAATACGGATAATAACCGGCCTTTTCACAGCACGGACCGTTTTTAAAGCCGCAATCGGCGCGCTTGATAAAGACCTGGGTGGCGATAAAAAAATCGTTGACATAAGCCAGGCCGACGCCGGCCTCGTCGTAAGCGGCATTCATTATATTTGCCCGATGTCCCGGGCTCTCCATCCAGCCTTTCGTCATTTCGCTTACGATAATATCTTCCGCGCGCCAATTGACCTCGCTCGCCCTGATCGCTGTTTCCGATTCGAAGGCGGCGGCGCGACGAAGAAGCTCCGCCCGGACAATCGCCATTTTCTCTTCGTTATCCCGGCCCGCGTCTACCACGGATTTAAAAGCGGCGTCCCAGTCCTCCCGCTTTTTCTGGCAGGCCGCTAATTTTGCTCCTACTGGATCGCCTTCCCAATAAACCACCTTATAGGTCGCGCCGGATAAAAGCGCTATATTCTCCGCCGTCTGGCTGAAATAATGCACGTCGCGGTTACTCAGGCGCTCGCTGTTATAGATCCCGAAATCAAGACCTTCGTGGTGGATCAGGGGAAAATCGCAGGCAACGCCAAAGGCCGTAAAAGTCTCGTTCTCCCGCGCGAGATTTAAACTATGCTCCCGGGCGACGGCCGCCAGTTCTTCGTTCCAGCGGAGAGCCGGCAAACCGCCACCGGTTCTCTCCCGGTTTACGGCTTCATGTATATCCCGCTCACCTATTGAAAGCAAAAAGCCTGGCGTACCGGCCAATATTTTATCCAGATCGCCATTGGTAATGCCCAACCCCAGAGAGCGCATGATCGCGAAGGCGTCCGCGGGCCGGCCCAGAAAATACCTCTTGCCGTCGGCCGGATTAACATACCAGGCTTCGCCGTTTCTTTCCACGGCTAAAAAGATCTTCCCTGGCTGGCGTCCGGTAAAATCAAGATTAACAGGCATCACTCCTGATCCGAGATAATTAAAACCATTCGCGAGTTCATGCTTATCGTCAAAGCCGTCACCGTCCGTATCGGCTCTAGTCTTATCCGTTCCAATGGCTGTTTCAAGATCGTCGGGGAGGCCGTCGCCGTCCGCGTCAGAAACTAAATTTCCCACAGGAAATTTAGTTTCTTCTATTAAACCCGCCGGTATCTTATCCAAGTCGGCATCAGTAATGCCGATCCCCTGTTCCCGCATCAGCGCGAAAGCATCCGCTGGCCGGCCTAAAAAATAGCGCATCTTGTCAAAGGGCGCGACATACCAGGCTTCGCCGTTCTCTTCGACCTGAAGTAAAATCCGGCCGGACAATTTATCGGCTAAGCCCGCCGCCGATAACGAACCAAAAGGCCAAACCAGTAAAAATACATTAATAAAGACAATAATTTTCTTCATATTTTTATCATATCACAACCAAGAGACGATTGACAAACCGCGAATCGCGCGTAAAAAAATAAGTCCCGACCATTCGGGACTTTTTTATTTGTCGTTATATTTTAATTTTTCTTTTTTTTCTGGCAAAAGACGAAAGGCCAACCGCCCCCCGGATGTCATTAATTAAATAATCCGGGTAGGCGCGCAATATTTTGCCCATAGTTTCGTACAAAAATTTCGCCTCCTGATTCACGATGGCGCAGGCAACGATTCCGGCCGCATGTCCGGCCTCAATGTCGTGGGTCATGTCGCCGATAAACATAGTTTCTTCGGCCGCGAAATTATTGCGCACCAGAACAGATTTGATTGCCGCTACCTTGTTTAAAACACTGCCGTTTATCTCCCGAAAAAAACCCTCCAGGCCGAAAAACTTAACTTCTTTTTCAAGTCTGTCCTGGTCATGCGAACTAAAAAGCACCAAATTAATCTTTCTTCCTCTAAGAACCGACAGGGTCAAATGAACAAAGGGGAAAAGTTGGGATGGTTTTAAGGTGTCCCAGGCCGACAAAAAGGCGATTTTTTCTTCTGCCGGCGTCATGTTTGGTAAATACTTGTGCCAGAAATCCATGTACGGCAATTTGAATTCGCGCGAAAATCGGTTAAGGGAAATCGCCTTAAGCCCCTGTCCCCGGAAAGCCAGAGCCGTCGCCTTGTACACTTTTAGAAAATCATCAACCAGCGTTCCGGACCAGTCAAACAGGCAGTTCTTGATCGCCATTAAAGCCTCCTTTTGTTTTTTGCAATAAAATTTAAAGGTGCAGTTAAGAAAAATGCGTAATTTTTTCAACAATGGAGTTAATTGAAAAAACCACGCATTCTTCTTTTTAAATCATTAATTTAGCAGTCGGGCTCTCGGGCCCCGCCATCCGGCGGGGTCTCCGTCCCGCTTGGGCGGGACTACGAGAATTTCACGCCAAGTATCGCAATTCAGAATTTTTAATTTTATGGTCGGGCCGGAGGGAATTGAACCCTCGCTACAAGCACCCCATGCTCGCGTACTACCGTTATACTACGGCCCGTTTAATTTTATTTATCTTTAGCTATGCTCACGCCTGCCCTGCCAATGAGCAGAGCGAATGTGGCGGGGTACTACTTGCCTCGCCGAAGTCCCGACGCTTCGGGACGTAGGCGGGCCGTTATACTACGGCCCGTTATTCTCTTTCTTATAATAAACAAAAAAACATAATTTGTCCAGCCACACAAAAAAATCCGGCTTTCTGCCGGTTTAGCGTCAAATCCGCGTAGCTATCTGCGCAAAATCAGCTGAACCGCGAACAATGGCAATAACAAGGACTACTGATCAATAATAAACAAAACACGCAACGTAAAAATAAAACAAAAAAGCTTCACCAAAGATGCCTATCCAAGAATTGGCCGTAAACAGTGGGTTCTGTTAATTTCTTAACAGTTCATTCCGGCCCAATCTCTTCAGAAGTAGTATCTTCCGAATAATGGTTGAAGCAGAACGATTTCTAGCCCTTGTCTCCTACCCCGGATTCCACGGAAACCGGAGAAACGGAAAAGCCATTCTTTACAATTTGATCCAAATCTTGAAGTTGGCTTGGTGAAGCCTTTTCAGATGACAAATATTTTTATCATCAATAATATTATAACAAACCCGGATTAAAAATCAATTAAATTTTAATATTTATTCATCGGCCAATAACTCTTTAACATTTGAATCGCTTCGCGCGTCACTGCTCTTTTCTGTAATAAAAAATTAAACTGCTTACGCCTGTATCACAATATCAAATATCTGATACCTATTCGACCATTGACTTTCCACCCCCCTTTATGCTAAATTTATCTAAAGTTATGAATTTTTGACCTTTGACAATAAACATAATTACACTAAAAGAAAGGCTAAATTTTTAATCGGCATTATGGCTAAATCGGCAGCTAAAACAAAAGGAGAAAAAAACATGGCAGACGATCATGATTTTAAAACCGGCCAAACTGTTCACGGTTTTCTGGTCAAAGAAGTCCGTCCGATACCGGGCCTTGAAACCACCGCCATCGTTCTCACACACGCCGCTACCGGGGCCAGATACCTTCATCTGGCCAATAAAGATTCGGAGAACGCTTTCGGGATCGGCTTTAAAACCATTCCCCAGGATTCTACCGGCGTGGCTCATATCCTGGAGCACACCGTGCTTACCGGCTCAAAAAAATATCCGGTCCGGGATCCGTTCTTTTCGATGGTTAAGCGCAGTCTCAAATCTTTCATGAACGCTTTTACGGCCAACGACTGGACTTTTTACCCCTTTGCCACGCCCAACCAAAAAGACTACTATAACCTGATGAGTGTTTACCTGGACGCGGTCTTTTTTCCGACGATTACCCGTCTTAATTTCATGCAGGAAGGGCATCGTCTGGAAATTGACGCGAACGGACGGATTACCCGCCAGGGAGTTGTTTACGGCGAAATGAAAGGCGCCATGTCGACCCCCAACCACATTGAGGCGGAGGCGATCAACCAGGCGCTATTCACCGGCAATTACCGTTTTAACTCCGGCGGCGACCCGGCCGTAATACCCACCCTTACTCATGACGCGCTGGTCGCTTTCCATAAGCGCTTCTATCACCCGAGTAATTCCTTCATATTTTCCTACGGCAATCTGCCTTTAACCGAAAACCTACGATTCGTAGATGGTATTTTCGAAGGTTTCGAGGCGATTGATCCGAAAACAACCGTTGCGCCCGAACCAAAACGGTCAGCGCCGATTTATGTCCACCGGACTTATGCCGCTCCCGCCGACGAGGATCTGACGAAAAAATTCCAGGCGATCATGACCTGGATCACAGCTCCAGTGGAAGACGCCTACGAGATCATGGTCTTAAAGCTCTTAACGATAATCCTTTTGGGTAACGCCGCCTCTCCTTTAAAAAAAGCCCTGATAGACTCCGGGTTGGGGAGCGCCCTAACCCATGTTATCGGCCTTGAAGACGGCGAATACCGGGAAGCGGTTTTTTCCTGCGGCCTTAAGGACATAAAAGAAGCGGACGCGCGCGCGGTGGAAAAAGTCATCCTGGATACCCTTGGCGCTTTAGCAACCGAAGGTATCGACCCCGAACTCGTGGAATCCGCCATCCACCGGATGGAACTCAAACAAAAAGAGCTTAAAGATCATGGCTGGCCGCGCGGTCTGACCCTGGCGCTTAAACTGGCTGAAAGCTGGTTCCATGGCGAGAACCCCCTGGGACCGCTGGAATTTAACGTTCACATAGACCGGATCAGGCAGGAGGTAAAAACCGGACTTCTCACCGACCGAATAAAAAAATATTTCCTTCTGAACAACAACCGGGCGCTCATTACGCTTGTTCCCGATCCGAATAAACAGAGAAACGAGGAGGCGCGCCGGCAAAAAGAACTGGCGGAACTCGAAGAAAAATTAACCATAGCGGACAGAAAAGCTATCCGGCGCGACGCGCAAGCGCTAAAGGACCTGCAGGAAAGAACGGTAGACTTAAGCTGCCTGCCGACCCTGGAGCTAAGCGATATTCCGCCGGAAATAAAAACCATAAAGGACATGCCGCTTAAAAAAAATCCGCGCCTGACCGCCTACGAACAGCCGACTAACGGCATTCTTTATTTCATATCATATTTTGATGCCGCCGCCTTGCCGGAGAATCTGATTCCTTATGTTCCGATCTTCTCCTGGGCCCTGCCGAAAATAGGCACCAAAACGAAAAACTATGAAAAAATCGTCCGCCAGATAAGCCTAAAAACCGGCGGCGTTGGCCTGGGAGCGACCGCTCACTCTACCGCCAACGGAGCGGACGAATGCCTGCCTCTTTTAGAGCTGGGGACCAAGTGCCTGGAGAGAAATATTGAGGCGACCTTCGGAATTATCCATGAGCTTATCCATGAATTCAGCTTCTCCGACCTGAAAAGACTTAAAGTTATTCTTGAAGAAATGAGAACTGCTTACGAATCCAGTATCCAGCAAAACGGCCACGCTTACGCGCGTTCACTGGCTTCCCGGGGACTCTCACCCGCGACCCACCTGAACGAAGAATGGGGAGGGATACATCTTCTCCTGACCGTGAAAAAACTGCTCGCCGGCGGCGAAGAAAGTTTGAAAAAATTAGCTGTTGATCTGGAAAAAATCGGGCATATCCTGTTTACCGGAAAAAACTGCCAGATCGCCCTGATCGCGACTAAGCCGCTTTTGAATAAAGCGGCAGCCGCGGCCGGACAACTGCTTGATTCTTTGCCGACCTTAACGAACCCCCGCTCCGATCACGGAATTTCAGATCGAGCTATAAAAATGACGGTTGGAGCACGACCGGTGACGCATCTTATGTCGCCCGAACATGCAAAACCGCCACCTACAAAGACAAGGATGCCCCCGTCTTAGAGGTTATTTCCAAGCTTATCGGACGAAATTTCGTGCATCGCGAGGTTCGTGAAAAAGGCGGCGCCTACGGCGGCTATGCCACTTATTTCTCCCTATCCGGTATCTTCGGACTATCGTCTTATCGCGACCCTCACATAATAAACACACTGAAAACATTCGACCGGACCTTGCCGTGGCTTCTCGGCGGCGACTTTACCGATGAGGATATCAAAGAAGCGATCCTTCAGGTCTGCGCCGATATCGGAAAACCGTTACCGCCCGACAATACCGCGGCCAAACAATTCCTCCGCAAAATAATCGGACTTTCCGATCGCGACCGCCGGCTCTTCAAATCCAGGCTTCTTAAGGTTAACCGCCAAAAAATAATGCGGGCGGCCAAAAAATTGGCCGCGGACATGGCCAAAAGTTCAGTGGCCGTGATCTCGTATGACGGCAAGTTAAAATCAACCAATGAAAAAATGGATAATCCTCTGGATATCCGCAAAATTTAACCGAGGAGAGTGATGTTAAAAATAATCACCTTTAAAAACATGAAATAAAATTAACGCATTTACGTAGCCCGGAGAAATATCCTCCGGGTTTTTTATTTATAAAAAATTTAAATTTTATTCTTCCCACACCCTAAGATTCCCTTGACTTTTCCCCCCGCTTTGTGCTAAATTTATCTAAAGTTATGAATTTTTGACCTTTGACAATAAATCAATTACAATAAAGAAAGGCTAAGTTTTTAATCGGTTTTATGGCTAAATCGGCAACCAAAACCAAGCGAGGAGAAAAAACAATGAAGGATAAAAACAATTCGGAGCTTAGAGAGGGCGCGGAATTATTCGGCTACCGGGTAAAACGCGCCGCCGCCCTGCCCGATATCGCTTCCGTATTTTACGAACTAGAGCACGTGGCCACGGGCGCGCAACATATCCACATAAGCAACCAGGATAAAGAAAACGCTTTCAGCGTCCTATTTAAAACCGTGCCCGGCGACTCTACCGGCGTGGCGCATATCCTTGAACACACCGCTCTTTGCGGTTCGGAATCATATCCGGTCCGCGACCCGTTTTTTTCGATGATGAAGCGCAGTTTAAGCACTTTCATGAATGCCTTTACCGCTTCCGATTGGACGAGCTATCCCTTTGCCACTCAAAACACGAAAGACTTTTATAATCTCCTCGGCGTTTATCTTGACGCGGCTTTCTTCCCCCGTCTGGAAGAATTGAACTTCCGGCAGGAGGGCTGGCGCTACGAAATCGAGAAAAATCCGGACACCGGCGCTGAAGAGCTTGTTTACAAAGGCATAGTCTATAACGAAATGAAAGGCGCTATGTCGTCTCCCTTAAACGTTATGTACCGCTCACTGATGAATGCCCTTTATCCGGATACGACCTACGGACACAATTCCGGCGGCGACCCCGAAGATATCCCGTCTTTGACGTATGAACAGTTTAAAGAATTCCACCGCCGCCATTACCACCCCTCGAACGCTTTCTTCTTTACTTACGGCAACCTGCCCTTGTCCAGCCACCTGAAGGTCATCAGCGAAAAGGTAATGGGCCGTTTCACGAAAATAGACACGCATACCGAAGTGCCTAACCAACCACGCTGGAACCAGCCGAAAAAAACGACTTACCGCTACCCCACGAACGAAAACCCGGAAAAAAAGAACCAGGCGTGCGTAGCCTGGCTGACGGCCGACATAAAGGACGTTTTTGAGGTTTTAACGCTCAAAGTCCTGGAGCAGATCCTCCTCGGCAATGACGCGGCCCCTCTGCGCCGCGCCCTGATCGAGTCGAATTTAGGCTCGACCCTGTCCGACGCTTCCGGCTATAACTGCGAAAACCGCGACACTATGTTCGCCGCCGGCCTGAAAGATGTTAACGCGGCGACGGCGCCGGAAATCGAAAAATTAATCTTTTCAACATTGGAAAATCTGGCGACTAACGGCATCGACCCGGAACTGATTGAATCGGCGATCCACCAGATAGAATTCCAGGCCAAGGAGATAGTCAACGAACCCTATCCCTACGGTCTGAAATTATTCCTGGATTCGGCCGGATGTTGGATTCATGGCGGCGACCCGCTCCATGCCCTAAACGTAAAAACCGCTTTTGAACAATTGCGCGGCCTTATCGGTCGTGGCGCCTATCTGGAAAAGAAGATCAGGGAATACTTCGTGGATAACCGCCATCGCGTGCTGTTTACGCTCAAAGCGGATACGGCCATGCAGGCCGAGTTAGAACAAAAAGAAAAAACACGCTTAGCCGCGATCAAGGCTGAGTTGGATTCCGCGGAAATAAAAAAAATCAAGGCTATCGCCGCGGCACTCGAAAAATTGCAGGAATCAAAAGAAAACCTGGACGTATTACCGACCCTGGAGCGAGCGGATATACCGCCGACCGTTATCAGCGTAAAAGCAGCCATCAAAAACGGGCGCATCAGCCTGTACAGACAACCCACCGCCGGCATTGAATATTTTACCGCTGCCGCGGGTCTAAGCGGGTTGCCGGAAAAGCTCCTGCCCTTGGTGCCGTTTTTCTGCTTCGCTTATCCTTTAATGGGGACAAAGCGGCGGGATTACGCGGCCTTGATGCGCGATATCGACCGTTATACCGGCGATATCAGCCTGAGTCCGCACGTCCATACTAAATACGGCGGCACCAGAACGACTCTGCCTTTTATTTCTTTTTCCGGCAAATGTTTAAGCCGCAACAGAGAAAAAATGCTCGCCTTGATCGAAGAATTGACTCACGAAACGAGTTTTAACAACCTTAATCATCTGGCTAACACGCTTAACAGATTCAAAGCCTCAGAGGAGTCGCGGATCGTCCAAAACGGCCATCGCCTGGCAATGTCTTTAGCTTCCAGAAATTTTTCTAAAACTAATTTCCTGAAAGAATCGTGGGACGGAATTCATCAGTTCGAATTCCTGAAGGGCTTGTCTCAGGACCTGAGCCATGAAAAGCTCCAAACCTTGGCCGGCGACCTGGAATTAATCAAAAATACCGTTTTAAAACCGGCTAGCCTGAAAATGGCTTTCGTGAGCGAAAACCCGGACAAACGGCTGCTTAGCTTCCTGATCGGCAAAGAAATGGACAAGGTCGATAATTTCCGGTCCCCCAAGATAACGTTAACCGATGAGGTTATCCGTGAAGGCTGGTCAACCGCCACCGCCGTATCGTTCGTGGCCCAAACCTTCAAGACCGTCAAATACGGCCACAAAGACGCTCCGGCGCTCGCGGTCATCGCCGAACTTATGCGCAACGAATATCTGCACCGGGAGCTCAGGGAAAAAGGCGGCGCTTACGGCGGATTTGCCAATTACAATCCCGAAAACGGGATATTCGCCTATGCTTCGTACCGGGATCCGCACATCATCAACACCCTTAATGTTTACGAGCAGGCGGATAAATATATCAGGTCCGGAAACTACACCGACGAAAACGTCAAAGAAGCGATCCTTATGGTCTGTGCCGAATTAGATAAACCGGATCCTCCGGGACCGGCTTCGGAGCTCGCTTTTTACCGGGAACTTATCCAGGCTACCGACGATATGCGCCAGGCTTTCAAAGCCGGCCTGATCCGGCTGCGGCGCGACGATATTATGAGAACGGCCAAAAAATATTTTAACGCACCCGACAAAACCACCGCCGTAATTTCGAACATAGACAAACTGAACGAAGCCAACAAAAGGCTAAAAAATCCGCTTACGCTCCATAAAATTTAACGGAGGAAGGTACGATGAAAAAACTTTTGTTGTCTATTGCCTGTCTGGCGATGTTATTTTCCCTGTCCGCCCCGATCCGGGCGCGGGCCGATATCGCGGACGATAAAGAAATCGAGGAAATACAGGCCGAGCTGGACGCGTATGAGAAAAAACTGAAAACGCTTGAAGATTTCTCCGCAAAACTCCAACCATCATCTGAAGAAGAAACGTTAACATCTCTGAATTTCGATTCAGCATTGCTTTCCCTGCGCTTCCGAATACTGCTCGCGCAAGGCGTGCTTAAAAACGATACCGAGGATTCGTTCGTAGCCTTACAGCTTGATTACAACCGGCATATCAACATGACTCCCGTGCAGTTTTGCCGGATAATTATCCCGGAAATAGAATATGCGTTCAATACGCTCGAAAAGCTGAAAAAACAACTGACACATTAAACTACTTTAACCTGAAGCCATGGCTTCAGGTTTTTTATTGATGTTTAACCGCCCGCGCCGCCCCGGAGTAAACCCCTGGGCTAAATTTAAAAGCACCCTAAAGGGCGCTAAATAATTAAAACGTTTTTAACGATAGCCCGCTTCAGCGGGCTTAAAAAATGCTTAAGTAGCCCAGGGGTTTACTCCGGGGCGTCAAGGCGGATACGCGTCATCTTGAGTGGGGGTAAAAACAGGGTAAAGTCTTACGCGGATGAATCAGACTACACTTTTCCTGAATCTCACTATCAAAATAATAATCGTTAAAAAATACAAAATCGCCCAACCGGACCACAGGTATTCGATAAAAACATAGCTATAAGGAATTTCGGACAATAAACGGGACAGACCGATCAGATATTTAAAGATCAGGCCAGCTGGCAAAAAAAATAAAGGCGCGAGATTGGAAAAAATAAAACTCAAAATCCAGCCTACCATGACCGAAGCCATAAGCGGCGGAAAGACCCAAAGCGCCAATAAGTTGGCCAGGGGCGAGATCAGGGATAAAACTCCGAAATTATAAACTATGATCGGCAGGGTAAAAACCTGCGCCGCCAGAGTCAGATTAAAAACGGAGCGCAGTCCCTTAAGTTTCGGAATTTTTATCCTATCCGACCAGTCTTCTAGGGTAGGATAAGCCTGAACCATCCCCAAAACCGCCAAAAATGACAGCTGAAAGCCGATATCATCCCGGAGAAGGCGGGGGTTTATAAGAAGCATGATCGCCGCCGCCAGAACCAGGGAATTGATCGATTTATTGAGACGGCCCAGATTAAGCGCCCAAAGCACGAGAAAACCCATTATCCCTGATCGTAGCGCCGAGGCCGGACAGCCGACCAGAATAATATAGGCGCCCAAAAATAGGACGGCGCCGTAAAAAGCGCGCGACCGCGTAAAGCCCAGACCCAGTAAAAGGCCCATAGCCATAGCGGAAAGAATACTGATATGCGACCCGGAGATAGAAATGATATGGCTTAATCCCACCTGGGAGAAAACCGCGCGCAAGTCGTCCGGAATACCGCGCATATCGCCGAGCATGATCGCCCGCGTCAGGCCGGCCTCCGGCTCGCCCAGCCCGCTGTCGATTTCGGCGCGCAGTTTATCTTTTAACGCGAATATCTTTTTATAAAACCAAGTCCGCGCGCCATACCCCTCCCGGACCTCCGGGGAAAAGGATTTTATATAAGGGTAATAGCAAACAGAATAAATATCGCGCCGCGCCAGATACCGGTCATAAGCGAAACCCTTGAATTCCTCCGGCGCTTCCAAACCACAGATCATTTCAATATAATCACCATAATCATGCCCCGGATACAGATCGGTCGTCACTAAAATCTTGCCGGATACATCGATATAACGCCCCGCCGGGGCGTCTTTACCGGATAAATCAACATAGCTGACATTAATCTCTAATTTCTGGTTGCCCTGTCTCCTGTCTGGCTCGTTAACGATTATTCCCCGGGCAAGAACCGTCCGCCCGTTATAATGCCAGATCTTATCCGGTGAATTATCGGGCAAACTAAGCGCGTATCGCCACAGGCCCAAAAAGAAACACAGACCGAATAATAACAGGATCGTCCAGCCACCGCCGTAGAGACGAGGCATTGCCTCGTCTTTACGCGCCACGTCTCTACGATCTAGCAACGACAAAATAACCGCCACTAAACAGCCGGCCGTAAGACTGAACCACCACAATTCCAACCGGATAATCTTCTCCGGCAGAAAGGCCGCCAGACCCGTCCCGATAATAAACGCGAGACAGCCAATCAGGAATATTTTAGATTTTGTCATTTCCATATTAGTATTATAGCAAAACCGGGATGAAATTTTTATAAAATAAATATAAAGAAAAGATAAAAATATATACCTGCCGGCAGACAGGCAGAAAAAATAAAAAAGGGTTGTTTTAACCCTTTTATCTATTTAAAAAATTATTTTTAGAATCCGATGGCGGGCTCCGCGTCTACCTGCTCCCCGTCCTCGGACCACCTTCTTTTCGGCAAAAGGCGCACTTCCAGGCTGGTTTTTTCCCTGATTTCCCTGACAACCGCCTGAAATACGCGTTCCGTGCCGCCGGCCGCGCTAAGCATTTCCTCATATTCCCGCGATAATACCAGCTGGATTTTTATGGACTGCGTTCCCGGATTTTTCGGCTTTGTCTTTCTGGTCATACTTTTCCTCTTTTCTTCCGTCGGTTTAATCCGCTATTTTAAAAACTATTCCCAGTCCTTCGGCACCTGATATTTAAGGCGGCCAAAACACCGTGGATGGGCCACCGTCTTCTTTTTCTTGCAGATGTCGCAGATATCTTCATGCACAGTCATAATAGAAGAAAATTTTCTTCCCCGGTTTACCTCAAGCAGAAGCGCGGCCCGGGCGCAATCCGGGCACACCCAGTCGATCCTGACGTTTAGGCGGTTGGAATCCACGATTTTATATTCCGCGACCTGGTTTTGGGACATAAGCACCCCTCCCTTCTTTTTCCGAAATATTTACAGGGGGATATTACCCTCATACATAATTACGCCTTTAGGCGTTTTACCGAGCGTATAGCCTTTGGGCTTTGTAAAAAACGGGTCGTCGTAAATATGCCGGATAAGCCCGTCCCGGAATTTCGGATGGGCGATCGAAGCGATCGCCAGCGCTTTGTGGCCCGTGGTCAAACCCCGCAGATCGGCGACTCCGAATTCATTTACGATCACGACCCCATCATAGGCAGCGGCCGTCTGGCTTATTCCCGGGGGAGCGGCCGGCACGATCTTTGATTCGCCGTTTCCAGCCAGACTTTTTATGGCGATTATCGGCGTTCCGAAATTCCTTGAACTTAACGCCCGGATAAAATCAGGCTGTCCGCCGATCCCGCTCCAATAACGGCGCGGATCGATAAAATCGGCCCACACGTTGCCGAAAAGATCCACGCCGATCGCCGTATTTATCGAAATAAAGGGAGCGTTCCGGCGGATCGTTTCCATGGCGTTCGTGTAAGAGGCCGGGCGCATTTGCACGCCGTTCCTTAAATGCGTAAAATCGTAAAGTTCCCTGGTTCCCATGACCAGGCAAGTCGTGCTATAGCCCATGTTCGCTTTTTTCCGCCGGTTATTTATGATATTGAGCTTTTGCAGGAGCATCAGGCCGTCACCGTAGAGTTCGGTCTGTACGCCCAGATTCCTGAAACCGGAATTCTTTATCATTCCGATGGCCGCGTCGGTTATTTTTCCGATCCCGACCTGGAGAGTGACGCCGTCACGGATGAAATGGGACACGATCTGTTCTCCGATGCGCTTTTCCGCCGCCTCAAGATTTTCGAAATCCGGAGCCGGAAAAGAATATACCGGTTCCACGCCCTCGGTCACGAGATAATCGATCGAATCGGCATCGACTACGCTTTGGCCCAATACGAACGGCATCGAATCGTCCTCTTCGGCAATAACGATCTTGGCGTGGTCTATGGCGGCATGAAGCGCCTCCACGGACAATCCCAAGCTGTATTCGCCCGTCTGCGGATGCCGCCTAACCTTGAATATGGCGACATCCGGACAATATTCCTCTCCGGGAGCGATGATATTTTCGATATTGCGCAAGGTGCATGGCAGATAAAAAGCCCGACCCTCATTGGCCGCTTGTCTGATGTTTTCCCCGGAAAAAATCGAATAACTCATGATCCGGTCTTCCAGCCCCGGTTCGGTATGCGGCGCCGGTCCCTGAAGGAGAGTGTGAACCAACCGTATGAACGGCAATTTCGGTCGGCGGTCCTTAACCGCCGCGGCCAACGCTTTAAGGCTGGCCGTGGGGGTGGCCGCGTTCGATCCCAAATAACAGGTAATTATTTTCCGGTTGCGGAATTTCTTCGCCAATATGGACGGTATATTGCCCGGATTTATTTTCTTGCCGGCAAAAACCATACTGCCTCCTGTCACGTCTGTTTAAGTTTTAATGTGCTTATTTTAAATATTTTAATCAATACCTTATTCTCCCTTCTCCCGCTTCCACCGCAAATAAGACTCGGAAAAAGCTCCGAGGTCGCCCCCTAAAACACCGTCTATATCCTGGGTCTCGTAATTCGTCCGGTGGTCCTTGACCATCTTATAAGGCTGCATGACGTATGACCGGATCTGCTTCCCCCATTCCGCTTTCTGCGTTTCGCCCTTGATCTGCCTTTCTTCGGCGGCGCGTTTTTCTTCCTGGAACTGGTATAATTTCGACTTAAGTATCTTAAAGGCGGTTTCCCGGTTCTGATGCTGGCTGCGTTCGTTCTGGCAGGCGACCACGATTCCGGTGGGTTTATGCGTTACGCGCACGGCCGAATCGGTCGTATTGACGCTTTGGCCACCCGGGCCGCTTGATCTGTAAACGTCTACGCGCAACTCATCCTCTTTAAGCTCGATATCTTCCGCTTCAGGCAATTCGGGAATAACCTCGACTAACGCGAAAGACGTATGGCGCATGGCTTCAGCGTCGAAGGGACTTATCCGGACAAGCCGGTGCACCCCGGCCTCGCTTTTAAGATGGCCGTAAGCCCAACGGCCCTTGATGTGGACAGTGGCGCTCTTTAATCCAGCCTCATTACCGACCGTCCGGTCGATCATTTCGGCGCGCCAGCCCTTTTTCTCGGCAAAACGCAAAAACATCCGCTCAAGGATCTCGGCCCAGTCCTGCGCGTCCACCCCGCCGGTGCCGGCATGGATAGAAAGAATCGCGTTCCCCTGGTCGTATTTGCCTGAAAACAGAATATAAAACTCCAGCCGTTCGAATTTCTTTTTCAGCTCTTCATATTTTTTATTGACATCGGCCTCGACCGAAGTGTCGCCCTCAGCGGCCGCCATTGCCGTGAGCTCTTTCAGGTCATTGACTTCCGCGGAAAATTCATCCCATTCCCCGATCTCCGCTTCTAGGGCCTCCGCATTTTTGCTTATTTCCACCGCTCTTTCCCGGTTATTCCAAAAATCAGGTTTATTGATTTCCAGCTTCTTACTACTTACCTCCACCTTCTTTCCGTCAATATCCAAAAGCCGCCGGGTGCTTAAAACCCGCTCCGTTAGCGCTTCCAGATTTTTCAATAAGTTTTCCATAATTGTCTTTATTATACTAAAAAAAGCCAAAAAGTCAAATGAATAAATTGCTTTTTCATCTTGACTGGAGTTAAAAATTATGGCATCATCATATCTTGCGGCTCTTTTACAAAATAATATTTTGTTTTACAATAAAAATATCGCTTAATCCGTATTTTTAGCGGAAACGAGAAGGAGAAAAAGCATGACAAACAAAGATCTGCGCAAAGGCGTTTACCAGGAGGGGGTTTACCCGACCGAATATCACGTGGTGCTGACACCGAACCTCGATGCCTGGACATGCGACGCTGTCACGGTAATCGAAATTGTCGCGAAAAGTCCGATAGATTTTGTCGACCTTAACGCCTATAACTTAAAAAATCTCAAAGCCTACAACCCAAAGGATGTCCGGACCGGCTTAAGGCCGGAAGATGAATGTTCCATCGAGATCGATCCGGACGGCCTTGACAGGAAAAAGGATCGGCGGATTCGCGTGCTTCTACCACAACCGACCATGGGTGTTTTTTACCTGCTTATAACTTCGCGGGCGACGATCAATCAAAAACTGGAAGGTCTGTATAAAAGCTTCTACGATACCGGAAATAAAAATCTGGGCGCTTTCGCGACCAGCCAATGCGAAGAATGGGATCTTTGCCAGATCTTTCCGGCCTTCGACCGCCCCGCGGCCAAAGCCGTCTTCCGGGTTAAAGCCGTGATCCCCGCGGATATTAAGGCGATTTTCAACATGCTGGTCAAATCAGAAAAAAACATTGGAGATCTGAAACTGGTGGAATTCGAAGATACGCCGAAGATGTCGACCTATCTCCTGTTCTTCGCTTTTGGCCATTTTGATATTCTGATCGATAAAATCGATCCCCGCTTCCGGGCAATCACGGTACCGGGCAAGATCGAATACGCGAAATACGCGCTTGAATTCATGCGTAAATCCGTGCAGCACTGCGAGCGCTATACCGGCGTCGCCTATCCCCTGCCGAAACTCGACATTATCGGCGTGCCGGAGTTTCAGTTCGGCGCCATGGAAAACTGGGGAGTGCTGGCTCATCGCGAAAATCTCATGCTTTACTATCCGGGTTCGACCGGCCTCAATGCGGAAAAAAGCATCTGCGAGGTGATTGCCCACGAAGTCGCCCACCAATGGTTCGGCAACCTGGTTTCGCCCATGGACTGGCAATACGTCTGGCTGAACGAAACTCTGGCCACTTACTTCGGAAACGATATCAGCCAGAAATTAAACCCCAATTGGGCGATCTGGGACTCCTTTCTGCGCGCTGATTATAAAGATGCCATGGACCGGGATGCTTGCCTGTATGATTTTCCCGTACAATTGCCGGACGGTCTCAAACTTGATATTTCCACTTCAACGGCTCCGATCATCTATTCCAAGGGCGGCTGCATCTATCGGCAGCTTGTCGGTTTTATGGGCGAAGAAACGCTCAGGAAGGCTCTTGGACACTATCTCTCCCGATACGCTTACGACAATACCGTTACGGAAGATTTCTATTCCGCGCTGTCGGAATCAAGCGGCCAACCGGTCAGGGATCTGATGCAGTCATGGATCGAACAGGTCGGCTACCCGATCATTGGCGTAAAAAGAACCGGCCGGCGCCTCGTACTTACCCAGAGAAGATTCACTTATCTGCCCAACGAATCGCCGGACATATGGAATATTCCGCTAACTTACCGGGTCTGGCAAAAAGACGGCGCTGTGACCGATCACGCCTGCGTCTTTAAAGACCAAACCATAATGGTCAACCTGCCGGAAGATTGCCTGGCCTACAAGTTGAACATCGAACAAACCGGTTTTTACCGCGTTAAATATCCTGCCGCGGACCTAAAAACACTGACCGAGTTAGCCAATGCCGGAAAATTATGCCCGAAAGACGCGTTTAGTCTGGAAAATGACGCTTTCGCCCTGCTTATGAGCGGAGACATGAAAACCGGCGCTTATCTGCGGCTATTTAGGAAGCTTATAACCGAAAAAACGCCATTTCTGCCGCTGATCGCCGCCATGGATAATCTGGTCGAATTGCTGCGCCTGAAAAAGCACGCGGAGCACGGCCGTAAAATCACGGCCCTCGGCAAAAAAACGGCGGAAAGCTCCCTGGCTCTGACCGGTTACGAACCGAAAGAAGGCGAACCGGAAACCGTGACCATCCTGCGCAATACGATGATCGCTCGCGGCGCTATTTTTGGATCAAAAAAAATCATGGAATTCGCCAGAGAAAAATTCGCCTCTCTTTTGACCGGAAAAAGAATCCATGCCAATATCCGCGCCGGAATTCTAAGCGCAATCGCCACGGAAAATAACCAGACTATCTTTGACCGGCTAACGGATATGTTCCGAAAAACAACAAGCGAAAACGAAAGAATGGAAATCCTGCGCGCTCTCGGGTCTTTCAGTGATCCGGAAATCATCCGGCAAATCTGGAATTTTACGATCAGCGAAGTTCCCCAGGCCAATAAATTTCTGCCCCTGAGCAATCTCGGCTATAATCCGAATGCTCCCGAAACCCTCTTTGACCTCTACGCCGACGGCCTGGAAAAATTTCTGGACCTGCCGAAGATCAACCACGAAAGAATTATTATGGGGGTATTCAAAAACTGGCAAAATGCCGACACTGCCAGGATTGACCGTTTCTTCTCCGACCTGGCGAAAAAACACGAAGAACTGGACGATATCGTAAAATACGCCGGCGAAACCCTCAAAATCGAAAACCGAATCCGCCACGAACTTGATTAACAACGAAAAAAAACAACCAACCAAAAAGCAGCGCGCTCTATGTTCGCTGCTCTTTTATTTTTTGTTTGACAAATTAATAATTTGTTCTACAATTAAAATAGCTAAAACAATTAATACTTATTGGACTAGCGCGTTACGGATTCTAACTCCTGGCGACAACCGGAGAAAAATAAAACGGATATAAAGGAAAAACGCTTAAGTCCTTTTTTAAAACCATATGTATATCACTAAGCAGCTTTTTACGGAAAAACAACTCGATAATCTGGCCGCTTCCCTCGTTTGGGGGATGAAAACGGCCCGGACGGGGCGGTATCGGCGCGGGGATATCGTTCTGGTCATAACCGACCTGGCCGCCCTCGACCTGGCGCAAAAGATCAATGCCCGGCTCATCAAAGACGGGTTAAATCCGGTCGTGAAAATAAACCACCCCCACGCGATGGATTACGATTATTACAAACTTGCCGATGCTTCACAGTTAAAATTCGTCCCGCCGGGCACGAAAGAATTATACGATAACCTGAACGGCCTTATAATGCTCCGGGCGCCGGAGTCGATTACCCATCTTAAGGATATCGACCCGAAAAAAATCGGCGCGCGCGAACTGGCCATGCGCTTTACGACCGTCGCCCGTTTTAGCCGGCAGGCCCGCGGCCTTTTGGGCTGGACCCTGACATACCTGCCGACCGCGGCGACGGCCAAAGAGGCCGGCTTGACGCTTAAGGCTTTTACCGACCAGATCGTCAAGGCCTGCTTTCTGGATGAAAAGGACCCGATCGCGAAATGGACCGGAATCGCGAAAAGGCAAAACGAATACATGAAATCCCTCAATAAGATCACCCGGCAAACCGCTTACTTCCGGCTCGAATCGAAAAACGCGGACCTAAAGATCGTTCCCGGGGAAAAACGCCAATGGCTGGGCGGACGCGGCTGTAATATCCCGAGTTTCGAACTATTCCTGTCGCCCGACTGGCGCGGCACCGCGGGCGTATTCTACGCCAACCTGCCCTCTTACCGGAACGGCAACTTAGTCAAGGGCGTCCGACTGGAATTCAAAAACGGTTCGGCGGTCGCCGTCAAAGCGGCGGCCGGGGAAAAATTCGTCCAAAAACAGCTCGCCCTGGACACGGGCGCGAACAAAGTCGGCGAATTCAGCCTGACCGATACCCGTTTCTCCAATATCGATAAATTCATGGCCAATACCCTCTTTGACGAGAATTTCGGCGGAAAACACGGCAACAGCCATATCGCGGTCGGCTCGGCCTATGCAGACTCTTATGACGGCGACGTCTCAAAACTGACCAAAGCGCAAAAACGAAGACTCGGCTTCAACGATTCGGCCCTGCACTGGGACCTCGTTAACACGGAACCGAAACGCGTCACGGCCTATCTTAAAAACGGACAGACCAGGATTATTTATGAAAAAGGTAAATTTTCCCTTTCCTGACGCAGGGCGCATCAATATCTAATATTTATACATAAAAAGCAACGATCTTCGTTGCTTTTTTATGTGTATAAATTTAAAAAACTGCTCGTTAATCGCGCATTACGACTTCACTTCATCTCCTCCAATTTCGTCGTTACCTCGATTTCCTCCTTACCGCGCGTAATTTTCATGGTTACTGCGTCGCCCGGCTTCCGCTTTCTTAAGATAAAGGAGAGCGGGTTTTCCCTGTTGATCCGCTCGCCGTCGAGCTCGATAATCAAATCTCCGGGTTCAAGACCCGCTTTGTCGGCCGGAGAACCGGGAACCACGGACGGCTCGCCGGGCGCGTCCTCGACTATCCACGCGCCTTCGCTCCGGTCCAGGCCGTTTTCGGCGGCAATCGCTTCGTCGAGCGTTATGTAGCGCACTCCAAGCCAAGGCCGTATTACCCGGCCGATCCGGCGGACGCTTTCATAAACGTCCTTGATCGCGTCGACCGGAATGGCGAAACCGATATTCTCCGCACCCAAGGCCATGGCCGTATTTATGCCGATAACTTCGCCGGAGAGATCGACTAAGGGACCGCCGGAATTACCGGGATTGATCGAAGCGTCGGTCTGGATCACTCCGAAAAGCTCTTCGGCGCCGCCGGTACCGCCGGCCGTTACCTGCCGCGATAAACCGGATATGATCCCGTTCGAGACCGTATTTCGAAATTCGCCCAAAGAGTTGCCGATGGCTATCACCGATTGGCCGACTTTTAGATCAGCGCTCTCTCCCAGGGTAACGACCGGCAAATTCCCGACCTCGATCTTAATGACCGCCAGATCGGTTGCCGGGTCGTTCGCCAATACCGTCGCCTCATGCTTCGAGCCGTCGTTTAAAAGAACAGTATAGCTCGCCGCCGTATCTGCCACGACATGATTGTTAGTAATAATATAACCGTCCGGCGCGATCAAAAACCCTGAGCCGCCCCCGATCTCCCTTTCGACGGTCTCTTCCCGCCTATATTCCGAAGCGCCCAAAAAACCATCATCGTCAGGCATTATATAATAGCGTTCGATTACCGGTAAATTTTTAGTTACAATGATCGAGACCACGGCCGGAGAGACTTTTTCGACCGCCGCGATCACGGCCGATTCCGCGTCGGTCGTTATCGTCCTTCGCGCCGTTACCGGACTGAATGTTTCCGGAGAAAATAATTTCGATATGTCGGCGGACCCGCTGGTCACGACCGTCCCGGACCAAAACCCGGCCAAAGAGCCGAACAAGGAACTAACTAAAACGGCCAGGATTATCACAACGGCAAAAGTCATGGAATTAAGTTTCATAATTTTTCAGAATCAAATATTAAGACTTATTTACAAAATAAATATACAGGTAAAACATTTAAATACTATTAAAATCGCGTAAAAAAAGGCGGCGCTAATCATGCCGCTAACTCTGAATTTGGTTAATAAATTTTCAAAGAGCAATCACCTCCTTTTATTGCTTCAAAGATCAATCTATCGGTTCAACCGTGGTAATTATCTTATCGAATGCTTTTTCTATTTCAGTGTCTTTTGCTTTATACAGATAACCCCAGGAATAAAGTTGTCTTCCATGCTTTATAAACACCACCTTTCTCCTTGTTTCACCGTCATCGATTTCGTCAAAAACTATTCCATTATCTCCGTTAACGCTTATCTCCCTGTATTCATATTCTTGCGGCCAGAATTTTGAAGTATCATTAAACCAATCTATCATCTCAAGAATCGTCATATCCTTTTCATATTTAAAAATATGAAAATATATTTCTCCTTTATTTGCAACTGGCCCTTGATATATTACATCGTACTCGGGTGATGTAAAAACATAATTAGTCATATTCTCTCGGGAATCAAAATTATCATACTGCCAGCCTCGCGGATAATTCAACTCAACGCCCCACTCTTCATCCCGCAAAATCTGCCAATCGCTCGTATCAATTTCGCCGTTTGCCTGGTATTTTATTTCTTCTGCCGGAACTTGTTCTTCCTGATCGCTTTGATTTTGGTCATCATCTGTTTGCTGGTTATTGGGCGTGTTTATAACCAGGCTATTACTGTCTGCCAGTCCGCCGTTTGCCATCGGTTTTTCCCAGAGCGCCACAACGATAAGCAATACAAAAAAACCAAGTAAGATAAAATAGAAATATTTGTTTTTCAGCATAATAAAAAATAATTATTTATTGATGATTTGAATATATACAAAAATTATATGAAATAATAATTAAAAATAAATTAAAAAACGCCTTAGGCGGTATTCATCCGTTCATTCTTCCAGGAGAAATCAAAACCCGAAAAATATCTTTTTAAACCCGGCTATCCGGCCGTTCTTTACGCCGATCCCTTCTTTTTTTAATAAGCCGATCTTCTTAATCCTGCCGCCGGCATAGCCGCCCAAGCAACCATCGCCATAAACTACCCGGTGGCAAGGCACGCGCGGCGCGTCCGGATTTTTATTGAGGGCGTTCCCGACCGCCCGCGCCGCTCCCGGCCGACCCGCGGCCAGCGCCAGCGCGCCATAAGTCGTCACCCGGCCCTTGGGCACGCCTTTCAGCGTTTCTAAAACTTTTATTTCAAAATCAGTTAACCTCATATGTTATCATTAAAAACCAAGGGTATTAAAACAGCGTGATAATAAAGCCCAGCAACACTAGATACAAAAAAACAAACAAACCTCAAATCCCAACATTCGACAATCAAACCGTTTGATGTTTGGAATTTGTGCTTTGTTTGTATCCTTGTATCTTGTTTCTTGTGTCCTTCTTATTTTAAATATTTCTTTAAAATTTCAGGATCTATGCTGTTTATATCGATCTTACCGGGATCGATCCCTTCAAGAACGGCATCAGCGCCGCTCTTAACGCCCAAAAGTTCCTTATAAACATCAAGCACCTGTCCGAATATCGGCGTAATGCCTTTGAGAAGCGACGGCAGGTACAAAACGCCCAAGACTATCGGCACCACGATCAGGAGAAGCTTGATCACGCTCATAATCTGCGACAGCGTGACAAACCGATTGATGTGTTTCGTCTTCTCCAGAATTTCTTCGGATATCTCAAGATTTTTCTCCGTCAGTTCCCTGATATTTTCCATGGTCCGAGCCAAGCTCGGATCATCACGCTTCTCCGCGGCCGCTTCGCTTGTATTATTTTTATCCGGCATAATTTGTTCTTTGTGGCTAGTTACGAGTTATTATCTTAAACGGCAATTCTTCGCGTATTTTAATCCCCGACGCCTCATTTCCTCCATAGACTCATCCGACGGAACATCGGTATTCTCAAGGCCTTTATCGATCAGGGATGTGTCGCTTTTAAACCTCTGTAGCCACCACGTTTCCGCGCCTTCGATCATGCTTCCCATTTGGTCTATGTCATCTATCCGCGTAAAGGCGGGAACGACCGTCGTTCTGAATTCATACGGCACTCTACCTCCCATTATCATTATAATACTTTTCCTGATTTTATCCAAATCATCTTTATTGCCGGTAAACCGCGAATATTTTTCCGGAGCGCCCTTAATATCCATGGCTATATAATCGACCAAATTTCCCAAAAACAGTTTTTCGATCATTTCCGGATTGGTGCCGTTGGTATCAAGTTTTATTTTATAGCCCAAGGCTTTAACACGGGCGGCGAACCCCGTTAAATCAAAATGGAGAGTGGGTTCCCCGCCCGTTATCACTATGGCGTCGAGTTTCCCGGCGCGGGATTTAAGAAAAACAAAAAAGTCATCCTCGCTTATCTGCCCCTGGGGACGGAATTGAGAATAACTCTTTTGGATTTCTTCCGAAGAAGATTCAATAATATCTTTTGTCCCGCCCAAAGAGGGCACGACAAGCATTGGGTTGTAACAGAACGGACAGCGGAAATTACAGCCTTGGGTAAAAACGATCGCCGCTACCTGCCCGGGATAATCGAGTAAACTGAATTTTTGCAAACCGCCGATGATCATAGGAGGGTATTAAGCGATCTATCGTATAGCCATTATTTTATTCCGCTTTGTCCGCTATCGCGAATCGTCCGCTTATTCGTTTACGTTAAAATTCTTGCGGCATTCGTATTCCGCCTGTTTACCGTCATTCCATTGGCTAACCGGGCGCAGATAACCGGTTACCCGGCTGAATACTTCACAGGGCTGTCTTTTCGTTTTTATTGGACTCATAGGATTGACGATTGAAAATTGACGATTTTCGATTACGACCGAAAAACGGCAATGTCAATTTATTTTATTTTTATATTATATAAAATTTTTAACGGTTGATAATTTAAGCCAAATCCATAATCAGCTTTCGATCCATATCCACGTCAATAACGATCGGCGGCTTTTCGGCTGCCGGCGGATTTTGAACGGAATCGCCCTTATAACCGTTCTCTTTGTCGCATTTCGGGCAATAATGGTGTTCTCCGACGAGATAACCGTGTTTCGGACAAATCGAGAAGGTCGGGGTCAGCGTAAAATACGGCAGCTGGTAATTAGTGGCTATCTTACGGACAAGCTTTTTTACCGCTTCGGCCGAAGGCAGGGCTTCGCCCAGATAAGCGTGTAAAACCGTACCACCCGTATATTTCGTCTGGATATCATCCTGCAGATCAAGCGCCTCGAAAAGATCATCCGTGTAATTAACCGGCAATTGCGTGGAATTCGTATAGAAAGGAGAGGCTTTCCGGGTCCTGACTCCGTCTTCATTAGCTACGATGATATCGGCGTGCTTATCCTTATCTATCCTGGCAAGCCTTCTGGAAGTGCCTTCCGCCGGGGTCGCTTCCAGATTATAAAGGTTGTTGCTGGAATTCTGGTAATCCATGATCCGCTCCCTCATATAATTAAGTATTTCCAGGGCGAATTCCTTGCCGGAAGCTGACGCGATATTGTTCCGTACCGGAGCGAAATTCAGGAGTGCTTCGTTCATGCCGATTATGCCAATCGTGGAAAAATGATTTTTCCAGTATTGGTCGAAGCGCTTTTTTATATTCTTAAGATAGTGCCGGGCATAAGGATAAAGTCCGCGGTCGGTCAGGTCTTCCAGTACCTGCCGCTTCATCTCGAGGCTTTCTTTGGATATCTGCATCATATTATAAAGCCTCTCGAAAAATTCCTTTTTATCCTTGGATAAATAACCGATGCGGGGGAGGTTGATCGTTACCACGCCGATCGAGCCGGTTAAGGGATTGGCCCCGAAAAGTCCGCCGCCCCGTTTCCTGAGCTCGCGGTTATCAAGCCTTAAGCGGCAGCACATGCTCCTGGCGTCATCCGGATCCATGTCGGAATTGATATAGTTCGAAAAATAGGGAATGCCGTATTTAGCCGTCATTTCAAAAACCTTTTCCGCTACCGGCGAATCCCAATCGAATTTTTTCGTAATATTGTAAGTCGGGATGGGAAACGTGAATACCCGGCCCTTGGCGTCCCCTTCCATCATGACCTCGGCGAAAGCCGTATTGATCATGTCCATCTCAGCCTGGAAATCCTTGTATTTCTCTTTCTGGATCTCGCCGCCATAAACGACGTTCTCCTCGCCGGTCTGCTTGGATGGGATCATATCCATGGTAATATTGGTAAAAGGCGTCTGGAATCCCACGCGGGTCGGAACGTTTATGTTAAATAAGAATTCCTGGAGTCCCTGCTTTACTTCTTTATAATTAAGCTTGTCATAACCGACGAAAGGAGCTAAAAAGGTGTCAAAACCGGAAAAAGCCTGGGCGCCGGCCACCTCCCCCTGAAGAGTATAAAAGAAATTAACCACCTGGCCCAAAGCCGTCCGGAAATGTTTCGGAGGCTTCGATTCAACCTTGCCGGTAACGCCGGCGAATCCGAGTCGAAGCGTCTCTTTAAGGTCCCAGCCGGCGCAATACGGCGCCAGTAACTGCAGGTCGTGGATATGGATATCGCCATCCTGGTAAGCGCTCCTGATATTAGCGGAATAAACCTTTGAGAGCCAGTAGTTGGAAGATATTATAGAAGCCAAATGGTTATTAAGCCCCTGTAGGCTGTAGCCCATATTAGAGTTCTCCTTTACCCGCCAATCCGACTGCTTCAGGTAATTCTCGATGATATCATTCGAATCGATTCGGGAATCGATCGCGTTCATTTCCCGATTCCGGGCCCGCTGGTCGCGGAACAGGATAAAAGCTTTAGCCGCTTTGATCTCCCGATTATCGATCAGAACTTCTTCGACCAGATCCTGAACCTCTTCCACGGCCGGGATGGTTCTGGCGTTGAATTTCTCGTTAAGCCTGAAAACCACTTCCCGACAATATTTATCAGCTGTTTCCTGATTTTGTTTGCCGACGGCCTCCAGACAGCGGTAAATAGCGGTAGTGACCTTATCCCGGTTGAAATCCGTGATCTTGCCGTCACGTTTCCTGATTTTTGAAATTTCGTTTTGCATGGGGAATAATTTAATTACGAATTACAAATAACGGGTGGTGTCGAATATCATGGCAAGCAGTGATATAACGCAAGTATTTAGTATTAAGCAAGCTAACGTCAGCGTTCGCTTAATACTATATACTTAATACAATATACTAAATCGCCAAATGACTTTAAAAAAACGCAAACACCGAATATCAACAAAATATATTAACGCGCTATCAATGGTCCCGCCTTAATTTTTACGAACGGGGGGGCGCTTTTTTTTACCTCCTTTGGTTTTTGGAAGTAGTTTATTCAATTCTTCCCGAAAGGCTTCTACGTCCTGAAACGCCCGGTAGACGCTGGCGAAGCGTATATAAGCGATTTGATCCACCTTTTTAAGATGCTTCAGGATTATTTGGCCAACTTCATTAGTGGTTATTTCGGCCTTACGCAGTACCTGCAGGTCCCTTTCGATGGAATTAATCAGCTTTTTGAATTTTTCGTCGGTAACCGGCCGTTTCTCCAATGATCTCATGATGCCACGAACAAGTTTTTCCCGGCTATAGGGTTCTTTCCGTCCGTCTCTCTTTATTATGGTCAAATCGAGGATGATAAGCTCTTCGTAGGTGGAAAACCTAAAACCGCACTTCAGGCACTCCCGGCGCCGACGGATCGATAATCCGTCCGCGGCTACTCGGGAGTCGACCACTTTAGTATCTTCATAATAGCAGGCGGGACATTTCATGGAGCAAACACGAATTTAACGAATAACTACGAAATGACACGAAAATATTTTTACTTCTTCGTGTAATTTCGTTCCCTTTCGTTCTTAATTCGTGCCCGCGGTAGCAAACAAAAAAACACCTTTTTTCCTATAACCTCTTATGTAAAAGGGCTTATGTAGGTGTTTTTCTTTGTCCTCCTTAAATCACTACATCTTGTGGGCCGTAATTATATTATACCACAAGATATAGTAATATCAAGGTTGCTGGAATTAGCTGTTTTTAAGGCTTGGGGATTACGTAATACCAGAATATCATATATAAAAAAATAATCAACCTGTGGATAAGTGCATAACTTTCGTCTTGAAGCGGCGAAGACCGTAAAATCTTATGCCTATGAAAATTGTCTTTTTTTTATATTTAAAATATAATAAAAACATCCAGTTTTTTAAAATTATTGGCCTTAAAAGGGGGTATTCATGCACCGGAACATAAAAAGTATATTATTTCCGGCTAAAATGATCCGGAAACGGATAAAAACCTTAGGCAAGGAAATTTCCCGGGATTACAAAGGCCGGGAGCCGATATTAATCGGAGTGGCGAACGGCGCCCTGGTCTTTCTCGCCGATCTTATGCGCGCCCTGTCCTGTCCGGCAAAAATCGATCTTATCCGGGTAGGGTCCTACGGCCAAAAAGCGTCCACGTCAGGCCTGATTTCGGTCGCTAAAGATATTGAAATGGATATTGCCGGCAAAAACGTGATAGTGGTGGAAGATATTATAGACACGGGTCTGACCATGGACTTCATTGTCCGGCACCTCCAAAAAAATAATCCGGCTTCGATCGGGGTCTGCGCCCTCCTTGATAAAAGCGCGGCCCGAAAAATAAACATAAAAATAAATTACGCCGGCTTCCCGGTAACCAATGAATTCGTGGTCGGCTATGGCCTTGATTACGCGGAAAATTACCGCCATCTGCCGTATATCGGCATTCTTAAGCCGGAAATATATTCTTAAACAAAATAAGCCCCCAGCGATTTCATTTATTTCGTGTCTTTTGTTTGTTTTGTGTCTGGAGTGTTTTAGAACCAAAACACGAAATTAACGAATATTCACGAAATTTAACGAAAAAAAATTCTTAGACAAAAATAAAATCCCGTCGGAAAATCCAGCGGGAATTTTTTAAATTAAAAAGGAGCGTTAGTCGCTCCCGGGATGATTAATTTCTTTGTTTACAAAGACAGTCGGTGAACTCGAAAACCTCTTCCGGGCTATCGAGTATCTGTATATGTTCCATGTCTTCGGCGGCAATCGTCTTGTGCTCAAGCATCACGGCGCGGATCCATTCGATAAGGCCCCTCCAGAATTTCGCGCCTACGAGAACGACGGGACAGCTTTTGCTGCGCCTGGTCTGGATAAGCGTCACTACTTCGAAAAATTCGTCCAAGGTGCCGAATCCGCCGGGCATAATAATGAAGGCATCGGAATAGCGCACCAGAAAAACCTTCCGGATGAAAAAATATTTGAAATCCAGCCTGATGTTGGCGTATTGGTTCGGCATCTGCTCGTGGGGCAGTATGATATTAAGGCCGACCGACTTGCCGCCGCCTTCCGCCGCGCCCCGGTTGGCGGCTTCCATAATGCCGCCGCCTCCTCCTGATATGACCGCGTAATTGTTCCGGGAGAACAGGTTTGCTATCTTCCGGGCGTTTTTATAGTCCCGGCTTCTGGGGTTTGTTCTGGCTGAGCCGAAAATCGTGACAGCCGGACCGAGATCGTGCATCTTATTTATCGCGGTCACGGATTCGGCCAGAAACGTCTGCAGTCGCCAGGCATCCTTTATCATGAGCTTAAAATCTTCGATTCTGCCTTCTTCCATGACTCTATCCTCCGTTGTTTTTATTCCACTTATTATATTATAAAGATCGTTTCATATTTTTAACACAAATCAGGCCCTGAGTCAAGGTCATCGGTCAAGGCGCCTAAATTGATAATAATTATGTTATAAAAAAAACCCCGAATCTTCTTTTTTCGGGGCGTTTTAATTCAGATTTTAAAAAGAACGGAGCACAAATGATTTTTCGGAAATTCTTGCTTATTTCCTGAGTTTTAGGCGCAAATCACCGATAATTCTTTCCGCGGCCGTAACGACCGACTCTTTAACTGAATCCCAATGGTCTAAGTCGGAAAACCCGGTAATTGAGGATATATGATCCATCTTCTGGCGCCACAACGCCACAGCGTCTATGATGTTTCCCTGCTCATCGGTAGCTGACAAATCTCCCCTGTAAGATATGGCGGGCATAGCGTTAACCAGGATCAAATATTTATGTCTCTTGAATACGGCGTCCACGTCCATCTCAAAGGCTGTTTTCCCGCCATTGACCGTAAGTATGATATCGGAAGCGGAAATAATGGCATCGCGGCAGGCTTCCTTGTTTAACGCGACATAAACGGGAATATCGTCGTCTTCCGCGTCGAGCATATAAACCGGGCAACTAAAGCCGAGTTGCGTAATTTTAAGTTTGCGGCCGATGCTTATGGCGGCTTTGTTAACCGCCTTATTGGAAGCGCCGTGCGCCAAACGCACGTCTATACCGGGAAATTTTTTAAATAAAACCCCGATTGCTTCCGCAAGGATCGACGCGCAAATCTTCTCGTACTCTTCGGGACTAAACCCATAAGACGCGCAAAATTCCGATGACAGGGAATTGTATCCGTTCATAGCCAGTACTATTCCTCCCCGTGTCTTTAGAGATTTTTCCGTCGCCTCTTTATACGCGTTAATCCCGAAAAAAATCGGCTTTTTCCGGAAACTTTTTTCTCTGTCCTTATACCGGACAACCGTCCTTTCTTCCTCGTAATAGGTAAATATTCTTCCGTTGGCCTCAATATCTAACATAATCTGGTTTCTCCTTCTTTGTATGGATTTTATTCAAGATTAACACGTCTTTGTTAAACCCGTCTTATTTCGTTCTAAAGCTTTAATTAAATAAAAAGGGATATTTTTAAGCCAATTTTTCTCTATAGATTATTATAATTGACCTTCTCGCGCGGAATAACAAGAGATAAACAAAAAATAAGGCTTTGCGCCCTATTTTTTATGTAAAGATAATTAAAAATTATGATTTACCCCATCTTCTTCCGAATAAACGCGGGGATGCCGAGTTCTTCGTCCTCTTCGTCCATGGTATCGACCCGTTTTTTCTTGGCCGGTTCAGCCTGCGCGGCTTTTAAAGGGGAGATCTTATGAGCTGGCCTTTCGGTCATATCCGCTTCTTTATGCGAAACGGATTCTTTCTCTTTTTCGGCGATATAGGAATTCTTAGTATAGCTCGATTTCGGGCTCACTATCTTACCTTCGTTATTGACGCGGCCGTCGAAACCCGTAGCCACGACCGTGATCTTTATCTCATCCTTCATCTTATCGTTTATGACCGCGCCGAAGATTATTTTCGCTTCTTCGTCGGCGGCGGCCGTGATTATCTTCGCGGCTTCGTTAACTTCGTTCATGCCCAGGTTGCTCCCGCCGGTGATCGTAAAGAGGACACCGCGAGCGCCTTCAATAGACATCTCGAGAAGAGGCGAACTTATCGCCGACTTGGCGGCCTCAATAGCCTTATTCTCTCCCGAAGACTGGCCGATGCCCATCAAGGCCGACCCGGCGTTGGCCATGACCGCTTTAACGTCGGCAAAATCGACGTTTCTAAGGCCCGGAATAGTTATAAGTTCCGCTATGCCCTGGACACCCTGGTGTAGTATCTCATCCACGACCATGAACGCGTCCAATAAACTGGTTTTTTTATCTATAACCTGAAGCAGTTTATCGTTCGGAATCGTAATTATAGTATCGACTTTATCGGTAAGTTCGGTTAAACCTCTTTCGGCGATATTCCTTCTCTGCGCTCCCTCAAAAGCGAAGGGTTTCGTCACCACGGCTACGGTCAAAGCTCCCAGATCGCGCGCGATCTCGGCTACGATCGGCGAAGCGCCCGTACCAGTTCCTCCTCCCAGGCCGCAGGTCACGAATACCATATCGGCGTCCTTAAGCGCGTCCCGGATCTCGTTCTGGGACTCCTCGGCCGCCTGACGGCCAAGCTCGGGATTCATGCCGGCTCCCAGTCCTCTCGTTATTGATTTGCCGATATGCAGTTTCTTCGACGATTTATTATAATGCAAAGCCTGCACATCCGTATTGACGGCGATAAATTCGACGCCCTTTAAGCCGGCGGCAACCATGCGGTCAACGGCTGAGCCGCCCCCTCCGCCGACGCCGACCACTTTTATTTTCGCGAATGTTTCCATGACTGGTTTTATCTCGGCCATATATATTTAGTAATTTAGTTTATAAACAGTATTTAAACGCTATTTTCGATAAAACAACGCATTTTACAAGGTTATCGAACCTGTATCCACTATCCCCAATAACTAACTATATTTTATAATATAAACGCGAATTTAGCAAGAGTAAGGGGTTTTTTGAATCATTGTGCAAATTTTTTATCCAGTAACCTAAAACGAATACCGGGAGGGTATTCGCTTATATTAATCTGAAATCGGTTTTACGGAATTAAGGATGAGAACCATTTCTTTACTTTCTCGATCGATTTATTGACGGCTGTCCGGCTGGCGGAAAAACCTCCTCCGGCGGCAATAGCTTCGTTTCCCCAGACGACCAGTCCCAGGGCGTTTAAAAATTCCGTTTCATTGGCTTTATCGATCACGGTCGCGACATTTATGTTCGTGCCCAGGGAAACAGGCAATTTAAGTTCTCTTTTGGCGACTTCAACCATATCCGCGAGCCGGATGCCGCCGCCGATCAGGAATACCCCGCCGGGAAGCATGCCGGAACGCTCGATCGATTTGAATTCGTTGTCCACCTTATTAAATATCTCTTCGACCCGCGCTTCTATTATCTCGGCCAGATAACGGCGCGAAACCGTGGAAAGTTCGCCTTCGGCGTTCTCTTCTTTTGCCAGATCGCTGATGTCGATCTCGTCTTTTTTATTTATTTGTTCCGGCCGGGCGCAACCGTATTCGTTCTTTATCCTTTCGGCCAGATTTATCGGGCATCTAAGACCGATCGCGATGTCGGCAGTAATGTGTTCCGAGCCTATCGGTATGACGGCCGTATGCAGAAGCTCCCCTTCCTCAAAAACGGCCAGACTCGTGGTCGAGGCGCCGATATTGACCAGGGCCGCGCCCAGTTCTTTCTGTTTCGTACCGATTACGGCTTCAGCGGCCGCCAAAGGCGATGAAACCAGATCTTCGATATCAAGTCCTGTCCGGAATATCGCTTTAGTGAGATTTTTTATCTGGCTCGAAAGCCCCTGGATAACCAGTGTCTCCACCTCAAGCCTTATGCCGGTCATGCCGATCGGGTCTTTTATGTCCTCCTGGCTGTCCACCGTGAATTTTACGGGGATCACGTGGAGAATTTCGTAATTAGGGGGAACTGACATGGCCCGGGCGGCTTCCAGGGCGCGCTCGACGTCATCCTGGTTGATCTCGCCGTCGCTCCGGCCTACGGCCACGACACCCCGGCTTTTCTCGCATTTTATGTGCGGACTGTTGATGCTAACCCAAACCGTTTCCACGGGAAGCCCGACGAGTCTTTCCGCTTTTTCGAGGCAAGCCGAAATAGAAGAGGTCACGTCTTCTATACTTTTTACGGCTCCCCGATTGATCCCTTCAGATGGCACGCTGACCGCGCCGATTATCTGCAGGGACTCCTTCGATCCTCCGCCTTTCCTGTGTCCGATAACGAGCCTTACGGCGGTCGAACCGATATCAAGCCCGGCGATGATATTCTCTTTCATATCTTTAGAAATTAGGCCTTTGACAAGTTTTGTTTTTTCGTGATATTTCGCAATTTTCGTCTTTGCTTCCTTAAAACCGTAAACACGAAACTAACGAATACTCACGAATTTTAACGAAAAACTCAAATTCCTTTATCGTTAATTAATTATAGCATTTATGCTGAAAATTTCAAATAAAAAATGGCCGTATATAAGGAAAAAAAATAATTAAACCGATAATTATCGCCACCATCGAGGAAAGCATAACCGCCGCAGCCATAATATCCTTTATTTCTTTAACGTAGCTGTTTATCCTTGGTTTAAGCACGTCGGTAATCCTTTCTACGGCGCTATTGGCGATTTCCATGAGTATGACCAGGCCGATAGTAAAAACCAGGAAGCACCACTCAAGACGGCTGATACCGAAAAAAACGGCCAAAATCACGGCCAGAAGAGCTATACCGGTCTGAAGTTTAAGATTCTGCTCCTCCTTAAAGGTTTTTACAAGTCCCTGGAAAGCGTATTTAAAGCTTTTGGCCAGACGTTTTATATTTATCATACTCGTAATTTTTTAATGAATTTTTCACCCAAAGCGATCATTTCCGCCCTGCCCCCCGCCGTTACATCATCATATCCCAATAAATGCAACAAAGCATGCACCAGGATAAAGACCAGCTCCTCTTTCGAATTGGGAGAGAATTTCTTCGCCTGCCTTTTTATCTGAGCGTAATCGATTATGATCTCCCCGAGATCATTGCCTTCTCCGGAAAAAGCCAGAACATCGGTAACTTTGTCCTTTTTGCGGTATTCTCCGTTTAGCCTTCTCATTACGATATCGCCGACGAAAGCGATCGACAACTCCCGATCACAGAGTCCGTTCTGCCTTAAGAATTTGTCCGTTACCCTTCTAACCAATTCAAAATCTATCTTACTCCGGGTCCGATTGTTGATTTCTATTATATTCATCCTATTCGATAATTTCGAGTGAATTCATCATCATGTCGAAAATACGGCCATAGTGGGAAGTGTTGTCCGCGCCGACATTATAATTCAAAGTAAAAATATTCTTCCCGTCAGCCGGAAGAAGATAGGTCGTAAGCCCATTTTCGCCCTTGATCCCCCGCCAGCCCTTCTTATATATCTTCTGGCTGCTCTTGACGCTTTCTACCTCGAATTGCTTCACGTACCAATCTTCGATCGTGGCATATCCGCTGTTAGGCTGGATGATCACCTGGAAAAACTGGCCGTTGTCAGCTTTTATCATGATCGAATCTTCGGCTCCGACCGAAATAAGCTCCCATGTTTCCGGATAAAACAGTTTATACTGGTATTTGCTGTTTATGTATCTTTCGATGCTTGCGTTAATAACTAAGAGCCCGGTACTGGCTGGGTTATACAGGTTCAATAATTCTGGAAGATCGCCGTATCCGTCGCCATCGCTATCGCCGGAGTCCTTATTTGTCCCCAAAAGGACTTCTTCAATATCGGACAAACCGTCATAATCGCCGTCTGGAGCGGCCTTTATTTCTATTGCTACTGCCGGAACAGGCGTTTCGATTTCAGAGGAGGAGGTGGCGGTTTCCGGAGACGGGGTAGAGGGAGCGGCGGCGGTAGAAGAGGAAAAATCCTCTTTCGCTTCAATAAAGGAAGGCTCAGCCGCGACTGGCGGATTATAGTCTGTATTATTTTCGTTCCCGGCGTTATTCCCGCCGATCGTTTCCGCCGGCACATTGTTCGCGCCGATACTATCTGTGGCGTTGTTTAGAACGCCGGTATCCGCCGGATCGGGCGCGTTCCCGTTCTTGGGGGTCATCGAAAAATAAAAATAAGCGGCCGCGAATATAGCCAAAAGCAATACCGCCCCTATCGATAATATCAGGATGCCGGTAAATTTACTTTTCTGCGCCGCCGGCTTTTCGAAAAAAAATCTTTCCGGCATGGTATGTATGGTCACCTGACCTCCGGTCTGGCCGCCTAAGGGCTTAATCAGGTTATCCGGTTTTTTGTTCATATCCATATTAGATGCTTCTTTGGATGCTTTACGAGACTATGCCCTCCGTAAATACTTCCAAAAACTGATGATTTCTAATTCATGTCGTACAATTTTCCCGCTCCCTTGGGATTAAAACCTTTATCTACCTCCCCGCCGTCAGTATAACTGTCTCCATCGGTATCAGGATTTAAAGGGTCGGTCATGTAAACCCTAACCTCTTCGCGGTCAAAAAGTCCGTCGCTATCGCTGTCCGCGCTGGCCGTATCCGTGCCCAAGGCCTCTTCTTCCGCGTCAGTTAACCCGTCCTGGTCGGTATCAATATCCGGGTTATTTTCCGTGTCCCTGGCAGTGTCAGTAAACTGAGGAACTTCGCCCTCCGGCGCCGTATTATCCGGCACTGGAATCTCGTCGTTATTTACCGGGATCACGATATCATCCTCGGTTCCTGCCGGAAAAACATCATTTTCGATGGGTTCGGCCGCTGGTAAGTTATCCGCCGTATCGAATAAAAGCCCGAAACTCAGATAACCGCCCCCGGCTATCGCGATAAAGGCGATGATCAGGGCCGACAAAAGCAAAAGCTTCTTTGGGGCGTGCTTATCGGCGGAATTGGCGTCGTCATGGCCGTAATTTTCAAGTAAGGCCGGACTTGTCCTGGGTTGGAAAATCGCCGGTTTGACCTTCGGAGCCAGCAAGGCCGCGCCGGCTTTATCCGTGTCAGCAAAAATATCCTCTACTGTCCGGCCGGGCATAAGCGGTTTTTTATCCTTATCGTTATTTTCCGCTTCTTTGCCGGCTGGCTGTTTTTGGGCAGCGGAAAGATTATTACTCTGATCACTCGAGGCGATATTATCGAACATAAAATTTCAAGAAATAACAAAATGCAGTAGACAGCATGTAGAATCACTACTGTATTTAAAATATTTCTTTTTAAAAAATAATCTCAATATTTCGATATTGGTTATCGAAAATTTCGTCTTTTAACCGAAATATCCGATAATCAAGATCGAATGCCTGTTAATTGGGCATTACCATAACCTCATTCGAGTACCCGCTTTCGTTGCCGGCATCATCGCTCCCCGTTATCGCGAAATAATAATTAGTGCCGACCGTCAATCCGGATATTATAATTTCCTCGTCCAGCCCGATATCCTCCGCGTTGCCGTAGCAAGCCGGAGGAGTAGCTCCGGCGCAACCCGAACCGCTCCGGAAATAAACCGTATAATCAGTTACATTTCCCGTTGTATCGGGATTCCAGCTTAAACGGGCCTCCCCGCTACCGGCGGTACCGGTAAGTCCCGTGGGGGCTAGTGGCGCGGTCACGTCTCTCGGAATGACCGGTCCGAATTCGCCGTTCATCCCGCTTTCCGCTCCCGCGGCGTTATAGGACGTGATATTGAAATAATAAGGAATATCGTCAGTTAAACCGGTTATATTATAGCTTAAAATATTGCCGGCATCAACATTGCTGCCGTAAAAACCCGGAGACGTTCCCCAGTAAAGGCGGTAACCGCTGGCACCGGCTACCGGCGGATTCCAGGTCGCGGTTACGCTTCCGCCCGTGCCGCTATTGGTCACGTTAAGCGTGGTCGACGATACCGGCGCCGCTTCCCGGAAAAAATAATATTCCTTAAGGAGACCGGGGAGGTTTTCGCCGACAATCACGCGATCATAGGTTATGGCGGGCAGATCGTCGAAAGTTCCGGCCTGACCCTGGTCACGGCAATAATATATCTCGTAATTATAACTATTGGCGCAGCCGCCCGCCGTCTGCGTGCAATTCCCGGCCGCGTCCTGCCAGGGCGCCCACAATCCCCCGATCACCGGAGGCCAGGGATTTTCGCAGACAAACACATAAACGTCAGCGCTGCCGGGATAAACAGTGCCAGCGGGAGAAGTCGGTATAACGCTCGAACCGATTATGGCCCGGGCGGAAAGAAGGGTGTAGCCATCGGTCGTTTGAGCGTCGGCTACTACCAATTTCTTGTCTTCTCCTCCAACCGGGAACGGACCCGGGGCCGCGATATCGGCTACCTGGGGCGCTCCTGATGTCCAGGTCCAGGTCCAGTCGTAAAGACCGGGTATTGCCCCCAAAACCTGGCCGTCGCGGCTTAGCGGATAAGCCGTAAAAACCTTATCGGCGTCCGTGATCTTATCGAAAGTCGGATCCGCCGGGTTCGTATCGTTTTCATTGTTAATATCGTTACGGGTGGTTTGAAAAAGATAAGATTCCGGCCTGACGTCAACCCGGTTAAGTTCGCAAACGCCGTTATTTGAGGACTGCTCGGTCAAAGTACGGAATGACCAAACGTGAGAATTGCTGTAAGTTATGCCGTTAAAGGTCAAAGCCAGGCCGCCGTTAAAGCCTACTCCCCAGGCGGAAAGGACGCCATGGTTCGAATCAAGATTCTCGTCTCCTTTCACGATCACGTAATAAAGCCTGTTCCCGTCTAAAAGCGAAGACGGCGTGAAGGTCAGGGTCGTTTGCCCGCTTAAAGTCGAACCGCCGGTACTTCCAGTAACGGCGCAATAATTACGGCTAGCGGCCGGAGGCGTATAGGCTTCCGCCAGGAAAGAAGGCAGGATCGTTTCCATCGTCCGATACAGGAGCCATCCCATCTTACTATAGATACGGGTCGCTAAACGGCTCCGGTCGTTTACGTGGATATCGCTTGCCAGGTATTCCGTGCCGGCCGGACAATTAGCGTCCATATAATCCCCTACCACGATGACATTCCCGGAAAAACTCGCGACTGACATCGGCTGGTTGAAAGTCACGGAAAAAACCGCGTTGCGGCAGATGTTGACCGCGTCATCGGCCGGCATCTCCGAATTAGGCACGATGGTGGGCCGGGCCCGGCAGCAGGTATCGACCCCGCAACCGACGTTGACGGGAGGGATGCCCGTCAAAGAACAATCAAGATCGGTCTCGCAGCCGCAGCAAAGTCCCCGGCTCCCGCCGGTACAAGGCGATTTATCGGCCTGGCAATCAAGACCAAGGGGATCGCAATCCGCGCTGCCCGGATCGCAGCAGCAGACACCGCAGGTATCGGGATTTCCCGATACGTTAAAGGGCGTCGGCGCGGAACCGTCTTCGTTTATGCAGCCGAAAGGCGCCGGACAAACGGCAGTATCGCAGGTGTTCGTGGCCACCTGATAAGCGCAGCTTAAACCCAGTCCATTAGCCGGATTATTCATCAAACAGCCGGCGACACAGCTCACTTCATCACGGTAATCGCCGTCAATAACCGCGTTAGCCGCGCCGGTATTACAGGTATCGTTATTGGGTACCGGCAAGCAATTCCAGTAAGGACAGGAACCGCCCAGGATCGTTCCGTCGCCGCCGCGGCATATATCGATATTATCCTTTTCGTCAAAACAGCAGCTGCCCACGCCGATATTAAGGCAATCGGCCGCGCCCGCTAAACCGGTGCAGTCCCGGCAAACTCCGTCAGGGTAGCCAGGATCGGCCGTATCGCAGAACTTTCCGCTCGTGCCGGTGCAGTTGCAGGCGTCATTGTGTTCCGCCTGGGTCGTGCCCGCCAAAGCGCAGCCGGAACATTCCCCGAAGCTGCCGCCCGAACCGCAGCTGCCGGTGCATTCGAGGGGCACGCAGCAATCACGGGCGTCCTGGCCTATTTCACAACAGCATTCGCAGGCAGGCGTAGAGGTCAGTTCGCACCGGTTAGCCGCGCAGGCGGCGCCGGGAGGGCAGATATCCGCCGCTATGGCGCATGCCCCCTCGTCAGCGGGAGCCGCTAAATCGTCAAGGCATTCAAAGCCGTTCGCGCAGGCCAAGCAAGGTAAATTCGGATTCACGCAAACATTACCCGGCGGGATCTTGATCCACCCCGGAGTTGAAGTCGGACAGCTTAAGTTGGTTCGCAAATGCCAGCTGGCGGCGCCGCTATAATCGGCGCAATAGGATTGCGCGGGATTATTCAGGATATCGTAAAAAACCGGCGACAGGTCGCAATTCGATCCGTTGACGCACCGGTCGATGACACTATTATAAGAACAGGCTCCGCCGGCACAAGCCGGGGAAACGCTTGAGCAGCTCGAATCGCACGTTCCTACGATTTCCGTCGCGCCGCCGGGATCGGTCGAACACTGGCCGGGAGAATTCGGACAGAACCTCGAATTTAGGCACTGGTCCATGCTGTAACCGGAACATGACTCTAAAGCGGCCGCCGTCTGGCAAGTGCAGTGGGTCGGACTCGACGGATCGTTATCGCAATACAAGCCGATCTGACAAGGACCGTAGATCGGATTGCAGCCGGGGGTTGAAAGCGCGTCCACGTAGCAGGGATCTCCTAATCCTCCGGGAATCGTGCTCGTGCCCGTTTCGCTCGTGAAATCCCATTCGTAAACAGAACTGGTTATCCGATTATAGCAATCTTCGATAGTGACAAAGCCGTCGCCGTTTCCGCCCATAGCCGCCGCGTCCGCGGCGCAGCGCCCCGCCCGAAAAGTGCCTGAGGGGCAACAAACTCCGCCGCAAGCGGCGTCGGGATCCGGCGCGTTCGTGCATAGTCCGACCGTAAAGTCAATGCTGTTTCCGATACTTCCGCTCTGTTCGACCGATACGGGACCGGTCACGGCCAGCTGATGAACCGTCGTCACTATGGCGTCAGCGTTCGGATCCGGATTATCCTGCCAGGAAGCATGGACAGTCTGGCCGTGGTTCAGGTGGAACCAGACGGTATCGTCCGCCGCGCCGAAATATTCGCCGTATAAGGAGACCGGGCTGTTATTGGGGCCCATGATCGGCGTGATCCGGCAAATACTCGGTGCCGGAGCGCCGGCGGTAACACTGAATTGGGCGGGATTTAAGGTTCCGGTGTCGATCTGCGGCCAGGAACCGATATCCATGAATATGGTATGATTGCCGCTTATCCCGTCCGGAACCTTGACTATCACCCGGTGATCGGTCCAGACGCCGTCCGCGCAATCGTCGGGAAAATCATAATCGGCTTCCGTGGCGCCGAAAGAAACGCTTGATCCGCCGCGCGCCGAGCCGAAACCGCCGCCATAGATCGTTACGTATTGTCCCGGCGGGCCGGAGGCAGGCTCGAAACCCGTTATATACGGACCGGTTACGGTCAGCGTTGAAACCCGGAAATTAAGATAATTGCTCGGATGGGTCGAAGAGGCGAAAGTTGTCGTATTGCCGGCGCGCATATCCGGCACTCCGGCGGTGCCGAATCTGCCCTGCGGATCGGTAAATAAAGGATTTAAAGCCGTTATATTAGTCGTATAATTCCCGAAATAAGTCCGGGTGCCGTTAGGCAGGTTTATGCCCTGATAAGTGATGATATCCTGATAATAGCCGGTGGTGGTTGAGAGCTGGCACAAACCCGGCCGGACCGTATTATTGACGGTAAAGCCGGGGTCAATAACCGGCCCGCGGGCATTATCCGTCGTGTCTTCTTCCGTATCAGACGATCTTACGAGCCGGATGACGTTCGCTCCCATAGGCGCTCCGGCCGGAACGACCACGATCACCTGGTTGTCGGACCAGAAAGCGGTACAGCTGGGATTGACCGTGTTTGGGAAAGGCGCCAGGACGCCGTTAAAATAAACCTCGCCGGGGGCCGCGCCGAAAAACCGGCCGCCGATCGTCACGAGATTGCCGCGCGCTCCGTCCGGCGGGCTTACCCAATCGATCACCGGCGCGCCGATGCAGGTGCATTCCGTCGGCGAACCGACGGTATCGTCGCATCTTAAACCGCTTACGCACATCGAATCCGTGGCGTCGCAAACGGCGGTCGCGCTGTCGCCGTCGCAGGGATCGCCGAATCCGCCCAAGGGCGAACAGGTGCAGGCGGTCGGATCGCAAAAATAAGTTCCCGGAGTAAAAAAAGTATCGCAAATCGAATCACTCGGGCTCGAGCAGGTCGGACCGGGCGTAGAATCGCAATCAACCGTGCCGCCGGGATTGCAGGGCGGGGCCTGGCAGCCGGTTATAGGACAGCAAACGTCGCCGCCGCCGCAAACGCCAGAGCAAGGCCCCCAGGTATTATCGGCCTGGCAGACCTGCGTACCGTAGCAACCGCAGCTCCGGGGCGGATCTCCCGGATTGCAGGCGTTCCCGCCGGTAGCGGAAAGAAGGCTATTTAAGACGAAACTGGCTATCGCGAAGGACATGAGTATAATAATAAGGCCGATCACGGCCGCTACCAGGGTCTTTTTCGCCTTTTCCAGCTGGGCGGCGTTGCCGTTAGAGGTCATCCAAAGCCAGCCGCCGTACATTATGAGAACTACCGCGATAACGCCTAAAAAGCCCAGGGCGATCCTGATCACATTGGCGACTATGACGCGCGGGTCGGTATTCCCGAGGCCGGTAGCCGTCTGGACATTCCCTTCGGTTCCGCCCCAGAGCATATTATCCGCGGCGGACTGGGCAAGAGCGGAATTAGCGATAGCAAAAAAACCAACGAAAGCGAAAATCGCCAAACAACACAAAATAAATTTTCTATATTTTTTTACCATCTTAAAAATTGCGCTTTATCCTGAAGAATTTTTAATTTATAAATTTTTAATTTTATAAATAATTTTAAAACAGTGAAATCCTTAAAAATTTAAATTTATTTAAAAATTCAAAAATTAAAAATTATTTTAGGGACAAACACTCCCCGCCGTCGGCACTTCAGAACAGCAGGAAGGCGTGCCCGCACAGGTATTGGAAACGCTCGGATTAAAGCAATTCTGGTAAATATCCTTGATGCCTGATCCCGCCTGACTGCGATAGCGCAGGAACTCCCCTAAAGGCGCGTGCCGTATTTCCGCCTGCGTCCGGTCCGGAATACCGTCGTTGTTGTCATCCAGATCGTTCTTGACCACCCAGTAGCCGACGGGACGGTTGGCCAGGCTCCAGAGATTTATCGCCCGATGGATCACCGTCTCATTGCCGTTTACCACGCTGACGCTGCCGGTTTTAAGGCTTGATGACATCATTAACTTGCTGCACGTTATCACGACCGGATCGGCCAGGGACACGTTAGCCGTATTATTGGTCGGCGCAAGAGCGTCGATTTCCGGCGGAGTCAGATCGAGAATATCGCTAACGTAGAATGACCATTGGAAATTATCGCCGGTCCCGGCCGCCGGCGCATTCTCGTTATAGGAATTCACCGGACCGACCGCTTCCGAATCGCGATTGCCGTCCAGAGAGTTGGCGCAAGCATCGGCGATACCGGAGAGCGGCATAAGGGAAGACGGATAATTTATACCCGCCGCGTCTTCGCAGTGGCCGCCCGCGCAGTTATCGTAAGGGCTTTTGCTGGCGCAATTATCCGCGCCGCAACCCGTTAAAGAGGCCGCCGTCAATTCCACCCTTAAATTACTTAAGGCCGGAAGGCAGTAAATCCTCTCACCGCAAGCGTTAACTCCGCAGAGGTCGTCGCTTACGAACTCGACCGTCCGGTAACCGTTGGAAATAAGAAAACGGCCGGTCAGGGTGACTCCCGTGCCGATATTGACTATTCTTATATAAGGCGCCACGTCAGCCGCGTCCCCGGAAAGGGTGATCGGATTCATGGCCTCGTTGAAGTTAACCTGGATCACGATATTCCGCGGCACGTCCCGCGCTCCTCCCTGGATCGTAACCGTATCGTTATCGTCTTGCCCTCCGGACATAGGGGTAACGGATAAGGCAATGGGGTTATTGGTGGATAAAAGTATATTATTGCCTCCTTGGCCGGCAATAACGGCCGTAATCGTAACAACCGGACCGGCGGCGGAAGCGGTAACGCTCGGATGACCCGCTAAGGCGGCGGCTATATTGGCGGCCACGGTATTTAAATTAGGGCTCGTCGCGATATCGACGCCGAAAGAATAAGTTCGGTTATCAACCCTTAAAATATCCGCGTTAACGCGGGCGGTCACGCCCGTAATCGTCCAAAAATTTCCGGCGCTCACGGGTCCGGGCGCGGTTAAGGAAAGAACTCCGGGAAAAGCCACGGTATTCCCCGCGAAATTCGCGGCGCCCAAAGGCGTGGCGCCGTTAGTAAGCTGGGCGGTAACGCCGTCCGTCATTACGGTTACGGTCAGGTTGCCGCTTGCCTGATTATTAGGATCGATCGTGACCGTGGCGCCGGGAGGATTGACGGCCGCGTAGGACGGAGCCGCGGCCGCGCGCGGCTGGCCCGTTACCGTAACGGCGCCCGCCGCCCGGACAGCCGGAACGGTCGATATCGCGTCTTGGGCGTTATCCGGCGGAGGGATTATCCCGCCGTCAACCACTTGGGGCGGTGTAAGATCAAGCCTGTTGCTTACCTGAAAACCCCACAGGGCGTAATCATTCGCGCAATTTCGGAATACCGGCGTACCGTTAGCCAATTCGATGTCATTCGAAAGGTAAACGCCATAGTTAATATATTCGCTCGGCGAACCCAGATAATTTACCGGATCAAGGAAGAAGGTGGCATTATCGTTAGTGCTGACAATAACTTCATCAACCAGACTCGGGCAGGCTCCCCCCGAAAGGCAGGCCGCCTGGTCGGATTGGTGGAATATCATTACCCGGTCGGTAAGTATATTATTGCTTCCGTCCATGATCGTGGCCGGATCGATCGGTTCCCGAAAGGTAATGATAATGCCGACATTGCGCGGAACTTCAGCCTGGCCGGGTTCGGGGTAAACGCTTAAAAGCGAACAGTTGCCCAAAGCCACCAAGCCGATGCCCGCCCCCGGTCCGCCGCCTGAGCCTGGATTATACGTGGTGGCGCCCAATAAACGGCTTAAAATAAAACTCACGATCGCGAAGGACATGAGTATGATTATTAGACCGACAATAGCCGCCGTCAGGGTTTGCTTGGCCTTGTTTATTTTCGACTCGTCGCCGGCACTCGTGGTCCAAAGCCAGCCGGCATACATTATAAGCAATACGGCGATTATCCCTAAAAATCCCAGAAGAACCCTGATTATATTAGCTATAATAATCCGCGGATCAGTGCTGCCTAAACCGGTAGCCGCCTGGACATTCCCTTCTGTTCCGCCCCAAAGCATGTTATTAGCGGCGGATTGGGCCGATACCGGAGCAGAAACGAAAAAACCGGCGGTCATTGCCATAATAGCGGCCGTTAAAGCGAATAGTATGAATTTTTTATATTTTTTCGGTCTTGGGATCATAATAGAGCCGGGTTATGAATGGTTTTTCGCTGTCCGTAATATCTTGCCATTTAGGCAGTCTTTAAAAATTGATTATTAATACAAAATATTTTACAGTCTCTTTTCCGAATATTTTTTCTACGTGCTTTTCGAATACGCGTAATAATACCGCGCGCTTTGCCGGTTATCTCTCTTTATTTCATTTCATACACCTTCTTCTCGCCGTCCGGCATGGTGTACGAGAGCGTATCGCCAGATAGCGAGGGCGGACCAAAACTCCAAATCGGGTCAGCGGCGGTTTCGTCTATCTTTATTTTCTCTTTAGTAAACAGGTTATAGATATACAAAATCGAAATTTTCCCATCTGCCCCGGCCTCTTCCCTGACCTGGTCGTCCAGTTGTTCAACACCGGTCCAGACCGCGGACGGAACATAAGGCATCCAGCCGGTTTCGAGGTCGGGCTCGAACCCCCCCATGGCTCCCGGAGGGGCTTCAAAAAAATTCCAACTCCAGTCGGTCGTGTCGATTCTCAGATAGCCCATGGTATCAGCGGCTGCGTAAATATCCGACCAGAAATAGCGATCGTTATCTTTCCAGTCCCACATCCCGAAACTGCCCAAGGGTCCGTCATTACCGTAATGCTTTTGAGATATTTCCGGCATCTTTAAAACAAATGCGTCTTCGATGGTATCGAGAGATTTTATGACGAGGGAATAGTCGGGGTCGTATAATGCGCCTTTTTCCAATACAACATATTTTTCGTTTTGAGAGACGCGAAAATCAGGCAAGTAGTGCGAAATATAATTTTTTTTCATCTCTGAAACTGTGACTATTTTTTTTTGTGACCGTTATAATCGCTTTTATATAATTCGCTCTTATAACCATCCACTTTATTGGCGCTTATTGAATCATAATTAAATAATCTAACATAATATATGCCACACTTGTGTAATTCTATTGGTCTATAGTTCGTTCTCACGTCATTAACGACTATTACTCTTTCTATTTTGGTATTGTTATCTTTTATGCTAATATTAATATTCCCGTTTTTTATTCCTGTTTTTTCAATCGTATATTCCGCCGTTTCATCATCTCCTAAACATCTCCACTCCGTCGTAGTAGCTTCCTGCTCTACCGTATTATCTTCCGACGGCGCCGCGACATTCCCGGAATTGACCGGTTGCCCCGTATAAGTCACTGTGTGCTTATCCGCTTTAAAAAACAACATCCAAACGAACAACGACGCGAACACAAGTACTGCGACCAAAGCGGCTGTTACTACAAAAATATCTTCTTTTTTCATCTTATTCATACTCGAATTCACCCCGATTAGTGTTTAACTTGATTACCGTCATACCGTCTTCGGTCTCTTCGATCCCTTCATTCGTATTCCAGTCATACCCCCAAATCCTGGTCTGGTCATTGTTCTTATTGTAGAGTGCCTCCAGGATAAAATTCTGGCGGCTCGTTACGGTCTGCGACAATATTCTCTGGTTTTTGTTCCAGAGATAGATTACCGATGCCTGCGTGTTAATCTCTTCGTTTTTTATTTTTTCTACAATATGCTACAATATAATTATAACTCAATTTTAAATTTCTATCCATGAACAACGACAAAAATATCGCCATCAATCAAAATCATATTCCCTGGTACTTCGGCCGAAAATTCTGGGGGATACTGACGGCCCTGCCGTTTTTATTAAGCTTCCTGTTTTATTGGCACAATACCTATGATCCATTCTGGGAAAAATTAAATAATTATTTTTCATATCTTGCCAGTGGCTTTTATTCAATATTAGATAGTCTCTTAGGCTCAATATACAAAAACGGAATTATTAAGTGGAATATTATATTATATTATATTATA